>NZ_CEEDDU010000008.1:0-297963 GCF_979253735.1 Curtobacterium sp. AC273 | reverse complement strand
CGCTCGCGAGACACGTGAGGAAGGAGCGAGGCGCGTCGGCGCCGCAACCGGACCCCGGGATCAGCGGCATCATCGTCGGCGGGCTCGCGGTCGTCGCGGTCGTCGTCGTAGACGCGAACTCGGTGCAGCCGGCGGGTCCCGGCCCGAGGAACATGGCGAGCGACGGGGTCCTGCTGCACGGCGTCGCCGGGCAGATCCAGCCCGTGACGACGAAGGCGACGCCTGAGGGCGGAAGCCGATGACGTGAGAGCAGGATGACTCGGTGAATGAACATCACCGTGTACTCGACTACATGTGCCCGTACTGCAACCAGTTCGAGACGAGCCAGATGCCCCAGATCCAGCAGTGGGTCAAGGACGGCTCGGCGACGCTCGAGCTGCACCCGTTCAACCTGCTCGACCGGGTGTCCTCGGGTCGAAGTACTCCACCCGCTCGGCTGCGGCGGCGGCGTGCGTCGCCGACTCCGACCCGGACGCGTTCCTGGCGTACAACACGTCGCTCTACGAGAACCAGCCGTCCGAGAGCACCCGCGTGACGAACGACAAGCTGGCCGCCCTGGCGAAGGCTGCCGGCGCGACGAGCGGCGAGGTCATGTCCTGCATCCAGGACCAGCGCTTCGCCGGCTGGGTCGGCGACGCCACGAACCGGGTGCTCAACGAGGCGATCCCGAACTCGTCGCTCGACAAGGTGATGAGCACCCCCACGATCATCGTCAACGGGAAGCAGTACACCGGCTCGCTGACCGACACGGACGCGTTCGCCGCGTTCGCCGAGCAGAACGGCGGCGCTGCGTAGGGGGCCCCTCGTCGTGGTCGTCGTGGCGCGAGGCCTGGTGTCCGTAGGCGCCATGGCACAACGAAATGCCCGAACCGCGCATTCGCGTGGTTCGGGGCGACTTTCGTTGTGCGAGCCTGCGGCGACCCGGCGACCCGGCCGGCCAGCTCGGTGGACTACCGCGGCCGCGTCGATCTCGGAGATGACGTTGGTCAGCGTGTCGACCTTCTTGCCGTTCACCAGGATCGTCGGCGTACCGAAGCCCTGCGTGCTCTGCAGTGCGGGGTCCGCGACGACGTCCTTGGTCGACTTCGTCACCCAGCCCTTGAACTGCTCGCTCGAGAGGCACTCGGAGACGTTCGACCCCGTCGCCCTCGCCCGCCTTCACGAGCTTCGCGATCTCGGCGTTCGTCAGGCCCGCGGTGCCCTCTTCCGGCTGGTTGTCGAAGAACTGCGTCTGGACGTCGAGGAACTTGTCCGGGGCGTAGTTCGCGACGCACATCGTGGCGTTCGGCACGGCTGGCGTAGCGCGAGTTCTGGTAGCCGCGGTCGAGGATCGACACCGGCCGGATCGCCAGCGTGTTCTCGCCCGACTTCACCTTGTCGAGGATCTGGTCGGCGTAGGCGGCCTCGAACTGCTTGCAGACCGGGCAGGCCCAGTCGACGTACTCGGTCACGGCGACCGCGCCGTCGGCGTTCTTGGTCGGGACCGGCGTGGCCGTCCCGTTCGCCGTCACGGCCTTCGTGGTCACCGGGGTGACCTCGCCGTTCTGGCCGGTGAACTGGATCGCACCGGTCGCCATGTTCTTCGGGCCCGTCGCCGACACCGTGTTCGCGTTGTTCACGTTCACGATGACGATCGCGACGATGGCCGCGATCGCGATGATGCCGACGCCGATGCCGCCTTGCAGGAACCAGCGGTTGCGGCGCTTGCGGCGCTTCTCGGCGTCGGCGCGCTGCCGGGCGACGTCACGCGCGTGCTGGCGACGCTCGTTCTTGGTGGGTCGGTCGTTGTTGTTCGTCACGGTCGTCCCCGCGGCTCAGGCGAACCAGAGCGCGAGCTCTCGCGCGCCGACGACTCGGGGCTGTCGGACCCGTGCACCAGGTTCTGCTGCACCTTGAGGCCCCAGTCGCGGCCGAGGTCACCACGGATGGTGCCGGGCGCGGTCGAGGTCGGGTCGGTGGTGCCGGCGAGCGACCGGAAGCCGGCGATGACGCCGTTGCCTGCGACGCGCACGGCGACGACCGGGCCGGACTGCATGAACTCGACGAGCGGCTCGAAGAACGGCTTGCCCTGGTGCTCCTCGTAGTGGGCGTCGAGGAGGTCACGCGGCGCCGTGAGCATCTTCAGGTCGACGATCTCGTAGCCCTTGGCCTCGATCCGGCGGAGGATCTCACCGGTGAGCTGGCGGGCGACGCCGTCGGGCTTGACGAGGACGAGGGTCTCTTCGAGGTCGGACACGCAGTACTTCTAGTGTGTTCGCGGGGTCAGAGGGGTGGTCAGTCACTCGCCTATGGCCGCTCGGCGCGCGGCGTTCACGCGGTCGAGTTGACCGCCCTTGACGAAGCAGAAGACCCACAGCGCCAGGAACACCACGGCGACCGCGAACATGAACGGTTCGATGAACCCGGTGGCGAGGATGTGCCGCCTGCAGCAGCCACTCGATCCACACACCGGCGGGCTTGCCGGTCAGGCGTGAGGCCAGCGCCAGCACGACCTGCATCGCCGCCGATGCCGCCGCCGAACGCCGCGGCCGGCGGGAGGGTCCCCTTGCCGAACACGACGAGCATCGGGAAGAAGAACATGATCGCCTCGAGCACGAGGGCGATCGACAGGCAGGACTCTCCTGCGCCCCCGCGTTCGCTGACGCGGCTTCCGGACCGCTGCGCGGGGACGACCAGGCCACTGGAGGCCCGAGGGGCGTCCGTCACTTCGTCCTGCCTTCCTGGTTGCACCAGGTCCACGACCCGGCCCACCATCACGATGGAGCCCGCGACGAGCACCATGGCGTCCTCGGCGTCCGCCTCGTCCGCCAGGTCGCGCGCTTCACTGCAGCGCGGCGGCGAGCGAGGGCTCGACGACGACCCGGTCCTCGCCGACCTCGTCGACGACGATCCGGGCGAACTCGTCCGCGTCGAGCGCCCGGTCCCCCGGGGGCTGCGTGACGACGAAGGTGGAGATCGTGCCCTTGAGCGCGCGGACGAACCCGCGGGCGTCCTTGTCGCCGAGGATCCCGACGACGCCGACGACGTGCTCGGACGGGAACGCCACGGGCAGGGCCTCGGCGAGGGCGCGGGCTTCGTGCGGGTTGTGCGCCGCGTCGACCACGACGGTCGGACCGATCGCGATCGGCTGGAGGCGTCGGGGCTGGTCGCACCGGCGAGTCCCTCGGAGAGGACGTCCTCGTCGAGGCTGCGAGCCGCGGCCGAGGAACGACTCGACGGCGGCGATCGCCACCGCGGCGTTGTGGGCCTGGTGCTGCCCGAACAGCGGCAGGAACAGGTCGTCGTAGCGGCCGGCGATCCCCTGCACGGTGATGAGCTGCCCGCCCACGGCCGGCGTCACGTCGACGACCCGGAAGCCCTCGCCCTCGACCGCGAGGGTCGACTCGGTGAGCTCGGCCGCGCGCTGGAGCTCTGCCAGGGCCTCGGGGGCCTGCGTGCTCGACACGACGGACGACGACGGCTTGATGATGCCGGACTTCGTGCGGGCGATCTCGGCGACGGTGCCACCGAGCTGCTTCGCGTGGTCGATCGCGATCGGCGTGAAGACCTGCACCTGGCTCGCACGACGTTCGTGGAGTCCCACTCGCCGCCCATGCCGACCTCGATCACGGCGACGTCGACCGGCGCCTCGGCGAAGCACGCCAGGGCGAGGACGGTCAGCGCCTCGAAGAAGGTCAGCGGGAGCTCGCCCTTGGCCGTGAGCTCCTGGTCGGTGAGCTCGAGGACGGGGCGATGTCGTCCCAGTTCTCGACGAAGCGGCCCGGCGCGATCGGTGCGCCGTCGATGACGATGCGCTCCCCGGATCGACACCAGGTGCGGGCTCGTCATGAGGCCGGTGCGGAGCCCGTGCGCGCGTACGATGCTCTCGGCGATCCGCGCCGTCGAGGTCTTGCCGTTCGTGCCGGTCAGGTGGATCACCGGGTACGACAGGTGCGGGTCGCCGAGGAGCTCGACGGCGCGCCGGAACGCCGACAGCCGGTGCTCGGGCGACTGCTCGCCGATGCGGGCGTACAGCGCCGCCTCGACCCGCTTGACCTCGTCGTCGTCCGCGCCGAAGGGCACGGCTTCCGTCAGGTCGACGTCGCCGGCGGCGAGGCCGACCGGGATCTCGATGCCGTCCTCGGACGGCTCTTCCGGGTAATCGCTCATGCGCGTGCCACCTCCACGGACACCTTCGCACCGTTGCCGACGTCGGTGCCCTCGCTCTGCGCGAACTCGGCCGTCTCGACGTCGACGCTCGTCGACAGGGTCTCCCCCGCGATGAGCTGTTCGTGCCGGCGGACGGCGTCCACCGCGTCGGCGGTGACCCCGAGCCGCAGGGCGATCCGGTCGCTGACGTCGAGGTCGGCGTCACGGCGGGCCTGCTGGACGGCGCGGACGACGTCGCGGGCGAGCCCCTCGGCCTCGAGCTCGGGCGTGGTGACGGTGTCGAGCACCGCGGCCGCCGCCGTCGAGGAACGCCACGGCGACGCTGTCGTCGGCCACGGTGAGGTCGAGCGTGTACTCGCCCTCGACCAGATCGACGCCGCCCACGGTGACGCCGGACTCGGTCGCGACCCAGTCGCCCTTCTTTGCGGCCGGGATCACCTGCTGCACCTGCTTGCCGATGCGGGGTCCGGCGACGCGGGCGTTGACGGTGAGCTTCCGCTCGATGCCGTAGCGGCCGAGCGACGATTCCTCCTGCTGCTCGAGCACGACCTGCGTGACGTTGAGCTCGTCGCGCAGGATGTCGGCGAACGGCTCGACGGCCGCGGGGTCCGGCACCACCAGCGTCAGCGTGGCGAGGGGCAGGCGGACGCGCTTGCCGTGGCCTTGCGGAGCGCCAGGCCCTTCGAGGCGACGTCGCGGACGCGGTCCATGGCGTCGACCAGGGCGTCGTCGGCCGGGAATCCGCCGGCGTCCGGGAAGTCCGTCAGGTGGACGCTCCGACCGCCGGTCAGGCCCTTCCAGATCTCCTCGGTGACGAGCGGGGCGAGCGGGGCGGCGACACGGGTGAGCGTCTCGAGCACCGTGTACAGCGTGTCGAACGCCGCCTGCGCCTCGGGCGAGGACTCCGCGCCGAGCCAGAACTTGTCGCGCGACCGACGGACGTACCAGTTCGTCAGCACGTCGGCGAAGTCCCGCACGGCCTGGGCCGCGAGCGGGGTGTCGAGCGCGTCGAGGAACGTGGTGACGTCCTCGACGAGCACCCGGGTCTTCGCGAGCAGGTACCGGTCGAGCACGTCGGTGCTGTCGGTACGGCGGCTCGCGTCGTAGCCGGACGCACCGGAGGCGTTGGCGTAGAGGGTGAAGAAGTAGTACGTCGACCAGAGCGGCAGCAGGAACTCGCGGACGCCCTGGCGGATGCCCTCTTCGGTGACGACGAGGTTGCCGCCGCGGATCACCGACGACGACATCAGGAACCAGCGCATCGCGTCGGCGCCGTCGCGGTCGAACACCTCGGAGACGTCCGGGTAGTTCCAGGCGACTTCGACATCTTCTGCCCGTCCGAGCCGAGCACGATGCCGTGGCTGATCACGTTCTGGAACGCCGGGCGGTCGAACAGCGCGGTGGACAGCACGTGCATGACGTAGAACCAGCCGCGCGTCTGCCCGATGTACTCGACGATAAAGTCGGCCGGACTGTGCGAGTCGAACCACTCGCGGTTCTCGAACGGGTAGTGCACCTGGGCGTACGGCATCGACCCGGAGTCGAACCAGACGTCGAACACGTCGGAGATCCGGCGCATCGTGGACCGCCCGGTGGGAGTCGTCCGGGTTCGGCCGGGTCAGGTCGTCGATGAACGGGCGGTGCAGGTCCACCTCGCCCTCGGCGTTCAGCGGCAGGCGGCCGAAGTCGCGCTCGATGTCCTCGAGCGACCTGTACACGTCGGTGCGCGGGTACTCGGGGTCGTCCGACTGCCAGACCGGGATCGGCGTGCCGAAGTAGCGGTTGCGCGAGACCGACCAGTCGATGGCGTTGCCGACCCACTTGCCGAACTGGCCGTCCTTGACGTTGTCCGGCACCCAGTTGATGTCCTGGTTGAGCTGGCCCATGCGGTCGCGGAGCTCGGTGACGCGGACGAACCACGACGAGACGGCCTTGTAGATGAGGGCTTCCGGCACCGCCAGCGGTGCGGGTAGCTGTGCTCGTAGGACGCCTGGCGGAGCAGCCGACCGGCGTCGCGCACGGCCTTGGTGAGCGGCTTGTTCGCGTCCGACCAGAGCAGCCCGGCGACCTCGCCGAACTGCGACGTGAAGACGCCGCCCTCGTCGAGGGACAGCACGACCGGGATGCCGGCGGCGGCACAGACCTCTTGGTCGTCGGCACCGCACGCCGGCGCCTGGTGCACGTGCCGGTGCCCTCACCGGTCTCGACGTACTCGGCGACCAGGATGCGCCAGGCGTTGTCGTAGCCCTCGGCGTCGGCGAGGAAGTCGAACAGGCGCTCGTACTCGACGCCGTCGAGCTCCGCGCCCGTCAGGGTGCGGGCGACCGCGGCGAGCGCGTCAACACCGAGGCGTAGCCGAGCTCCTTCGCGTGCGCGGCCACGGTGTCCGAGCCAGCAGGTAGGAGACGGAACCGGCGTCGGCACCGTCAGCGCGCCTCCAGGCCCTGCCGGGACGACCGCGTACGCGATCTCCGGACCGACGGCCAGGGCGGCGTTCGTCGGGAGGGTCCACGGGGTCGTCGTCCAGGCGAGTGCCCGCACGCCGGTGGCTCTGAGCGCGTCCGCGCAGCGAGCCGATGCAGCGGGAACGAGACCGTGACGGACTGGTCCTGCCGCATCTTGTAGACGTCGTCGTCCATGCGCAGCTCGTGGTTCGACAGCGGCGTCTGGTCGTTCAGCAGTACGGCGGGACCCGGAAGCCCTCGTAGGCGAGCCCCTTGTCCCACAGCTGCTTCCACGCCCAGAGGACGCTCTCCATGAAGGTGACGTCGAGGGTCTTGTAGTCGTCCTCGAAGTCGACCCAGCGCGCCTGCCGGGTGACGTACTGCTGCCACTCGTCGGTGTACTGCAGGACCGACTTCTTCGCGGCGGCGTTGAAGACGTCGACGCCCATCGCGTCGATCTCGTGCTTCTCGGTGATGCCGAGCTGGCGCATCGCCTCGAGCTCGGCGGGCAGGCCGTGCGTGTCCGAGCCCAGCGGCGGTGCACCTGCTTGCCGCGCATCGTCTGGCAGCGCGGGAAGACGTCCTTCGCGTACCCGGTCAGCAGGTGGCCGTAGTGCGGCAGGCCGTTCGCGAAGGGCGGGCCGTCGTAGAACGTCCACTCCGGGCAGCCCTCGCGCTGGTCGATGGACGCCTGGGGGGTGCCATCGCCCTTCCAGAAGGCGAGGATCCCCTGCTCGACGGCGGGGAAGGACGGCGACGGCGTGACGCCGTCGCGGGCGTCGTCGGAACGGTCTGCGTTCAACGGGTAAGGCACCGGTGCTCCTCGTGGGTTCGGTCGATCTCCACGAGGACGGGCGTGCTCCGCGGTACCACCTCGCTTGCCGCGGGTGCCGGTTCGACACGTCCACGACCGCTCGTCGTCGGGGTGGTGACGGTCCCGAACCCGCCCGGTTCTACTGACGGACCAGGTCCGCGTTCTTCCGGGAGCTCCCCGGTGATGGCCGGATCGGTGCTCTTGGAACGCGAGTCTACCGGACGGGAGCATGCTGGAGCGATGCCCACATCCTCGGAGCAGGACCGTCCGAGTCCTCGCTCACCGTCATCATCGCGTTCGCCGCGAACCTGCTCGTCGCGATCGCCAAGACGGTCGCCTCCATGCTCACCGGGTCGGCGTCGATGGTCGCCGAGGCCGCGCACTCGTGGGCCGGACACCGGGAACGAGGTCTTCCTGCTGGTGGCCGAGCGTCGCGGTGCTCCGGAAGCGCGACAGCGCCCACCCGCTCGGGTACGGCCGCGAGACGTACATCTGGTCGATGTTCGCCGCGTTCGGCCTGTTCACCGCCGGCGCGATCGTGTCGATCTACCACGGCATCTCCGAACTCGGGGACACCGGACCGGCTTCGGACGTGGTGGTGAACTACGTCGTGCTCGCGGTGTCGTTCGTGCTCGAGGGCACGAGCTTCGCCTGAAGGCGTACCGGCAGGCGCACGGTGCCGCCACGAAGCGCCGCGTGCCGGTGCTCCGCCACGTGCTGCGTCGTCGAACCCGACGCTCCGTGCCGTCTTCGCCGAGGACGCCGCCGCACTCGTCGGCCTGGTCGTCGCGTTCCTCGGGGTGTTCCTGCACCAGATCACCGGTCTGGCGGTCTTCGACGCCATCGGATCCATCGCGATCGGCGTGCTGCTCGGCGTCGTCGCGATCGTGCTGATCGACCGCAACCGCCGGTTCCTGCTCGGCGAGAGCACCTCGCCGGAGCTTGAGAACGCGGTGCTCGTCGAACTGCTCGGGCGGTCCCAGGTCGAGCGGGTCACGTACCTGCACCTGGAGTTCGTCGGGCCGTCGCGGGTCTACCTCGTCGCGGCGGTGGACCTCACCGGCAACGAGAACGAGGAGCACGTGGCCGTCCGGCTGCGGGAGGTCGAGCACTCGCTCGAGCAGAGCCAGTACATCGAGGAGGCCGTGCTCACGCTGAGCCTGCCGGGCGACCAGTCCCTCGTGCCGACCGACGACGACGTGCCCGAGGTCGTCCGGGACGGCACCGTGGAGGACGTGGCGTCCGGCGGGGCCGGGGCCCTCGGACGGAGTGAGCGCCGGCGGCGGGCTTCGCTCCGCCTCCGCTCCCGCTCCCGCAAAACGCAACGTCGGCGGTTGCTCGCAGCGGTATGGCGCTGCTCGAATCCGCCGAGGTTGCGTTTTTTGCGGAACCTCTCCGACGGAGCCAGCGCAGCCAGCGCAGTCAGCGCTTCAGGACACCGCCCGCCGTCGATCACGATCGCTCCGCCGCCCGTCGGCACCCACACCCGCAGGTCGTCGATCCGGAACGCCGTCAACCGTGACCGTTCAGCGGACAGGAAGGCCCGGACCTGCTCCGGCACCGGGAAGCGGTCGTCGCAGTTCCCTGCACGATCGCGCCGTACCGACCGGCGACCGGCACGTCCACGCCGCGGTCGGCGAAGTACGGCCGCCATCCCGGTGCCCCGTACTCGGTGAACAGGATCCGGCCCGCCGTCCACGCCGTGTGCCCGGAGCTCCCCGTCGAGCAGCGCCAGCCCCGACGGCCGCACCCGCGCGACCGCGACGGTCTGCTGGGTCGCGGGGACGACTGCCGCGCCGACCCCGAGGACGACCACGGCGGCGATCACCGTGGTGGCGGCCACGGCACCCGGCGTCGGCACGGTGGCCGGTCCGCACGCGGACGGCGAGCGAGACCCTCTGGCCGAGCCGGGCGAAGCCGACGGCCGCGAGCGCGATCACGACCGGCATCCACGCGTCGTAGTAGTGCGCGAGCGCCACCTTCGACGCACCGAAGAACACCATGACCGGGATGATCGCGGCGAGGAGGTACACGACGAGCTGGTCCGGCCGGACGAGCAGCGCGGCGACGATCCCCACGACCAGCACCGCGACGAGCACCGGGGTGGTGCCGACGACCATGTACCAGTACTGCGACCACCAGGGCGCGAACCGGTACGTGTGGCCGAGCGATCTCCGCCAGGTGGCCGTTCGCGTCGTGTGCGGATTGGAAGTCGAGCATGTACGTGAGCCCGCGGACCATGCCGACGGGCGCGTACGACGCCACGAACGTCACCGCGAACGCCGCGGCTGCGATCGCGCCCCCGACGAGCAGTTCCCACCATCGCCGGAACAGGATCGGCAGGACGACGATCGCCACGACGAACAGGGCACCGGTGGCCTTCGAGGTGACGGCGAGCCCGAGGGCCGCACCGGCGACCGCCGCCCACGCCCAGCGCCAGCGACTGCTCGTGGTGATCCACGCCCAGGCGGCGGCGAGCGCGAGGACGACGAAGAACACCATCACGGGCTCGAGGAGGGCGATCCGGTCGATGCGGACCGCGATGCCCGAGCCCGGGTCGAACGCGTCGGGGGCCGTTCGCGCGCGGGGTCAGCCACCAGAGGCCCGCGGCGAGAGCGCTCCCCAGTGTCCGAGCGGTCCACGAAGCCAGAGGAAGAGCACCACGCCGGTCGCGAAGACGGCGGTGCCCGCTACGAGACGCGGGCCGAGGACGCCCTGCCCGACGACGAGCTGGGCGAGGCCGTAGAGGTACTTGGCGGTCGGCGGGTGCTCGAGGTTGAACGTGAAGACCCCGTGGACGTACTGCCAGCCGGCCTGCACGTAGATGAGTTCGTCGCCGTCGAGCACCTGCTGCCCGATGTGCCAGAAGCAGACGAACACCCCGGCGAGGGCGACGACGGCGAACACGGGCCAACGCCCCACGCGTACCCACGACTGCACGGCGACGATCCTCCCACAGCGGTCGGCGCGCACGACCCCCGCCGCGGGCCAGCCTGTGCACCTCGTCAGCGCGTCGAGCCCCGCGGCCACCGGCGTCAGGGCAGCCCCCACGTACTCGACGAGCGGCCGCCGGCCCACACCGTCGGCGACCCACACGCCGAAGGCCGCCGCAGCCGCCCCGAGCATCGCGCCGGACACGGTCTGCGGCCAGAGCGCGGCGGGGTGGTCCCCGTCCGTCCGGCCACGAACGACGCCACGGTCGCGTGCTGGGCCGTCACCCGGGCGGCGACGCTGGCGGCGAGTTCCGGTCCGATGCCCATCACCTCGGCCTGCGCGATCGCCCACGGCACCCGCTCCGGGTCGGCGCGCGGGCGGTGGCGAGCAGGGCCTGCTCGACGGCACGCACGGCGGAGTCCTCGGTGGAGGCGGCGAGGTGCTCCGGCAGCGAGGCGACCGCGGCGTCCAGCTCGAGCCAGAGCACGTCCGACTTCGCGGTGAAGTAGTTGAAGAACGTCGCCCGGCTCACCCCGGCGCCACGGCGACCTGGTCGACGGTCGTCCGGCCGTAGCCCTGCTCGAGGAACAGCTCGGCGGCGGCGTCACGCGAGGACCTCGGCACTCGAGCGTCCGAGGTCGCCCACCAGCGGCGCATCAGTTCGTCCATGCGCCCCAGTAAACCGCTAGAACTCGTCCAGCCATGATCTTGGACTCAGTACAGAAAAGCCGCCGCCGTGTCGCGCGAGCGGAACGGCGAGGCGCCACGCGGGTGCCCTCGCGCTCCTCCTCGCCCTCACCGGCTGCACGGGTGCCGGCACGAGCACAGCTGACTCGACGCCGAGGAACACGGCGGCCCAGCTCGTCTACCGCCTCCGGCGACGCCGAACCGACCTGCCTCGACCCGCACGTCGGCGGCAACTACCCGCAGGCCCTGCTGTCCGAGCCAGTACATCGAGGAGCTCACCGCGCTCGACGACGGCAAGCCGGTCCCCGCGCTCGCCGAGTCGTGGACGACCAGCGACGACGGCACGACCCTCACCTTCACGCTCCGCGACGACGTGACCTTCACCGACGGCACCCCGTTCGACGCCGCGGCGGTCGTCGCGAACATCGAGCACGTGCAGGATCCGGCGACGGCGTCCAGCACGGGGTACCTCGCCCTGGTCGATCACGAAGGCGACCGCGACCGACGACCACACCGTCACCCTGACCCTGAGCCGTCCGGACAGCGCGCTGCTCGAGTCCTTCTCGCAGCCGTGGGTCGGCATGGAGTCGCCGAAGGCCTGCAACGCTCGCAGGAGGCGAACTGCGGATCACCCGTCGGCACCGGCCCGTTCGAGGTCACCGGCTGGAAGCACGGCGACCGGGTCACGCTCGCGAAGAACACCGACTACACGCCGCTCGGCAAGCAGGCCGGCGGGACGACGAAGCCGCGGCTGTCGGGCATCACCTGGCGCTTCCTGCCCGACTCGACGTCGCGCTACGCCGCGCTACAGTCCGGCCAGGTCGACGTCATCGACAACGCCCAGCCCGACCAGCTGAAGGCCGCCTCGTCGAGGGGGGCCGTCCGCGACCTCGACGCGCCCCGGCCCGGCGCGTCGAACCGCCTCGAGCTGAACTCCGGGCACGGCGTCTTCCGTGACGAGGCCGTCCGCAAGGCGTTCATCGCCGGCGCCGAGGTCGACCCCGGGATCAAGAGCCTCTTCCTCGGCACCGCGAAGCGCTCGTACTCCGTGCTCTCGAGCGTCGAGCCCTACGGGTACTCCGACAAGAGCCTGTTCGGGTACTCCCCGACGAAGGCGAAGCAGCTGCTCGACGACGCCGGCTGGAAGGTCGGCAGCGACGGTGTCCGCGAGAAGGACGGCCAGCAGCTGACCGTGACCTTCCCGGTGTCGACGAACCAGTCGGTGCCGGCCGGGCGCAGCCTGTTCCAGCAGATCCAGGCGTCGAAGGCCGTCGGGATCAAGGTCATCCTCAAGGAGCTCGACCTGTCCAGCTGGTACGCCGCCCTCGCCGCGAACGAGTACGACGTCGTCAACACCCCGTACACGAAGGTCGGCGCGGACGTCCTCCGCATCCTCTACGACAGCGCGAGCATCACGCCCGCACCGTCAGGGTACTTCGCGAACCTCGCCCAGCTCGACGAGCCGAAGCTCGACGCGCTGCTCCAGCAGGCAACCCGGACGTCCGACACCTCGGAGCGCGGCGACCTCTACGAGCAGGCGCAGGAGACGATCCTCGCCAGCGGCACCGTCCTCCCCCTCTACGACCAGCAGAACCACTTCCTGATCCGCTCGTCCGTCCACGGGGTGCAGACCACCGCGGTCTCGACGCCGTGGTTCGGCGCGGCCTGGATCGACCGCTGACGCGGTGACGGTGACGGACAGGAGGCCCGGCACGCGCCCGGTGGGCCGCCTGCGGACGATCGGCGAGCTCGGCCGCAGGGCGGTAGTCCGGATGGGCGGTCCGGCGTCTGCTCGGCGGCATCGGCGTGCTGTGGGCGGTCGCGACCATCGTCTTCGTCGCGATCCGGCTCATCCCCGGCGACCCCGCGCTCGCGATCCTCGGCGGGCCGGGGTCGTGGGCGTCGGCCGCGGCCGTGGCGCAGGTCCGTGCCGAGTACGGCCTCGACCGGCCGGTGCTCGTGCACCGTACGCGGTGTTCCTCGGACGCCTGGCGACCGGGCACCTCGGCGACTCGTACGCGTTCCGAACCCCGGTCGCGACGCTGCTCGGGCAGCAGCTCCCCGTCACGCTGACCCTGGCCGTGCTCGGCCTCGTCGTGGCGTGGGCGCTCGCGATCGTCGCCGCGTGGTGGTCGACGCAGCGCGGCCGGTTCGCCGCCGGCCCGACGAGCGCGATCTCCGTCCACGGCCAGCGTCACGCCACGCTTCTGGCTCGGCGGCGTCCTCATCGTGGTGTTCGCCAGCGCGCTCGGGTGGGTGCCCGCCGTGAGCGACGGCACCGTCCGCGGCTGGGTCCTGCCCGTGGTCACGGTCGCGGTTCCGGTCGCCGGGTACCTGGCCGAGACGGTCCGCGACGGCGTGGTCGACGCGCAGCGGTCGGCGTTCGCGCTCGCCGCCCGCAGCCGGGGCGAGACCCGCGCGGGGCTCTTCGGTCACCACCTGCTCCGGCACGCGGCGCTGCCGGGCATCGCCCTGTCCGCCTGGGCCTTCGGTTCGCTGGTGTCCGGGGCCGTCGTCGTCGAGTCGGTGTTCGCACTGCCGGGCATCGGACGGGCCCTGGTCACCGCGGTCACGCAGCGGGACATGCCCCTGGTGGCCGGCATCGCGCTGGTGTCCGCAGCGGCGTACGTCGTCGTGCTGGCGGTCGCCGACCTCGTCGAACGGGCGGTCGACCCGCGCACCGCGAGCCGGACGACCGGGCCGCGTCGGCGTCGCGCCCCGCGCGTCACCCGCACCGGGGCGGGCGCGCGGTGAGCGGGATCGCCGAGCCGAGCCTCCAGGCCGGCACGCAGCGCGACCCGTCGACCGGACGGGTCCGAGCGGTTCCGTGGGGGGACGCTCGGACCGGCCGGCACGCTGGCGGCCGTCGTGGTGGCGGTCGCGGTCGTCGCGGCGGTCTGGCCGGCGCTGCTCGGCGGTGGGGACCCGCTCGCCGTGCACCCCGCCCAGGCACTCCGGGCGCCGTCGTGGGCCAGCCGTTCGGCACGGACGAGTCGGGGCGTGACGTCCTCGCGCGGGTCGTCGCCGGTACCGGGCATCGCTCGTCGTGGGGGTCGTCGCGACCCTGGTCGGCGGCGGGATCGGGGTGGTCCTCGGCGTCGTCGCCGGACTCGGCGGGCGGGTCGTCGACGCCGTCGTCGGGCGCATCACCGAGGTGGCGTTCGCGCTCCCGCTGCTGCTCGTCGCGCTCGTCGTCATCGCGGTCACCGGTCCCGGCCCGGTGCCGGCGATGCTCGCCGTCGGGTTCGCGACCGCACCCGGGTACGCCCGGATCGTGCGCGGCCTGGTGCGCGGTGCGCGGGCTCGCAGGTCGTCGAGACCGCCGTCGTGATGGGCCGCTCCCCGCGACCATCGTGGTCCGCCACGTGCTGCCCACCGCGCTCTGGCCCGTCGTCGCCGTCGGGACGCTGGGCGTCGGGCAGGCGATCGTGTGGGCCTCCGCCCTCAGCTACCTCGGCGTCGGCACGCCGCCGGCCCCGGAGTGGGGCGCGATGCTCGCCGACGGCCGCACCTACCTGGACGGCCCCGTGGATGAGCACCTTCCCCGGCCTGGCGATCGTCGTGCTCGCGACCGCGGTGACCGTGCTCGGCCGAGCCCTCCGACGGACGGGAGCCCTCCGATGACCGCGCTCGACCTGCACGGCCTCTCCGTCGCCGTCGGTGGCACGCCGCTCGTGCACGACGTCGGCCTGCGGGTGGAGTCCGGAGAGTGCGTCGCGCTCGTCGGCGCCTCCGGCTCCGGCAAGACCGTGACCGCCCGCGCCTCACTCGGGCTCTCCGCGCCCGGGTCCTCGGTGCGCGTCGACCACCTCACCGTCGCCAGGCTCGACGTCCGCGCGTTCAGCGATCGGCGGTGGCGTCGCGTGCGCGGCGCACGGGTCGGCTACGTCGGCCAGGAGGCGCTGGGCGCGTTGGACCCGCTGCGTCCCGTCGGGCGCGAGGTCGCCGACGCACTGCGCCTGCACACCCACATGACGCCATCGCCCGGGTGGACGCGGTCCGCGCCGCGCTCGAGGCGGTCGGGCTCGACCCCGCGATCGCGACCGACGGACGGCTCGCCGGCACGCTGTCGGGCGGGATGCGGCAACGTGCGCTCATCGCGGCCGCCACGTGTCGTCCCGGAGCTCGTCGTGGCGGACGAACCCACGACGGCGCTCGACGCCGGGGTGGCCGTCACCGTGATGGAGCAGCTCCGTGCGGCGCAGGCGGGCGGGGCCGGGCTGCTGGTGATCACGCACGACCTGGGGCTCGTCGCGGGGTGGGCGGACCGTGTCGTGGTCATGCACGAGGGACGCGTCGTGGAGGAGGGACCGGTCGCGGCGGTGTTCGCTGCCCCGCAGCACGAGGCACACGGGCGCTGGTGCGGGCGGCGTCGCGTGGGACCGCGGCGGCGGGCGCGGGGGCGGCAGCGGCGGCCGGGACCGGGTCGGCGGCGTGCCGGGACCGGGTCGTCCAGGTGCCGGGGCGGTCCTGGCCGCGTCGGGGCTCGCCCGCGCGTTCGAGGGCGTCCCCGCCGTCACCGACGTGTCGTTCGCGCTCGCCCGCGGCCGGGTGCTCGGGGTGATCGGGGCGTCCGGCTCCGGCAAGACCACGATCGCGCGGATGCTGCTCGGCCTCGAGACGCCGGACACCGGCACGGTCACCCTCGACGGCGAGCCGTGGGTGCCGCTCGACGAACGCGACCGTCAGCCCCGACGACGCCACCGGATGGCCGCGCCGTCGTGCCGGACCCCGGCGCGACCTTCGACGAGCGGTGGAGTGTCGAGCGGGTGCTCGCCGACGCGTTCACCGGCGGCGGCGAACGCTCGGCGGGCGGTGACCTCGGCGCGCGGGTCGACCGCCGCGCTCGCCGCAGGTCGGGCTCGACCTGATCCTGCGCCGCCGATCGCCCGCGCACGCTGTCCGGCGGGCAGCGGCGGCGGCTCGCGATCGCTTGATGCGCTGGCGACGGACCCGGAGGAGTGATCGTGCTCGACGAACCCGTCACGGCACTCGACGCGACCGTGCAGGACGCCGTGCTGACGCTGCTGGAGCGGCTGCGGGACGAGACCGGTGTGGCGATGGTCTTCGTGTCGCACGACCTGCAGGCCGTGCGCCGGGTGGCCGACGACGTGCTCGTCGTGCACGAGGGCCGCGTGGTGGAGCAGGGACCGGCCGCACAGGTCTTCGACCGACCTGCGCACGCAGTGACGGCGCGGTTGCTGCGTGCGGCCGAGCGGCTCGCGGCCGGACCGCGGCCTGAGGCGAGGCCGGCGCGGCCTGACGGCAGTCCCGTCCCGACGCAGTTTCGCGCCCAGCGACACATCACGCGACCAACCGGCCGTGACGTGTCGCTGAGCGCGAAGCAGCGGCGGTGCCGCGGGCTAGGAGTCCGCGTGCTCCTTCTTCGCGGCGTCGGCCGTGATGATCGGGATCTCGCTCGTCGAGAAGTCCTTCGCCTGAGTCCGACTGCGCGAGGTCGAGCATCAGGGTCGTTGTAGCGAAAGTCCTCGATGAGCCCGGCGACCTCGTCCTCCGAGCCGACCGTCGGGCCGGAGCCCATCAGCGGCGACGCGGCGGTCATCGCTTGGTGAAGTACACCGCGACGAGGCCGATCACGGCCGCGAGCATCAGGTAGAACGCCGGGGATGTCCTCGGCCCGCGAGCCGCGGTCCTTCGCGGCGTTGATGAGCGCGGAGGTCGCGGCGGCGTCGATGCCACCGAGGGAGCGACACCGACACGTTGAACGCGATCGCGAGGGCCCGCCGTAGCGGATGATCGTCGGGAACAGCGCCGGCAGCGTCGAGGGCATCGTCGACGTGAAGGTCACCAGGACCACGCCGAGGATGAGCAGGCCGGCGAAGACCCCCACGCCCATCGCCGGTCTGGACGAGCTTCAGGGCCGGCCACGACAGCAGGATGAAACCGATGCAGCCCGCGGCGAGCACGGGGCGACGGCCGAACTTGTCGGACAGCCGGCCGCCGGAGCCGATGACGACCATCATGAGCAGCATCACGACGACGATGAGGATGAGGCCGAACGTGGCGTTCTGGCCGAGGTTCTGCTCGAGGTAGGTCGGCATGTACGACAGCAGCATGTAGTCGGTCACGTTGAACACGAGGACCAGGCCGATGCAGATGATGAGCGAGCGCCAGTTCTCCGCGAAGAGCTTGAGGAACGGCGTCTTCTGCCCCTCGCGCTCGGCGGCCTGCTCCTGCTGCTTCTGGAACGCCGGGGTCTCCTCGAGCTTCAGCCGGAAGGTAGAGGCCGATCAGGCCGAGCGGGCCCGCGATGATGAACGGGATGCGCCAGCCCCAGCTGAGGAGGGCGTCCTCGGAGAGGCCGAACTGCAAACCGGTGACGATCGACGCGCCGAGCACGTAGCCGGCGAGGGTGCCGAACTCGAGCCACGAGCCCATGAACCCGCGGCGCTTGTCGGGCGAGTACTCGGCGATGAACGTCGCGGCGCCGCCGTACTCACCACCGGTCGAGAAGCCCTGCACGAAGCGGGCGACCGAGCAGCAGGACCGGGGCCCAGAAGCCGATCGAGTCGTAGGACGGGATCAGGCCGATCATGAGCGTGCCGGCGGCCATCAGGATCATCGTCAGCGCGAGGACCTTCTGGCGGCCGATCTTGTCGCCGATCGGGCCGAAGACGGCGCCGCCGATCGGGCGCACGATGAAGGCGGCGGCGAAGAAGCCGAACGTCGCGACGATGTTCGCGGCGGGGTCGCTCCTGCGGCAGGAACACCTGCGAGATGGTGATGACGTCAGGTAGGCGAAGATGCCGAGGTCGAACCACTCCATCGCGTTGCCGAGCGCGGCAGCCGCGACGGCACGCTTGAGCAACGACTCCTCGACGACGGTGGCGTCGTCCTTCGTCAGATCGCGACGAGCGCGCTTCGCCGCGCCCTTCGAATGCGCACCGGCCGATCGCCGTGCGTGTGGGGTGCGTTGTTCGGTGCCAAGTCGTTCCTCCGGTGTGCGGTGCGTCCTTCGGGCGTCCGGCGGACGGCGACGTTGCAGCTCACAGCGAACTCCGCGCTCGCCGGACAAACTCCGACAGACTACCAGGCCACCGGCGTGTCCGACAGTCCGGTGTGCCTAGCGCGAGCCCACCGGCGACCTGCTCGCGCGCGCTCGAGCCGCTACGATTGGTGGCACCGCGTGCAGCGTGCGCGCGACATTCAGAGCACCTCATCACGGACTCGGTGCCGCACACAGCGAACGGAAGGCACAGCCATGACGAAGCCACGACCAAGCCCACGGTGGACGAGGCTCGAAGACGTCTGGGGGCCCCGTCTGGGAGCAGGACGGCACCTACCGCTTCGACCGTGCAGCGGCCGGCGACCGCAGCAACGTCTACTCGATCGACACCCCGCCGCCGACCGCCTCCGGTTCGCTGCACATCGACCACGTGTTCTCGTACACGCACACCGACCTCAAGGCGCGGTACGAGCGCATGCGCGGCAAGCACGTGTTCTACCCGATGGGCTGGGACGACAACAGTCTCCCCACCGAGCGCCGCGTGCAGAACTACTGCGGCGTCCGCTGCGACCCGCAGCTCCCCTACGACGGCACGTTCGTCCCGCCGTTCGAGGGCGGCGACGGCTAGTCGTCGAAGGCCGCCGACCAGATCCCGGTGTCCCGCCACAACTTCGGCATCGAGCTGTGCGAGCCGCCACGCCTGACCGTGCAGGACGAGCAGCAGTTCGAGCACCTCTTCCGCACGCTCGGCCTGTCCGTCGACTGGACCCAGTCGTACCGCACCATCGAGCGACACCTCGCGGGCGAGCGCCCGCGCCTTCCTCCGCAACCTCGAGCGCGGCGAGGCCTACCAGGCCGACGCCCCGACGCTCTGGGACGTCACCTTCCGCACCGCCGTGGCGCAGGCCGAGCTCGAGGACAAGGAAGACCTGCCCGGCGCGACCACCACGGCATCGCCTTCCACCGTACCGACGGCTTTGGCGACGACGTCGTCATCCAGACCACCCGCCCCGAACTCACCGCCGCCCGCCGTCGCCCTCGTCGCGCACCCGGACGACGATCGCTTCCAGGACCTCTTCGGCAGCACGGTCCGCTCCCCCTGTTCGACGTCGAGGTGCCCGTGCTCGCACACCACCTGGCGCAGAAGGACAAGGGCGCCGGCATCGCGATGGTCTGCACGTTCGGCGACACCACCGACGTCGTGTGGTGGCGCGAGCAGCAACTGCCGAACCGCGCGATCATCGGCTTCGACGGCCGCGTCCGCTCCGACGAGCCCGCGTGGATCGAGTCCGAGGCCAGCGCCAGGCCAAGCGCGCCGAGATGGCCGGCAAGACCGTGTTCTCGGCGAAGAAGGTCGTCGTGGACGCCCTCACCGAGTCCGGCGACCTGGTCGGCGACGTGAAGACGATCAACCACCCGGTGAAGTTCTTCGAGAAGGGCGACAAGCCGCTCAAGATCGTCTCCACCGCCCAGGCTGGCCCGCATCGTCAACGGCGCCCGCGACGAGCAGCTCAAGGACACGCTCCGGAAGCGCGGCGAGGAGAGTCGCCTTCCACCCGGACTTCATGCGCGTGCGCTAGCGACAACTGGGTCGGCGGCCTCTCCGGCGACTGGCTCATCTCGCGCCAGCGCCTTCTTCGACGGCCGCTGCCCGTCTGGTACCCGCTCGACGCCGACCGCTAGCCGGTGTACGACCAGCCGATCGTCCCGACCGAGGCCCAACTGCCCGTCGACCCGGCGTCCGAGCCGGCCCCCGGCTACAGCGAGGACCAGCGCGGCGTCCCCGGCGGCTTCCAGGGCGAGCTCGACGTCATGGACACCTGGGCGACCTCGTCCCTGACCCCGCAGCTCGCGGGCAAGTGGGAGACCGACGCCGAGCTCTGCGGCCTCGTCTACCCGTACGACGTCAGCCCGCAGGCGCAGAACATCATCCTCACGTGGCTGTTCACCACCGTGCTCCGCGGCCAGCTTCGAAGCGGACACGGCGCCCTGGAAGCACGCGTCCATCTCCGGCTTCATCGTCGACCCCGACCGCAAGAAGATGTCGAAGTCGAAGGGCAACGTGGTCACGCCGCTGTCGATCCTCGAGCAACGCACCGGCGCCGACACGGTCCGCTACCTGGGCGGCCTCGTCGAGAAGCTCGGCACCGACGCGGCGTTCGACCCGCAGAACCCGAAGCAGATCAAGGTCGGCCGTCATCTGGCGATCAAGGTCCTCAACGCCGCCAAGTTCGTCTACGGCTTCCCGCTGCCCGAGGGCGCGACCAGCGTCACCGAGCCGCTCGACGTGGACGTGCTCGCCGAGCTCGGCACGGTCATCGAGCAGGCGACCGCGGCCTTCGACGGCTTCGACTACGCCCGCGCGCTCGAGGTCACCGAGCGCTTCTTCCTCCGGACGTTCTGCGACGACTACCTCGAACTCGTCAAGGAGCGCTGCATACAGCACCGCGACCGAGTCGACCCCGCACTGGGGCGCAGGCGAGCGCGGTCCTCGCGCTCCGCGCCGCGATCCTCGCTGACCGCGCTCCTGCGCCTGCTCGCGCCGTTCCTGCCGTTCGCGACGGAGGAAGTATTGGGCCTGGACCCACGAGACCGGCGTGCACCGCGCCTCCTGGCCGACCGTGGCCGAGCTGCCCACCCAGGCCGAGCCGACGGGCCTGCTGCTGGCCGCCCAAGTAGAGTCAGGCGCTCATCGAGGATCCGTGGCGCGAAGACCGCGGCGAAGGCGTCCCAGAAGACGCCCGTCGCCGCGCGCCGTCGTCGCGGCTCCGGCCGGGACGCGCGCGCTCATCGAGCGTGCGGCGGTCGACCTGGCGGCCGTCAGCCCGCCATCGAGAACCTGTCGTTCACGGACGGCGCGGAGCTCGCGGTGACCGAGATCGAGTTGGCTGAGCAGCAGGAAGCAGCAGACGGACTGGAGGCACGGATGCAGTTGGGCAGACGCTGGAACGTGGGTGCGGAGGCACCGGGCAACTCCCCGAGGCGGTGGTCGTCGCCGTGCGTGAGGTCGAGGCCGAACTCGCGACCGAGGCCGTCGACACGACCGGATGGGGCTGGACATGACCTTCCTCGAGGGCAAGCCGATGGTCGCCCTCGACGACGGCACGATCCCGATCCACCTCGACGACGCCGGCCGCGCGCTGGGTGACCAACCCGGACGACGCCGCGGAAGAGGACTAGCGCCGCCGCAGGGCTTCCGCACGTCAGCCCCGAGCGCAGCATCCCGTTGTGGGGAGCAGAAAACGTCGGGTCCGAGATCGGACCCGGCGTTTCTGTTCCCTCGACAGTGTCACGGGAATCCAGGGCCGGGTGAACCAGACGCACTCGTCCGGGGATCAGGACCGGGCGAGCCAGGTGAACAGGGCCTCGTTGACCTCGGCGGTGTGCGTGGTCAGCAGGCCGTGGGGCGCACCCTCGATCTCGACGTACTCCGCGGCCGGCAGCGCCTTCGTGAAGCGGCGGCCGGTGGCGTCGATCGGCAGGATGTTGTCCGCCGTGCCGTGCACGATGAGCGCCGGGACGGTGACCTTCGGGATGTCCTGACGGAAGTCCGTCGGCCAGGTCAGCGGCGCCGCGGCGGACGCGATCGCACCGAGCCGGCGGCGACGTTCCACGCGTTGCGGACCTGCTCCTCCGAGATGCGCGAGCCGAGGTTCTCCGACAGGTTGAAGAAGTCCTGGTAGAAGTTCGTGAAGTACGCGTACCGGTCCTTCTCGACGTCGGCGGCGATGCCCTCGAAGAACGACATCAGGCCGGCACCGTCGAGGTTGTCGTCCGTGATCGCCAGGAACGGCTCGAGCGAGGCGAGGAAGGCGACCTTCGCGATCAGGTCCTCACCATGACAGCCGATGTAACGGGCGATCTCACCGGTGCCCATCGAGAAGCCGACGAGGATCACGTCGTGCAGGTCGAGCGTCTCGAGGACGGTGTGCAGGTCGTCGGCGAAGGTGTCGTAGTCGTAGCCGGTGCTCATGCACGAAGGACTGCCCGAAGCCGCGGCGGTCGTACGTCGATCACGCGGTAGCCGGCGCTCGAGCAGGGCCGGGGTCTGGCCCTCCCACGAGTTGCCGTCGAGGGGGAAGCCGTGGATCAGCACGATCGGCTGCCCGGAGGCCCTTGTCCTCGTAGTGCAGGTCGATGTCGACGCTGTTCTCGGTCCCGACGGTGATGGTTCCCATGGTGGTTCCTTCCCTGAAGGCGGCCCTGCGGCCGTTCGACCTGGCGGAGAACGATCGTTCTCGGTCGATGTCCACTACACTAGAGAACGTTCGTTCCCCAGCGCAAGTCGGGGATGGTGAACACGCGAGGAACGAGGGACGCACATGGCCACCAGCACGATCCCGACCGGCACGATCTCGACCGGCACCGTCGACCCGGAGGTCCGGGCCCACATCGTCGACGTCGCCGACCAGCTCTTCTACGCGCGCGGCATCCAGTCCGTCGGCATGGACGAGATCCGCACCGGTGCCGGCGTCTCGCTCAAGCTCTACGCGGCGTTCCCGGGCAAGGAACAGCTCATCGCCGCGGTGCTCGCCGGCCGCCACGACCTCTGGAGCGCGGCGTGCACGGCACGGTCGCGGCGCCTCGACCCCGCGCGACAAGCTCCTGGCGATGTACGACTTCCTCGAGTCGTGGTTCGGCGACGACACCTTCCGCGGCTGCGGGTTCATCAACGCCTTCGGCGAGCTCGGCGCGACGTCACCGCCGTCGCCGAGATCGCCCGCGACCACAAGGACTCCTTCCAGCGCTTCGTGCAGCAACTCACCGCCGACGCGGTCGCCGACTCCGCCCGGGCCGAGGGGCTCGCCGCCCAGCTCGCACTCCTCGCCGAGGGCGCGCAGACCACGGCGGCCATCGCCGGCACGACGGAGCCGGCCGTGCACGCCCGTCGCGCAGCCGAGACCCTGATCGCCGCAGCGAGCGCACTGAGCCGGCGAAACCAGGGCTACCCGGTCAGATCGGAGCGTACCCGGCGGATCCTCCCACCAGGTACGCCCGATTCCGCATTCCGGTCCGGTCGCGAGTGGAGAAGGAACGCACCCCGCGACGGACTGAGAGCCTGGGCGGGGCCTTCCCGCGCCTCCAGATCCGTAGAGAGTGGTGAGATGGCGGCCCCGTTCGACGTTCGAGCACCTCTCCCTACTCCCTCCCGCCGTTCCGTGACGTGCGGCTCGAGCACTACCGACCGGCGTTCGAGGCCGGCATGGCCGAGCAGCGTGCCGAGGTCGAGGCGATCGCCGCCTCCGCCGAGACACCGACGTTCGAGAACACCCTCGTCGCCCTCGAGCGCACCGGGCAGTCGCTCGCCCGCGTGAGCCACGTGTTCTTCACGCTGTCCTCGGCGGACTCGACGTCGGAGCTGCACGACCTCGAGGCCGAGGTCTCCCGCTCCTCGCCGCGCACCGCGACGCGATCACCCTCGACAGTCGCCTGTACGACCGGATCGCAGCGGTCCGGTCCACGCTCGACGAGCGGACCGACCTCAGCGACGAGGACCGCCGGCTGGTCGAGCGGACGTACACCGAGATGACCCTCGCGGCGCCGGGCTCGACGACGCCGGCAAGGAACGTCTCACCGCAATCAACCAGGAGCTCTCGACGCTCACCACCACGTTCGAGCGGAACCTGCTCGAGGACACCAACGACCTCGCCGTGCACGTCACCGACGAGGCCGAGCTCGAGGGCCTCGACGACGGCGCGAAGTCCGCTGCCGCCGGTGCCGCAGCCGACCGCGAGCTCGACGGCTGGCTCATCACGCTGCCGCTCTACACGGGCCACCCGTGGCTGGCGTCGCTCGCCGACCGCGGCCTGCGCGAGCGGATCATGCGCGCGTCGCTCTCCCGTGGTCGCCGTGGCAACGAGCACGACAACCGCGACGTGCTGCTGCGCATCGTCCGACTCCGGGCCGAGCGCGCCGAACTCCCCGGGTTCCCGAACCACGCCGCGGTGGTCACCGCCGACGAGACCGCGAAGACCCCCGAAGCCGTCGACGGGCTGCTGTCGTCCCTGGTGCCGGCGGCCGCGGCGAACGCCGACGACGAGCGGGCCGTCCGGTCACGGGTCGTCGGGTTCGACGTCGAGGCGTGGGACTGGGCCTACGCCACCGAACTCCTGCGCGGCGAGCAGTTCGCCGCCGACAGCTCCGCGCTGCGGCCGTACTTCGAGGCCGACCGGGTCCTCCGTGACGGGGTCTTCCACGCCGCCGGCGAGCTCTACGGCCTGACCTTCACCGAACGCGACGACCTGCACGGGTACAACGACGAGGTCCGGGTCTTCGAGGTGCGCGACGAGGACGGCGCCGAGGTCGGTCTGTACCTGCTCGACCTCTACACCCGCGACGGGAAGCGCGGCGGTGCGTGGATGAACCCGGTCGTCAAGCAGTCCGCGCTGCTCGGCACGCTGCCGGTGGTCGTCAACAACCTCAACGTGGCGAAGCCCGCAGCGGGGTCGCCGACGCTCCTCATCCAGGACGAGGTCGAGACGCTCTTCCACGAGTTCGAGCACGCGCTGCACGGCCTCATCGCCCGCACGACCTACCCGCGGTTCTCCGGCACCAACGTCGAGCGGGACTTCGTCGAGTTCCCGTCGCAGGTGAACGAGATGTGGGTGTCGTGGCCGTCCGTCCTGGCGAACTACGCCAAGCACCACGAGACCGGTGAGCCGCTGCCGCCCGAGCTCGTCCTCGGGCTGAGCGACTCCGCCGGCTTCAACGAGGGCTTCGGCACGACCGAGTACCTCGCCGCCGCACTGCTCGACCAGGCGTGGCACCGGCTGTCCTCCGCCGAGGCCGCCGCGGTGACCTCCGTCGAGGACTTCGAGCGGGACGCCCTCGCGTCCGCCGGCATCGCGGTCGAGGCCGTGCCGCCGCGGTACTCGTCGACGTACTTCGCGCACACGCGTTCTCGGGCGGGTACGACGCCGGGTACTACGGCTACATCTGGTCCGAGGTGCTCGACGCCGACACCGTGGAGTGGTTCCGCGAGCACGGCGGACTCTCGCGCGAGGCCGGAGCGCGCTTCGCGTCGCGCCTGCTCGGCGTCGGCGGGGCGAAGGACCCGCTCGAGGCGTACCGCGACTTCCGTGGGCGTGACGCCGAGGTCGGGCCGCTGCTGCGCCGCCGCGGGCTCGAGTAGCCCCGCCGGGCGCGCGGCCGAGGCCACCCCGAACCACGCGATCGCGCGGTTCGGGGTGACTTTCGTTGTGCAGAGCGTCCGGCCGACCGGCCGCGCCAGCCCCGCCCGCACGCGAAAGCGGCCCGCACACACGTGCGGGCCCTTCGACGCTGGCGGACGGACTACGCCGACTTCTCGACCCGCTTCGCCCGCGGACGCGGCACGATCGTCGGCGCGGCGTTCTCGAGCACCGACTCGCGGGTGATGACCACGCGCGCGACGTCGTCATCCGACGGCACGTCGAACATGACCGGCCCGAGCACCTCTTCGAGGATCGCCCGGAGCCCGCGGGCGCCGGTCTGGCGCAGCACGGCGAGGTCGGCGATGGCCTCGAGTGCGCCCTGGTCGAACTCGAGCTCGACCCCGTCGATCTGGAACATGCGCTGGTACTGCTTGACGAGCGCGTTCTTCGGCTCGGTCAGGATCCGCATGAGCGCGGACTGGTCGAGCTGCGACACCGTGGTGACGACGGGCAGACGACCGATGAACTCCGGGATGAGCCCGAACTTGTGCAGGTCCTCCGGCAGGACGTCGGCGTAGAGGTCCTGCTGGTCGAGCGGGCTGTGCAGCGGAGCACCGAAGCCGATCCCCCGCTTGCCGACGCGCGACGACACGATGTCCTCGAGTCCGGCGAACGCCCCCGCCACGATGAACAGCACGTTCGTCGTGTCGATCTGGATGAACTCCTGGTGCGGGTGCTTCCGACCGCCCTGCGGCGGACCGAGGCGACCGTCCCCTCGAGGATCTTGAGCAGCGCCTGCTGCACGCCCTCGCCGGAGACGTCACGCGTGATCGACGGGTTCTCTCGCCTTGCGCGCGATCTTGTCGACCTCGTCGATGTAGATGATGCCGGTCTCGGCACGCTTGACGTCGTAGTCGGCGGCCTGGATGAGCTTGAGGAGGATGTTCTCGACGTCCTCGCCGACGTAGCCGGCCTCGGTCAGGGCGGTGGCATCCGCGACGGCGAACGGCACGTTGAGGCGCTTCGCCAGCGTCTGCGCGAGGTACGTCTTGCCGCAGCCGGTCGGGCCGATCAGCAGGATGTTCGACTTCGCGATCTCGACGTCGTCGCGGTCTTCGGCAGCGGTGATCTGCCCCTGCGCCCGGATCCGCTTGTAGTGGTTGTAGACGGCCACGGCCAGCGAACGCTTCGCCGGGTCCTGCCCGGGATGACGTACTCCTGCAGGAAGTCGAAGATCTCGCGCGGCTTCGGCAGTTCGAAGTCACCGCTCGCGGTGTCCTCGCCGGCTTCGGCCAGTCGTTCCTCGATGATCTCGTTGCACAGCTCGACGCACTCGTCGCAGATGTGCCACGCCGGGACCGGCGATGAGCTGCTGGACCTGCTTCTGGCTCTTGCCGCAGAAGGAGCACTTCAGCAGGTCGGCGCTCTCTCCGATGCGTGCCATGTCGGTGCCCTCCTGGTTGACCGATGCAGACCTGATCGTCTGCCTGATGGGTGCAGGCCGACGACCTGCCCGACTGTCCACGAGCCTAATCGCAACCGGCGACACCGGCTGCGACGCCGAGCCGCAATCGGCCACCCCGTTCGCCCAGGGCGTTCGATCCTGCTAGCGTGTCCTCGATTCCTCTACAACTTGTAGAAGTGCCGCCCCGGAAGGAACCCCATGTCCAAGCGTCTCGCCGTCGTCAGCACCGCGACCCTCGGCGTCACCGCTGCCATCGTCCTCGGCACCGCCGGCATGGCCAGCGCCCACGTCTCGGCCACCGCGACCTCGACCGCCGCGAACTCGTACACCACGGCCACGTTCTCGGTCCGGCACGGCTGCGACGGCTCCCACCACGAAGATCGAGTTCCAGGTGCCGGAGTCGGTCATCGAGGTCACGCCGACCGTGAACCCGAACTGGACCATCACGAAGGCGACCGCGAAGTACACCAGCCCGTCCGCCGCGTCGGACGACGAGTCCGCCGAGGACGCCGGCGAGCGCGTTACGAGCGTCACCTACACGGCGAAGACGCCGCTCCCCGCCGACGAGCGCGACACCTTCCAGCTGTCGTTCTCGCTGCCCGACGGCAAGGCGGGCGACCTCGTCGAGTTCCCGGCCCTGCAGACCCGCGAGAAGGGCACCGTCGAGTGGAACCAGGAGCAGAAGGCCGGCAAGGCCGAGCCCGAGCACCCGGCACCCTCGATCACCCTGACCGCGGCCGAGGCCACGGATGACGACGGCGACCCCATCGCCGCCACCCCGACGGCCGAGGCGGCCGGCACGGAAACGACCGCTTCGAGCGACCCCGACCTGGTCGGTCGCTTCCTCGGCCTCGGCGGCCTGGTCCTCGGCGCGGTCGCCCTGGTCGTCGCCGTCGCCGGCATGCGCCGTCGGAGCGCCAGCAAGTGACACAGAGCGTCGAGCGTCACGCAGGTGGCCGGTCGCGGGCCTGGAGGCTCGTGGCCGGCGCCGCCGCGACGCTCGCCATCGCCGGTGGTGCGGTCCTCGGGCTCGCCGGCCCGGCCAGCGCGCACAACTACATGATCGCCTCGACGCCGAAGGTCGACGGCACCCTGACCGAGCTGCCGAAGGCGTTCGAGATCACGACGAACGACAAGCTGCTCGACATCGGCGGCTCGGACTCCGGGTTCGCGTACCGGATCGTCGGGCCGGACGGCGTACTACGAGGACGGCTGCCTCGCCGTGGACGGCCCGTCCATGACGACGAAGGCCGCGCTCGGTGACTCCGGCAAGTACACCGTCGAGTGGCAGATCATCTCCGCCGACGGGCACACAGTGTCCGACGAGTACACGTTCACGTGGGACGCCCCGGCCGGGTTCACCGCCCGCCGCGGGGACGACGAAGCCGCCGGTGTGCGCGACCGACACCGCCGACGACGGGGCCACGAGCGCGACCACGGGGACGGCGTCCGGCAACACCGACTCCGCGTCGTCCGACGCGCTCTGGATCGGCGCCGGCGGGGTCTGTCCTCGTCGGCGTGGTCGTCGCCGTGCTCCTCCTGCTCCGACGGAAGCCCGCTCCGGCAGCCGACGACGAGCCCGACCAGGACTGACAGCGCCGGACGTGCCGAGCGCGCGAGAAGGGCCCGCACCGATCGGTGCGGGGCCCTTCTCGTGCGGGTCGTCGGTCTTACTTGACGAGTGCCGGCAGGTTCTTGCGGCTCGTGAGGACCTGGTCGATCAGGCCGTACTCGAGCGCCTCTTCGGCGGACATGATCTTGTCGCGCTCGATGTCGCTGTTGACCTGCTCCGGCGTGCGGTTCGAGTGCTTCGGACAGCGTCTCCTCGAGCCAGGTGCGCATGCGGAGGATCTCCGCCGCCTGGATCTCGATGTCCGACGCCTGGCCGCCACCCTGCTGGACGGCGGGCTGGTGGATGAGCACACGGGCGTTCGGCAGGGCCAGACGCTTGCCGGGCGTACCGGCGGCGAGGAGCACCGACGCGGCCGGAGGCAGCCTGACCGAGGCAGACCGTCTGGATCTGCGGACGGATGTACTGCATCGTGTCGTAGATCGCCGTCATCGCGGTGAACGAGCCACCGGGCGAGTTGATGTACATGACGATGTCGCGGTCGGGGTCCATCGACTCGAGCACGAGGAGCTGCGCCATGACGTCGTCCGCCGAAGCGTCGTCGACCTGGACGCCGAGGAACACGATGCGGTCCTCGAACAGCTTCGCGTACGGGTCCTGCCGCTTGTAGCCGTAGGCCGTGCGCTCTTCGAAGCTCGGCAGGATGTACCGATCAGTGGGGGCCGGGACGTTCTGCGCGCCACCGAGCATGGGGAGATGCATTCTCGTTTCCTTTTCTTCGGTGGGTCGGGTCAGGACTGGGCGTCGGGCTCGGCCGCGTCGGTCTGGGTCTCGCCGTCGGCGACGGTCCCACCACCGCCGATGACCTCGGTGGACGATGCACGGAGGTGGTCGACGAAGCCGTACTCGAGGGCTTCCTGCGCCGTGAACCAGTTGTCGCGGTCGTTGTCCTTGAGCACCTGCTCGATCGACTTGCCGGTCTGCTCCGCAGTGAGCTCCGCCATCCTCTGCTTCATGTCGAGAATGACCTTCGCCTGCGTCTGGATGTCGGCAGCGGTGCCGCCGAAGCCCCACCGGACGGCTGCGCAGCAGCACACGGGCGTTCGGGGTGATGTAGCGCTTGCCGGGCGTGCCGGACGAGAGCAGGAACTGCCCCATCGACGCGGCGAGGCCGATGCCCACCGTGACGATGTCGTTCGGCACGAACTGCATCGTGTCGTAGATCGCCATGCCGGCGGTGATCGAACCACCGGGCGAGTTGATGTAGAGGTAGATGTCCTTCTCCAGGTCCTCGGCGGCGAGCATCAGCAGCTTGGCTGCGATCTCGTTCGAGTTGTCGTCGCGGACCTCGGAGCCGAGCCACACGATCCGGTCTCTCAGAAGGCGGTCAAAAACACTGGGGTTCAGTGTTGCTTCGGCCATGGAAAAGCTCCCGTTCAGTTGTCGCTTGATGTCGAACTTATCGGTTGCAACGCACCACTTCGCGTCTGTTCGCTGACGGCAATGCGGGTGGCCTGAAACGGACTGCGAGGCGCGCGCCAGCTGGCACCGCGCCTCCAGTCAGAAGGGTGGGAACGCGACTACTCGGCGTCCTCCGCCGGGGTCTGCGCGACGCCCGCCGTGAAGGCGGACAGGTCCACGTCGTCACCGTTGGTGTCCTTGACGGTCACCTTCGAGAGGACGGTCGCGACCGCCTTCGAGCGGGCGACCTCGCCGACCATGCCGGGGATCTGGCCGTTCTGGTCGATCACCTTGATGAACTCGCCCGGCTCCATGCCGTACTGCGCAGCAGCCTGGATGAGGTACTGGGTGAGCTCTTCCTGCGAGACCTGGATCTCTTCCTTCTCGGCGATCGAGTCGAGGAGGATCTGCGAACGGAAGGCCTTCTCGCTGGACTCCGAGACCTCCTTGCGGTGCTCGTCGTCCTCGAGGCGGTTCTCCTGCTCGAGGTGACGGTGCACCTCGTCCTCGATGAGCTTCTCCGAGATCGGGATGTTCACGTCCTCGGTGAGCTTCTCGACGAGCTTGTCGCGAGCCGCGGCGCCCTGACCGAAGGTCTTGGACTTCGCGATCTGCTCCTTGAGGTCCGCCTTGAGCTCGTCGATCGTGTCGAACTGGCTCGCGATCTGCGCGAACTCGTCGTCGGCCTCGGGGATGCTCGCGCTCCTTGACGGCGGTGACGGTCACGGCGATCTGGGCGATCTCGCCCTCGCGGTCGCCACCGACGAGCTTCGACTCGAAGGTGGTGGACTCGCCGGCGGTCAGCGACTCGAGCGCCTCGTCGATGCCCTCGAGCAGGTCGCCCGAACCGAGCTCGTACGAGACGCCGTTGGCCGAGTCGACCTCGTCGTCACCGATGGTCGCGGTGAGGTCGATCTGCGCGAAGTCGCCCGTGGTCGCCGGACGGTCGACCGTCACGAGCGTGCCGAAGCGGGGTGCGGAGGTCGCAGGTTCTCTTCGATCTCCTCGTCGACACCTCGACGGCGTCGACGGTGAGCTCGTACGAGCTGTAGTCCGGCAGGTCGAACTCGGACGGACGTCCACCTCGAACGTGAGGACGAGGTCACCCGTGAAGTCGTTGACGTTCGGGAGCTCGGCCACGTCGGCCTCGGCACGACCGAGGATGCGCAGTTCCTGCTCCTCCACCGCCTGGCGGTAGAAGTTGTCGATCGCGTCGCCGACGGCGTGGTTCAGGACCTCGCCACGGCCGACACGCTGGTCGACGATCGCCGGCGGGACCTTGCCCTTGCGGAAGCCGGGGATGTTGATCTGCTCGGCGATGTGCTTGTACGCGTGGTCGATGCTCGGCTTGAGATCGTCCGGCGTCACGTTCACGGTGAGCTTGACGCGGGTGTCGCTCACCTTGTCGACGGTGCTGGTGGCCAAGGGATGTTCTCCTGTTGGTTGACGTTCGTGTGGTCGGTGGTTCTCGAAGACCTGGTCGGGGCGACAGGATTTGAACACAGCGACCTCCCGCTCCCAAAGCGGGCGCTCTACCAAGCTGAGCTACGCCCCGTTTGACTGGGCCAGGGGTCCGAGCACGCCGCGAGGCGCACGGGACGCCGATGAGTCTAGCGGTCCCCTGGTGCTCGGTTCCCGGGAGGTTCCCCGCCAGTGTCAGGGCCGACGCCACTGCCCACTCCGGCGTCGGCGTCTGCCCCGCGTCGCGGCCCGCCCGCCACTGCACGCCGACGACGACCTGCACCGCGAGGGCCGCCACCCCGAGCACGATGCCGGCGACGATCCGCCACCCGTGCAGGAGCGCGTGCGCCGGCTGCGTCTGCGGGTCCCCGAACAGTTCCGGACGCAGCGAGAACACCACCGCCGCGAGGACCACCAGGACGTACGAGAGGACCCGCGACCGCTGGATCGTGCGCTCGGCAGACCCGTCCGGCTTCGGGATGACGCGCCCTGACATGGTCGATGCTCGTTCGTCCGCTACGATGATGGGGCTGCGCCTGGTGCGCAGGCGCGGGGATGTAGCTCAATGGTAGAGCCCCAGTCTTCCAAACTGGCTACGCGGGTTCGATTCCCGTCATCCCCTCTGGGCCGATACGCGCTTCGCGCGAGGTCGTCCGTTCGATCGTCCGGAGGCCATCCGGCGGTGGCGCTTCGCTGTGCCGGCCGCCGGGCGCTTCGCGCCGCGTCGTCGGTCTGTCGTCCGGATGTCGTTGGGCGGTGGCGCTTCGCTGTGCCGGCCATGGGCGCTTCGCGCGAGGTCGTCAGTTCGATCGTCCGGACGGCATCGACGCTTTGCGGGCGGTGGCCTTTCGCCGGGCTGCGTCAGGGGGTGCGAGCCAAGGTGGACGACGGGGCGCGCGACCATGTCGGTCGCCGCCGCGGTCAGGAGCGGGTCGTCGGTCACGAGGGTGTCGGCCTGCAGCACCGCGACCGCCAAGTACTCCGCCGGCCCGACATCGTCCCAGCCGAGCCGCGTCGCGACCTTCCACGCCGTCCCCCGCGACACCCGGTCCCCGAGCAGCCGGACACGCAGTCCCGCGAGGCCGTCGAGCTGCGCCCTGCCCTGCGGCTCGTCGAGTTCCCCGGCGCGGACCTGCCGGTAGAGCTCGGCCATCACGTGCGGGCGGAGCACGGCCGGCCCCACCAGGTGGTCGGCCGCCGGTACCTCGAGCTCGCCGCGGACGATCCGCAGCGCGACGGCGGCGTCGATCGCGTACCTGGTCATGCTGCCATCCTCCTCCTCGGCGCAGACCTCGACGCTGCCAGCGCGACGAGGAGCGCAGCGCCTCACACGACGAACAGCGGGTCCCACAGCAGCGCGTGCCCGATCATGGCCGACGCGTCGTAGCCGTCCGCAGGCCGAAGCACGCCGACGAGCACCGCGGAGGACACGACGACGTTCAGCCCGCCGTACACCACCAGGAACGCTCCGCCGGCCCAGCAGACCGCCCGCCACCACCGGACCGCCGGCAGGCGGTTGCGCACGATCGCGACCGGGAGCAGCGCGGCGACGGCCTTCACGACGGCGATCGCTCCGAGCACGATGCCCGAACGCAGTGGATCGATCCGTCCGAGCTCGACGGCCCAGGCGCCGACGGTGTCGAGCAGGAACCGGCCGCCGACCGCCCAGTACGCACTCCATGCGGCGTGCACGAGCCCGGCGCACGCGGCCACCCACAGCGCGACCGAAGCTCTCCGGGCACGCACGGGCTACACGTCGCCGAGTGTCAGGAGGACGCGGGGAGCATCACCGAGCTCCACCCCGGCACGACGTCGTTCGGCGGCCCGGAGCGGCACGAGGTACCCGCCGTCCTTCGGGAAGAGCGAGGTCGTCCACGGCACGCTGCCGATCGTCACTCGGGCCGGGATCACGCCCCAGCCGTAGGTCAGGAACGGGGCGAGTTCGTGGATGACCTCGGCGGCGTCGGGCGGCACGACGGCGTAGAAGTACGGCGCCGGCCCGCGCCACTCGATCACCTCGCCGTCGAACTCGATCTCCACGCCGCGATCGTACGGCGCGGCGATCAGTACGGCCGGTCAGACGGCTCCGATCGGCTCCTCTTCGACCTCTTGGCGCAGCATCCGGTAGTGCCGCTCCCAACCGGGCGTCCCCCGACCCGCAGCGTGCAGAGCCGTTCGCACGGCGCCGAGGGCACGGTCGAGCGCCCCGAACTCGTCGTCGGCGACGACACCGGATCGTGAAGGTCAGCGTTCGGGTCTCCAGATCGACAGCCAGGTCTTGGTCGTGCACGTCGTCGAGATCGAAGAGTGCATCCGCGACGGCGTCGAAGTCGGCGGCGATGTCGCCCGGTTCGTCGAGCGCAGCCGCGCACTCCAGGCGTACGAGGTACTTCGTCATGGCGTTCTCCTGTCCCAGCAACTCAAGCGCCTCAACCGATACATCAGATGCACAACGTACCAGGGGTTCGAGGGCGTCATGTGGACCGTGTGCAAGGGTTCCCCGCACGGGCAGTACGCCTTGTAGTACTTCCTCCCCTTCGCGAAACGCCATCCGCGCGCTTCGGCGGTGCGCATGACCTGCTCGATCTCCTTCTGCGGATGTCGTGGGTCGGTTCGACCATCGCCACCTCCCCTCCACCCGTTCGACGGTAGGGAGGAGCGACGTCGCGGTCGGGTACGTCCCGCAGCGTTGTGGAGACCCAGGACCGACGCCGCCCCTGTTGAGGAACGGCGGTCGCGACCGGCGGGACGGAAGCGCCCCCCGCGCCTCCAGGCCTGAGCCAGGAGACGCAGGGCGCGAGCCGCCGCTGGGACGCGACGTCAGCGGTACGTCGCGGCCTGCCCGTACACAGCACGTTGCGTGAAGGACGAGACGTAGGCGGACTCGTCACCTCCCGGCAGGTTGTACGTCATGAACACGCCGTAGCCGTCGGCGACCGTCCGCGAAGCGAAGCGACACCGCCGTCGCCTGCGGGGTGTTCTGGATGTCGACCGCAGCAGCGGAGAGCTTCGACTTGTCGAGCCCCGGGATCGACGGCGCCGAGTAGGTGCCGTAGTACGGGTTCCAGGCGTAGTCGAGCTTCGAGCCGATGGTGCTGCTCGACGTCGAGAGCGCGGACGAGGCCGGGCCGATGTCGTAGAACGAGATGAGCTTCCCCGGCATGTCGGCACGGAGGGCGCTGATGAGCCATCCGATGGACTGCTGGTTCGGCTGCGGGGTGCCGTTCACGCCGTAGTCGGAGTACTCGTCGTCGAGGTCGACGCCGTCGAGACCGTACTTCGACACGGTGGCCGAGACCTGGGCCGCGAAGTCCTCGGCAGCGGCCTGGGTCGGGAAGTTCGCGATCCCCGCACCCTGGTGGTTGCCGAGCACCGACAGCGACACCTTGATGCCCTTGGCCTGCAGCGGGCGGATCTGCGTGGCCGCCTGGTCGAGGGTGCGCTGCACGTTCTCGTTGTTGGCGAGAACGGCCTTCGTCCCGTCCCAGTTGATGTTCGCCGCGAAGATGATCGCGACGTCGAACGCGTTGGCGCCGTTCGCCAGGGTGTACCGGCCGACGTTCGCGAGTTCGTCGTTGTTCACCTCGACGTACGCGATGCTCGTCGGACCGGACTTCGTCGGTAGCTGCGTGCGGCTGCTTGCCGTGCCCCACACCGTGGTGGGCGCCGGCCCCGTGGGCGAGCCCCGTGGGTGACGGCGCCGCGGTGGCCGCGGTCGGCACCATCGGTGCGACGACCATCGCGGCGAGTGCCGCGACGATCCCGAACTTCATCGTCTTCTTCATGTCACTCCTCGTCGAGTGGACGACCCGACCGGCGGACGCCGGCCAGGGACCGCCGCCGGGACACCCGGAGTCCCGGCGGCGGGGTCTCAACCGCGGACGCGCGGGAAGCGGAAGGTGCGGACCTCGTACGCGTCGACAGCGAACGAGGAGGCGTCGACCGCGGAGGCGTCGGCCAGCGGCTCTTCGAGCAGCGTCACCTCGGCACCGGGCCCGAAGCCACCGAGCCCGAAGCCACCGCGTCCGAGGTCGCCGGAGACCGCGATCCCGCCGGTCCCCCGCCGCCCGACGGGTTCGTACACGCGGACGACCAGGTCGCCGGAACGGTCGTCGGCGAGCTTCACGCTCGACAGGACGACGTCGTCCGACACCCGCACGAGCGGCTCGAATCCCTGGCCGCCGGTGACGGTCCGCACGCTCGCGTTCATCACCACACCCGCAACCGTCGCCCCGAGCTGGTCTGTGCCGATCACCATGCCGTACCGGTGCGTCTGCACCCCCTGGTCGGTCTCGGGGTCGGGGAAGCGCGGAGCCCGCAGCAGCGACAGCCGGACCGTGGTCGTGACGTGTCCGTCGACGGCGTCGCGGGTGGTGTCGAAGCCGTGGATCGAGTCGTTCACCAGGGCGACCCCGAAGCCGGGCTCCGACACGAGGACGTAGCGGTGCATCGAGGTCTCGAACTTCGCGGCCTCCCACGAGGTGTTCGTGTGGGTGACGCGCTTCTGCGCCCCGAACTGCGTCTCGGCGACGGTGTGCTCCGCGCGGACGTCGAGCGGGAACGCGACCTTGAGGAACTTCTCGGTCTCGTGCCAGTCGGTGGTCTGGTCGAACTCCAGCGTGCGGGAGTCCGGCGCGAGCGTGATCTCCTGACGGACACTCGAGTCACTGAACGTGCGCTCGACGACGACCCGCGCGACCCCGGTCCGCTCGTCGAGGTCGGCCGTCACGCTGGACGCGTCGACGAGGTCCTCGACACGGTTCCGGTAGTACCGGTCGACGTCCCACGCATCCCACATGTTCGGGAAGTCCTGGTGCAGCTGCAGCAGGTTCGCGACCTGGCCCGCGGGGACCGCGTCGCGTCCGGTGGTCAGGTCGACCGCACTCGTCACGTGGCCGCTGCCGTCGACCACGACGCGGACGAGCGCGTTCGCCAGCACCCAGCCGCCGTCCTGCTCGATGACGGTGACGGGGGTGGGCTCCGCCACGTCGGTCGCCAGGACCGCGCCCTGCGCGGGTGCGCCGGCCTGGAGGAACAGGGCCGGGTTCACGACGACCGTCGCGCCACCGGCACCGGCCAGTGCCGACAGTGCCGACTCGATGAGCGCGGTGAGCCGCGCGGCCGTCTCGGCGTACTTCGCGACCGCTTCGCGGTGCACCCAGGCGATCGAGGTGCCCGGCAGGATGTCGTGGAACTGCTGCAGGAGCACCTGCTGCCAGAGTGCGTCGAGCTCGTCGTACGGGTAGGCGAAGTCGGTCCGGGCGGCTGCGGTCGCCGCCCCAGAGCTCGGCCTCGAGGAGCAGCTGCTCGCTCCGCCGGTTGCCCTGCTTCGTCTGGTGCTGCGAGGTCAGGGTGGCGCGGTGCAGCTCGAGGTAGAGCTCGCCGACCCACACCGGCGGGTTCGGCAGCTCCGCCTTCGCCCGGTCGAAGAACACGTCGGGGTGCTCCCAGCGGACCTTCGCGCTGCCCTCGAGGTCGGCCAGACGCGCGGCCGTGCCGGTCATCTCGCGCGTGGTCCCGCCGCCGCCGTCGCCCCAGCCGACCGGGGCGATCGACCCGGACGCGAGTCGGTTCTCGCGGAACTGCCGGGATGCCTTCGCGACCTCGGAGCCGCTCAGCCGCGAGTTGTAGGTGTCCATCGACGGGAAGTGCGAGAACACCCGCGAGCCGTCGATCCCCTCCCAGAGGAACGTGTGGTGCGGGAACTTGTTGACCTGGTTCCACGAGATCTTCTGCGTGAAGAACCACTCGAAGCCCGCGCGGCGCATCGGCTGCGGCAGCGCCGGCGAGTACCCGAAGCTGTCCGGCAGCCAGACGCCCTTCGGTCGGATGCCGAACTCGCGCTCGAAGAACCGCTGGCCTTGCGAGAACTGGCGGACGATGCTCTCGCCGGTCGGCATCACGGTGTCGGACTCGACCCACATGCCGCCGATGGGCAGGAACCGGCCGGCCTCGACCGCGGCCGTGACGCGGGCGTAGACCTCGGGGCGGTGCTCCTTGATCCACGCGTACTGCTGCGCACTCGACATGCCGTACAGGAAGTCGTCGGTCTGGTCGATGAGCTCGGTCATCGTGGACGTGGTGCGGGCGACCTTCCGGATCGTCTCGCGGACGGGCCAGAGCCAGGCGGAGTCGATGTGGGCGTGGCCGACGGCGGAGATCGTGTGCGCGGAGGCCTCGGCGGGGGCGGCGAGCACGTCGGCGAGCGCCGCGCGGGCATCGGGAGCGGTCTCGGCGATGTGCTGCAGGTCGAGCCGGTCGAGCGCGTCGTCGAGGGCCCTGCGGGATGCGCATCCGGCGCGGCCCCTCGGGCAGTTCGGCCTGCAGTTCGAGCAGGACGTCGATGTCGAGGGCGAGCTCGTGCACCTCGGACTCGAACACCGCGAGGTCGATCCGTCGGCTCGTGTAGAGGCGCTTCGGCGAGGACGTCTCGACGTCGCCCTCCTGCGTGACGAGGAAGGGGTGGTAGTCGAGCAGGACGGGGTTCGACGCCGCCTCGACGAAGAGCTCCACGGTCTCGCCGCCCTCGGCCCGTTCGGTGACGAGCACCCACTGGTTCCGGGGGTTGATCGACTTCACCGGGGTGCCGTCGGCGAGGTACACGAGCCCCTCGCACTGGAAGCCCGGCATGTTCTTGTCGAAGCCGAGGTCGATGACGGCCTCGATCCGGCGTCCGGCCCAGGCGTCCGGAACCGTGCCGGTCAGCCGGAACCAGGTCGTCCCCCACGCGGCGCCCCACGTCGTGCCGACCTCGTACGGCGTGAAGTCGAGCTTGCAGGCCCTCGGTCGGCGGGATCGGCTCCCCCGGCAGCTCGTGCCACGCGGTCTCGAGCGGTGTCGCCGTCGCGTGCACCGCGGGGGTGATCCGTTCGTCGAGGACTCGTCGTGCGCGGCCGGTGGTGAGGGGGATGTCGTCGTGCATGGTGCCTTCCGGTTCCGGGGAGGGTCAGGCATGGTCGCGGGGTGCGCGACCGAGATCGGGGCGTGTGCGGTGCCGGCGTCGAGGTCGGCGGGGACGTCGACGCAGCGGGTGATGCCGCGCGCGGCGAGCGTGCCGGCGTCGGCCAGTCGGGAGCGGAGGACCACCTGGGGCCCGCGGCCGTCCGGGGCGGACGAGGCGAGTTCGAGCCAGGCCGCGGCGAACCGGCCGCCGGGCGCGCAGTCCGCCCGCGCACCGTGCCGGTCGGTGCCGTCGGGCAGCACGTCGTCGAGGACGAGCGCGGTGGTCGGCGCGGCGCGGGTTCCGCGTTCCCCGTCCCCCGCGCGGGCCATCGCGGCGAACGCCTCGCCGGCGGGCTTCAGCCGGCCGTCGTTCGTGAAGAGGCCGAGGTCGTACTCGAGCTCCGGGAAGTCGGCGAGGTCCGGGACACGTCGTGCGAGCACCACCAGGTGACGCCGAGCACGTGCTGGGCGTCGAGGACGTGCCGGATGGTCTGCTCGGTGAACGAGGCGGCGTCGGCGGGGGCGATGACGTTCGTCGGGGCGCCGACCTCCTGCAGCCAGTTCGGCCGGGCCGGATCGCGGTTCCAGGCGGCGGCGGGAGCTGGAGCAGGTACTCCCCCGTGTCGGACCGATCCGGGTCCCAGTGCGCCGTGCAGCGCCGCCGAGCCGTTGAACACCCACGAGTGCGTGACCGTGGCGTCACCGTGGTCCGCCGCGTGCTCCGGTCCGAACGGCTGCGCGTCGTCGTACCAGGCCGCGTCGTACTGCGCGACGGTGACCAGGGCCGTGGACGCGACCCGCTGCCGGGCGCGATCGAGGTGCCGGGGCCGAGCCGCGCCTCCAGGCCGGACCGCGCCGCCGCGACCATCGCCGCTGCCCATGCGTGCCCCTGCTCCGCCGTGATGGCGTGCGGGGTCGGGTGCGGGGCGTGCGCGAACTGGTTCACCTCGTTGCCGATGGTGATGCCCAGCAGGTTCGGTTTGTCCCCGACCGCCGCGGCGAGCGCGCGGACGTAGGCGGCGGTCGACGCGACCACGTCCGGGTCGGTGAACATGTTCCGTCGGTGCCAGCTCTCGAGCCAGGACGGCACGAAGTCGAAGCTCGACAGGTGCCCCTGCAGGGCGTCGACGTTGACGTCGAGCCCGAACGAACCGGCGATGTCGACCACGGTCGCGACGTCCGCCAGCGCCTGCTGCCGGATGAGGGTTCGGTTCGGCTGCACGACCGGCCAGAGCGGGAAGATCCGGACGTGGTCGGCGCCGAGTGACGCGATCGCCTCCATGTCCCGCGCGGTGTCCGACGACGAGAAGTCGAGCCACGAGTGGAACCAGCCGACCGAGGGGGGTGTGGTTGACGCCGAAGCGCATCAGCCCTTCACCCCGCCCTCTTCGACGCCCTTGAAGAAGAACCGTTGCAGGACGGCGAAGATCACGGCGATCGGGATGAACGCGATCATGGTGCCGGCCGCGATGAGGCAGCTGGTCGGTGCCGAACGTGCCGCGGAGGTACTCCAGCCCGACCGTCAGTGTCAGCTTGTCCGGGGACTGCAGGACGATGAGCGGCCAGAGGAAGTCGTCCCACGCGCCGATGAAGGCGAAGATCGCGATGACCGCGATGGTGCCCTGGACGGCGGGCAGCGAGATGTACCGGAGCCGCTGCCAGGCGTTCGCGCCGTCCATCACCGCCGCCTGGTCGATCTCCTCGGGGATCTGCCGGAACGCGTTGAACATGAGCAGGACGTTGAGCGCTGCGATCATGCCGGGCAGGGCGACGCCGACCAGGTTGTCGGCGAGGCCGAGGTCCTTCACGGTGACGAACTGGGAGATGATCGTGGCCTCGCCGGGGAGCACGAGCGTGGCGAGGAACAGGCCGAGGACGGCCTTGCGGAAGCGCCACTGCTGGCCGAGCGAGGGCGAAGCCGGCGAAGGTCGCGAACACGATGTTCCCGATGACGTCGATCGCGGCGACGATGAGCGAGTTGCCGATGTAGCCGAACACCGGGATGGCGTCGCCCACCCGCAGGTAGTTGCCGATCGTCGGCTGCGACGGGATGAAGGACGGGTTGGCCGTGTAGATGTCCTCCCCCGGGCCCCTTCAGCGACGTGGACAGCTGCCAGAGGAACGGCCCGATCGTGATGAAGAGCACCACGATGAGCAGGACGTAGCGGATCGCCTTCTCGCGGGTGGACATGACGCCCCACACCACGCGGCGTCGACGCTTGGGCGGTGTGCCGCCGGTCGCGCCGACCACGTCGGGAGCGGGGGCGGCCGCGCCCTGGGCGCCGCCGAGGACGGGTTCGGTGGTGCTCGTCGTGTTCGTCACTTGTCCGCCTTGCTGTTCATCCGTGCGAGGGCGAGCATCGGGATGAGCGTCACGGCGAAGAGCAGGAGGCTCAGCGCCGACGCGTACCCGAGGTTGCCGGTGAACCCACGGGCGTACTGCTGGATGAGCATGACGAGGGAGTTGTCCTGGCCGCCGGGGCCGCCCGTCCCGTTCGTCAGGATGTAGAGCTCGCTGAACACCCGGGCGCGCTGACGCACACCAGGATGCCGACGAGGGTCAGGGTGCCGCGGACGCCGGGCATCGTGACCGACCAGAAGCGGCGAACCGATCCGGCGCCGTCGAGCGCCGCTGCCTCGTGCAGTTCCTTGCCGACGTTCCCGAGGGCCGCCAGGAAGATGATCATGTAGTACCCGAGGCCTTCCACACCGTCCAGGCTGATCGCGCTGAACAGCAGCAGCCACCGGTCGGTCAGGAACGGGATGCTGCCCTGCACGATGCCGAGCGACTGCACCATCTCGTTGATGACGCCGCGGTCGTCGAGGATCCAGTTCCAGATCAGCCCGACGACCACCGCGCTGGCGATGACCGGCGTGTAGTACGCCGTCCGGAAGAAGGCGATGCCGGGCAGCTTCTGCTGCACGAGCACGGCCATGAGAGCGGGAGGACCGTCAGGAGCGGCAGGCACACCGCCATGTAGATGACGCTGTTGAGCAGCGCCTCCCACACCTGCGGGTCGGCGAGCAGGGTCTGGAAGTTCTGCAGACCGACCCAGCGGCTGACCCCACCGAGCGGGCTGGCGTTGGTGAACGACAGCCGGACGGTGTTGATCGACGGCCAGAGGCTGAACGCGACGAGCCAGACGAGTGCCGGCAGGACGAGCAGCCACGGGGTGAACCAGCGGTTGGCGCGCATGGCGATCCTCCCTCTCTCTTCTTCGAAGGCTTCTTCTCGGGGGTGATCAGCCGTTGGCGAGCAGGGTGTTCATCTTGGTCTGCGCCGTCTCGCAGCACGCGCTCTCGGGATGATGCCGCCCTTCATCGCCAGCGCGATCTGCTGGTCGAGGAAGTCCGTCATCGCCGAGTTGGCCTCGACCGGGTTGAGGTTCTTCGCCGTCTTGAGCGCGTCGTTCGCGAGCACGCGGGCCTTGCCCTCGACGGTGCCGTCGTCCTTCGAGAAGAACGGGTCGGACTGCGACGAGGTGGTCGACGGGAAGATGTTCACCAGGTGCGCGAAGGACTCCTGGTTCTTCGCGTTCGTCATGAACGACGCGAGCGCCTCGGCTGTGGCCAGGTGCTTGCTCTTCGCCGAGACGCTGAGGCCCTGCACGTAGAGCGGCGGGTTGTCCAGCGCCGGCGAGACGACGATGTTGCCCTTGAGCGACGGGTTGTTCTTCTCGAAGTCGCTGATCGCGGTGGCCCCGCCGGTGGTCCAGGCGACCTTGCCCTGGGTGAACAGCGTGGAGTTGCCGAGGTAGTCGGTGTTGAGGACCGACGACGGCATGAGGCCGTCCTTGTACGCCTTGGCGTACTTGCTGATCAGGTCGGCGGCCTTCGACGAGTCGGCGAAGGTGAACTTCGTTCCCTCGTCGTTGATGATCTTCACGCCGGCGAGCGAGAAGTCGCTCAGGCCGGGCTTGCGGCTCATCAGGTAGTCGTCGGGGCACTTCTGGTGCATCGTCTCGGCCTGGGTGAACAGCTCGTCGGTCGTCTTCGGCGGGTTCGCCGGGTCGAGGCCGCACTTGGTGAACATCGTCTTGTTCCAGTAGTCGATGTCGGTGTTGAGGTACCAGGGTACCCGAAGGTGCCGTCGACGCCCTTGTAGTTGTAGGCCGCCAGGGCGCCCTTGACGTAGGTGCTCGAGAGCTTGCTGTCGTCCTTCGCGACGTCCTGCAGGAACCCGCGCTTGGCGAGCGGCAGGGCGATGTCCGGCGGCAGGTTGATGACGTCCGGCAGGGAGTTCGACGAGGCCTGGCTGAGCACCTTGTCCGCGTAGCCGTCACCGGGCTGGTCGACGAGCTTGACCTTGGCGTCCGGGTGCTGCTTCTCGAAGGCCTTCACGACGCCGTTGAGGTAGTCCGTGTAGGTCGGCGTCAGGGCCCAGGTCTGCAGCGTGATCGTGCCGCTGATCTCCCCGCCGCCGTTGCCCGCGCCGCTGCTGCCGCTCGAGCACCCGGTGAGGACGAGGGCGGTGGCTGCGGCTCCTGTGAGCAGCGCGATCGCGCGGCTCGTCGTCAGTACGTGTGGTCGGTCTCATCGCGTCGGACTCCCTTGTGCTGACGATGTCTTCTGACGGGGTGCGGTGCGCGGCCTGGGCGGCCGTGTCCTGCTGAACCGGTTCAGTGGATCGCACGGAAGCGGTTCGTGGCAGCGACTATGAACGACTAAGCGCTATAGTCAACCCCGTGGCCACCAAGCGTCGAACGACGATCGCCGACATCGCGGCGCGCGCCGGCGTGTCCATCAGCGCGGTGTCGTTCGCACTCAACGACCGACCCGGCGTGTCCGACGAGACCCGTCCGTCGCGTGCGCGAGATCGCCCGCGATCTCGACTGGCAACCGCACACCGCCGCACGCGCACTCGGGGGCGCGCGGGCCGGCTCGATCGGCTTCGTCCTGAACCGCCCCGCCCGCACGCTCGGCACCGAGTCGTTCTTCGGCGACCTCATCTCGGGGATCCAGCTCGGGCTCGCCGGCAGCCACGTCGGCATGAACCTGCTCGTCGCCCGTGACGCGACGGAAGAGCTCGAGACCTACCGCGACTGGTGGCGCGGACACCGGGTCGACGGCGTGATCGTGATCGACCCCCGGCGCGACGACGACCGGCTCGCGCTGCTCGCCGACCTCGGGATGCCGACCGTCGTCGTCGGGTCGCACCCCTCCCCCGAGGGCGCGGCGCCGACCGTCTGGATCGACGACTCGGATGCCACCGACACCGTGCTGCGGTACCTGCACGCGCTCGGGCACCGGCGGATCGCGCACGTCGCCGGGCGTCCGGAGTTCGAGCACACCGCGATGCGGATGGACCGGGTCCGCGCGTTCGCCGCGGCCGAGGGCCTCGAGGACGCGGTCTCCATCCCGACCGACTACTCGGCTGAGGCCGGCGCGAGCGCCACCCGGACGCTCCTGTCGCAGAGCACCCGACCGACCGCGATCGTCTACGACAACGACGTGCTGGCGGTCGCCGGGCTCGGCGTCGCGAGTGAGATGGGTGTCGCCGTGCCCGGGGACGTCTCGATCGTGTCCTTCGACGACTCCGCGATGATCCGGCTCGTCCGGCCCGCGATCACCTCGCTGACGCGCGACACCGTCGAGCTCGGGCAGCGGGCGGCGACGCTCCTGCGGGAGCAGATCGACGCGGGCACGACGCTGCCGTCACGACCGGGGCCGTCGCTGACGCTGAGCGTCCGAGAGTCCACGGCGCGCGCCCGAGCCTGAGTCGCGCCCACCCACCCCACCGACACGCCGATCCCCCACCACCACCGCCCGGATCCGGCGCGGCCGACTGACGTCGATTCGAACACACGTTCGAATGTTCCCGTCGGGACGGCGTCGCGAGAACCGGTGGCAGCCCCCGGAGCACCCGGAGGTCGAACGCCCGCGCGCCTACTCACTCTCCGAGGACGCCCGCGGACCCGACGTCTGCCACGCCGTCACCCCGGTGCCGGTGTGGGCCTGGATCCAGTTCCCCACCTTCCACGTCCGGGTGAAGGCCTTCGCCAAGAGCTGGACCCGCGACGCGGTCCTGGTCGAGTGGGCGCAGTTCGGACAGCAGGCCGAGGCGTGGGTGTGGCGTTCCGCGGTAAAACACCGGACGTTGCGCGCAGATGCGCGGTCGCGGAGTCCGGAGAACGCATCGCATTGACTTCCCCCGGCATCACGAGGATCGTTTAGCAAACACCGGTTCAGCAAGTAACTCGATGATCGAGGCATTCGGTCGGAGTGCTGGAACGGGAAGGAGGCACCAATGAAGAAGAACGAGGGTGCCGTCCTGGGTCGCGCACGTGCTCACCCCGCCCGAGGTCATCGCGGCCTACGTCGAACGGCGGGTCAACGACCCGGCGCTCCTGACGGGTGAGCACTCGGAACCCACGTACGCGGACTTCCTCCGCGACGAGTAGACGGGTCTTCCTGGAGGCGCGGATCGCGTTCCGTCACGACGGAACCGGATCCGTGCCTCCCTTTCCCCCGCGCGCACGTCGCGCGGACAGCGTCACGCCCACGCTCGCCGCGGTGACGCACGCGAGGAACGGCGATCTCGAGCGCCGCGAGCCGCTCGTGCAGGATCGCCAGCCCGGCGAGGGCCGCGATCGCCGGCCCGAGGCTCTGCAGGACGCCGAACACCCGCGTCGGCATCCGGCGGAGCGCGAGCATCTCGAGCGCGTAGGGCAGGACGCTCGACAGCACGGCCACGGCCCCGAACACGACGAGCAGCACCGGTTCACGCACCACCCCGTCGACAGCGGAGCGGAGGCCGAACGGCAGCGCGACGACCATCGCGATGAGCATCGACACCGCGAGTCCGTCGACCCCGGGGATCGCCGCGCCGACGTGCCGGTTCATCACGATGTACCCGGCCCAGCACCCGGCGGCCAGGACGGCGAAGACGACCCCGCCGACGGCGGTGACCGCGGCCGGCCCGACGCCGAGGAGCACCACTCCGGCCAGGGCCAGCACGGCCCAGGTGACGTCGCGCCAGCGCCGGGTGTGCACGAGCGAGGCGCGAGCGGGCCGAGGAACTCGATGGTGACGGCGACCCCGATCCGGGATGGTCGCGAACGCCACGTAGATGAAGACGTTCATGCCGCCGAGCGCCAGCCCGAGGCCGATCGCGCCGAGCCACTGCGCGCGGGTCCAGTGCCGCACGCGCGGCCGGACCACGAGGGCGAGGACGACGGCGCCGATGACCAGCCGGAGTGTGGCGGCGCCGACCGACCCCACCTCGTCGAAGCGGGTCTTCGCGATCGCGGCGCCGAGCTGCACGGACACCATCGCGGCGAGCGCGAGGACCGGCGCGGGGACGCGGTTCACCGGTCCGCCGTCAGCCGAGGTAGGCGAGGACGGCGAGGACACGGCGGTGGTCCTCGCCGGTGTCCTCGAGCGCGAGCTTGCCGAAGATGCTCGACACGTGCTTCTCGACCGCGCCGGTGCCGATCACGAGCGCACGGGCGATGGCGGCGTTCGTACGGCCCTCGGCCATCAGCCCGAGCACCTCGCGCTCCCGCGGGGTGAGGGCCTCGAGCAGGTTGCGGCGTCGGCTCATGAGCTGCGTGACGACCTCGGGGTCGAGCACGGTGCCGCCCGCGGCGATGCGGCGGACGGCGTCGTCGATCTCCTCGAGCCGGGTGACGCGGTCCTTCAGCAGGTACCCGATGCCGGTCGCGCCGGCGGCGAGGACGTCCTCGGCGTAGGTGGCCTCGACGTACTGGGACAGCAGCAGGACCCCGGTGCGCGGTGCCAGGCGACGGGTCTCGACGGCGGCGCGGACGCCTTCGTCCGTGAAGGTCGGCGGCATCCGGACGTCCATCACGACGACGTCGGGGGCGTGCTCGGGCAGCGTGCGGAGGAACGAGACGGCGTCGGCGTACTGCCCGACGACGTCGATGCCGGCCTCGTCGAGGACCCGCGAGAGCCCTTCGCGCAGCAGGACGGCGTCGTCGACGACGACGGCCCGGTCGTGCTGCATCCGGGCCGTCGCTCATGCCGACCAGCCTAGTGGGAGCGGGAGCGCTCCCGCGGGGTCACACCCGGGCCACCGGGACCCCGTTGAGGGCGCCGAGCGGGATCCGTGCGGTCGCCTCGGTGGGGCCGCCCTCGGGGCTCGAGACGGTGAGGCTCGCCGTCGAGGGCGCGCATCCGGCCCATCAGTCCTCCGATGCCGTGTCCCTCCTGCGGCCGGGCACCGCCGCGGCCGTCGTCGGTGACGCTGACCGTCAGGTACCAGACGCCCGAGGCGTCGACCACGAGGCCGAGGTAGACACCCGCCGTCGAGGCACCGGCGTGCTTCGTGGTGTTCGTCAGCAGCTCGCTGACGGTGAAGTACACGTTCCGCTGGATCTCCGTGGCGAGCTCGAGCCCCTCGGGCAGGCGGACGTCGAAGCCGACCGGGATCGGGTGCGGGCGACGAGGGCCTCGAGTGCGGCCACGAGTCCCCGGTCGAGCAGGATCGGCGGCGCGAACCCGCGGGACAGGGCGCGCAGTTCGTCGAGGGCGTCCTTCGCGTGCTCGGACGCCTCACCGATGAGCTGCTTCGCCTTCTCGGGGTCCTTGTCGAACGCCCGCTCGGCGGCGGAGAGGTCCATCCGAGAGTCGGACGAGCCGCTGCTGCGGGCCGTCGTGCAGGTCGCGCTCGATCTGGCGGAGCGCCTGGCCCTCGGCGGTGACGGCCCCGGCACGGGAGGCCTGGAGCCCGGCGACGCGCCGCTCGAGCTGCTCCGCACGGAAGCCGCCGAGCAGGCCGAGGTCGATCCAGAAGTGCGCCAGGACGGACCCGCGGGCCCACAGCGGGAAGAGGACGACCGAGGCGGCCATCGAGAGCAGCCCGAGCGCACCGAACCCGACGACGGACGTCGTGTCCCACCCGAAGTACTGCGCGCTCATGCCGTTCACGAACGCGATCCCGCCGAGCGCGATCGGCCACAGGAACCCGGCGAACAGGAGCGCTCCGGCACCACGGTGAAGAGCGCGGCGAGCGGGTACACGACGGCGGCGTGCAGCAGGTACAGCCAGTAGTGCGGGTTCGCGACCGCGGAGCCGGTGCGGGTCCACCAGTTCTGCTGCCAGCGCGGCGTCCAGTCCACCGGGCGGATCGGACGGGCGTCGGCCCAGCCGATGCGGAGCTTCTCGAACTGGCCGAGCCACCGTGCGACGAAGAGCGCGATGAAGAACATCAGCAGCACGAACGGGTTGAAGAGGTCGTGGAGCCCGCCGCCGAAGATCGCCGCGGGGAAGGCTGCGTACAGCGTGCCGAGCAGCACCGCGGTGAGCGCCATGTACCCGGAAGTCGCGGGGCGCCGGCGCCAGGCGTCGCGGTAGAACGCACCCGCGGTCCATCCCCGAGCCCGCGCCTGCGCCTGCGCCTGCGCCCGAGCCGAAGCCGGAGCCGGGTCCGGTCGGCGGCGGGGTCGACGACCACGACGGCGGCGTCTGGTCCGTCGGCGCGGTGTTCGGCTGCGAGGGCATCGGTTCGGTGGCTCCTGGTGGCACGGAGTCGTTCAGCGGGACGGTCTCGGCCTGGTCGAGGCGGGCGGTGTCGGTCATGACACCGAGCCTCGCGATCTGCGGGCTCGTTCCCCCATCCTGCCCCCTCCCGGACCCGGGGGTGGGGTTATCCCCCGCTTCGGCGTATCGTGCCCGACATGCAACACGTCACGGGGGAACGTCTGATCGCACTGGCCGCCACGGTGGCCGCCGTCCTCGCAGCGCTGAGCGGCATCGCGGCCGCGGTCGTGCTCACGCAGTGGGACCCGCCCGGGCGCTGCTCGCCGCTGGTGCGATGCTCGCCGGCGTCGCAGCGCTCGTCACGGGAGTCGCGGCCTGGCGCGCAGCGGACCGCGCGCTGCTCGCCGTCGCGGTCTCGGTCCTGGCGTTCGCGCTGTCGTCGGCCGTCTCCGGGATCGCGATCACCGTGCTCGTGGTCGTCGCCCAGGGTGCACTGGTGGCCGCGGGCGTCATCGTGGCCCGCGCCGCACGGGGCACACGCCGAGCGCTGGGCTGGGTCGTCGTGGTCGCAGCGGTGGGGTGGTTCGTGACGCTCCTGGCGCTCTCGACGATCCCGCTGGTGGCCCTGTCGCAGGTCGCGCTCGACGTGGCGGTCGCCCTGCCGTACGTCCGCAGACGGTCGCCTACCTCGCGGCGGCGCTCCTCGTCGCCGTGCCGCTGTTCCGCCCGGTCCGTGCCGGTGCCGCGCACCTCTGGGACACCGCCCAGATCCGCTGACCCGTTCTCCACCGATCCGCCGGAGGAGCCGCGCCGCCCCACGAGCGGTGCCAGCATCGCCGGATGGGCGATGCGTTCCGCGCGCTGGTCGACGCCGCCGACCTGCGGGTCACGTACGGGTACGAGGTCTGCTCCGACGACGCGGACTGGACGCTCGACCTCGACGTTGCCCACCGGGTCGGTGTGGATCGCATCGGCGTGGTCCACGATCGTGTGGGTGACGAGACGGCGACCGGGTCGAGGTCGTCCACCCCGGGACCGCCGCGCTGTTCTCGCCCGGCGGTGCCGCCACGATCAGCTCCTCCCCCGACCGATGCCCGCCGCCGATCCCGGGGGACGACATCTTCAGTGCCACGGGGGTCTTCCTGGGCACGGCCACCTCCGGTGCGCTGGCGCCCGAGGTGCTCGAGTACCCGGGCTCCGCCGAGTTCCTCCACACCAGCCCGCGATGCGCCGTCCGACGACGTCCTCCGGACCCTCGACCACCTCACGCTGCTCACTGGCGGGCGGTGGCACGCTGCCGGACGGGATGCCCTGGCGCGGCTGCTCGTCCTCAGCGTCCTGGTGGACAACCCGCCCTCGTTCCTCGCAGACGGCAGCCTGGCCCGGTGCATCGACCGGTTGTCCGAGCCCGGGGAGCCGCCGTCGACGGACGAGCTCCTCGGGTCTCACGTCGGCCTCGATCACGACGCTGCGCCGTCGGTTCCGCACCGCGACGGGCTGCACTCCGGACCAGCTGCGGCGCTGGTTCCGGTCCCTGCCGGTCCGTCGGGCGCTCGCGGACGGTGTCGACCAGCAGCACGCCGCCGAGCGGTTCGGCTTCAGCACCGTGAGCTCGATGCGGCGCGCGCTCGCCCGGGTCCGCGCCCCGGAAGGACCCGATCGATCGCCGTTCTGACCGTTCCGGTTCGCGAGCCTCGGCTGGTGCGAACCAGGACGGTCACCACGGAAAAAGCACCGCGCGTGTGCGCTCCGGCGGGACAGGACAGGACAGGCGGGACGGGACGGAACGGAACGGGGACGGGACGGGTCGGGTCAGGCCGAGAGGACTCCAGTCGGGCGCTCCGACGGGCGGCCTGCTCGACGGGGTCCGGCACGGGTGCAGCCTGGACGAGCCGCCTGGTGTACGGGTCCTGCGGGTCGCGGAGGATCGCGTCGCACGTCCCCGCCTCGGCCACGCGACCGCCGTGCAGCACGACCACCCGGTCGCAGAGCGTGTCCACGACGGCGAGGTCGTGCGTCACGAACAGGCAGGCGAAGCCGAGGCGTTCCTGGAGCTCCCGGAAGACGTCGAGCACGCGGGCCTGCACCGACACGTCGAGGGCGCTGGTCGGCTCGTCGGCGATGAGGAGCGCTGGGTCGAGGGCGACGGCGCGCGCGATCGCGAGCCGCTGCCGCTGCCCGCCGGACAGCTCGTGCGGGTATCGCTCCCGGAAGCCGCCGTCGAGGCCGACGTCGGTCAGCAGTCGTTCGACCCGGGCGTCGACCTCGGCTGCGGGCAGGCGCAGGATCTGCCGCAGCGGTTCGGCGACGGTCTGCCCGACCGTGTACCGCGGGTTGAGGAGCGCAGCGGGTTCTGGAAGACGACGCCGACCCGTTGCCGCATGGCCTTCCTGGCGGCCCGGTTCGCCCCGGCGACGTCGGTCCCCTCGACGACGACGGTCCCGTCGGTGATCGGTGCGAGGCCGATGGCGGCCCGGCCGATGGTGGTCTTCCCGCTGCCGGACTCCCCCACGAGGCCGACGATCTCGCCCCGGCCGACGGTGAACGACACGTCGTCGACGGCCCGGAAGCGTCCGCGCAGCGCCCCGCCGTACTCGACCACGAGGTGCCGGACGTCGAGGACGACGGAGGCGGGCTCCGTGGCGGGGTCCGGCCGCGCCTCCAGGCCGATCCGGTGCCCATGCGTGGGACCGCAGCGAGCAGTTCGCGGGTGTAGTCGGCGGACGGTGCGCCGAGCACGTCGTGGACCGTGCCGGTCTCGACGACGCGACCGCGGCGCATCACGACCACCCGGTCGGCGATGTCGGCGACGACGCCCATGTCGTGCGTGATGAGGAGGATCGCCGTGCCGGTGCGCTGCCGGAGGGCGCGCAGGACGTCGAGGACCTCGGCCTGGACGGTGACGTCGAGGGCGGTGGTGGGCTCGTCGGCGATGAGGAGGTCGGGGTCGGCGGCGAGCGCCATCGCGATCATCACGCGGCTGGCACTGCCCGCCGGAGAGTTCGTGCGGGTACTGGCCGAGGCGGCGTTCGGGCTCCGGGACCTCGACGGCGCGGAGGAGGTCGAGCGACCGGGCGCGGACGGCTGCGCGGTCGAGGGACCCGTCGGCGCGACGCACCGCCTCGGCGAGCTGGAAGCCCACCGTGTACACGGGGTTCAGCGCCGCGGACGGGTCCTGGAAGATCATCGAGACGCGGCGTCCGCGGACCTCGCGGAGGGTGCGCTCGTCGGCGCCGAGCACCTCGAGGTCACCGATCCGGACGCTGCCCGAGGCCCGGGCGCCCTCGGGAGCGATGCCCATCGCGGTCATCGCGGTCATGCTCTTGCCGGAACCGGACTCGCCGACGACGGCGACGACCTCGCCCCGGCGGACGGTGAACGAGGCGTCGTCGACCGCGCGGACGACGTCGCCCTCCACGTCGAACGTGACGGTCAGCTGTTCAACGGTGAGGACGTCGTCCACGGGGTCTCCGATCGGTCGGTGTCGTCGCGGGCGGCCTTGAAGGCCTCCCACTCCTCGAGCATCTTGGCGGTGGTACCCCTGCAAGCCACTGCATGTAGTCGCGGCCGTTGAGCAGGCGCTCGCGGACCTCGGCGTCGACGTCGCCGGAGCCGGTGCGCCCGGCGGCCTCGACGACCGCGAGGCCGTGCCCGATGATGTCCCGCTGACGGTCGAGGTACTTCCGCTCGCTGGCGAGCCACGAGCCCCACACGTCGGCCTCGGCGCGGAAGTAGTGGCTCCGCTCCCCGGCGACGATGTGGCGCTTCACGAACCCGGAGTCGACGAGGCGGCGGGTCGCCATCGAGATCGATCCCGAGCTGGCGCCGAGCGCCGCCTGCAGGTCGGACGAGGACGAGTGCGGCGCCCGCGTCATCATGAGGTAGCCGAGCACCCGGGCGTCGGTGAGGGCATCCCCGCGGCGTCGTTGAGCATCAGCGCGAACTCCTCGACGAACGCCTGGCGCTCCGGCTCGAGGACGCGCGCGTCCTCCGGCCCGGGTCCGGCGGCGGTGCCCCGCTCCGCCGCGTCGCCGCTCACGCGGTCAGCCCCGCGGCGACCTCGGGGGTCTCGTCCGGGATCGACCACGGTTCCTCGGTCATGCCGCCGCCGGCGCGGATCGACCGCACGGTGCCGTCGGCGTCGCGGTCGTAGGTGATGTCCTCGTCGATCGAGCCGAAGCGGTTGCCGTGGGTCATCCGCAGCGTGTCGGCGTCGACGACCTCGAGCCGGGTCGGGGTCTCGAGCGGGGTCGGCGACGACGGGTCGACCTCGATCAGCCGGTCGCCGATGCGGGCGATGTCACTGACGCCCCAGGGGTTCGCGAACCGGCCGGTGAAGGTGCTCGTGTCGACGTCGTCCGGCACCGGCGTCCCCGGGGCGTCGGCGTCCGCCGCGGCGTCGAGCATGGTGATGATCGCCGTGGCGATCAGGGTCGCCGGTCCGGCGGCCGCGCTCGTCAGCACCGAGACGACGAGTCCGGACGCCGGGTCGAACATCGACTGGGTGATGTGCCCCGGGAACCCGCCGGAGTGGCCGCGGATCTCGCGCCCGCCGATCCGGTCGACGATGAACCCGGCGCCGTAGCCGCGGTCGGCCGGGTCCTCGGTGGCGCTCCACGCCTTCCGCTGTGCGAGGCGCTTCGAGTGGTCGTCGAGCAGGGTGCCCTGCCCGATGACGTGCTGCGAGAAGTACCGCACCAGGTCGGACGCGGTGCCGTGGAAGCCGGTCGCGGCGGCCATCGCCCGGGTGTCGACGTGGTCGATGCGCCGACGCCGGCGGGCGGTGTGGAAGCCGGTGTAGCCCACCACGAAGTCGTCGGCCCGGTTCGGGTCCCAGTCGGGGCCGGTGTTCCGCAGGCCGAGCGGCTCGGTGATCGATTCGCGGACGAAGTCGTTGTAGGACTGCCCGGACACCGCGGCGATGACGAGTCCGAGCAGCGAGTAGCCGAGGTTCGAGTAGTTGAACGACGACCCGGTGGGGACCTTCTGGCCGCGGTCGAGCACGAGCGCGAGGAGCTCCTGCTCGTCGGGGAACGGCCGGAGCAGCGACCAGTAGTCGCCGTCGTGCCCGTCGCGGATCACGCCGGCACCCATCTCCATGAGCTCACGGATGGTGGCGTCGGCGAGCAGCGACCCGCCGTCGACGAGCGCCGGGACGTACGTGCCGACGGTGTCGTCGAGGCGGAGCGACCCGCGTTCGGCGAGCTGCAGGAGCGCCGTGGCGGTGAAGGTCTTCGAGTGCGACGCGATGCGGAACAGGTCCGTGGTGGTCAGGCGACGGCCGGCCTCGACGTCGGCGTAGCCCCACGCCTCGTCGAGGAGCACCTCGCCGCGGTACCCGATCGCGACCTGCACGCCGGGCACCCGGAGTTGCCAGACCTTGTACGACACCCAGTCCTGGATGTAGGGCAGGGTCTTCCGGTAAGCGGCGACGGTGTCGGTCACGGTGGTCCTTTCGAGAACGGTCTTCGAGAGAGTCTGGCGGGTCAGCGGCGGCGCGGGTCGAGCGCCGCGCGGAGGGTGTCCCCGAGCGCGATGACGGACAGGACCGTCACGGCGAGGAACACCGCCGGCGCGATGAGCACGTGCGGGGCGCGGAGGAACTGCGACGTCGCCGCGGAGAGCTGCAACCCCCACGAGATCGCCGGGCTCTCCAGCCCGATGCCGAGGTACGTCAGCGACGACTCCGACACGATGACCCCGCCCACGGTGATGGTGGCGAGGACGAGCAGCGGCGAGATCGACGACGGCAGCACGTAGCGCGTCGTGATCCGCCACGTGGACAACCCCATCGTGCGGGCGGCGAGGACGAACTCGGCGTTCCGGACGCTCCGCACGCTCGACCGCACGAGCCGGGCCATCGTCGGCCAGCCGAACAGCGCGAGCACGAGCGACACCGTCAGCACGGACCGCTCCCCCACCGCTGTTGAGCACGACGACGGCCCCGAGCAGGAACGGGAAGCCGAGGAACACGTCGGTGAGCCGGGCGAGCACCGCGTCGACCCAGCCGCCGACCATGCCGGCGACGGTCCCGACGACCACGGCGACGACCCCGGCGAGCACGGTGGTGAGCAGCGCGACGGAGATCGACGACCGCGTGCCGTAGACCACGTTCGCGTACACGTCGCAGCCCTGCAGGTCGTACCCGAACGGGTGCCCGGCGGTGGGCGCGGCCCCGCTCCGTCCGAGCTGGCAGACCCGGGGGTCGCCGTGTCCGAAGAACCCGGCGAAGAACGCGGGGAACACGGCGATGAGCAGCACGACGACGAGGACCCCGGCCGGCAGCCAGAACCCCGGGCGACGGACCGCGGCGCGCAGGGGCCGGCGCTTCGTGGCGGTGACGGGGGCGACGGTGGCGCCGATGGCGGAGGTGGTCATGCGGAGGCTCCCGTCCGGACCCGCGGGTCCAGTGCGGCGTGCAGCAGGTCGACGAGGACGCTCGTCACGAGGAACACCAGGATGAGGGCGGTGGAGATGCCGACGACGACCGCGCCCTCGTGCGACCGGATCCCCTGGAACAGCAGGTTCCCGACGCCGGGCAGGTTGAAGATGCCCTCGATGATCACGGTGCCGCCCATCAGGTACCCGAGGTCGGTGGCCAGGTAGGTCGCCGTCGGGATGAGCGAGTTCCGCATCACGTGCACGCCGACGACCCGCCCCGGCGCGAGCCCCTTGGCGCGCGCCGTCCGGACGAAGTCGGCGTCGAGGGTCTCGATCATCGACGTGCGGGTGAGGCGGGACACCGCGGCGAGGCCGAACAGCGCGATGACGAACGCCGGCAGCAGGTACGCCGTCGGCCAGCCCGCCGTGGCACCCGCGACCGGGAACCAGTGCAGCCGCACCGAGAACACGAGCTGCAGCGCGACGCCGAGCACGAACACCGGGATCGCCCCGACGACGATCGTGCCGACGAGCACCGTCTTGTCGAGCACGGTCCCGCGCCGGAGTGCCGACACCACGCCCAGTCCGATGCCGAGCACGATCTCGAGCACCCACGCGGTGAGCGCCAACGTGATCGTGACCGGCCAGCGCGAGGCCATCTGCTCCCCGACGGACTGGCCGCTGAAGTCGGTGCCGAAGTCCCCGCGGAACAGCCCGCCGAGGTACTGCACGTACTGCAGCCAGAGCGGCTGGTCGAGGTGGTACTCCGCCCGCAGCGCGCGGACGACGGAGTCGGTGAGCGGGCGGTCCCCGCCGAGCGCCTTGATCGGGTCGCCCGGCAGCGCGAACGTCATCGCGTAGATAAGGAAGGTCACGCCGAGGAAGACGACGACCAGGCCGCCGACCCGTCGGCCGACGGCGAGCGCCGGACGCATCACGCGCCTCCCGGTCCGCCGGTGGTGACCAGGGACGGACGGGAGGCACGGGTCGGGTCCGACACGTGGCTCGCGCAGGCGAGGATCGCCCCGAACTGCACCCCGACCAGTTTCCGGATCGGGATCGGTGCGGCGTCGGGGACCTCGTCGGCCTGCCAGTGCGCGTACCGCTCCGCGAGGCGGTCGCGGAGCCGCCGGAGCGGCGCCGCCGCCGTGCCGGCGGTGGTCTCGGCCTCGAGCGCACGCATGAGCATGCCGCCGTACCGCAGGCGGAAGCACCGCACGAGGTCCTCGCAGCCGAAGCGTTCGGCGACGGTGGCCATCCGGTCGGCCGGCTCGCGGTCGGCGCGGGCGTGGTCCGTCTCGGGCGCGGACACGAGCATCGGGATGAACGCCCGCGACCCCTCGAGGAACGGCGTCTCGATCGTGAGCATCGGGGACGCCTGGTCGAGGATCTCCTGCAGCTCGGTCCCGGAGGCACCGAGGGCGTCCCCGCACCGGCGGACCAGGTCGGCGTAGGACTCGTCCGTCGGGGTCTGGTCGTCGGCGTCCGGGTGGCTCCAGTACGGCAGTTCGGCGACCATGCAGAGCGCCCCGTGCCGGAGGGCCCACGCCGCGCTCGACCCGCCGCGGATGTGCTCGCCGGGGTCGACGCCGAGGCCTTCGAGGTAGTCGTACGCCTCGGCGACGCCGTCCATCGCGAACACCGCCGGGGCGAGCTCGCGGAGGTACGGCGACTCGGGCTCCCCGGTGTCGAGCGGCAGCCCGAGCGACTCCGGGACCGCGTGCAGGACCTCGATCACGTCGGGGAGGTCCTCGGACAGGTAGTAGTAGACGCCGCCCATCTCGCCGTTGTGCAGGCTGACGAGCAGGTCGGGCCGGGTGTCGTCGATGAGCCGCATGAACGCGAGCGTCTCCGGCAGGACCTGGTCGAAGTACACCGACTTGTGCGCGTTCGGGAACGTCCACTCCACCTGGCTGTCCGGCGCCGGACGGTAGAAGTGCCGCGAGTAGAAGACCCGGTCGTGCGGGTCGTGGAACCACGCTTCGTTGAGCCGCATGCCGTCCGGGTCGATCGTCGGGACGATGTGCCACGTGGTGTCGAGCGACGCGGCTGCCACGGCATCGGCCTCGTCGTCGCTCAGCAGCCACGACGCCAGGTGCAGGGCCGTCCACGAGCCGATCGGCTCGTTCGGGTGCACCCCGCCGACGACGACGGCGGCGTGCGACCCGGTGCCGATCCGGTAGGAGTGCAGGGGTTCGCCGAGCCGGCTGGTGCCGATCCGGGTCACCGTGACCTGCTCGGGGTGGGCCGCGGCGAGCGCGTCGAACCGGGCGTGCAGGTCGTCGACCAGGGGGAAGCCGTCCTGGTTCGGGACGCCCCGGACCAGGCGGAGGACGGTGTCGGTGTCCACGCGGCGGCTACTTCACGGCGATCTGCGCGATCGCGGGGCTGCCGGCGACGGCGGGCAGCTTCGCGATCTTGTCGCTCGTCACGTAGGAGTACTTGTCGAAGAAGGTCGGCACGATCGGGAAGTCCTCGAGGACGGCCTCCTGCGTCTGCTCGTAGTAGTCGTTCGCCTCGGCCTGGGACCCGGCGGAGTCCGCCTTCGCGAGCAGGGAGTCGACCGTGTCGTCCTGGTAGTACCCGGTGCAGGGCGAGCAGCCGCCGGCCGTCGTGAAGAGGGCTCGGAGGGTGTTCTGCTGGCTGATGTAGAGCGCGCCCCAGTGTCCGAAGTGCGGGCCCTGGATCTTCTTCTCCGTCAGCTCCGAGTAGTACGAGGCCCAGTCGGTCGTGGCCTTCGCCTCGGTGTCGACGCCGAGGTTCTGCCGGATCTGGTTCGCGTACGCCTGGTACAGCGAGTCGAGGCCGTTGCCACCCGGGTAGACGAGGGTGATGGTGCCGTCGAAGCCGCCCGCCTTCGCGAGGAGCTTCTTCGCCGCCGCCGGGTCGAACTCGCGAGGCCTCGCCGCAGATGCCCTCCTTCGTGCCGGACATCGACGGCGGGGTGAGCGCGGTGGCCGGCTCGTACAGGCCGCCGTAGATCGCCTTGTTGACCTGCTTGCGGTTGATCGACATCGAGATCGCGCGGCGCACGTCGGGGTCGGAGTACCGCTCGTCCCAGAGCGGGAAGCCGATGTAGTCGATGCCGGGAGCGTCGAAGGAGTGCAGGCGGTCCCCGAAGTCGGCCTTCGCGCTCGTCATCTTGTCGGCGGGCAGGAACAGCACGTCCGCGTTGCCGGCGAGCACGTCGGTGTAGGCGGTGTTCATGTCGGAGTAGCTCCGGAAGGTGACGTCCTTCGTCGCGGGCTTCGTGCCCTCGTAGCCCTTCCACGCGGTGACGGTGAACTCCTGGTTCGCCTTCCACGCGCCCTGCATCTCGTAGGGGCCGTTGCCGATCGGCTTCTTGTCGTACGCCTTGAGGTCCTCGTAGGCGGCCTCGGGCATCGGGTAGAACGCCGTCTGCGCCTGGCTGAGCTGGAGCGGGAACTGGCTGTCCGCGTGGGTCAGCGTGACCGTGAAGGTGTCGTCGCCGGTGACCTTGAGCCCCGACATCTCGCTTCGTCTTCGGCGTCCCCGACGCGGGGTTGAGGTCCGAGTAGCCGACGATCGAGGCGAGCTGCCCGCTGTTCTCCCACGCGTTCGGGCCGTAGGCGGTCTGGTTCCACGCCTTGACGTAGCTCTCCGGCGTGACCTGCTCGCCGTTCTGGAACTCCCACCCGTCGCGGAGCGTGATCGTCCAGGTGACGTTGTCGTCGCTCTCGACGCTCTTCGCCGCGACGTCGTGGAGCTCGCCCTTCGCGTCGGTCTGCGTCAGCGGGGCGAAGAGGCTCATCACCTGGTCGAACGCGACGGTCTGCCGACCGGGGGGGGGGGGGGGGGGTCAGGTGGTCCGGCTCGCCGGTGGCGTAGACCAGGCTGCCGCCCGATCCGGAGTCGGTGTCGGCGGTCCCGCTCGCCGAGCATCCCGCTGCCACCAGCGCCACCGTGGCCGCCGCGGCCAGCGCGGCGATCGTCCTGCGTCGCATGATCTCTCCTCGATCCCTGCGCCCGGGTCCGGCCCGGCCGTCGTTGGAGTGAAGCTAGGCCCGTCCAGTTCCCGACCACAAGACTTCTTTCAATCAACTCTGAAACTTTTACCGAGTTGAAACACACGGGAAACGGCAGCCGTCGCGCTCGCCGAGCGGGTGTGCCACGCTCGGAGCATGCGACACACACCGCACTTCCTGATGACGGACGTCGACGAGGTGCGCCGCCTCGTCGCCGAGCACCCGTGGGCCACGATCGTGTCGCACACCGACGCCGGCCTGGTCGCGTCGCACTACCCGTTCCTGCTCGAGCAGGCCGGCCCCGACGAGATCGTGCTCGTCTCCCACGTCGGCCGTCCCGACGAGCAGGCGCACGAACTCGGACGGCACGAGGTCCTCGTCGTCGTGCAGGGCCCGCACGGCTACGTCTCCCCGCCTGGTACCCGCCGGAGCAGTTCGTGCCGACCTGGAACCACGTCACCGCGCACCTCTGGGGCACGCCGGAGATCCTGTCCGACGACGAGAACTTCCGCGTCCTCGGTGAACTCGTCGACCACTTCGAGCGGGTCATGCCCGCGCCGGTGTCGGCTGCAGGTCGACGAGGAGACGGCCCGCCGGATGGCGAAGGGCACGGTCGGCATCCGCATCCGGGTCACACGCTTCGACGCCCGCGCGAAGCTCTCGCAGAACAAGGCCCCCGAGGTGGTGGACCGCATCGTCGCGGGCTCCGCGGGGACGGCCTGTACGCCTCGCCGGCGCTCGCCGACGAGATGGAACGAGCGCACGCCGTGCGTGTGGACGGCCTGGAGGCGCGGTGAACGAGGTCCTGCTCCGCACCGTCCGCAGGGGGGGCACGTCCGGTGCCCCCGCCGACGTCCGCATCGTCGACGGGCGGGTCACCGACGTCGCGCCCGCCGGCACGCTCGATGCAGCCGGCCCCGACACCGACGTCGTCGAGGCAGCCGGCGCCTGGCTCGCGCCCGGACTCGTCGACCACCACGTGCACTTCGACCAGTGGGCCCTCGTCCGCCGCCGCGTCGACGTCTCCGCCTGCGACTCGGCGGAGTCCACCGCAGCCCTCCTCGCGGAGGTGGCCCGGACCGGCGTGGCGGACCGCGTGCTGGTCGGACACGGCTACCGCGACGGGCTGTGCCGCGTCCCGCCCGACGCGAGCTGCTCGACCAGGCCGCGCCGCGCCTCCCGGTCGTCGTCATCAGCGCCGACCTGCACGCCGTCTGGTGCAGCACCAGCGCCCTCGCGCACTTCTCGGAGGTCGTCGGCCGACCGCTCGTCGCGACCGAGGACGGGATCCTGCGCGAGCAGGACGCGTTCGACGTGACCGGTGCCCTCTCGTGGGTGCCGGACGACGTGCTCGACGGGTACGTGGCCGACGCCGTCGAGGCGGCGAGCGCCCGCGGGGTGACCCGCGTGGTCGACCTCGAGATGGTGTTCGGCCTCGACCGCTGGACCCGCCGCGTGCACGCGGGAACGGACGGCCTGCGGGTCGGGTCCGGTGTCTATCCGGCCGAGCTCGACGCGGTCATCGCTCGCGGACTCCGCACCGGGGACGTCGTCGACGGCACCCGCGGACTCGTCCGGATGGGGCCGTTCAAGGTCATCACCGACGGGTCGCTCGGCACCCGGACCGCGGCGAACGCCGACGGTTCCGGCGTGCTGGCCTGGCCCTTCGACGAGCTCGTGGCGATCACCCGGCGAGCGGTGGCCGCCGGGCTGACCCCGGCGGTCCACGCCATCGGCGACCGGGCGAACACGCTCGCGCTCGACGTGTTCGAGGCGGTGGGCGCCCGCGGCACGATCGAGCACGCGCAGCTGCTCGACACCGCCGACCTCGAACGGTTCGGCGCGGCTCGGGGTCACGGCCTCGGTGCAGCCCGAGCACGCCATGGACGACCGGGACATCGCCGATCGGCACTGGGCGGGACAGACCGACCGCGCGTTCGCGTTCGCGTCACTCGACCGTGCCGGTGCGCGGCTCGTGCTCGGCTCGGACGCCCCGGTCGCGCCGCTCGACCCGTGGGTGTCGATGGCGGCAGCCGTCGGGCGCGACCGGGACGGCCGTCCTGCATGGCACCCGGCCGAACGGCTGTCCGCGCTCACCGCGTGGCGGGGATCGACGGACGGTGGCCGGACCTCGGTGGCCGTCGGTGACGTGGCGGACCTGGTGCTCGTCGAGTCCGACCCGCTCGCGGTGGGGGTCGGCGTCCGCGTCGCTGCGGGCGATGCAGGTGCTCGCGACGGCGATCGCGGGACGGTTCACCCACCGCGAGCTTTAGTCAGTCGAGGGTCTCGAATTTCGGCTTCGGGGCGAGTATCTTAGGCGCCGCTTTCCCCAGGTGCAACCATTGAGGCGCTTGCACCGAGACCAATTGCTTCTGTACGTTCACGAGGTTTTGCTGCGCCGCATCGTTCAGCGCATCTTCAATCTCGAGCACCGACGCTTTGCCAGCTTTCACAAGCTGATCCTGAATCTTTTGCGCCTTTGCGCTCGGCTTTGCCCAATACTTACTCTGAGTATGTTTGCCCAGCTTATACACTGCCTCGGCTACACAGGCATAACCATCATTGAAAAGCCCCATGAACCCGTCCGGGTCCGGGAGAGCGACCGTCCAGAGGCCGGTTTTGGGGTGGTATTTCACGCCGGACTTCAGATCTTTCGCTTCCGGCACAATAGCGAGACGCAGACCGGCGCCACCCTCGAGATCGCGCCACTGACTCTTCACTGTTGCGGCAAGATAACGCTCACCAATCGCATCGGTGACGAACAGGTCGGACTTCCAGATCTTCTCAATGCGTGTCCCGAGATTTCCCTCAGCGGCCGGGCCGGCAGCAGCCATTCGGACCCACGGGCCGAACGCGAATGGTCTTCCGCGCCCATCAGGGAGCAACCGAGCCGCAGTGCCGGCTTCATCAACTACCGCGTCCAGGAATCCCAGATGCTTAGCGCGCTCGTATCCGAACATCACTGAACTAGGAACTGAACCCCGAGGAATATGTTTGGTTGCACGACTTAGCGCCTCGCCAACCATCTCCGTGACACGGCCCTCCGAGCCCATCAGCGCCTCGTGTACAGCCCATTCAAAGCCGTCGCCACGCATACCCTTATCGCGGTCGAGCCTCGATACCATCGCGAGTTGCTGGAGCGTAACGTCAGATCTGTCGGATTGCAGGACTTCCAAGTCATCCTGACCAAGCTGGTCAAGCAGCGCGCGAACGATTGACCGGGCGACGGCGTACAGGGCGCGCCCATATTCATCCGGCGGGTCTCCTTGAACCACAAACGAGATCTCTGGCTTATCCACGCCTCGAACCTAGCGTGACCACGACCTCTACGGGAATACCCAACCTTGGGGCTACTTCTGGTCCTTCGGGCACCAGTAGAGCTTCCGGCCGGCCATGTCCGCCATCCGGATCTCGGTGCCGCACACCCGGCAGGGCTCGCCCTGGCGGTGGTACACCCAGTGCCGGTCCTTCCGGGAGCGCTTCGCCTTCTTCAGCTCGGCCTCGGACAAGCCGTCCATCGTCAGCATGAGTCCGTCGCGGACGCCGTCGTGCAGGAGCTTCGACCAGTCCGCCCACAGCGCCTTCGCCTGCTTCACGGTGATCTTCTTGCCCGGCTTGTACGGGTCGATGCGCTGCCGGAACAGCAGCTCGGCACGGTAGATGTTGCCGATGCCCGCCACCACGGACTGGTCCATCAGCAGCTGGCCGATCGCCACGTTGCGCTTCCGGACGTTGTCCACGAAGGCCTTCTCGGCCTCGGGTCCGTCGTCGTTCATCGGGTCCGGACCGAGCTTGTCGAGTGCCTGCTGCACCTCGGCCGGGGTCTCCACCACGCACGCCGTCGGACCACGGAGGTCGGCGACGGTGTCGTCGGTGAGGATCCGGACGCGCACCTGGCCCACCGGGTCCGGCGGGAAGGACTCGATCGGGTCCTCCACCTTCTCCTGCTCGGCCATCCGGTAGCGCGCCAGGCGGGGTGCCCCGATCGACGTGAGCGACTCCTCGCCGTCGTCGTCCGCCGACAGGGCGGTCGCGGTCGACAGGTCGCCCGCGAAGTCCCACGCTCCGTACAGTCCGAGGTGGACGCGGAGGAACAGGTCCCCCTCGAACTCGAGGAACATCTGCTTCGCCACGGCGCGGGCGGCGATCATCTTCTTGCCGTCGAGCTGTGCGGCGCCGGCGGCGAAGCGCCCCTTGCGGGCTCGACACCTCGCAGCGTTTGCCGACGAAGTGCCGGGAGAACTGGTTGGCGATGCGGTGGACGGAGTGACCCTCGGGCATTGCTCTTGTCTACTCGCGGCCGCTGACGTTACTGGTCGATCTGCTTGCCGGCGATCAGTCCGGTCTGCTCGTACTCGGCCAGCTGCGCGATACGGCGGGCGTGACGCTCCTCGCCCGAGAACGGCTCGGCGATGAAGAGGTCCACGAAGCGGATCGCCTCTTCCTCGGTGTGCTGGCGCGCGCCGATCGAGATGACGTTCGCGTCGTTGTGCTGGCGGGCCAGGAGCGCCGTCGACTCGTTCCAGACGAGCGCTGCCCGGATGCCCTCGACCTTGTTCGCGGCGATCTGCTCGCCGTTGCCGGAGCCACCGAACACGACGCCGAGCGCCTGGACACCCGCGCGCTGGTCCTGCACCACGGCGTGCGCGGCGTTGATGCAGAACGAGGGGTAGTCGTCGAGCGCGTCGTACTCGGTCGGACCGTGGTCCACCACCTCGTGCCCGGCTTCGGTGAGGTGGGCGTTGAGGGTCTTGTTGAACTCGAGGCCGGCGTGGTCCGTTCCGAGGTGGATGCGCATGGAACCGATCCTATTCCTGCGCCTACTGCCCCCGGACCACGACGACGACGTACCGCACGGGGTCCTCGCCGGGGTTCCGGTACACGACGTCGGCAGGCTCGCCGAGCTCGATCCGGTCCCCTGCGCCGAGCCGGGTGGAATCGCCACCGACGACGATCTCCAGGGTTCCGTCGACCACCCAGATGCAGTGCCGCAGGAACGCGTACGCCGACGCCGGGTAGGCGACCTCGCGGCCGGCCGGGAGGCGCACCTCGGTCACGTCCGCGGGGAAGGACGCGCTCGAGACCGGACGGCGCCGGTACCCGGTCTCGGGATCGGTCCAGGAGTCCGCGGTCGCGCCGCGCTGGACGCCGCGCGCGTCGTCGGGATCGGCTCCCCGGGGCACCTCGTGGTCGAGGGCCTCGTCGAGGAGCTGTGACACGGTCAGCCCGAAGGCGCCGGACAACCGGCCGAGGATGGTCGCGGTCGGGCTGGACACCCCGCGCTCGACGCGGTTGATCATCGCGCGGGAGACCCCCGACTCCTCCGCGAGTTCGGTCAGGCTCCACTTCCGCTCGGTGCGGAGGCGTTGCAGCCGTTCGCCGAGGCGTTGCTCGTCGTCTACGATGTGAGACATGACGACAGCATATGCGACGAACGGGGTCGTGATCCGCGACTGCACCCCGGCCGACCTCGACGTCGTGCACGCCCTGCACGTCGACGCCGTCCTGCACTCCACCGCCATCTGGCAGGAGGTGCCGCACCCCCGCTCGTACTTCGACGCGTGGCTCGCCGAGCGCCAGGCGGACGGGTACCCGGTGCTCGTCGCCGAGGTCGACGGGCAGGTCGCCGGCTACGCCACGTACTCGCAGTGGCGGCCGCACCAGGGCTACCGGCTGACCGTCGAGCACAGCGTCTACGTCGTCGAGGCGTTCCGCGGTCGGGGCATCGCGACGACGCTGATGACCGAGCTGGTCGCGCGTGCCACCGCCGAGGGGCGGCACGTGATGATGGCCGGCATCTGCAGGTACCAACACGGGGTCGATCGCCCTGCACGAGCGCCTCGGGTTCACCACCGTGGCGGTCGTGCCCGAGGTGGGCCGGAAGTTCGACCGGTGGCTCGACCTGACGCTCATGCGGCTGCCGCTGGCATGACCTGCGCCGATCACCCCTCGCCGGGCATCGGGACCTCGAGCGGCGGCGGTGACGGTCGGAACGGCGGCGCTGTGTCACCGTGCACAATCGGACGGTGATCGGCGAACCATGCGTACGCGATCGCTTCGTCAGCCTCAGCCGGGCTCTCGTCGAGGCAGTCGTTGCACCGCGCGTGCCAGCCGGCCTCGTCGTGCCAACGGTGTGGATGGCCCTTGGCGACCCAGTCCGGCGACCACTTCACGTCGAAGGCGTACACGATCTCAGCGGCGATCCCCCACGCGAGGTTCTTGAGCGCCGCGTCCTCGATGCCCTTGTCCCACGAGAGCCAGCCGTTGCGGAGTTCCTCGAAGACGTTGTCCGCGAGCAGCTCATGGTTCTTGTCGCCCCACTCGTCGCTCGAGGACCGCACGACGACCGCGGGCACGCTCGGGGTCGTCGCCGGCCCGGCATTGCTCGCCCGGTCGTCCCTGGCCTGGTCGGCGCTGTGGGTCCGCGCGTACCGCTCGCCGTCCGTCGTGTTCATCAGCCAGACCGAGTTCGCGAGGTCACCGTCGGACTCGCCGGCCTGGGGTGCGCTGACGTAGCGTTCCCGGACGGTCGCAATCCGCTCCGCGGCGCTCCGCTCGGGTTCGACGAACGCGAGCTCCGAAGCGACGCGGACGAACATCCCGCTCGTCAGGAGCCCCCGACGGAGGCCGATCTCGACGGACCGCAGCACCATCGCCCGGGCTCGGGTGGCGTCGGGTTCGTGATCGGTCCGCACCAGGCGGTGCAGCGCGCGGAGGTCGGTCGCACAACCGTTCCGGTTGAACTCCGTCAGCTCGAGGAGCAGCTGTTCCTCGGGCGTTCGGGGTGCCGGCTCGGCGCTCGGTGTCAGGCCATCGTCGTGCCGGACACTGCGTCGCTGGACCAGGGGTCCTCCGCATCAGCGGGCGGGATGACGTCGATGTACGACTCGTGCCCGGGGAGTGGTTCCCGCATCGCGGCGATCGAGCCGTCCGGCATCGCGCGGACTTCTTCGGCAGGGAACGGGACGTACTCGAGGCCGGCGTCGAGACAACGATCTCGTCCCCGTGCGGCTCGACGACGTTGCCGTCGGCGTCCCAGATGTCCCGGAACATTTCTCCTCCGTGCTCCCACGGGTCGACTCCTACGGCTTCGCGCCGAGCCGCCTCCGAGTCGAACATGCGGCGACCGCGCTCAGTCGAGGTGGCGTACAGGTTCCACACCGTGTCCGGAACGGCCGTAGCGTGCCGCTGCTCGCGAGAGCAGTTCGTCGACGGTACCGCGCCAGTTGGTCCACACGCCGCGGCCTTGCTCATCCGCCTCGATCGAACCAAGACCGATGAGGTCGGCCGTGAGGAGTTGACGAACGTATCCGAGCACTCGGCCTTCCACTTGGTCCTCTGACTCATGGGTTCGGTACGCGATTCCGGTGTGCCAGCCGTAGAGGTCGTCCCCGAGGTCGTCGGACACCGCCGCGAGTAGACGGTAAGTCAGTTCGTTCATCGTGCGTCCTCTGGTAGTTCGTGGCGTGGAGAGTTCTTGGGGAGATGGATCTTGTAACCGACGTCCTTCCCGGCGTTGATCTCGATGGTCGGCCCACCCGATCCGCTGTCCGGCCGCCATTGCACTCGAGATCCATCCGGGAGTTCGACAGAGGTGGAATCGGGAGCACCGCCGCTCATCGGCTTGCCCCCACGGGTGAGCTCTTTCCAGATGTCGACGAGCTCCTCCGGCGTGTCGACCTCGCCGACTGGCTTCTTCTTCGGCACCCGGCCGTACTTCCGCGCCGCTCGATGGCTTCCGCGCCGGTCATCGGCCCGACCACGTCCGTCATGATCCCGGCGCCACCCGCGACCTCGCGGGGCTTACCCGTGAGCGGATCGTGCGTCCAGGCCCACGCGTCCTGGTCCGCCTGTGCCATACGCTGCCGCATGGCATCGGCCGGGGTCTGCTGCTTCGTGTCCCCGCTGAGGCCGAACAGGATGCCCAGCAACCCGAGCGCCGACAGTCCACCGACGGCGCTGCCGGTACCGGCAGCGGTCCCACCAGCAGCGCCGAGCCACGGCCACGGGAACTGGAAGGGTGCGGAGGGGAAGCCCGGAAGCGGCATCGGCGCCACGAGGCTCGCGGTGCGCACGTCGGTCTCATCCCCGGCGAGGCCGGCGGTCGAGTCACCGCCGGTGATGGCCCGGATCTGCGAAGCGAGTCGCCGCTGCCAGTCTCGCCACTGTTCGTTCCAGTCCGAGACCGCTGCCCGGAGCGCCGCGTCCTCGGCAGCGAGGCCGGGGACCTCGTCCCACGACGTGCTCGAGTCCGGCGGCTCGGGCAACGCGGCGTCGTGACGTTCGACCGCGGCGTGGAGCCCGCCGGCGAACGACGCGATCCGCTCGATCAGTGCGGCCCGTCGCGTCTGGAGCTCGGCGAAGTCGAAGGATGCCCGATCGACGACTTCGTGCAGGCGCTCGGCGCTCTCGGCGAGCTCGGTCGCGACAGCGGTGGACCGGTGGGTCATGGCGGGCATCGCGGCGCTAAAGCCGGCCATCTCGAACACCGCCGGCATGGTGGACCAGGAGTGCTCCCCGTCCGATGCGGCGCTCCGCACATCGCCGGAGGCAGCGCGGAGGTCATCGGCGGCGGCCAGTACGGAACCCATGTCGAAACGTATCTCGTCGAGCGACGCCGCCGAGACCACACCGCTCATCCCTGCACCGCGTGATCGGCGGTGCTCGCCATCTGGCCGTCCGCTTCGTCGACGGCAGCGAGCGCGATCGTCCCGACCGCGCTGACCGCCTGGAGGTGCGTGCCGATCCTCGACGCTGTCTCGGTGCGCTCCGACGCGAACGACCGCAGCGCCGCTGCGATCTCCGGCGATCCGCTCGCCGCTTCGGCGAGCGCGTCGAGCGCTCGCGTGACCTCGTCCGCACGTCGGCTCACGTCCGACGCGGCCGTGCGCACGCTCGCGACGGTCCCCACGGACGCCACGCGGTCAACGCGGTACGACTCCCCCATGTGGATTCCCATCCCCTGATACTTCACCGGCCGGAAGCGACCGTAGCAGGGCCTGGAGGCGCGGTGCCAGCCCGAACCGCGCCTCCAGTCCGTCAGTCGGTCAGTCCGTGGTGTCGAAGATCGGACCGACGGTGCGGGACCGCTTCAGCTCGAAGAAGGCGGGGACCTTCGCGACGGCGACGACGCCGTCCCACAGGTCGAGCGCTTCCTGGCCCTTCGGGGCCGGCGAGATGACGGGGCCGAAGAAGGCGGTGCCCTCGACGGCGATGACCGGCGTGCCGACGTCCTGCCCGACGCGGTCGATGCCGTCCTCGTGGCTGGCTCGCACCGCCTGGTCGACCTCGTCGGTCCAGGCGTACTCGAGCAGGTCGGCGTCGAGGCCGAGTTCCTGGAGCACGGCGGGCACGACCTGCTCGGGGTCCTTCTCCTGGCGGTGGTGGATGTGCTCGCCGAGCGCGTCGTAGAGCGGCTTGACGATGTCCTGCCCGAGCCGGAGCTTCGCGGCCGTGACGATCCGCGGGTAGACCTGGCCCGCGTGCAGGCGCTCCTTGTAGTCGGCGGGAACGTCCTGGTCCTCGTTGAGGACGAAGAGGCTCATCACCTTCCACGTGACGTCGAGGTCGCGGTGCTGCGCGACCTCACCGACCCAGCGGCTCGTCATCCAGGCCCAGGGGCAGTTCGGGTCGAACCAGAACTCCACAGCGGTGCGCTCGTCGGTCGTCTTGTCCACAGTCGTGTCCGTCACGCTGCGACCCTACGCCTCGTCGCTAGGCTGGTCGCATCGTCCCGCCGGTGCACGACGCCGTGCCGGGACTCCCCCACGCGGACATCGATCGTCCGTGTCCCCAGCGAAGATGGAGCGTCCGTGCCCGGAGAGAACCTCACCCGAATCGAAGCCCAGGAACGTGCCGCGATCGTCGACGTGCAGACGTACGACGTCGAGCTCGACCTGACCCGCGGCGCCGAGACCTTCGGCAGCACCACCCGTGTGCGCTTCACCGCGACGCCCGGTGCCTCGACCTTCATCGACGCGATCACGAAGACCGTGCACTCGATCACGCTGAACGGCACGGCGCTCGACGTCGCGTCGGTGAACGACGGCGTCCGCATCCAGCTCGACGACCTGCAGGAGCAGAACGAGCTCGTCGTCGTCGCGGACGCGCTGTACACGAACACGGGCGAGGGCCTGCACCGCTTCGTCGACCCGGTCGACGACGAGGTGTACCTGTACTCCCAGTTCGAGGTCCCCGACTCGCGTCGCATGTTCGCCGTGTTCGAGCAGCCCGACCTCAAGGCCGAGTTCACCTTCACCGTGACGGCGCCGTCGCGGTGGCAGGTCGTCTCGAACTCCCCCACGCCGGAGCCGCACGTCGACGGCGACGTCGCCACGTGGTCGTTCACCCCGACCGCGAAGATCTCCAGCTACATCACGGCCCTGGTCGCCGGCCCGTACGAGGTCGTCCGCGACGAGCTGACCAGCCGCGACGGCCGCACCATCCCGCTCGGCGTGTTCGCGCGCAAGTCGCTCGCCGAGTACCTCGACCCCGAGTACGTCTTCGACATCACGAAGAAGGGCTTCGCCTACTACGAGGAGAAGTTCGACGTCGCGTACCCGTTCGAGAAGTACGACCAGCTGTTCGTGCCGGAGTTCAACGCCGGCGCGATGGAGAACGCGGGCGCGGTCACCTTCACGGAGACCTACGTCTTCCGCTCGAAGGTCACCGACGCCATCAAGGAGCGCCGGGTCGTCACGATCCTGCACGAGCTCGCGCACATGTGGTTCGGCGACCTCGTCACCATGAAGTGGTGGAACGACCTGTGGCTCAACGAGTCGTTCGCCGAGTGGGCGTCGACGATCGCCACGGCCGAGGCCACCGAGTGGACCGAGGCATGGACCACGTTCCAGGCGATGGAGAAGTCCTGGGCCTACCGCCAGGACCAGCTCCCCTCGACGCACCCGATCGTCGCGACGATCAACGACCTCGAGGACGTGCAGGTCAACTTCGACGGCATCACCTACGCGAAGGGCGGTTCGGTCCTCAAGCAGCTCGTCGCGTGGGTCGGCATCGACGCGTTCTTCGCCGGGGTCTCCGCGTACTTCAAGAAGCACCACCACTCGAACACCGAGCTCCGCGACCTGCTGGTCGAGCTCGAGGCGACGAGCGGCCGTGACCTCTCCGACTGGTCGAAGCTGTGGCTCGAGACGGCGGGCGTGAACACGCTCCGCCCCGAGATCGAGGTCGACGAGTCCGGCGTGATCACGTCGTTCGCCGTCCTGCAGGAAGCCCCGGCCGACTACCCGACGCTGCGCCCGCACCGCCTGGCGATCGGGGTGTACGGCTTCACGACCGACGCCGAGGCACCGTTCGGCGCCGACACCGCGTCCTCGGGCGGCAAGCTCGAGCGCACGCACCGTGTCGAGATCGACGTCGACGGCGCCCGCACCGACGTGCCCGAGCTCGTCGGCGTGCACCGCGGCGACCTCGTGCTCCTCAACGACGACGACCTGGCGTACGCCAAGATCCGCCTCGACGAGCACTCGCGGCGCACCGCGATCGAGCACCTCGCCTCGATCGCGAACCCGCTCGCCCGCTCCATCGTCTGGGGCGCGATGTGGGACGCCACCCGCGACGCCGAGTCGCCCGCCAGCGACTACGTCCGACTGGTGCTCGGCAACATCGCGACCGAGACCGAGTCGACGACGATCCGCACGACGCTGTCGCAGCTGCTGCTGACGGCACGGAACTACGTGGCACCGGCGAAGTCCGACGCCGCCGTCCGCACGGTGGGCGACACGCTCTGGCAGCTCGCGTCCTCGGCCGAGGCCGGGTCGGACGCGCAGTTCCAGTTCGTGAAGTTCTTCGCACAGATCGCGTCGACGCCCGAGCACGTCGCCACGCTCTCCGGGCTCCGCGACGGCTCGGTGACGCTGAACGGGCTCGAGATCGACACCGACCTGCGCTGGGAGCTGCTCGAGGGCCTCGTCCTCGTGGGGGCTGCCGGCGACGCCGAGGTCGACGCCGAACTCGCCGCCGACAAGACGGCGTCGGGCGAGCAGGCGGCAGCGCGTGCCCGTGCGACGATCCCGACGGCGGAGGGCAAGCTCGCCGCCTTCTCGTCGCTCGTCGACTCGTCGGACCTGCCGAACGCGATCGTCCGCCAGACCACGGTCGGGTACCAGCACGTGAACAGCCCCGTCGTGCTCGAGGGCCTCGTCCCGAGGTACTTCGAGGTGCTCACCCGCATCTGGGCCGAGCGCAGCTACCACATGGCCGACACCATCGTCACGGGCCTCTACCCGGCGCCGCTCGCGTCGGCCGAGCTCCGCGACGCGGCGACGGCGTGGCTCGAGGCGCACCCGGAGACCCCGGCGCTGCGTCGCATCGTGACCGAGAGCCTGGCCGGCACCGAACGTGCCCTCCGGGTGCAGGCGGCCGACGCCTGAACCTCGGGTGACGGTCGGCGGGGTCTTGGCGTTCCTGCAGGGACGCCGAGGCCCCGCCCTCTAGCATCGTTCGGATCATGATCTTGGCTGCAACCCCGTCCCCGACCCCGACCGACGCCGCCCAGGCCGTCACGCAGACGTTCGGTGAGTTCGTCGACACCTGGCACGTGCCGATCACGATCGTCATCACGATCCTCGCGGCGATCGTGCTGCGCATCCTCCTGCGGCGCTCGATCAAGGGCATCGTCGACCGCGTCGTGAACGGCGTCAAGAAGCGGCAGGGCGCGGAGGACACGCAGGCGCTCATCGCGTCGCCGATCCAGACCGCACGCGTGGTCCAGCGCACCCGGACGCTCGGCAGCGTGCTCGAGAACCTCGCGACGGTGGCGGTCGTGATCGTCGCGCTCGCGGTGATCATCCCGCAGGTGCTCCCGAACGCGGCAGTCGGCATCGTCGGCGGCGCGTCACTGATCGCGGCCGGACTCGCCGTCGGGGCGCAGAGCATCGTGAAGGACCTGCTGTCCGGCGTCTTCATGATCCTCGAGGACCAGGCCGGCGTCGGCGACGTCGTCGACACCGGGCAGGCCACCGGCGTCGTCGAGAACGTCGGCCTCCGCGTCATGCAGATCCGCGACGTGAACGGCATCCTCTGGTTCGTGCCGAACGGGCAGATCCTGCGCGTCGGCAACCTGTCACAGGGCTGGTCGCGCGTGCTCGTCGACATCACGGTCCCCTACGACACCGACATCGACGCCGTGCAGGACGCCCTGCTCAAGGCCGCGGTGGCGATGTCGCAGGAGCCCCGCTGGCGGCAGCGCATCGTCGAGAAGCCCGAGATCTGGGGCCTGCAGTCCGTCTCCGACGCCGGCATGGTGTTCCGCCTCGTCGTGAAGACCCGCGCCTCCGAGCTCGACGTCGTCGGCCGCGAACTCCGCATCCGCCTGAAGCGCTCGGTGGACGAGCTCGGCGTGACCCTGCCCGCGATGGCGATGATCATGCCGGCGGGCTGGGAGAACGCGACGTCGATCAACGGCCTCCCGCACGGTGCGGACCCAGCCGACCCCCGCGCCGACGAAACCCCGGCGCACCAAGCGCAACGTCCTCGGTCAGCCGATCCACACCGATGACCCCGACGGTGGGAAGGACCCCCGATGACCGACTCCACTCCCCCGATCGGCACGCCCGGCGTCCCGGCGCAGCCGATCACGCTCCGGGTCGGCGAGCACGGCGCCTCCGCGACCGGGTCCCTGTTCGACCGCATCGGCGGCGCGCCCACGTTCGACCGGCTCGTCCGTCGCTTCTACGAGGGCGTCCAGCAGGACGACGTCATCTGGCCGATGTACCCGGCCGACGACCTCGAGGGCGCGATCTGGCGCCTCTCCGCCTTCCTGCAGCAGTACTGGGGCGGCCCCGGCACCTACAGCGAGGAGCGCGGGCACCCGCGACTCCGCATGCGGCACATGCCGTTCCGCGTCACGCCGGAAGCACGCGAACGCTGGCTGCGCCACATGCGCGAAGCCGTCGAGTCACTCGACCTCGCGCCCCTCGACGAGGCCGAGCTCTGGGCCTACCTCGACCGCGCAGCCCACGCGATGACCAACTCGTTCGACTGACGGACGGTCGGCGCACGTCCGCGACGTGATCGCTCGACGGCCTGGAGGCGCGGTGCCAGCTGGCACCGCGCCTCCAGGCCGTCAGGCGGTCGCCATCAGGCGGTCGCGTCAGCGGACGTACGATCCGTCCGCCAGGTCCTCGAGCAGCGACGGGCGGGTCGGGCTCCAGCCGAAGGCGGCGCGTGCGTGCGCGCCGGAGGCTTCCTGGTGCATGAGGAGCGCGTCCGCGTACACCGCGCCGAGACGTTCTCGGCTGGCGTCGACGCTCTCGGCGACGACCGGCGATCCGTGTGCGCCCGCCTCGGCGATCTCGCGCACCGTCGGGTTGTCCCCGGTCGCCGCGAGGACGTAGCCGTCCTGCTCACCACGGTGGAGGGCGAGCACGTACAGCTCGCCGAGGTCGTCGACGTGCACGGTCGACCAGCGCTGGGAGCCGTCGCCCACCAAGCGGACCTCGTGCTCGCCGTCCCCGACGAACATCGCCGGGATGCCGGCGCCGCGGCCGTAGACGATGCCCGGGGCGACGATCGTGGTGCGGACGTCGCTCGCACGGACGGCGGCCTCGTTGGCGCCACGCCACGACGTCATCGCGGGCGGCGACGCCGGGGACTGCTCGGAGATGTCCGTCGAGTCCCCGAACGTGAAGATCCCACCCGTGTGCACGAAGGGCTTCGGGGTGCCGTGCAACGCCTCGAGGACGGTCGCGGTGAAGGCCGGGTCGACGTCCTGCGCGGACGCCGTGTGCACGACCGCGTCGGCCTCGTGCGCGAGTCGTCGGACGACGTCGGTGTCGGTGACGTCACCGACCAGCGCTCGGCCGCCGGCGTCACGGACGGCCTGCGCCTTCTGGTCGGAGCGGACGAGCGCGGTGACCTCGTGGTCGTGGGCGACGACCGCGCGGAGGACGGAGGAACCGATGTACCCGGACGCACCGGTGAGGAAGACGTGCATGCGCCCACCCAACCACCGTGGACCGCGAGGACGCTGCTACGGGTTCAGGGTCCAGGCGCGACGCTTGACGAGCACGTGCCCGCGCGAGGTCGTCAGACGGCTCCACGGACCGGTCTCGAACAACCGGACCGGGTCGTGCCCCAGGAACCCGAGGCTCTCCCCTGCGAAGCCGGCGCCGGCGGGCACGTGTTCGATGCCCGCGACCGGACGGCCCCAGACCTCGGACCGGACCTTGCGGACGATCGCCTCGCCCGCGTTCGTCGGCACGGCGTCGGCGACCTCGGCGATGCCGTCGCGGGTGGCCCGGCGGAGCAGTTCCGGCGAGATGTCCGGCAGCGGCACCCAACCGCCTCGGGGCGGGGAGATGGCGGCCCACGTCACCGTGTGGACCTCGTGCGGCAGCTCCACCTCGATCGGGGTCGCCCGCGTGGGGTCGGCGCCCTCGGCACCTTCCGCGTCCTGCGTCTCGGCGAGCAGGCGGAGTCGTTCCTGCAGCGAGGCCAGGGGCACCACGGCGTCGATCGTGGCGGGTTCCGTCAGCGAGAACGTGCGGAGGCCGAGCACCGTCGGGAGTTCGTCGAGCAGGCCGAGCGGGTAGAGGATCGCCGTGTACACCGCGAGGACGCCGGAGTCGGCGATGAGGCGGACGGAGCCGTCCTCGATGCGGGCGGCACGTCCGAGGTAGGTGCGGAGGTCTCCGAGGGAGGCTGCGTCGGGAAGCGTGAACGAGGTGCCCATGTCACCAGGGATCCTACCGGGGTGGACTGTGTTCGTAGACTGCGGGGGTGAACGGCGAACCGGACTTCCTGCGGACCCTCCGACTCGAGGACACGGGCGCGAGTACGGGCAAGACCATCCTCACCGGCGCGAGCCACTGGTCCCCCGGCGGACGCGTCTTCGGCGGCCAGGTCCTCGCACAGTGCATCGTCGCCGCGCAGGCCACCATCGAGGACCGCGAGATCCACTCGATGCACGGGTACTTCCTCCGCCCCGGGGACATCGAACTGCCGATCACCTTCGCGGTCGAGCGCATCCACGACGGCCGGTCGTTCGCCGCGCGGCGCGTGCAGGCCTACCAGCGGGGCGTGCCGATCTTCTCGATGATCGCGTCGTTCCAGCGACCGGACACGGGCGTCGAGCACCAGGACCCGTTCCCCGTCGACACCCCGTCGCCCGAGTCGCTGCCGTCGGCCGCGTCGATCCTCTCGGCGATCGACCACCCGGTCGCGCGGGCCTGGGCCGAGCGCTCGATCGACCTGCGGCACGTCGAGGGCCCCGTGTTCGTCGACGTGCAGGGCCAGCACGTCCCGCACCAGGCCGTCTGGTTCCGGGTCGAGGGCGACCTGCCGGAGGACCCGGCGTTGCACCGCGCGATCCTCGGGTACGCCAGCGACCTGTCCATCCTCGAGCCGATCATGCGCCGACACGGTGTCGCCTGGGGAACGCCGGGGCTCAAGAGCGCGAGTCTCGACCACGCGATGTGGTGGCACCGTGACGGCCGTGCCGACGAGTGGGTCCTGTACACGCAGGAGTCCCCGAGCGCACAGGGCGGTCGGGGACTCGCGTTCGGCCGGATGTTCTCGCGGGACGGGCGGCTGCTGGCGTCGGTCGCGCAGGAGGGGATGATGCGGGTCCCGCGCTGACGGTCCCCGCTGACGGCTCCGTTGCGTCGCCGTCAGGGTCGGGAGAACTCGACCGGCGCCTCGGTGTACGGCGCGCACGCCGCACGTTCGGCTTCGGTGAGCCGCCGCGGACGGTTGCTTGCGGCGTCCACCATCACCAGCGCCGTCGTCGCCCGCGTGTAGAGCACGGCGGGCTCGTGCCCGACCGGCGACCAGACCTCGTACGAGACGTCGATGCTCGCACCGCCGATCCGCCCGATCCACATCTGGATGTCGAGGGGCTGCCGGAAGTACGGGATCGACGCCAGGTACTCGAGGCGCTGGGCCGCGATCACCGTCATCGTGCCCGACCCCGGGCGGCCGTCGATGATCGGCTCGGGGATCGATCCGTCGGACTCGAGCTCCTCCGGGTCGGGGCCCCAGAACCCCACGATGCGCGCCTCTTCCAGCAGGCGCAGCATCGCGGAGTTGTTGACGTGACCGTACGCGTCGATGTCGCTCCACCGCATGCGGATCGGAGCGTGCAGCCTCGCCACCGTCAGTCGCGGGTGAGCTTGCGGTACGTCGCGCGACCGGGCTTCGCCGCGTCGGCGCCGAGCCGCTCGATCTTGTTCTCCTCGTACGCCTCGAAGTTGCCCTCGAACCAGTACCAGTTGGGGGTGCCGTCCTCGTTCAGGCCCTCCCACGCGAGGATGTGCGTCGCGATGCGGTCGAGGAACCACCGGTCGTGCGTGATGACCACGGCGCAACCGGGGTACTCGAGCAGCGCGTTCTCGAGGCTGCCCAGGGTCTCGACGTCCAGGTCGTTGGTCGGCTCGTCGAGGAGCAGCAGGTTGCCGCCCTGCTTGAGCGTCAGCGCCAGGTTGAGACGGTTCCGCTCACCACCGGAGAGGATGCCGGCGCGCTTCTGCTGGTCCGGACCCTTGAAGCCGAACTGCGACACGTAGGCGCGGGACGGGATCTCGGTCTTGCCGACCTGGATGTAGTCGAGGCCGTCGGACACGACCTCCCACAGGTTCTTGTTCGGGTCGATACCGCCGCGGCTCTGGTCGACGTACGAGATGTCGACCGTGTCACCGATCTTCAGCGTGCCGCCGTCGAGGGGCTCGAGGCCGACGATCGTCTTGAACAGCGTGGTCTTGCCGACGCCGTTCGGGCCGATCACGCCGACGATGCCGTTGCGGGGCAGCGTGAAGGACAGGTCGCCGATGATGACGCGCTCACCGAACTGCTTGTGCAGCTTCTCGGCGTCGATGACCTGCGAACCGAGACGCGGCCCCACCGGGATCACGATCTCCTCGAAGTCGAGCTTCCGGGTGCGCTCGGCCTCGGTCACCATCTCCTCGTAGCGGGCGAGGCGGGCCTTCGACTTCGCCTGACGGCCCTTGGTGTTGCTGCGGACCCAGTCGAGCTCGGACGACAGCCGCTTCGCGAGCTTGGCGTCCTTCTTGCCCTGGACCTCGAGTCGGGCGCGCTTCTTCTCGAGGTAGGTCGAGTAGTTGCCCTCGTACGGGTAGAGACGGCCGCGGTCGACCTCGGCGATCCACTGCGCGACGTGGTCGAGGAAGTACCGGTCGTGGGTCACCGCGAGGACGGCGCCGTGGTACTGCTGCAGGTGCTGCTCGAGCCACTGCACGCTCTCGGCGTCGAGGTGGTTGGTGGGCTCGTCGAGGAGGAGCAGGTCGGGCTTCTGGAGCAGGAGCTTGCAGAGCGCGACGCGGCGCTTCTCGCCGCCGGACAGGTGCGTGACGAGCTCGTCCCCCGGGGGGCACTGGAGCGCGGCCATCGCCTGCTCGAGCTGCGAGTCGAGGTCCCACGCGTCGGCCGCGTCGATCTCTTCCTGCAGCGTCCCCATCTCGGCGAGGAGGGCGTCGAAGTCGGCGTCGGGCTCGGCCATGAGGGCGGAGATCTCGTTGAAGCGCGCGATCTTGCCGTGGATCTCGCCCACGCCTTCCTGCACGTTCTCGAGCACCGTCTTCGACTCGTCGAGCTCCGGCTCCTGCATGAGGATGCCGACGCTGAAGCCCGGGGTGAGCTTCGCCTCGCCGTTGGACGGCTGGTCGAGACCCGCCATGATCTTCAGGATCGTCGACTTGCCCGCACCGTTCGGTCCGACGACGCCGATCTTGGCGCCGGGGAGGAACGACATCGTGACGTCGTCGAGGATCAGCTTGTCGCCGACCGCCTTGCGGGCGCGGACCATCTGGTAGATGTACTCAGCCATATCCCCACGAGTCTACTGAAGGTGGCCCCGCGTCGGAACGCGCAAAGGGGCTGTTGCATTCGGACACTTCGACGTACGGTGGCCTCGCCTTCCACCAGAGGCCTCGTCGTCCACCTCGGAGATCAGGATCAGGGACATGCCCAGAACACGTCTGCACCGGCTCGCGCTCCCCTTCGTCGGAGCGATCGCACTCGCGGTCGGTCTCGTCGCCCCCACCGGCGCCACGGCGTCCGCTGCGACCGTCGCCCCGCACGGCACCCCGCTGGTCGAGTACACGGCGGACATCACCGAGGGCGGCGCCGGCACGGGCTACTCGTCGTACATCAACGTCCACGACGCCTACAACAACGCGTTCTCGGTCGGGATCCAGTCGGACAAGGGCTCGACGGTCAGCAAGGGCGCTCCGCGCTTCATCTGGGAGCGCGTGCAGAACGGCAAGTTCTCGTACGGCTACCTCGGTCCGGCGACGCACAACGTGACGCCGGTCGGGCTCCGCTTCTACCCGAACAGCGTCGGCACGTTCTTCGCGAACGGCCACACGATCGCCGCCGTCGGGCTGAACCTGAAGGGCCGCCTGTTCTTCAACGTCGAGGGCAACGGCCGTCTCAACGGGGACGTCGTGCACTCGTCGATGCGCAACGTGAAGATCACGGTGCGGAACAAGCCGGGCGTGAGCGGGCTGCAGGGGAAGTGGAACACGAACTTCTCGTTCCATGGTCTGAAGGCGCGGCAGGTCAACTCGCCGGCGGTCCAGGGCGCGACGTTCTGGGTGGACGGCCGGGTCAGCGGACTGCCCAGGGGGCGGCAACTGGGACACGACCGAGGTCGCCGGCATCGGGATGATCACGCAGCGCTGGTGAACGTGCGGGGCTGATCCCCCGTCGGCCCGTCACGCTGCCGCCGGTTCGCCGTCGGAACGATCGTCCGTCGCCCGCGGTTCCGCGTCCTCGTACCCGGCAGCGAGGTGGAGGTCCGCGTCGCCGACGTGGGTGTGACCGTCGTGGTCGTGGTCGTGGCCGTGGTCGACCTGGGTGTGGCCGTCGTGGGTCTCCCCGTGGTCGTCACCGAGGTGCGCGCCGTCGGCGGTGTGCCGCTCATCGGCGTCAGCCCCCTGGACCTCGCCGGTCCGGGGATCGACGGTCGGCGTGCCGCCCGGCGCGGCCGTGGACTCGGAGGCGTGCCGCGGCACGCGGATCCAGTTGCTGATCCCCCACGCCAGGTCGTGGCCCAGCCCCTCGGCGTCGATCTCGACCGAGGTACCGCCGCGACCGTCGCGCTCCCAGGTCCGGATCCGGACCCGGCCCGTGACCACGATGCGGTCGCCCTTCTTGACGGACTTGTACACGTTGGCGGCGAGGGTCCGGAAGGCGGTGACGCTGTACCAGTTCGTCGCACCGTTGGTCCAGGTCGAGGTGGCGCGGTCCCAGCGCCGCGACGGCGATGCGAGACGCATGCTCGTGATGGCGATGCCGGTGTCGGTGACGAGGTGGCGCGGCTCCGTGGCGATGATCCCGCAGACGGTGATGGTGTCGTTCATGCGTCGATCGTGGACGAGCCCCGGGGCGCGGAAGCGCCCCGGGGCTCGATCTGTGACCGGATGTCTCGGAGAGGTGGGCTGTGGAGGAGGAGTCCCCCGCGCCTCCAGGCCGAGACGGCGACCACGCGGACGTCGCGCAGCCGGTGCGTGCTCAGTGCGCGCGGAACTCCGGCCGGTCGGCCAGCGGGCCGAGCGCAGCGTGGACCGCGCCCTTCGCGGACTCGAGCGACGGGTACGTCCCGCCGGAGCCGCGCCGGTTGTAGAGCTCGACGTGGAACCCGTCGTCGGCGCGGTGGATGCTGCCCACCGCACCGGCTGGCCCGACCGCGACCCACGTCCCCGTGCTGCTCGTCATCGTGCCGCTCGTCGTCGTGTGGCTCGTCATCGTGTCGTTCGTCATCGTTCGACCACCTCCTCGTGGCCCCGACGCCCCGGTCTCGGGACGCCAGGATGTACTGACTGTAGGCCTTGCGGACCTTGTTCACCTTGGGCAGCGCCACCGCGAGGCAGTAGCCCTGACCGGGGTTCTTCGCGAAGAAGTCCTGGTGGTACTCCTCCGCACGGTAGAAGGTACCGAGCGGCTCGATCGTCGTCACGATGCCGCCGTCCCAGATGTCCGACGCACGCTGGATCGCCCGCTCGAACACGGCGCGCTGCTCGTCGTCGGCCGGGAACATCGCCGAGCGGTACTGCGTGCCGACGTCGGCCCCTTGGCGGTTCAGCTGGCGCGGATCGTGCAGCGTGAAGAAGACGTCGAGGATGACGTCGGCCGGGATCACCGACTCGTCGAAGGTGACCGCCACGGCTTCGGCGTGACCCGTCGTGCCCGTGCACACGAGCCTCGTACGAGGGTTCGACGTCGCCCCGCCGATGTAGCCGGACACCACGTCCTGCACACCCTGGAGCGTGCGGTACACGGCGTCGAGACACCAGAAACATCCACCTGCGAGCACGAACGTGGTCACTGGCAGCAACCTACCTTCCTGGGCTCCGGACGAGCCGCGATCGGGGTCTTCCTCCTCCACAACCGACTCCGGCGTCCGGCTGTTCCACTGGATGGCCCCGCGACGCCTGGCGTGTCGGTGGTCGGCCGTAGCGTCGACCCCACACCGACCGATGAGGAGGCACCACGATGCAGACGACGACCGAACCCGCACTGCGGATCCGCTCCCGTCCCCGTCGCCCGTTCCCGTGGCGACCTCCGGATCCTCGACGTGCGCGACGACCTGAGCAGGGTCACCCGGGCGAACGGCGAGATCGTCGGCTACGTGGACCGCGTCGACGTGGCCGGCGGCACGGCCTACCGAGCCCGCCGGTACGTCTCCACCGAGCGCCGCTTCGTCGAGCTGCCGAACGTGTGGTCGGCGGACGACGCCGTCGACTGCCTCCGCTGGGGCTGACGGCGGGCTCGCAGCCCAGCTGGTGCCGCATGATGTTCCACATCGGAAGCATGTCCGGTCATGTGGACGGAACACCGTCCGGCCTCCCCGATGCCCGTTCGTTTCGTGGGTAGGGTGCGCGCATGGACTGGTGGAACGACCTGACCGACTGGATCTCCTCGGACGACGGCTGGCGCGTGATCTCCGGCGCGATCATCCCCTTCGTCGCGATCGTCGTGGCTGGCGTCATCGCCGCCCTGATCGGCCGCGGCGCGACCAAGCGCGTCGTCGCGATGCAGGAGCGCGAGGCCCGCAACGCCGCCGTCGCCGGCATCGTCTCGGCTGCGCGCAAGGCCGCTGCCTGGGGCTCGCTCGGCCACGACGAGCGCGCCTACGCCGACCACCTCGCCGAGGACGCCGACATCCGGCTCCGCCTGCTCCCGGCCACGGGCGCTCCGCTCGCCGCCAACTGGACGCAGCACGAGATCGCCGACATCAAGAAGAACTCGTCGACGTTCAGCTTCCAGGCAGAGCAGTCCCTCGCCGAGTTCCGGGAGCGTCTGCTCGAGTGGCAGGCACGACCGAGCAAGGCCCGCAAGCTCTTCAAGAGCGACCTCGAGCGGTGGAAGTTCGACTCCCCCGATCCCGACGCCGAGCTCATCACCCGCCAGCAGGACTGGAACGCCGACCAGAACGGCGGCGCCCGTCCCGCCGGCTCCGCCACCGAGACCGCTGCGGCCGCTCCGGCGACCGAGCGCCCCACCCCGACGACGACGTCGCTCCGCCCGGCAGCCCAGCGACCTGGAGGCACGCCCTCCTCCGCCACGTCGGCTCCGTCCGGCTCGGCGACCACCACGGCCGGCGGCGTTCCGACCGCATCGTCGGCGCCGGGCGCAGCGGGTCAGGCAAGCTCGCCGAGCGCGACGGGCACGGCAGGCGCGACGGGCACGGCATCCGCTCCGGCAGGTTCCGCTGCGGCCCGTGCGGCCGGCGCGGGCTTCTCGGTCACCCGGGGCGGATCGACGCAGGCCGACCCGAACGCGACCACCCCCATCTCGGACACGACCGCGACGAACGCGACCACCCCGATCACGGACGCCGACGCGACGCGGTCGTACGGCGACAGGGCCACCCGGTCGTACGGCGACAGCACACCGGTGCGGCCGACGCTCGGTTCGCCGGTGTCCCCGGCGCGTTCCGCATCGTCCGGCTCGCCGACCTCGTCGAGGACCGGGAACGACACGGACGACGTCGACGTCGTCGATGACGCCCGCGATGCCCGCGGGTCGAACGGCACGGGCGGGTCGAACGGCACGGGCGGCCCGGGCGGCGCATCCAGCCTCGCGCCCGGCGAGCACCCCGGCGGGTTCGTCCACGCCGTCCCCAGCGGCACAGCCGACCTCGGCCGACGCCCACGTGAACCGCTCCTCGGACGGCGACGGCGGCGCTGACCCGCGCACGCCGAACACGACCTCGGTGCCGACCCGCATCGCGGACGCCCCCGCCGAACCCGCCGACGCGAACGAGACCTCGGAAGCGCCGTACACGCAGCCGATCAGCGCCAGCGAACTCCGTCGTCGCGCCGCCGACGACGACGAGTGAGATCGCTGAGCGCCCCCGCCACCACCAGCGAAGGCCGCCGTCCATCAGGACGGCGGCTCTTCGTCGTGGTGCCCCGGCAGGAATCGAACCCGCGACACGGTGGGTAGAAACCACCTGCTCTATCCACTGAGCTACGGAGGCGGACGGCACCGATTCTATCCGCGGCCCCGATCGAGGTGCTGCACGAACCGATCGATCTCCCGCTGCGAGCGGAGGCGCACGATGCGGAGGTGCGGCGCCTCATGGACGAGCGACGGCACGCGATGCCGGGTCGCGTTCCGGGTGCTGATCCCCCACCGCACGATGTGTCCCGGGTCGGTGAAGAACGTCCACAGCGAGGGCTCGACGTTGCCGTTCCACATCTCGATCCGGCGGAACCGACGCCGCAGCGTCCGACGGACCAGCCGCCACAGCGCGACGTGGTTCGGCAGGTCGATCCAGACCAGCGTGTCCGCGCGCTCGGCGAGGAGCGGGCGCACGGAGGTGTACTGCCACTCCGTCACCCACTCCGGTTCGCTCGTGTACGCCTCGACGTCGGCGAGGAAGGACTCCCGCGGCTGCCATCCCGGGCCGTGGTACAGCGCGTCGATCTCGGTGTGCGGCAGACGGAGCACGGCTCCGATCCGAGCGGCGGTCGTGGTCTTGCCGACGCCGGTCGTCCCCGCCACGAGGACGCGGCGCGGAGCCGGATCGAGCGGGTCATCAACTCCGAGCATCCCTCGATCTTAACGCGGGGCGTCGGCTGCGCGGGTTCCGGCACGGTTCGGCGTGCGTCTGCCTGGCGTTCGCCTCCGAGCCACCGGCGCTTCGTAGCGTCCTGGTCATGCGCTCCCCCGGTTCCGTCGTCGCCGTGATCCCGGCACGCGCGGGCTCGAAGGGCATCCCCGGCAAGAACCTGCGATCGGTCGCCGGCCGCTCGCTCGTCCGGCGGGCCGTCGAGGCCGCACGCGGGGCGAGGTCGATCGACGCGGTGGTGGTCTCCACGGACGGCGACGCCATCGCCGCCGAAGCCCTCGACGCGGGCGCCCGGGTCGTCCGCCGCCCGGCCGACCTCGCCGGCGACGACGCCTCGTCGGAGTCGGCGGTCCTGCACGCGCTCGACGCCCTCGCCGCCGCGGGCGAGACACCCGAGATCGTCGTCTTCCTGCAGGCCACGTCGCCGTTCACCGACCCCACCGACCTCGATGCCGCGGTCGCCCGCGTACGGGACGGCCACGCCGACTCGGTCTTCGCCGCCGCGCCCTCGCACGCGTTCCTGTGGCGGATCGACGTCGACGGCAGTGCGAGCGCGGTGAACCACGACGCCGCGGTCCGTCCGCGTCGGCAGGGACCGAGCGCCGGAGTTCCGCGAGACCGGTGCGTTCTACGCCTTCCGGTCCGCCGCGTTCCAGCAGCACCGGCACCGGTTCCACGGCCGGGTCGAACTCGTGGTCGTCGACGGTCGGGGCGCGATCGACATCGACTACCCGGCCGACCTCGCGCTCGCCGACGCGCTGGCACCCCAGCTCGACCAACACGAGCACAAGGACCGGCCCCAGCACCCCCAGCCCCAGCACCACCCGCGCGCGCGCATCCCTGCCGCCCGTCCCCGCACCGAACGGAGCACCATGACCGTCAGCATCGGCACGTCCACCATCGGCGCCGGCCACCCCGCGTACCTCATCGGCGAGATCGGCCTCAACCACAACGGCGACGTCGACATCGCGAAGCGCCTCATCGACGTGGCGGCGGACGCCGGACTGCAGGCCGTGAAGTTCCAGAAGCGGACGCCGGCGATCTCGACGCCCGAGCACATGAAGTCCACGCCGCGCAGCACGCCGTGGGGCGAGATGACCTACCTCGAGTACCGCTACCGCGTCGAGTTCGACCGCGACCAGTACATCGAGATCGGCGACCACGCGACCCTGCGCGGCCTGGACTGGTTCGCGTCGCCGTGGGACGAGCCCTCGGTCGACTTCCTCGAGGACCTCAACGTCGTTGCCTACAAGATCGCGTCGGCGTCGGTGACCGACCTCGGCCTGCTCGCCGCGGTCGCCGCCACCGGCAAACCCGTCATCCTGTCGACCGGCATGTCGACGCTCGAGCAGATCGACCGCGCCGTCGAGACGCTCGGCACCGAACGCCTCGTGCTCATGCACGCCACCTCGACCTACCCGCTCCCCCGGAGGAGGCGAACCTCCGGATGATCGACACCCTCGCCCACCGCTACGCCGGTGTGCCGGTCGGGTACTCCGGCCACGAGCCCGGTCTGGCAGATCTCGATCGCGGCCGTCGCCCTCGGCGCCACGGCCGTCGAGCGCCACATCACGCTCGACCGGACGATGTGGGGCTCCGACCACGCCGCCTCGCTCGAGCCGCACGGGCTGCAGACCCTGGCACGCGACGTCCGGATCATCGAGTCCGCCCTCGGCGACGGCGTCAAGCGGGTCATGCCCGGCGAGCGCGCACCGCTCGCGAAGCTGCGCCGCGTCGGCGCGTGACCGGCGCGGACGAGACCAGCAGCGCCCTGGACCGTCACGTCGTCGGGGGCGAGCCGACCGACAGACTGGAGGCGCGCCTCCAGTCCGGTACGTCACCCCGCGTCCGACGCGTGGTCGGCCTGGTCGACACCGACTCGTTCGCGAAGTGGGGCGCCCACCTGCTCGCCACCGCGCCCGCGCACTGGGACCTGGAGCTGCTCACCGTCGCGACGCCACGGTCCGCCAGCCGGGCGCAGCTCCGGTCCGCGTTCCGGGAAGTCGACGCGCGGCTGGCGCACCTCGCCGCCGCACCGCCGGAGCCGCTCGACGTCGACGCCGTCGTGGAGCGGCTGCGGCAAGGACCCGCCGGATGCCGTCCTGGTGTCCCTGATCGGGCCGGTCGCGGAACTCGTCATCGGCGAGGTGCACCGCCGGGTGCCGCGCCGACCGGTGCTCGTGACGGGGTTGCCGGGCATCTCGTTCCCGGCGAAGTGGAAGGGTGTGTTCTTCCGCGCCCGTGCCGACCTGTTCGTGCTGCACAGCCACCGCGAGGTCCGCGCGTACGAGGAGCTCGCTCGCGAGGGCGGCGTCGAACCGCACTTCGCGCTCGCGACGCTGCCCTTCGCCCGGCCGGCTGCCGCTGCTCCGACTGCGGCTCTGGTCCGCGATTCGGTCGTCTTCGCGGCGCAGCCCAGCGTGCCGGCCGAGCGGTGGACCGCGCGCGCATCGTCGGGTGGCTCGTCGAGACCGCGCGACGGCATCCCGAGTGGCGCGTCGTGATCAAGGTGCGGGCGGCGGCGGGCGAGCACCAGACCCACCGGGAGCAGGACCCGTACCCGGACCTGGTCCCCGCGGACGCGCCGACGAACCTCGTCGTCGAGAGCGGTCCGATGGCGGACCACCTCGACCGCGCGGTCGCCCTGGTGACGGTGAGCTCGACGGCCGTCCTCGAGGCCGTCGCCAGCGGCGTGCCGGCCCTGACGCTCACCGACTTCGGCATCGGCCGACAGCTCATCAACGAGGTGTTCGTCGGCAGCGGCCTCGAGGGCGACGCGGTCGACCTCGTCGACGGGCGGTTCGGCCACGGTGCGGCCGGAGTGGATGCACGACAACCACTTCCACCCGGTGGCTGACGACGACTGGGCCGCCCGGACCGAGGGGTTGATGGCGCTCCGCGATGCCGGCGCGCTCGTGGACCGACCGGCCGCCCGACGCAGTCGTGGCGGCGTGCTCCGACGAGCGTGGGAGCGGAAGAACGCCCTCGGGCCTGCTGACCGGAGCGCGATCGGGGCGGTCGCGCTGGTGATCGGGGCGCCGGTGCGGGCGGTGAAGCGTGTCGTGCGGCAGGCGGTGCGGCTGGTGCGTCCGCCCGAGGCGCCGGTGTTGCTGGCGCCGACGAACCAGCGGACGGGTCGCGGGCTCCGGTCAGAGGGCGGGCTTCGGTCAGAGGGCCGGCCCCGGTCAGAGTGCCTTGGCGATCGCGAGGAGCAGTTGGTCACGGGTGGGGACGCCCGGTGAACGGAAGACCTCGGCTCCGTCGTCCCGCCGCACGATGATCGTGGGGGTCGACCGGATGCCGAGGTCCTCCGCCTGGTCCGGGTGGTTCGCCACGTCGCGCTCGGTCAGCTGCAGCCCGGGGACGAGCGCCGATGCCTCGGCCGAGACGCGGCGGGCGGCGGCGCACGGCGCACAGAAGGCGGACGTCCAGAGGTCGAGCTGCATGTGATCGTGCAACGTGGCGGCGTGGGGTTCTACTCCCGGTCGAACTCGCCGCTACGGTCGCCACGGTCGGCGAGGTCGTCGACGGGGTCGGACTCGCCGGGGACGTACTCGAACTCGGCGGAGGTCTGGTCGAGCACCTGACGCGCCTTCGTCTGCCGGTAGGTGAACGCGGTCTGCAGGCCCTCGACGTCAGCGAACACCGTGATCTCGTCGTCCAGCGCGTCGCTCGTCGCGGTGCGGGTGTCGGTCGTGCCGTCGAAGGGACCGCCGTGGAAGATCGCGGTGTACTCGTCGCCTTCGTGGATGGTGATGTCGCTCATGCATCCCTTCTACCAGGCCGCGGCTGTTGACTGATGCATAGCATCGCTATATAGTTCAGCTATGGAACCGAGTCGCGACCAGACCATCGAGACGCTCCTCGTGTCGGTGAACCGTCTGATCCGGACCGCCGCACAGGCCGCGGGCAGCACGACGTCCTCGGCGGTGTGGCGCACGCTCGGCATCCTCGAGACCGACCAGCCGCTCCGGCTCGGCGAACTCGCCGCAGCGTCCCGCGTCGCCCAACCCACGATGACCCGCCTCGTCGCCGGCATGCTCGCCGACGGACTCATCTCGCGGACCGTCGACCCCGACGACTCCCGCGGGCAGCTCATCGAGATCACCCCGGCCGGGCACGCCCGCCTCGTCGAGTGGCGCGCGACCCTCACCAGCACCGTCGGGCCGCTCTTCGCCGACCTCGACGACGACGACTGGGACGTCCTGCGCGAAGCGGCCGCCATCATCGCGTCGCGGGCGACCACCCGCCCCACAGCGACACCATCCACCAGAACGGAGACCCACGCGTGAACGCCCACGCACCCGCCGGACAGTCCGGCTCCATCCTCAAGCAGTCCTCCGCGGTCTGGGCGATCGCCTTCGCCTGTGTCGTCGCCTTCATGGGCATCGGCCTCGTCGACCCGATCCTCCCCGCGATCGCCGCGTCGCTGAAGGCCACCCCGGCCCAGACCGAACTGCTCTTCACGAGCTACCTCGCCGTCACCGGTGTCGCCATGTTCTTCACCAGCTGGGTGTCCAGCCGGATCGGCGCGAAGAACACCCTGCTCATCGGCCTCGCCCTCATCGTGCTGTTCTCGGTGCTCGCGGCGACGTCGAACAGCGTGTGGAGCATCATCGACTTCCGCGCCGGCTGGGGCCTCGGCAACGCGCTCTTCATCTCCACCGCACTCGCGACGATCGTCGGGGCTGCGTCCGGCGGCACCGCGTCCGCGATCATCCTGTACGAGGCGGCACTCGGCCTCGGCATCGCCGTCGGACCCCTCGTCGGTGGTCTGCTCGGCTCGGTGAGCTGGCGCGGCCCGTTCTTCGGCGTCACGACGCTCATGGCCATCGCGTTCATCGCGATCGTCGTGCTCCTCAAGACGAAGAACCTCGAGAAGCTCCACCCCCACGAAGCTCTCGGCGCCGTTCCGCGCGCTCGGGCGTCCGGCACTCGCCGCCCTCGCCGCGACCGCACTCTTCTACAACATCGGCTTCTTCGTCCTGCTCGCCTACACGCCGTTCCCGCTCGGCTTCGGCGCGCTCGGCATCGGCTTCACGTTCTTCGGCTGGGGTGTCGGACTCGCCGTCACCTCGGTCTGGGTCGCACCGATGCTCACCGCTCGCCTCCGCAGGACGACGGTGCTCAAGATCGCGCTGCCGCTCCTCGCGCTCGACCTGTTCGCCGCGGCCGTCGTCGTCGGGTCGCAGGTCGGCCTGATCATCTGCGTCGTCATCGGCGGACTCGTGCTCGGTGTCCTGAACACCGTCCTGACGGAGTGCGTCATGGAGGCGACCGACCTCCCCCCGCTCCGTGGCCTCGAGCGCGTACTCGGCCGTGCGCTTCATCGGCGGCGCCATCGCCCCGCCGGTCGCCACCCTCCTGGCCGACGCCTGCGCCCCTCGGCCGCGTACGTCTTCGCGGGGCTGTCCGTCGCGGTCGCGTTCGTGGTCGTCGTCCTCACCACGAAGGTCCTCCGGCGGGTCGACGACGGCGCGGAGCCCGAACGGGTCGAGGCCGAGGCGATCTCCGCCGGCGAGATGTCCTAGGCGGGGCACCGCGGGGCCGGGCTGCCTCGCTGGGCGTGATGCTGCGCTGCCACACTGCGCGACTGCGCGAGCGGGCGAAATGCCAGGGTCCGTCAGACGACGACCCTGGCATTCCGCCCGCTCGCTCGTTTGTTCGTCGCTGGAGCGGGGTCGTCTCCGAGCCCGGGGTGAACCTCATCGGCGCCTCCCGATTCCGCGGACGCTCGGACGGTCGAGCGGGCGAAACACCGCGGTCCGCCCGGCGACGACCTCGACGTTCCGCCCGCTCGACCCGGCGCGCGCTGGTTCCGCAGACGAGCGGGCGGAATCACGCTTCGGAATCGGCAGGCGGGTGCGGCATTCCGCCCGCTCGACGGCGACGCATCCGTTCGGGGCAGCGCCCGCAGGTCGAGCGGGCGGGAACGCGGGGTGCGCCCGGCAGCGACCCGGGCATTCCGCCCGCTCGGCGGCGACGCATCCGTTCGGCGCAGCGCCCGCAGGTCGAGCGGGCGGGAACGCGGGGTGCGCCCGGCAGCGACCCCGGCATTCCGCCCGCTCGGCACGACGGGGCCCTCCGGCAGCGCCCCCAGGTCGAGCGGGCGAAAACGCGGGGTGCGCCCGCCAGCCACCCCGGCATTCCGCCCGCTCGGCACGACGGGGCCCGCCGGCAGCGCCCGCAGGTCGAGCGGGCGAGAACGCGGGGTGCGCCCGGCAGCGACCCCGGGATTCCGCCCGCTCGACACGACGGGGCCCTCCGGCAGCGCCCAGCAGCGCGGGCGGGCAGGCAGCGGACGGAGGCGACCGCCTGGAGGCGCGGGGCGGGTCGGCGGACCGGTGGCGGGCCTCCAGGCTGGAGCGCCGACCACCTGGGCGGCCGGACGCGACGGGGCGCGCGCGACGCGGAATAGGATCGACGGCATGGCTACTGCGAACGACCGCCTCGTCTGGATCGACTGCGAGATGACGGGCCTCGACCTCCAGGTCGACGAACTCGTCGAGGTGGCCGTGGTCATCACCGACTTCGACCTCGTCCCCGTGCACCCCGGCTTCGACATCGTCATCAAGCCCGACCAGTCGGCGCTCGACAACATGAACGAGTTCGTGACGAACATGCACACGACCTCGGGGCTCATCGACGAGATCCCGAACGGGGTGTCCCTGGCGGACGCCGAGTACCAGGTGCTGGAGTACATCCTCCAGCACGTGCCGGCCGAGGGCTCCGCTCCCTGGCGGGCAACACGATCGGCACGGACCGCGCGTTCCTGTCGAAGTACATGCCGCGCGTCGACGGGCACCTGCACTACCGGAGCGTCGACGTGTCGAGCATCAAGGAGCTCTGCCGCCGCTGGTTCCCGCGCGTGTACTTCAACGCGCCGGAGAAGCACGGTGGGCACCGGGCGCTCGCGGACATCCTCGAGTCGATCCGCGAGCTCGAGTACTACCGTCGCGCAGGCTTCGTCGCCGAACCGGGTCCGAGCACCGACGACGTCCGCGCCGTCCAGGCCGAGGTCGTGGCGAAGTGGGAGCCGCGGCTGGCGCAGCCCGCATCTGAGTAGCGACACGCGTGGTCGGATCCGCGCGCGGCATGTACTACTATTGAGTAGTCGCGCCGGTCGCCCGGTTCGTACATGGTGGATATAGCTCAGTTGGTAGAGCGCCTGGTTGTGGTCTAGGAGGTCGCGGGTTCGAGACCCGTTATTCACCCCCAGTCGAGCAACGGCCTCGGTCCTCGGACCGGGGCCGTTGTCGTTCCCCGGTCGATCAGGCCGGTGTGGGAGCATCGAGCCCGTGATGGAGATGTCCCTCGACGACTTCGAGCAGCTCGTGACCGACGAACTCGACCTGCTCCCCGACGAGATGGTCGACGGTCTCGACAACGTGGTGTTCGTCGTCGAGGACGAACCGGAGAACGGCGAAGAGCTCTTCGGCGTGTACGACGGCATCGCGGCGACCGAGCGCGGCCAGTACGGCTTCGGCGAGCTGCCGGACCGCATCGTGGTGTTCCGGAAGCAGCACCTCGCCGAGTGCGACACCCTCGACGAGCTCAAGGACGAGGTGCACACCACCCTCGTCCACGAGATCGGGCACTTCTACGGGATCGACGACGAACGGTTGCACGAGCTCGGTTGGGCGTAGTTGCCCGATGTGATATGTCAATGTAGAATAGATGGATGCGTTCAGCCCTCCGGTCTTCGAGCCGACATCCAGGGTCTGCGCGGCCTCGCGGTCGTGCTGGTCGTCCTCGACCATGCCTTCGGGTGGCCGAACGGTGGCTTCCTCGGCGTCGACGTGTTCTTCGTCATCTCCGGGTTCGCGATCACCAGTGGCCTCCTGCGGGAACGCGCGGAGCACGGTCACATCCGCCTCGGCCGCTTCGCCCTCCGACGGGTCCGACGCCTCCTTCCCGCATCCCTCGCGGTGCTGATCGTCACCGTCGCAGCCGGACTGCTGATCCTGCCGTCGGGTCGGATCGCGGGGTTCTTGACGGATGCCGGCGCTTCGCTCCTCGCGGTTGCGAACTGGCGGTTCGCCGCTGACGGAACCGGCTACTTCGCCGCTGACGCACCGCCGTCCCCGTTCCAGCACTTCTGGTCGCTCAGCGTCGAGGAGCAGTTCTACCTCGTGCTGCCACTGCTCCTGTTGATCCTGCTCGGCAAGGCCGCTCCGTTCGGAGCTGGCACGCCGCTCGGCGTCGGTCGCCGCCGCTTCGCCGTCGCCGTCCTGTCGGTCATCGCCGTCGCGTCGCTCGGGTGGGCCTTCGTCGCCGTCGCGAACACGCCGGACACGGCGTACTTCTCGACGTTCACGCGGGCGTGGGAACTCCTGCTCGGCGTGCTCGTCGCCTTCGCCTCGACACGGGCGCGCACCGTTCTGGCGACCCGTCGTCGAGGTCTGCACGGTGGTCGGCCTCCTCGCGATCCTGGTCCCCGCCCTCATCGGTCAGGACACGGACGGCGTCCCCGCGCCACTCGCCCTCGTCCCGACGATCGGAACCGCACTCCTGCTGTTCGTCGGTGCCGGGCACAGCGCGACGACCGCATGGCCGATCCGGACCGGGCCGTTCGTCGGTCTCGGCACCATCAGCTACTCCCTGTACCTGTGGCACTGGCCGCTCATCGTGCTCCTCCCGCTGGCCCTCGACGTCCCGATGCCCGTGGTCCTCACCCTGTCCCTCGGCGCAGCCATCGCTTCGTACCTCGTCATCGAGCGCCCCTTCCGGACGTTCGCACTCGGCGGCCGGGGGCAGACCCTCGCTGCTGCGCCGTCGTGGTGGGCGACGAACCGCAGGGCGTTCCGCACCGGCGGGATCATCACGCTCGTGCTCGCGAACGTCGTCGGCCTGGTGGTCGCGGTGGACCGCACGGCACCCGTCCAGGTCGCTGCCGCCGAACTGCCCGCTGCGCTCGGGAGCGACGGACCCAGCGTGCCCTCGGACCCGGTCCTCGCGGCGCGGTACAAGGCGATCTCGAGCGCGCTCGGCTTCTCCGATTGGCCGGCTTCGCCCCAGCCGTCCGTCGATGCGATCACCGGCCCGGACTACGGCGAGTCCATCACCCGCACCGGTCCGTGGAGCTCGACCCTCGGATGCTCGACGGTCGGCGCTGCCTGGAAGAGCCCGTCGTGTTCGTGGGGCGACGCATCCGGCACGAAGATCATGGTGGTCGGAGACTCCACGGCGGCCTACAGCATGCCTGCGTGGCGCGCACTCGCAGAGACGTCGGGCTCGGAGACCCACGTGGTGAACGGAACAAGGATCGGCTGTCCCTTCATCTCGCTCGAACTGCCGTCGAACGCGGACTCGTGCGCCGGCCACATCCCCGACGTCGTCGAGGAGATCGAGCGCAGCCACCCTGGACGTCCTCGTGGTGACGAACCGGATGGTGGGACGCGAACGACCCGGACATGAAGTCGGTGTCGCTCGACGAGTACGAGGCGAGCATGCGCAAGCAGCTGGACCAGGTGCGGTCGTCCGTCGGCAGGATCGTCTTGGCGCCCGCGGATCCTCCAGTGCGCCGCCGGCCGACTGCCTCGTCGGGACGAAGAAGCCGAGCAGCTGCATCGCCACCACGGGTCCGCTCGGTGCTCAGACGAAGGCGATCCGCACGATGGCGAAGGCGATCGACGGCGTGTTCATCGACACGGCGAGCATCTGGTGTGTCGAGGGACGGTGTCCGGTGATCATCGGCGACGCGTTCAGCCGGCTCGACATCATCCACCAGGCTCCCGACGGCGCACGATCGTCCGCACCCGCGCTCCTGCAACTCATGCGGCAGGCAGGTGCGCTGCCGAAGGACCCGGCGAACAGCTAGGCGGACAGCACCGACCGCGCCGGCGCACCCCTCAGAACCGCGTCGGCCCCACCTCGTGGTACTTCTCCCACGCGTCCACCGGCCCCCGCCCGTGCAGCACGTACTCCCCCACGAGCCGCTCCTTGTACACGGCAGGGGTTGTGCGACGCCACCACCCGCGCGTTCCGCCAGTGCCGGTCCAGCGCACGCGTGCGGTCAGCCGCAGACGCTCCCCCGACCTCGAACAACTCGGACGCCGCCCGGAGCACCCGCGGCCCGATCTCGACCTGCGCCTGGTAGACCGCGTTCTCGGCGGTGTCCAGCAGCGCGTGGTCGACGCCGACCCCTGGCTCGTTCGTGGCGACGACCTCGTCGAGCAGCCCCGCCGCCGCGATGACGAGCGACCGCGCGGTGAACGCCCCCGCAGACAGCCGTCCGAGGATCGCCAGCACCTGCGGGTCGTCCCCGGGACGTCGCGCGTTCGCGTGGATGTACGTGCGGGTCCGCGGCCGGACGAAGGCCACGGCGTCGTCGACGACGGCCTGCCCGATCCCCGCGAGGACCGCCAGCAGGTACAGCTGGTAGAAGGCCTGGATGTGCGACAGCGGGGCGTCCCGGTAGGCGGAGACAACCGACGCGTCGACGGTCACCCCGTCGAACACCGTCGTGCCGGACGCGGTCAACCGCTGCCCGAAGCCGTCCCAGTCGTCGATGCCGGTGACACCCGGCGCCGTGGCGTCGACGGCGAACGTCACGCGCTCGCCGTCGCGGTCGGCGGCCAGGTAGATCCAGTCGGCGTAGAGCGTGCCGGTCGAGTAGTACTTCGTCCCGTCGAGCCGGAACGACCCCGGGCCGGACGGCGTCACGGTCGTCGAGATGTCGGCGAGCGTCGTGCCGGTCCGCTCGGACGTCGCGTTGCCGATGATCGCCCCGTCGACGATCCGTTCGAGCCACTCGTCACGGGAGGCCGACGACGGCCGGAGCAGCACGAGTTCGGTGTACCCGAAGTGCCCCCGCCACAGGTGCGCGATGTTCGAGTCCGCCGCCGCCAGGTCCGCCACCAGGTGCGCGAGTTCGACCAGGCTGACACCGAACCCGCCGCGGTCCTCGGGCACACGCAGGCGTCCGAACCCGGCGTCGGCGAGCGCGCGCACCTCGGCGTGCGGCAGCGCCCGGTCGCCGGGCGTCCCCGACGCCAGCTCACGGTCGACCGCGCCCTCGCGGATGGTCGCGAAGACCGGTGCGAAGCGCGCCCGCAACGTGGCCAGGCGGTCGGCCGGGAGGCCCGTCATCCGTCCCTCGGCCGTGGTCGCGTCCGTCATGCGGTCACCCCCACGGCACGTGCCGCGTCCGCGACACCGCTCGCGCCACCGGAGAACACCCCGCGCCAGCGCCGCGCCGGGTGCGAGTCCGGCAGTTGGGCGTGGCCGAAGAGCTTCTCGCGCAGCGTGCCCTCGCGGTACTCGGACTGCATCAGGCCGCGTTCCTGCAGGGTCGGCGCGATGTGGTCGACGAACTCCTCGTAGGAGCCGGGCAGCGTCCAGTTGATGACGTTGACGCCGTCGACGCCCACCCGCTGCCAGTCGGCGAGCTCGTCGGCGATCTGCTCCGGCGTCCCGACCACACGGGCGCGGAGCTTCGCGGACAGGCGAGCCAGGTCGGCGATGGTCGGTTCGCGGTCGCCGGCGGCCTCGGCGCAGCCATGCAGGTGCGACTGCCCGGCGTGGGTCCGGACCTCGGAGAGCGGGGTGTCCGGGTCGAGCGGTTCGCCGGTGTCGGGGTCGAAGCCGAGGTTCGAGTGCACGAGGAAGCCGTCGGCCGCGAGGTACTCGTCGATCTCGGCCTCCTTTGCCTTCGCCTCGGCTTCGGTGGAGCCGGTGATGAACGTCAGGCCGAGGAAGAACGCGATCTCGTCCCGCTGTCGCCCCGCGGTCTCTGCCAGGTCGCGGGTCTCGCGGATGAGCTGCTCGGTGGCGTCGCGGTTCGACGTGAGGATGAACTGCGCCTCGGCGTTCCTCGCGGCGAAGGCCCGGCCGGCCGGCGAGGACCCGGCCTGGAACAGCACCGGCGTCCGCTGCGGCGAGGGCGCGGACAGGTGCGGGCCCTGCACGTCGTACCGCTTGCCGTGGTGGTCGATGCGGTGCACCTTCTCGGGGTCCGCGTAGCCGAGGACGGGGTCCTTCAGGACGGCGTCGTCCTCCCATGAGCCCTCCCAGAGCTTCGCGCAGACCTCGAGGTACTCCTCGGCCCAGACGTAGCGTTCGTCGTGCTCCTCGAGCCGGTCCTGGCCGAAGTTGCGGGCGGCACTGTCGAGGGCGCTCGTGACGACGTTCCAGCCGATCCGGCCGCGGGTGATGTGGTCGAGGGTGGAGACCTTGCGGGCGAAGTCGAACGGGTGCGACTGGATGACGCTCGACGATGAAGGCGAGCCCGAGGTGCTCGGTCGACACGGCGAGCGCGGAGAGCAGCACGGACGGGTCGTTCGAGGGGATCTGCAGCCCTTCGCGGAGGTTCGTCGAGTAGTCGCCGCGCGCCGGGCCGTACGTGCCCACGACGTCGGCGAAGAACATCGCGTCGAACTTGCCGCGCTCGAGCGTCTTCGCCAGGTCGGTCCAGAGCGTCACGTCGTCGAAGTCCGACTGCCGGGCGTCCGGGTGCCGCCAGAGGCCGTGCTGGATGTGCGACGTCGTGTTCATGACGAAGGCCGCGAAGCGCAGCGGACGGTTCGGTCGATCGCTCATGGGCTCCATGTTCCCCGCGCGACCCCCGGGAACGGCAGCGACGTGACACCGCGTTACGCGGGGTGTTCCGCGAGACGCCGGAGCCGACCATGCTCCTGAGGCATGCCGATCCCGACCACTCGCAGCCGCGCCGTCCAGGCCGTCCCGTCGCACCGTTCACCAACGCGACCCGTCGTCGTGTCGCCCTGGCGTCCTTCGTCGGGACGACCGTCGAGTACTACGACTTCTACCTGTACGCGACGGCGTCGGCGCTGGTGTTCGCGCCCACGTTCTTCCCGTCCGTGACGCCGGCCGTCGGCGTCATCGCGTCGTTCGCGACCTACGGTGTCGGCTTCGTGGCACGGCCGCTCGGCGGCGTCATCGCCGGCCACCTGGGCGACCGGATCGGGCGGAAGAAGCTGCTCGTCGCGTCGCTCGTGCTGATGGGGATCGCGTCGACGCTGATCGGGGTGGTCCCGTCCGCGGCGACCATCGGCGTCGGCGCCGTCGTCGCGCTCGTGTTCCTGCGGCTGCTGCAGGGCGTGGCGGCCGGCGCGGAGTGGGGCGGGTCGGCGCTGCTGTCCGTCGAGCACGCTCCCGCACGGCACCGCGGGCTCTTCGGGGCGTTCACGCAGATGGGGTCGGCGGGTGGGATGCTGCTCGCGACCGGGGTGTTCACGCTGGTGCGGGGGCTGCTCGGCAACGAGGCGTTCCTGGCGTGGGGCTGGCGGCTGCCGTTCCTGTTCTCGGCCGTGATCGTGGCGGTCGGGCTCGTGATCCGGCTCGGCGTGCAGGACGCGCCGGTGTTCCAGGAGCTCCGCGCGTCCGGTGGGGTCGAGCGCTTCCCCGTGTGGCAGGCGATCCGGCAGCACCCCCGGTCGATCCTCGTGACCGCGGGGCTGCGGCTCGTGCAGCCGGCGCTGTACTCGATCCTGACGACGTACTCGCTGACGTACCTGCTCGCGAAGCGCGGCGAGGAGGGGTCGGCGGCCGGGCTGCAGGCCGTCCTCGTCATCTCGGCGGTCTCGCTCGTGTCGACGCCGTTCTGGGGTTGGCTGTCCGACCGGGTCGGGCGGCGGGTGCTGACGATCTGGTCGGCGGTCGGGATCGCCGTGCTCATCTGGCCGTTCTTCGCGTTCCTCGACGCCGGCCCGCTCGTGCTGCTGCCGCTCGTGGCGCTCGTCGGGATGTGCGTGTTCCACGACAGCATCTACGGGCCGCAGGCGGCGTGGTTCGCGGAGCAGTTCCCGACCGGCCGGCGGTACTCGGGGATGTCGCTCGGGTACCAGATCGGGTCGATCTTCTCTGTCGGGCTCACCCCGTTGCTGGCGGCCGTGTTCGTCGAGGTCGGCGGGGGTTCGCCGTGGATCCTGTGCGGGTACCTCGGGGTGTACGCGGTGCTCTCGATCGTGGCGGCGGTGTTCGCGGTGGACCCGGCGGCGGACGCGCGGCGGGCGGGGGCGGACGGCGCGGGCGGCGCGGGCGCAGCGGGCGCGGGCGACCCGGCGGGTGCGGGCGGCGCGGCGGGTGCGGGCGACCCGGCGGCGGCCCGAGTTTCGGCCTGAGCGACAGTTCACGCGTGCCAGAGCCCGAGAAGTGTCGCTCGGGCGCGAAACTCGGGCGCGCGGGGCTCGGGGCGCGAGCCCCGCAGCGCGCCCGCGCCGCGCGGCCCTACGTCCGCAGCACCACGTCGGCCAGGGCCGCAGGGCGCCTCGGCAGCGATGAACGCCGACTCCTGCGCGGCCCAGCGCTCCCACTCCCGTGCGAACACCTCACCGTCGCGGCCGATCGCCCGCTGCCACCGTGTGTCGTCGTCAGCCTCCAGCCACACCCGGAGCGACGCGGAGGCCGCCGAGGCCCGCGACAGCGCCCCGCACCCCTCGACCACGATCGGGACGTCGGGGTCGAGCGGGACCCAGTCGGTCGGGCCCCGGCTTCCCAGTCCCAGCGCCGGTACCCGCTCGGGGCCCTGAGCACGTCGGTCACCACGGCCTCGGCGGCGGCGCGCAGGCCGTCCCAGCCGGGGTAGACGTCGTCGAGGTGCACGATCTGCGCGCCGAGCCGCTCGGCGACGGCGTTCCCGAGGGTGGTCTTGCCCGTGCCGGAGCGCCCGTCGACGAGCACGACGAGGCGCCGGTCCCCGCGCGCAGCGGCAGCACCGGCAGCGGCGGCGGCGAGGGCCCCGGCGGCGAGGGCCCCGGCGGCGAGGGCTTCGGCGGCGTCCGAGGGCTCGCGCCCGGCCCCGAGCCGGTCAGGCACGCCACGTCCCTGCGACCACCGCGACCCCGATCGACACCAGCCCGATGCCGACGAGCACCGCGACCATCGCCCACTCCGGCCCCGCGAACCGTGCGGTCCGGGCCCACGTGCGCCTGCCGGGAGCCCCGAACCCCCGCGACTCCATCGCCACCGCCAGCGTCGTCGCCCGCCGCAGCGCCAGCACGAGCAGCGCGAACGCCATCGAGGCCCCACGCCGCAGTCGCCCGCTGTCGGCCACTCCGCGGGCCCGGCGCGCCATGCCGAGCTGCCGCCAGTCGTCACCGAGCAGGGTCACCATCCGGAGCGCCGCCAGCGCCCCGAGCACGAACCGGGCGGGCAGCCGCAGCAGTTGCGCGAGCCCGTCGGCCAGGTCCGTCGGGTCCACCCGGACGAACAGCGCGACGGCCGGGATCCCCACGGCGAGCACACGCAGCGCCGTCGCCAGCGCGAGTTCCAACGACCCGTCGGTGACGTGCGCGAAGCCGAAGTCGAACCACTCCCGCCCGGAAGGTCGCCCGTACAACGCGATGCTCACCGCCGTCAGCGGCACCGCCACGAGCACGGGCGACGTCCGCAGTAGGAGTGTGCGCGGCGGGATCCGCAGGAGCGGCAGGAGCAGGGCCTCCAGCGCGAGGGCGGCGGAGGCCGAGACCACGTCGAGGCTCAGCACGAGGCACACCCCGAGCGCCATCACGCCGAGGAGCGACGCGACGGGCTGCACACCACGCGTCGTCGGGACGGTTCCGACGGTCGGGCCTGGAGGCGCGGATCGCCCGGGCAGGTCGGCCGACGTCCCCGGGGCGGTCACCGTTCCATCCCCCGGCTCGGCGGGCGTTCGGAGCACGGGCTCGGCACCCGTCTCGCTGAGGACGACCTCGTCGGCGTCGAGCGCCCGCACGAGGTCCTGGTCGTGCGTGATGGCCACGATCGCGGTGCCGGCGTCGGCGAGCGCCCCGAGCCGGTCGACCACGGCCTGCCAGGTGGCGCGGTCCTGGCCGGAGGTCGGTTCGTCGAGCACGACGACCGGCGGCGCCGCGGCGACGACGGTCCCGATCGCGAGTCGACGCTGCTCGCCGCCGGACAGGGTGAAGGGGTTGGCGTCCGCCAGGTGCGCGAGCCCGAACGTCGCGAGCAGCTCCTCGACCCGCGCGGCGACCTCGTCGTCGGGGTGGCCGAGGGCGGTCGGGCCGACGGCGAGTTCCTCGCGGACGGTGCGGGCGACGAACTGGTGCTCGGGGTCCTGGAACACGGTGCCGATGCGCGCGGCCAGCTGGCGGCTGGTCCACGCGGCGGGGACGTCCCCTATGCCCGCGGCGAGGGCCGGGGTGGCGTGCAGTGACCCGTCGACGTGGCGGAGGAGCCCGGCGAGCGTCAGGCCGAGCGTCGACTTGCCGACGCCGTTCGGCCCCGTCACGGCGAGCACCCGGCCGGCCCGGACCTCGAGGTCGATCCCGCTCCCCACGCGCTGCCGCTTCCCCCGTGCCGTCCCGAGCCCCTGCGCCGCGAGCAGCACCGCGCCGCTGTCCTCGCCGCCGCCCGCGCCGCCGAGCGGGCGAACTCCCCACGGTCGCCCCGTCGCCCGACCCCGGCATTTCGCCCGCTCGTCCGCGACGGGCGTGCCCCACGTCCCCCACGGACGACCCCGCCGAGCCGAGCGGGCGAAGTCCCGTGGTGCCCTTCTCGCGCGACCCCGGCATTTCGCCCGCTCGTCCGCGACGGGCGTGCCCCCGTGCCGAACCACGCGCGGGCTCCGACCCCGGCAACCACACGCCGGCCGCCGTCAGGGCCGCACCGTGCCGGGCGAGCACCTCGGCGGGCGGACCGTCGGCGACGACTCCCCCGGCGGGCTCGAGCAGCACGAGCCGGTCCACCAGGTCGAGCCACGTGCCGATCCGGTGCTCGACCACGAGCAACGAGCACCCGGTCTCGTCGAGCAGCGCACGGACGGCGTCGTGCACCTGCGACACCCCCGACGGATCGAGGTTGGCGCAGGGTTCGTCGAGCACGAGCGCCCCGGGCCGCATCGCCAGCACGCCGGCGAGTGCCAGCCGCTGCCGCTGCCCGCCGGACAGCTTCGTGGTGGACCGGTCGAGCGCCAGGTCGAGCCCCACGACGTCGAGCGCAGTCCGCACCCGCTCCCATATCTCCTCCGGCGGGACCCTGCGTTCTCGCACCCGAACGCGACGTCGTCGCCGACCCGCGACATCACCGTGTGGGCCTCGGGGTCCTGCATCACGAGGCCGACGCGCCCGCGGGCCGCGCGGGGGTCGGCACCGTCGACCAGGACCGAGCCCTGCACGGAGGCAGCGGTGTCGTCGGTGTCGTCCGGCTCGTCGGGCAGCACGGCGGCGACGGCCCGGAGGAGCGTGGACTTGCCCGCTCCCGAGGGTCCGACGATCGCGACGCGTTCCCCCGGTTCGACGGTCAGGTCGACGCCGCGGACCGCCCACGCGTCACGTCCGGCGTACCGCCAACCCCAGTCGTGGAAGGCGATGCGCGCGGGACCCTCGGCCCCGGACACCGTGGTCACGCGACGGCGCGGGTCCCGCGCCTGGAGTGTTCACGGCCGGCGGCGAACGACGACAGCACACCGGTCGCGGCGAGCGCGCGGACGAGGAGCCACGAGCCGAGCCCGGCGATGACCGCTCCGCCGACGACGCCAGCCACGATGTACGCGGCCTTGAAGCCCGCGTCGTACCCGGGGTACCAGAGCACGGTGTCGTTGAGACCCATCGCGAGACCGGCCGCGGCCCCGGCGAGGACGACGACCGGCAGCCGGTACACGCGGTACAGGAACAGCGCGAGGACGAGTTCGGCGCCGAGGCCCTGGACGAGTCCGGCCTCGAGCGTGAGCCACCCCCACTGGGTGCCGAGGAGCGCCTCGACCGACGCGGCGACCATCTCGGCGTAGAGCGCCGCGCCGGGCTTCCGGACGATGATCGCGACGACGGGTCCGGCGAGCAGCCAGACGCCGCCGAAGAACGCCTGCGTGCCGGGCAGGACGAGCGTCATCGCGGCGCTGAGCGGCTCGTAGCCGAACTCCCACACCTTGAAGACGACGCCGATCGCGACCGCGAGGACGCTGGCGACGACGATGTCGACCACCCGCCAGCGGAGCGATCGTGTGACCCGGGCGGACGGTACTGCTGGTGACGTGCGTACGGACATGGTCCTGGACTCCTCCCTGCGCCGGCATGATCCGGATCAGGTTCGACGGTCGGAGCGCCCTTCGCTCCCTCTCAGCCCGGTGGTTCCGGACTCCCGTGTGTGTCCCGCCAGTGTAGACGCGGACGCGACCGTGTGACGGACTGGAGGCGCGGTGCCAGCTGGCACCGCGCCTCCAGGCCGTCAGTGGGTCACTTCTTGAGGACGCGGACCAGCTTGCGCAGGACGGTGCCGGTCACCCAGATGACCGGGATGCTCACGGCGAGCAGCGAGATGAGGTTCGGCTCGAACTCGAGGTCCTTGCCGGGGCGGCGGACGTACGCGCCGACGGGGATCGATGCCCCGCCGCCACCGCCGCCGCCGTTGTCGTCGCCGTCCCCGCCACCACCGAAGCCGAACCAGGCGATGGACACCGGGATGAGGGTCTGGTCGCCGACCTCGACCGGGTCCCCGTAGTTGGTGGACACGCCGACGGGGCGCACCTTGTCTGCGATCTGCGTCACGATGTTGGCCATGCGCGCGAGGCTACTCGCCGGTCCCTCCACAGGCTGCGACGCGCGGGAACCGTCCACGGCTGGGGCTTGTCTGCGGACGCGGACGGCCCTCGCCGATATGTTGGCGCCACCCACACCTGGAGGAACGTTTGCACACCTGGCCCGGCAACCCGTACCCGCTCGGGGCGACCTACGACGGAAGCGGCACGAACTTCGCGCTCTTCAGCGAGGTCGCCGAGCGCGTCGAACTGTGTCTCTTCGACGACGACGGCAACGAGACCTGCGTCCCCCTGCTCGAGGTGGATGCCTACGTCTGGCACGCGTACCTCCCGAACGTCGGACCCGGACAGCAGTACGGCTTCCGCGTCCACGCGGACTACGACCCGACGAAGGGGCTCCGCGCGAACCCCGCGAAGCTGCTGCTCGACCCGTACGCGAAGGCGACGAGCGGGGACATCGACTGGGACCAGTCGCTGTTCTCGTACACGTTCGGCGACCCCGACTCGACCAACGACGAGGACTCCGCCTCGCACATGATGAAGGGCGTCGTCATCAACCCGTTCTTCGACTGGCAGGGTGACCGCGCACCGCGGACCCCCTACGGCGAGACGGTGATCTACGAGGCGCACGTCAAGGGCCTCACCGAGACGCACCCAGACGTGCCGGAAGAGCAGCGCGGCACGTACGCCGGCGTCGCGCACCCGGCCGTCATCGAGCACCTCAAGCGCCTCGGCGTGACGACGCTCGAGCTCATGCCCGTTCACCAGTTCGTGAACGACTCGACCCTGCAGGACAAGGGGCTGTCGAACTACTGGGGCTACAACACCATCGGGTTCTTCGCGCCGCACTCGCACTACTCGTCGTCCGGCGACCAGGGCCAGCAGGTGCAGGAGTTCAAGACGATGGTCCGCGAGCTCCACCGCGCGGGCATCGAGGTCGTCCTCGACGTCGTCTACAACCACACGGCAGAGGGCAACCACCTCGGTCCCACCCTGTCGTTCCGCGGCATCGACAACGCGGCGTACTACCGCCTCGTCGACGACGACCCGCGGTACTACATGGACTACACGGGCACCGGCAACTCGCTCAACGTCGGACACCCGCACTCGCTTGCAGCTCATCCTCGACTCGCTCCGCTACTGGGTGACCGAGATGCACGTCGACGGCTTCCGCTTCGACCTCGCCTCGGCGCTGGCCCGCGAGTTCTACGAGGTCGACCGGCTGTCGGCCTTCTTCGAGCTCGTGCAGCAGGACCCGATCGTGTCGCAGGTGAAGCTCATCGCCGAGCCGTGGGACGTCGGCCCCGGCGGCTACCAGGTCGGCAACTTCCCGCCCCAGTGGTCGGAGTGGAACGGCAAGTACCGCGACACGGTGCGCGACTTCTGGCGCGGCGAGTCGTCGACGCTCGGCGAGTTCGCGTCGCGGATCTCCGGTTCGGCCGACCTGTACGAGCACGACGGCCGCACGCCCAAGGCGAGCATCAACTTCATCACCGCGCACGACGGCTTCACGCTGTACGACCTCGTCGCCTACAACGAGAAGCACAACGAGGCCAACGGCGAGGACAACAACGACGGCGAGAGCCACAACCGTTCGTGGAACTCCGGCGCCGAGGGGCCCACCGACGACGAGGCCGTGAACGCGCTGCGACTCCAGCGCCGCCGCAACTTCCCGGCGACGCTGCTGCTCAGCCAGGGCGTGCCGATGATCGCGCACGGTGACGAGCTCGGCCGGTCGCAGTCGGGCAACAACAACGTCTACGCGCAGGACTCCGAGCTGAGCTGGATCGACTGGGACACCGCCGACGAGGAACTCATCCAGTTCACCGCCGACGTCGTCAAGCTCCGGCACGACCACCCGACGTTCCGCCGCACCCGGTACTTCAACGGGCGCCCGGTCCGCCGTGGCGAGGGCGAGCCACTGCCCGACGTCGTGTGGCTGACCCCCTCGGGCGACGCCATGGACCCCGAGGACTGGGACTCCGGCTTCGGCAAGAGCGTCGGCATGTACCTGAACGGCGAGGGCATCCGCGGGCGCGACTCCCGCGGCGAGCGCGTCACCGACGTCGGGTTCATCACGTACTTCAACGCGCACGACGACGTCGTGACCTTCACCCTGCCCCCGGAGGAGTACTCCCCCGGGTGGACGGTGCGGATCGACACCGCGGACCCCGGCGCCCGCGACGAGGTCCTCGAGGCGGGCACCCCGCTCGACGTGCCGGCGCGGTCGATGATCGTGCTCCGCGCCGAGCCCGACCACGAGGTCACCGTCACCCCGGTGGAGACCGACCCGGCACGGCCGGCCACCCCGGCTCCGCAGGACGCCGTCACCCCGGCGAACCCGGCGGGGTCGACGGCGCCGTCCGACACGGCGGGCGGGCAGCAGTGACCGCGCGTCGCATCCCGTCCTCCACCTACCGGCTCCAGGTCACGCCCGACTTCGACCTGACGGCCGCGCAGGACGTCGTCGACTACGTGCGTGATCTCGGGGCGGACTGGCTCTACCTGTCGCCGGTGCTGCAGGCCGAGCCCGGCTCGCAGCACGGCTACGACGTCGTCGACCACACGCACGTCGACACCGAGCGCGGCGGCGACGACGCGCTCCGTGCCCTCGCCGAGGCCGCGCACGGCGCCGGGCTCGGGGTCCTCGTCGACGTGGTGCCGAACCACGTCGGCGTGGCCACGCCCGCGGCGAACCCGTGGTGGTGGTCCCTGCTCGAGCACGGGCAGGGCTCCCCCGTCGCCTGGGCCTTCGACGTCGACTGGCAGGCCGGGGACGGCAAGCTCCGCGTCCCTGTGCTCGACGACCGGCTGCTCGACGCGGTCGAGCTGCGGGACGGCCGGCTGTACCTGGGCGACACCGCCTACCCGACCGCGCCCGGCACCGTGCACGACGGCGACACGGTCGAGGCCGTGCACGCCCGCCAGCACTACGAGTTCGTGCACTGGAAGCGCGCCGACCACGAGCTGAACTACCGCCGGTTCTTCGCGGTGAACACGCTCGCGGCCATCCGTGTCGAGGAGCCCGAGGTCTTCGCGGCGTCGCACGCCACGATCGGCGCCTGGTTCCGCGACGGTCTCGTCGACGGCCTGCGGATCGACCACCCGGACGGCCTGTACGACCCGGCCGGGTACCTGCAGGACCTCGCCGACCTGACGGGTGGTGCCTACACCCTGGTCGAGAAGATCCTCGAGCCGGGCGAGCAGCTGCCGAGCTCCTGGCCGGTGGACGGCACGACCGGGTACGACGCCCTCGGGGTCCTCGACCGCGTGTTCGTCGACCCCGCGGGCGAGGAGACGCTCACCGCCGCGTCGGGTGCTGAGCCGTCCGACTGGCAGCAGCTGACGCACGACACCCGGCGCGGCATCGCGGACGGGATCCTCGGCAGCGAGGTCGAGCGCCTCGCCCGGCTGCTGCGCCCCGTCGCCGGCGACCTGCCGCACGATCGGGTCGTCGACGCCGTGGCCGAGATCGTCGCCTCGTTCGACGTCTACCGGACGTACCTGCCCGAGGGCGCGCACCACCTCATCGACGCCCTCGAGCGCGCGGCCGAGGCCCGGCCCGACCTCGACGACGTCATCGACCGGATCGCCCCGGCACTCGTCGACCCGACGGACGCCGCCGCGATCCGGTTGCAGCAGACGAGCGGCATGGTGATGGCGAAGGGCGTCGAGGACACCGCGTTCTACCGGACCTCGCGGCTCACCAGCCTGAGCGAGGTCGGCGGCGACCCGAGCGTGTTCTCGGTCTCGCTGGCCGACTTCCACCAGGCGCAGCGCGACCGGCTCGGCAGCTGGCCGCACACCATGACGACCCTGACGACGCACGACACGAAGCGGAGCGAGGACACCCGCGCCCGCATCGCCGTCCTCGCCGAGATCGGGCACGAGTGGTCGTCGGCGCTCGAGCGCCTGCAGTCCCTCGTCCCGCTCGAGGACGCGGTGTTCGCGGACCTGCTCTGGCAGGCGATCGTCGGCGCACGCCCGGCCAGCCGGGAGCGCCTGCACGCCTACGCCGAGAAGGCATCGCGCGAGGCCGGGGACAGCACCACGTGGACCGAGCCGGACGAGGACTTCGAGCGGCGCATGCACGCGCTGGTCGATGCCGCGTTCGACGAGCCCGCCGTGGTCGCCGTGCTCGACGCCCTCGACGAGCGGATCGACGCCGCCGGGTGGTCCAACGGGCTCGCACAGAAGCTCGTGCAGCTCACCGCGCCCGGCGTCCCCGACGTCTACCAGGGCACCGAGTCCTGGGACCGCCCTTGGTCGACCCGGACAACCGGCGTGCGGTGGACTACACCGAGCGTCGGCACGTCCTCGCCGAGCTCGACGGCCCGGACGACGACGGCCCCGAGGACCTCCCCGCCATCGGCATCGACGGGGCCGCCAAGCTCCTCGTCACCAGCCGTGCGCTGCGGGTCCGCCGCGACCACCCGGAGCTCTTCACGCGCTACCTCGAGCTCGAGGCGACGGGCAGCGCGGCGGACCACGTGCTCGCGTTCGACCGCGGCGGCGCGGTGACCATCGCCACGCGCCTGCCGATCGGGCTCCGTCGCGTCGGCGGCTGGGGCGACACCCTGGTGCACCCCGCGCCGCTCGACCGGGTCGACCTGCTCACCGGTCGGCGCTTCCCCGCGTCCCGTGGCATCGCGCTGTCCGAGGTCCTCGCCGACTACCCGGTGGCCCTGCTCGTCCCGGCGCACGTCGTCGAGCCGACCGACCACGGCACCGAGACCGCCGACGTCTCCCGTCCGACGACCAGAACGGACGCCCGTGGGTCGGACGCCCCCGGGTCGTCCGCACCCGAGTCCGACGCCCAAGCCGAGATCGACATCCTGGAGGGGCACGCATGACCGTTCCCGACCGCTACGGCGTCTGGGCCCCCGCTCCCGAGCGGGTGCGCCTCGTCGTCGACGGCACCGAGTACCCGCTGACCCGCGGCGCCGACGACTGGTGGACGACCGACGCGGTCCTCCCCCACGTCGGTGCGCGCTACGGGTTCCGCATCGACGACGACGACGCCGCGCGGCCCGACCCGCGCAGCCGGTTCCAGCCCGAAGGCGTGCACGGCCCGTCCGAGGTCGTCGACCCGGCACGGTTCTCGTGGACCGACGAGGCCTGGACCGGCCGTCCGGCGCGCGGTGGCGTCATCTACGAGATGCACATCGGCACCTACACGCCCGAGGGCACCCTGGACGCCGCCGCCGCGAAGCTCGACCACCTGGTCGAGCTCGGCGTGGAGTTCGTCGAGCTGCTCCCGGTGAACGCCGTGAACGGCGAGTGGAACTGGGGCTACGACGGCGTCGGCTGGTTCGCCGTGCACGCCCCGTACGGCGGCCCGGACGCCTACGACCGGTTCGTCGACCGCGCGCACGCGCTCGGGCTCGGCGTCATCCAGGACGTCGTGTACAACCACCTCGGACCGAGCGGCAACTACCTGCCGCTGTACGGCCCGTACCTGCTGCAGGGGCTCGGCAACACGTGGGGCGACTCCGTCAACGTCGAGCACCCCGAGGTCCGTCGGTACGTGCTCGACAACGTGCGCATGTGGTTCCGTGACCACCACGTCGACGGGCTCCGGCTCGACGCCGTCCACGCGATCCGCGACACCACCCGCCCGCACGTGCTGCAGGCGATGGCGTCCGAGACCGACGCGTTCTCGGCGTTCGTCGGCAAGCCGCTGTCGCTCATCGCGGAGTCGGACCTGAACGACCCGATCATGTTCCGTCCGCAGGAAGCCGCGGGCTACGGTCTGGCCGGGCAGTGGTCCGACGACTTCCACCACGCGGTGCACGTCGCGCTGACCGGCGAGACGAACGGCTACTACGGCGACTTCGCCCCGCTCTCCGCACTCGCGAAGGTCCTGCAGCACGGGTTCTTCCACGACGGCACCTGGTCGTCGTTCCGGAAGCAGCGGCACGGCCGACCGATCGACCGAGGGACCTCCCCCGCGACGGCCCTGGTCGTGGGGAACCAGAACCACGACCAGATCGGCAACCGTGCGGCGGGCGATCGGCTCGCGGCGAGCCTGACCGACGAGGGGCTTCGTGATCGCCGCGGCGCTGACGTTGCTCGGACCGTTCACGCCGATGCTGTTCATGGGCGAGGAGTTCGCCGCGACGACGCCGTGGCAGTTCTTCACCTCGCACCCGGAGCCGGAACTGGGCGAGGCCACGGCGACGGGCCGCATCGCGGAGTTCGCCGAGCACGGCTGGGACGAGTCCGCGGTGCCGGACCCGCAGGACCCGACGACGTTCACGAACTCGAAGCTCGACTGGGCAGACGTCGACTCGGAGCGGGGTGCGGCGATCCTCCGGGCCTACCGTGTGCTCATCGCGCTCCGGCGCACCGACCAGGCGTTCGTCGACCCGCGGTACGAGGCGAACGCGGTCCGCTTCAGCGAGGACCGGCGCTGGCTCGTGCTGACCCGGGGCCTGCTCGGACCGGATGCGACCCCGGTGCACGTCGTGGTGAACTTCCTCGACGACGACGCCGAGGTGCCGGTGCCGGGCGCCACGGGCGAGGAGCTCTACCGCTTCGGCGAGGCCGACGTCGCGACCGACTGCGTCCGGTTCACCGGCCGCGGGGTGGTCGTCCTGCGCTGAGCCGGCGCCGGCCGACCAGCCGCTGGCTGGCGGGCCCGCCCGCCGGGCAGCCCCACGCGAAAGCGACAGATCGCCGCGGAACTCCCGCGGCGATCTGTCGCTTTCGCGGGGGGCGACGGCCGTCGGCAGACGAGATCTGTCGCTCTGGCGGTGTGGTCGTCCCGCAGACGGACTGGAGGCGCGGGGCGGGTCCGCCACGCGCCTCCAGTCCGGCGACGGCCCGCAGACCGACTGGTGACGGCCCGGTCAGGCCGCGTGGTCGGACACCGCGTGCGCGTTCGCGCGCACCGACGGCAGCCGACGGTGGTCCTTCACGACCGAGCGCGCTTCGCGCAGACGTCGGTCGAGGCCCCACTTCGTCACGAGGGCGAGGCTCTCGCGCACGATGTTCCCGCTCATCTTGGAGACGCCGAACTCTCGCTCGGTGAAGGTGATCGGGGTCTCGACGACGCGCAGCCCGGCCTCGAGGGCGCGCCAGCACAGGTCCACCTGGAAGCAGTACCCCTTCGAGGCGACGCCGGCCAGGTCGATGCGCTCGAACGCGCGCGACGTGAAGACGCGGAAGCCGCCGGTGGCGTCGCGCACGGCGATGCCGAGGGCCAGGCGCGTGTAGAGGTTGCCGCCGCGGGAGAGCATCTCGCGGTACCAGGGCCAGTTCCTCCACCTCGCCGCCCTTGATCCAGCGGGACCCGAGGACGAGGTCGTTCGTGTCGGCGAGCTCGAGCATCCACGGCAGGTACTCCGGGTGGTGCGAGCCGTCCGCGTCCATCTCGACGAGCTTGTCGTAGCCCTGCTCGAGGCCCCAGGCGAACCCGGCGAGGTAGGCGCCGCCGAGGCCGTCCTTGACGGTGCGGTGCATGACGTGGACCCGGCCGGTCTCACGGGCGATCTGGTCGGCGATGTCGCCGGTGCCGTCCGGGGAGTTGTCGTCCACGACGAGCACGTGGACGCTGTCGTCGGTGGCGGCGAGGGTGCGCTCGACGATGGGGCGGACGTTCTCCGCTTCGTCGTAGGTCGGGATGATGACCAGGGTCGTGCTCATGGTGCTCCTTGCGCTTGACATCGAAGATATCGGTCGTCGGCTGCGTCACTCCGCCGAGAGCTCTGCGAACACGATCAGATTGTCCGTGTAGTGCCCGGTGGCGGTGTCGAACGTGCCGTCGCAGGTGATCAGCCGGAGTTGCGGGGTGGGTGCGGTGCCGTAGACGTCGCTCGTCGGGAACGCCGACTTCGCGGCCCGCTCCGACCGGTCCACCGTGAAGGTTCGGGTGGTGCCGTCGGACATGGCGACGTGGATCTCGTCGCCGGGGACGAGTTCGTCGAGCCGGAAGAACACGGCTGCGGCGGTGGGGCTGTCGACGTGCCCGGCGATGACGGCGGGGCCGACCTGCCCCGGCACGATGCCGTCGCTGAACCAGCCGGCGTCGTCCCACCCCTTCGGCGGGTCGAGTTCACCGGCGGCACCGCGGTGGAGGTCCTCCAGCGAGGAGGAGACCCCGATCGCGGGGATGGTCACGCGGGTCGGCGTCGCGTCCGAGGCCGGCGCGGGTGCCGCCGGGTCCTGGAACCCGGCGATGTCGCGGTCGGCCGCGGTCGACCCGGAGTCCGACGGTCGCGAGCTGCTCGGACCGCTCGAGACGCCCCGCCCGTCCCCGTCCCCGTTCCCTACCGCGACGGCGACCGCGCTGACCGCACCCCCGGCGACGAGCACCGCCGCCCCCGCGGCGATCACGACCCACCGCCGCCCGAGTCTCGCCCTGAGCGACGTCCCTCGCGGCCCGGAGCCCGCGATCCGACGCGCAGACCGAGACTCGGGGCCCGCCCGGCGCCGCCCGCGACCGAGCCCGCCGGTCACGACGAGCCTCCCGCCGCGGACGCGCAGCCGCCGAGCACGTCCGACGTCAGCATCGTCGTGCCGAGCGCCGCCCACGCGTCGCCGTAGTACGTCGGGGTCGTCGCCGTGGTGCGGTCCGCGCGCTCCAGGTCCTTCGTCGCCGCGCCGGTCGAACCGGCCGCGTGCTCCGCTGCCGCACGCGCCGTGTAGGCCAGCGCGCTGCGGTCGCCGGTGACGGCGGTCCCGCCGAGGTCGAGCTGGGCCGCGAGCTGCGTCGTCCGACGGAGGGTCGGAGCGATCGACGCCGCGAGGGACCGGTCCGGGGCGCTGCACGCCTCGGCGTACCGGAGCGGCATCCGCATCGCGTCGTAGCCGTACAGCACGCGGCCGTCGCCGCCGGTTGCGGGCATCGGATCGACGCTGCCGTCGGCGTGCACCTGCGACCAGTCGCTCGGCAGGTCGGTCTCGTCGAGGACCGCGGCGGTCACCGCGCTGGAGCCCCGCTCGAGCTCCGCCCACCGCGCGTCACCGGTGGCCTTCGCGAGCACCCGGAAGGCGGCGGGCGACGCGTACGAGGAGTCGTATCGGTACGGCTCGGAGCCCGCTCCACGGCCCGGGCAGCAGGATCCGCCCGAGGTCCGTCGTCGCGGTCTCGTGGTCGAGGACCGCCGCGGCGATCGTCTTGCCGGCCGTCGTGTAGCGGTCGTCGCCCCAGGCCGACCCGGCCAGCACCAGCGCCCGCGCCGCGCCGAGGTCGGCGTCGCTGGCGGGCTGCTCGTCGGCGACCCCGCCGTCCGTCGTCCAGCGCCACGCCAGCAGCGAGTCGCCCGTGAGCATGTGCCGCTTCGTCCACGACCAGATCTCGCCGAAGCGCTCCCGGTCGCCGGCGGCGTACGCGATGAGGAGCCCGTAGGCCTGTCCCTCGCTGACGGTGTCGCCGCCCTGGTCGGTGCGGACGACCCGGCCGTCGCGGACGTAGCGGTCGAGGAAGTCGGCGCGCAGCTGCGCGGCGGAACGCGTGCCGTCCGGCGCGGTGGTCGACGTGGGCGTCGACGCGCCACCGGCGTCCGGGGCGGAGGCCGACCACGGGTGCACGGCCGCGACGGCGATGCCGCCGGCGACCAGGACCGCGGCCACCGCCACGGCGGTGATGGGGATCCAGTTCCTGCGGGTCATTCTGGCCTGCTTTCTGCTGGTGGGAGGGCTCCGGACTGGAGGCGCGGATCACGTGAGCGGATCGGCTGCGGTGAGCCGCGCCTCCAGTCCGGACCAGGGGACGGACGTCCGGATCAGGAGAAGAGCGCGCGGATCGACCGGATGGCCGCGTGGAGCGAGTCGGTGTCGGCGCGGTCGGCGGCGGTGCCGCCGCCTCCCGTCTGGACGCCACCCGTCGGGCGTCGCCGCGGTGGCGGCCGCGTCGGTGACGGGGACGATCGTCAGGTCGCCCTTGCTGTCGTCGAGCACGAAGAGCGTGGAGACGGTGTTGCCGGCGAGGTCGACCTCGCGCGCTGCCCTGCTGCCCGCCGCCGGAGATGTCGAGGTCCCACTTGCCGGACCCGACCGTGGCGTACTTCGTCGCGGTGCCGAACGCGGCGTCCGAGGCGATCGCGGTGCCGTCCGACGTCGACACGTCCACCTTCTTCCGCGGTGGTCGCGGCCTGCACGAGCCGGAGCTTCGACTTGCCGTCACCCGGCTGCTGCAGGTCGTCGGTGTACGCCGCGGTCTTCAGGTCCGTGTTCTTGCCGTACGCGACGACGGTGCTCGCGTCACCGCCCTGCACCGTGACGTCGGTGGAGACCACCGGCGTCGAGTCGGGGGCGCCGGAGGCGCGCATCGACAGGACGTAGGTGCCGGCGGCGAGCTCGGTGTACTTGCTCACCTGGCCGTACGTGACGTCGTCGAGCTCGAAGATCGTCTTGCCGCCGGACAGGCTCGACAGCTCGACGTCGACGCTCTTCGTGTCCGGGGACAGGTGCCCGACGCGGAGCCACCCGTCGTCGGTCGCGGCACTCGCGGACTGCGGGGCGGCGAGGCCGACGGTGGCGGCGACGAGCGCTGCGCCGAGGGCGCCGACGGCGGCGGTGCGACGTCGCGAGGTGTGGCGTGGAGGTGCGTGCAGATGCGGTCATGGTGCTGCTCCTTCGGGTCGGTGCGGTACTGGTGCGGCGTGCTGCGAGACGCTCGCCCGTGGTCGAGCGGCTCACGAGTCCAGCGCGGTCGTCGGGTCGGTCGTCGGGAAGACGACCGTCAGGGTGGTGCCGTCACGCTCGACCGAAGCCGGTCGGAGCGCGCTGGACACGGCGTCGAGGGTGGCCTCGGTGCGCGTCGCGGCCTCGGCGCTCGACGTGTGCACCACGAGGCGGCGGAACGTCTGGCCGTCCTCGCCGGTGAGCGGCGTGAACCGGTCGACGCGGACCGAACGGTCGGCGAGGACCTGCCCGAGCGCGATCATCGCCCGAGAGTCCACCTGCCCGGCGCGGAACTGCGACCGCGTGCCGGAGTCCGCCTCGAGCGCCGGGTTGTCGGCGAGCTGCGTGCCGAGCGTCTTCCGCTGGTCCGCCGCCCGGTCGATGGCCTGTCGCGCGGCCGTCTGCCCCTCGGAGTTGATCTGCCGGACGTCGACCTGCTGGTCGCCGGTGCCGAAGGACGCGACGACCGTGGAGTTCTCGATCGCCTGACGGACGTCCGACGAGGAGTTCCCGCCGGTCCGCATCGAGTCGGTCGTCACGACGTAGTCGGAGTCCTTCCAACCGTTCGGCGACTGGCGTTCGACGGCTCCGTCGGTGTCGAGCTTGTAGTACCAGACCACGCTGTCGCGGGCGAAGCCGTCGTTCACGAGGTCGACCCACATGGCGTCGTCGACGAGCATCCGGGAGCGCTTGCCGACGTTGTCGCCGATCCAGTTCTGTGCCTGGGCCATCGGCTGGTCGAGGTCGGTCACGAGGAACCCGCGGAGCTGCGAGCCCCACAGCGGCACGGCGGCCACGAGCGCAGCGGCGGTGACGAGCGCCCACGTCCCGCCGAGCACCCGACGCGACGCCCCACGGACGCGGTTCCGGGCACGGAACGCGGTCCGGCCAGTCACGGCGAGCACGGCCCGCTCGGCGACGAACGCCACCAGGAGGGCGCCCAGGGGGGGGGGGGCCCCCCCCCCCCCCCCCCCCCCCCCCCCCCCCCCCCCCCCCCCCCCCCCCCCCCCCCCCCCCCCCCCCCCCCCCCGCACGAGCACGATGACGTACGGCACCGGCAGGTACCCGTTCGGCCGGAACATGAACAGGAGCAGGAAGACGAGCATCGCGGCGATCGGCCGGACCCGGCGCAGGAACAGTCCCACGAGGGCCGCGGCGGAGCCGAGCACGATGAAGACCGGGTCGAGCGCCCACCACTGGGCCGCCGCCTCGTTCGCCAGGCTGCCGCCGGTGAAGAGCGACCCGCCGGCCTGCCGGCTGCCGAGCTGGTAGGTGATGCCCTCGAGCAGGCTGACCTTGCCGGCACTCGGCAGGAGCCCCTTCACCGCGGCGAGCAGGATGTACCCGCCACCGATCACGGCGAGGACCGCCCCGGCGACGCTCAGCGTGTACCGACGGGTGCTCGGGTCGGCTCGGCGGACCGCCATCCAGATGAGGAACGGCAGCGCCAGCAGGTACGTCCCCTGCTGAGCACGGCGATCCCCAGGCACGCCGCGGCCCCGACGAAGCCGGCGAAGCTGCTGCCGGCGGCTGAGCACGAGGACGAACGCGGCGAGGAGCCACGGCGTCGCGACGTTGTCGATGTAGACGGTGCGGTGGTACTGCAGCGCGAGCGGCGACAGCCCGAACACCAGCACGGCGACGGCGCTGGCCGGACGGGACATCCCGAGGCGGCGACCGAGCACGAACACCAGGACGGCCGAGACGGCGGCGAAGAACACCATGGCCTCGCGGGCTGCCTCGACGGCGAAGGGGTAGCGCGCGAACGCCCCGGTCAGCGAGGTGTAGCCGGCGATCTGGATCCAGCCGAGCGGCGGGTGGTCGTACCAGTACGTGTAGTGGGTGAGCTCGCCGAGGTGCGTGATCGCCCACGCCTGCGCGGTGTACGTGCCCTCGTCGTCGATGCGCTGCGGGGTGCCGCCCATGTTCCAGGCCTGCACGAGCGCCGCGATCGCGACGACGGGCAGGACCCACGCCAGGCTCCTGGCGTGCACCTGGAACCAGGCGCGGACGCCGGTGGCGGGGCGGGCACCGCGGATCGGGATGCCGGTCGTGTTCGGTCATGCTGGCGGTCATCGGGGCCTCCGGCGGTGGTCGTCTCACGGGCGGTCGTGGTCTCACGGGCACTGGAGGTGGTGCCGGCGCCGGCCAGTGCCGGCTCGGGGTTGGTCACGGCGGACGGGAATCCCACGACCTCGGGCTGCTGCGCCGCGGTGCGGTGCTGCCCGGTGTGCTCCGTCTTCTCCCAGCCGTTCTGCTTGCGGGCGCGCCGGACGACGGCACGGACGGCCGCCGCGGCGAGGAACACCTGGTACGGCACCAGGCCGAGGACGAGCTTCACGTAGTCGCGGACGCGGACCTTCTCCTGGTAGATCCGACCGAACTCCCCGAGCCCGGCGATCTCCACCGCGAGCAGCATGAGCGTCGGCGCGAGCGGGATGAACGAGATCAGGGCGATCGCCGTCGGCACCTTCACGAACAGGATCATCACGACGCTGAGCGGGATGAGGAGGCCGGTGGCCGCCTGGATGAACGGCATCGTCAGCAGGTACCGGGCGAAGAAGCGCTGCTTCAGCGACGGGAGCTGCTTCCACTCCCCCTTCTCGAGGACCTGCAGGAAGCCCTGGTTCCACCGCGTGCGCTGCTTGAGCAGGGACGCGAACGTCGGCGGGGTCTCCTCGCGGGTGACGGCCTCGGGGCTGTACGCGACGACGACCTTGGCGCCGTCCGCGGACAGCCGGACGCCGAGCTCGCAGTCCTCCGCGAGGCAGTGCGCGTCCCAGCCGTTCGACCAGTCGAGGCGCTCCTTCGTCACGAAGACGGTGTTGCCGCCGAGCGGGATGAACTTCGACTCGGCGTGGAAGTGCAGGCGGGAGCGGAACCAGAAGTAGTACTCCAGGACGTTCCGGAGCGACCACCAGCTCGACTTGAAGTTCATCAGCTGCACGCCGCCCTGCACGACGTCGGCCCCGGTCTCCTGGAAGCGCGAGTCCACCAGCGACAGCAGCCGCGGGTAGACCTCGTCCTCGGCGTCGAACACCCCGACGACGTCGCCGGTCGCGTACTGCAGCGCGAGGTTCATCGCCTTCGGCTTGTTCTTCGGCAGCGTGTCGTCGACCACGACCTTGATGAAGGCCGGGGTGCCGGGCAGCCGCCTCGCGCACGACGCGGTCGGTGCCCGGGTCGTCCTCGCCGACGATCGCGATGATCTCGAAGTCGGGGTGGTCCTGCGTCGCGAGCATGTCGAGCGTCTGCCCCATCACGTCCTCCTCGTGCCGACCGGGCACCAGGAGCGTGAAGCGGTGCGCCGCGGGACGCGGGGTGTCGCTGAAGCTCGTCGCCTTGAGCGCGTCGCGCGACCGCCAGGCGTGCAGCATCCACCAGAGGGTCGACAGCGCGACCAGCGTGAGGAGCACGGAGATGGCGATGAGGGCCGAGTAGCCGACCCACTCACCCAGCGACCAGGCGGCCTGCGGGCCCTGCCCCGAGCCTCCCGTCGGCACGTCGGTGGTCCCCCGGTTCGGCACGTTCCCCGGCGTGCGGACTGGTCCCCCGGCTGCAGCAGGGGACCTGCGGCGACCGTCAGCGTGGTCAAGATGGTCATTCGGCGAGCTCCTTCGTGCGACGAGCGTCGGTGGAACGGAAGACGAGGGCCTTGTACGCGGCGAACCGGAACGCGGTGCCGAGCACGAGACCCACGCCGTTGCCGGCGACGTTGTCGGCGAGGGTGGACGTGAACCCGAGGAGGTAGTGCGAGACGAAGAGGCAGCCAGCGGCGATGCCCAGGCCGATGAGGTTGGTGAGCGCGAAGAGCACCCCTTCGCGCACGGTCTCCCGACGGCCGGTCTGGCGTTCGGCGCGGAACGTGATGAACCGGTTGCCGATCCACGCGACGGTGGTCGAGACGACGGCGGAGACGATCTTCGCGGCGATGGGCCCGTCGGGCATCACGGTCGCGCGGAGGAGGTTGTAGACGGCGAGGTCGATGACGAAGCAGACGGCACCGATCGTGCCGAACGTCGCGAGCTGGCGCGCGAGGGCCAGCAGACGTGGGAACGCACCGGGGCGCACGGCTGGCACCGAGCCGGTGGCTGACACCACAACGGGGGTATCGGTCGAGGTCATGCCCCCGATTCGGGGGGCTTCGCGGGGTGGTTTGGGTGGGGTACGCGTTTACCCAGGGGGCTGCCAGATGCGCGACACGCGCTGTTCATCTGGGCGCCGAGGGGGCGTCGCTTTTCGGACTGCAGACGACAGGATCGGCCCACGTCGTGTAGTGGGCCGAGGGCCCCGACGGACTGGAGGCGCGGTGCCAGCTGGCACCGCGCCTCCTGTCCGGGGTTGGTTGCGCTGTCCGGGGTTGGTTGCGTCTACGCGGGGCGCGACGCCGGGCTGACGGTCTTCGACGCGTCGCGCTCCGGGATGTCGCCGAGCGCCTGGTCGATCGCCTGCATGGCGTCGGCGTCGAGCGTGACGCCGGCGGCCTTGACGTTGTCGGTGACCTGCTCCGGACGCGAGGCGCCGACGATCGCACTCGCGACGTTCTCGTTCTGCAGGGTCCACGCGATCGCGAGCTGCGCGAGCGTGAGGCCGGCCTGGTCGGCGACGGGCTGCAGACGCTGCACGGCTTCGAGGACCTCGTCGCGCATGAACCGCTTGATCATGTCCGCGCCGCCCTTCTCGTCCGTGGCGCGCGACCCCTCGGGCAGGGGCTGACCCGGCTTGTACTTGCCGGTGAGGACACCCTGCGCGATCGGCGACCAGACGATCTGGCTCAGCCCGAGCTGCTTCGGAGGCCGGCACGACCTCGCCCTCGATGACGCGCCACAGCATCGAGTACTGCGGCTGGTTCGAGATCAGCTGGAAGCCGAGCTCCTTCGCGAGCGCGGCACCCGCACGGATCTGCTCGGCGTTCCACTCGCTCACGCCGATGTAGAGCGCCTTGCCCTGACGGACCACGTCGGCGAAGGCCTGCATGGTCTCCTCGAGCGGGGTCTCGTGGTCGTAGCGGTGCGCCTGGTAGAGGTCGACGTAGTCGGTCTGCAAGCGCTCGAGCGACCCGTTGATCGACTCCATGATGTGCTTGCGGGAGAGGCCGACGTCGTTGTGCTGCTTGGGGCCGGTCGGCCAGTAGACCTTCGTGAAGACCTCGAGCCCGGCGCGTCGCTCCCCCTTGAGCGCCTCGCCGAGGACCTTCTCGGCCGCCGTGTTGGCGTACGTGTCCGCGGTGTCGAACGTGGTGATGCCGGCGTCGAGCGCTGCCCGAACGCACTGGGTGGCGACGTCGTTCTCGACCTGCGAGCCGTGCGTCAGCCAGTTGCCGTAGGTGATCTCGGAGATCTTGAGTCCGGAGTTGCCCAGGTACCTGAATTCCATGGTGTCGACGCTATCGGGCTTCCGCCCCGCGTGAGGGGCCGCGCGAGTACCTGTGGAGAACCCGGCACGGGGTGCGGGGCGCGGGGTGCGGGGCGCGGGGTGCGGGGTGCGGGGTGCGGGGCGCGGGGTGCGGGGTGCGGGGTGCGGGGTGCGGGGTGCGGGGTGCGGGGTGCGGGTGCGGGATACGGGGTACGGGGTACCGGGTGCGGGGGCGGGGTGCGGCCGGGTCCGCGAGCGGGCGAAATGTCAGCGTCCCTCCGTCGGCGCACCCCGGGCATACCGCCCGCTCGGTCGTCGTGCCGCCGCAGCGACCACCCACCGCGCCGTCCGGCTGTTCCACCGGGTCAGCCCGCCTTGGCCCCCACCTCTGGTCCGCGAGCGGGCACAACAACGGCGTCCTGCTGGCTCCACACGCTGGCCATTCGCTCGCTCGTCGACTGCGCGCGCCGCACCGGCCGCCCGCCTCGTCCGCGTCCGCCTGCGGGGCCGCGACCGGGCGAATCACCCGCGTAGCTCCATCCGCGCACCCTGGCTCTTCGCCCGCTCGCCCATCCGTCAGTTGGCCCGTGCGCGAGCGGGCGAAACAGCGGGGAGCGCCAGCATCCTCACCCAGCTGAAACGCCCGCTCGATCCGATCGGCTCCTCCACAGGCACGATGCGACCGCGACCATCCACACTGGAGGCGCGACTCACCCCGCACCCGTCAGCTCGGCTCGACCATGTGGAGATGACCGCCAGAAGTCGCCTTCCGATGATCCTGCGGGACTGCTCTTTCCGGGTGCGGAACGCCTTGCACCGGGGTGTGTCCCGAGGGCGTCTCGACGCGAAGGACCTCGTTCGCCCGTTCCACGGCATCCGTTCCGCGACCGTGCCGCACACCGTCGACGAACGCGCCCGGGCACTGGCGCCCAGGCTCCGCCCCGATCAGGTGTTCAGTCACGTCACCGCGGCGGCGATCCTCGGCGTCCCGCTCCCTCGACGGATCGAACGCGATGCACGCCTCCACGTCACGACGATCGGCGTCGACCAAGCACTCCGGGTCCGCGGCGCAGTGGGACACCGCGCGAAGTACGGCTCGGTGCGGATGACCATGAGCCGCGGGGTCCCGATCAGCAACCCTGCCGACACCTTCGTTGCCCTCGGCACGCTGCTGACGCTCGACGAGCTCGTTATCGCCGGGGACGCACTGGTCGGCACGCTGGGCTGGGTGACGCTCGACGAACTCGTTACAGCTGTCCGTCGGCGGCGCGGCATCCGGGGCATCGTGAAGCTCCGGCTCGCCCTCGAGGAGATCCGTACGGGCTCCCGTTCCCCCGGCGAGACACGGACCAGACTGGCGCTCCTGCGTCGTGGGCTGCCCGAACCGCGGTTGAACCACGACGTCGTCGTCGATGGTCGGTGGGTTGCATGCGTCGATCTCGCCTACCCCGACGCGCGGGTGGCGATCGAGTACGAGAGCGATCTCCACCGCACTGATCCAGCCACGTTCAGGAAGGACCTCACGCGGGGCGAGCATCTCAAGGACGTCGACTGGTGGCTCGTCCGGGCGACCGCTGACGACGTCGGACGAGACGCCGAACAGTTCGTGCGCCGCATCCGTCGACTCATCGAGAGCGGGGTGCGCGGGAGGCACGACACACGCTTTGCGTCACTTCAGTGAACAATGGTTGACGCTTCAACCAAAAGGGTGCACACTGGCGTGGCATCAACTTCGATGCGGGCGTATGGATCGGGGCTCCGATTCGTCCGCATCGCTCTCAGACTCTCGTTCGGAAGAAGGACATCATGACGCTCACCTCTGCAACCGTTCCCGGCTACCAGACCGGCACCTGGAAGATCGACCCGACCCACTCCGAGGTCACCTTCTCGGTCCGTCACCTCGCCATCAGCAAGGTGAAGGGCAAGTTCGAGACCTTCGACGCGACCGTCGTCACCGCCGAGAACCCGCTCGAGTCGACCGTCGAGGCCAACATCGACGTCGCGTCGATCAACACCGGCCAGGAGCAGCGCGACCAGCACCTCAAGACGAGCGACTTCTTCCTCACCGAGGAGCACCCGCAGCTCACCTTCCGCTCGACGAGCATCGAGGCCAAGGGCGACGACCTGCACATCGCCGGCGACCTCACCCTCCGCGGCGTCACCAAGCCGGTCGTCCTCAAGGCCGAGCTCGGCGGCTTCACGACCGACGGCTACGGCCAGGTCAAGTTCGGCGCCGAGGCGACGACCAAGATCGACCGCACCGAGTTCGGCGTGAACTGGAACGCCGCGCTCGAGGCCGGCGGCTTCACGCTCGGCAACGACGTCACGATCAACCTCGACGTCCAGTTCGTCCTCCAGAGCGGCCTGAGTCCCGACGGCTTCGTCGCCCTGCTGAGGGCACCGAACAGCACGACCCGAACACGAGACGAACGCCCCGGCTCCTCCCCCACGGAGCCGGGGCGTTCGTCGTATCCGGATCGGTCCCGCATCCTGCACTCCGGCCACGACGCCGCAGCACGCCCTCGGCCGAGCGGGCGAATCAACGTGGTGGATCGTGATAGCGACGGGTCTTCTTCGCCCGTTCGCCGGTCCGGCGCGAGGACACGTCCAGCTCCGGACGGGCAGCGCGGCGACTGAGCGCGAGGCGGCGACCTTCGACGCACATCGAGCGCGCCGGAGCCGAGCGGGCGAAGTACCAGGGCCTCTCGGCGATTCCACCCCGCCTTCTCGCCCGCTCGCGCGCGCCGGGCCGCCGGCCGCAGGAACGGTCCGACGAGCGGGCGGATTCGCGGGGTCGGCGCGTCCGTGCACGCTGGTATTTCGCCCGTTCGCGGGCCCGGGGCGGGCGTAGCGTTGCACCGCACGCACCATCCGCACCGCCACCGCCACCACCACCACCCCTCGCCCCGACCACGCACGCGCAACGCGGCACGCGGCACGCGGCACGCGGCACGCGGCACGCGCGCACTTGCACGCGCCCCGCGGGAACCGCCTGCGGCCCCGCGGGTTGCAGGCGAGCACGAGCCACACGCCGTACCCCACGAACACGAACACGAACACGACGAACAGGAGCACCACCATGGCCACCGACTGGATCGCGCTGCAAGCCCTCGCGGCATCCGAGTTCGGCCGCCGCGTCGCTGCCGTGACGGACTGGGACGCCTCGACGCCCGACTCCGAGTGGACGACCCGCGACCTCGTCCGCCACGTCGTCGCCGAGCAGCGCTGGATCCCGAAGCTCCTCACCGGGTGCGACTACGCCCAGGCCGAGGCGGACCTCGAGGAGGTCGGCGACGACCTCCTGGCCGAGTGGGCGAAGTTCGCCACTGCGGCGACCGATGCCTGGAGGAATTCGCCCGCTGACACGCCCGTGCACCTCGCCACGGACGTGGTCCCCGCGGCGCAGTACCTCACCGAGCAGACCAGCGACATCACGATCCACACGTGGGACCTCGCACGGGCGACGGGGTCGGACGAGCAGCTGCCGGACGAGCTCGTCGAGGCCGTGTGGGAGTACTTCCAGCCGCAGATCGAGCACCTCGCGGCGACCGGGCTCTACGCGGCTCGGTCGACGTCGACGAGGACGCTCCGCTCCAGGTCCGCCTGCTCGCCGTCACAGGGCGCGATGCCAGGGTGAGTGCATGAGCGAAGAAACCACGCGACTCGGCGCCAGCGGCCTCGAGATCAGCCCCGTGATCCTCGGCATGATGTCCTACGGCGACCCCGAACGAGGCTCCCACGCCTGGAGCGTCGGCATCGACGAGGCCCGCCCCTTCGTCCGCCGGGCCTTCGACGCCGGCATCACCACGTTCGACACCGCGAACGTGTACTCCGCCGGCAGCAGCGAGGAGATCACCGGCACCCTCCTCAAGGAGCTCGCCCCGCGCGAGGAGGTCCAGGTCTTCACGAAGGTCTTCAACCGGATGCGCCCCGGCCGGAACGGCGCCGGGCTGTCCCGCGCGGCGATCATGCACGAGATCGACGCCTCGCTGACCCGCCTCGGCACGGACTACGTCGACCTGTACCAGATCCACCGCTTCGACCCGCGCACCCCGGTCGAGGAGACGATGGAGGCCCTGCACGAGGTCGTGAAGTCCGGCAAGGCCCGCTACATCGGCGCGAGCAGCATGTGGGCGTGGCAGTTCGCCGAGATGCAGCACGTCGCCGAGCTGCACGGGGTGGACGAAGTTCGTCGCGATGCAGGACCAGTACAACCTCCTCGAACGCGAGGAGGAACGCGAGATGCACCCGTTCTGCGCCCACACCGGCGTCGGCGTGATCCCGTGGAGCCCCCTCGCCCGCGGCAAGCTGACCCGCCCGTGGGACGCGAGGCGGCTCCGGTCCGCGCGCGGACACCGACGAGTTCGGCAAGACCCTCTACCGCCAGGACGAAGACGCGAACCGTGCGATCGTCGACGCGGTGCAGCAGCTCGCCGAGGCGCACGACGCGAGCATGGCCCAGGTCGCCCTCGCGTGGGTGATGCACCAGGACGTCGTGTCCGCCCCGATCGTCGGCGCGACGAAGGAGCACCACATCGACGACGCGGTCGCCGCAGCCACGCTCACGCTCACCGACGACGAGGTCTCGCGGCTCGAGTCCGCGTACACGCCCCGGGTGCCGTCCGGTTTCTGACGTGACCGGCTGACGGCCTGGAGGCGCGGTGCGGGGCCGACCCGCGCCTCCAGGCCGTCAGACCGTTGCGTCCACCCCGCCGGACGCGCGTCGCTCGTCGTCCGCACGTCGGAGTCGCGCGATGCGCGTGAGCGCTGCGCGCTCCGTGCCGGGCTGGTGGCCGAGCACCGCCCCGATGCCGTCGAGCACGACGCCCGCGGTCTTCCGCACCGGGAACTCGACCGGCCCGAGCCCCGGCGTCCGCAGACCGAGCATCGAGCGGTGCGCCGGGTCGAGGGAGGCGACCGCGCCGTCGAACAGCGCGCGGTACCCGGGCCGGAGCAGCCGGGCGACCGGCGGGTCCTTGATGAACCGGACGACGTCCTTCGTCCGGGCGGTCACGGCGAGCTCCCCGCGGTCGAGGTACCCGTTCATCTGGGCGCGGAGCTCCGCGTCGGACTCCGGGGCGTCCTCGACGCCCATCAGCCGGCCGGCGATCGCCCACTCGCGGACGTAGGCGTCCGGCCCGCCGGGGATCGGGTCGCCCCAGAGCTGGGCGCTCCGGAGGAACGCGTCGGTGAAGGCGAGGTGCACCCAGCGTGCCAGGTCGGGGTCGTTCGCGGCGTACGGCCGGGTGACGCCGTGCCCGTCGACGTACTCGCCGCGGACCCGTTCGTGGAGCTTCCGGACCCAGTTGCTGGCGTTCGTGGCGGCCGCGGTGTCGCCGTGGGACACCGTGTAGATCCAGCGGATGGTGCCGGCGAGGCGTCCGAAGGGGTCCTCGCGGTAGCGGGAGTGGTTGGCGACGCCCGCGAGGGCACCCGGGTGCAGCGCCTGGACGAGCAGCGCGCGGACCCCGGCGAGGATCGTCTGCTTGCCGCCGTGCACCGACCAGGTCGCGGAACCGGGGCCGAAGAACCCCTCGTCGGTGCCCGCTTCGAGTTCGTCGATCCAGGCCGGACGTTCCGTGGCACCGCCGGTGAACGTGTCGTTGAGACGGGAGCGGAAGGCGTCGGAGACGGAGGGCATGGCGCCATCGTCCGTCCCGCCCCTGACAGTGCGCTCGGACAGTGCGCTCGGACAGCGCACTCGGGCTGCGCGCTTCCCAGCCGCAGCCCGGGCGGCCCGCTAGGTTGGTCCGCGTGAGCATCGACACGCCTCGTCCCTGGCTTGCCTCGTACGCCCCGGGGGCCCGCACGACATCGAGGAGCCCACGGGTTCCCTCTCCGACATCGTGGAGGAGTCCGCGCGGCGCTTCCCGAAGCAGGTCGCACTCGAGTTCTTCGGCCGCACGACGACGTACGCCGAGCTCGAGGAGCAGATCCTCCGGGCGGCGAACGGCCTCCGGAAGCTCGGCGTCTCGGCGGGTGACCGCGTCGCCATCGTCCTGCCGAACTGCCCGCAGCACGTGGTCGCGTTCTACGCGGTGCTGCGGCTCGGGGCGATCGTCGTCGAGCACAACCCGCTGTACACGCCGCGGGAGCTCCGCCACCAGTTCGAGGACCACGGCGCGAAGGTCGCGATCGTCTGGGACAAGTCCGTCGCGACTTTGCAGGACTTCCCCGCCGACCTGGCGCTCGACGCGATCGTGTCGGTCGACCTCACCCGAGCGATGCCCCGCGCCACCCGGGTCGCCCTCGCACTGCCGGTCGCGAAGGCCCGCGAGTCCCGCGCCAAGCTGACGACGAAGGTCCGCGGCACGACGAAGTGGGACGACGTCGCGTCGAACCGGAAGCTGTCGAAGCGGCACCCGCGCCCCGCGACCGAGGACGTCGCCCTCATCCAGTACACGTCCGGCACCACCGGTGTGCCGAAGGGTGCCGTGCTGAGCCACCGCAACCTGCTCGCCAACGCCACGCAGGCGCGGCTCTGGGTGCCGCAGATCCGTCGCGGCGACAACGTCGTCTACGCCGTGCTGCCCATGTTCCACGCGTACGGCCTCACGCTGTGCCTGACCTTCGCGATGAGCATGGCCTCGCGGCTCGTGCTCTTCCCCGCGTTCGACCCGGCGCTCGTCCTCACGGCGATGAAGAAGCACCCGCCGACGTTCCTGCCGGCCGTGCCGCCGATCTACACGCGGCTGCAGCACGCGGCGGACTCGGCGAAGGTCTCGCTCGAGGGCATCGAGATCGGCATCTCCGGCGCGATGCCGCTGTCGCAGGACGTCGTCGAACCGTGGGAGGCCCGCACGGGCGGCTACCTCGTCGAGGGCTACGGACTGTCCGAGTGCTCGCCCGTGCTCATGGCGAACCCGGTGTCCCCCGCGCGCCGACTCGGCGCGATCGGGCTGCCGCTGTCCTCCACCGAGGCGCGCGTGGTGGACCCCGACGACTCCACGAAGGTGCTCGGCACCGACGAGGCCGGCGAGCTGCAGGTGCGCGGGCCGCAGGTGTTCCGCGGGTACTGGGGCAAGGCCGAGGCGACCGACGAGGTCTTCACCCCCGACGGCTGGTTCCGCACCGGCGACATCGTGTCGATCGACGCGGACGGCTACGTGAAGATCGTCGACCGCCTGAAGGAACTCATCATCACCGGCGGCTTCAACGTGTCGCCGTCCGAGGTCGAGGACGCCCTGCTCAAGCACTCCAGCGTCCGCGAGGTCGCGGTCGTCGGCATCACGCAGGCCGGCAACGAGCAGGTCGTCGCCGCGGTCGTGCCGAAGGACCCGGGCACGTTCGACGCCGAGGCGCTGCGGGCCTGGTCGCGCGAGCACCTGGCGGCGTACAAGGTGCCGCGGCGGATCGTCGTGGTCGAGGACCTGCCCCGGTCGATGATCGGCAAGGTGCTGCGGCGGAAGGTGCGCGACCAGATCCTCGGCGACTGACCGCGGCCGGCCGTGGCCGCAGGCGAACCCCGGCGAGCCGACCGGGCCGGGTCGGGCCGGGCCCGGCAGGCGGGCCGCAGCAGCCCGGCCGCGGCCCGCCCGGCTCAGGCGGCGTCGAGCACCGGCACGTCCTGCGTCGCCATCCACTCGAGCAGCCGGGCGATCCCGGCTTCAGGGTCGACCAGCGGCACGTAGCCGAGTGCGTCCCGGGCCGCCGACACGTCCGCGAACGCCGCCCGCACGTCCCCGAGCCGGTACTGCCCGGTGACCCGCGGTGCCGGAGCGCCGGCCTGCGCGGCGACGACCGCCGCGAGTTCGAGGAGCGTCATCGGGCTGCCGGAGCCGATGTCGACCGTCCGGGTGCCGTCCGCAGCGGAGCGGGTGGCGGACGCCAGCGCCGAGACGACGTCGTCGACGAAGACGAAGTCGCGCGTGATCGAGCCGTCCTCGTACACCGGGATCGGCCGCCGCTCCCGTGCCAGACGACCGAACAGGCTGACGATGCCGGTGTACGGGTTCGACAGCGACTGACCCGGGCCGTACACGTTCTGCAACCGCAGCACGCTGAGGGGGACGCCGTGCGCGGAGGCCCAGGCGTGCAGCACGTGCTCCTGGGCGAGCTTCGTGGCCGCGTAGACGTTCGACGGACGCGGTTGGGTGACCGCGGCGGTGTGCGCGAGGGGCCGCACGGCGTGGCCGGCGTGGTCGCCGGGAGCGCTCGGGTCCCACTGCGCCCGGTCGAGCTGGTGCACGTCGCGCGCATCGGCCACGAAGCGTTCGCCGTCGTCGGTGGCCCACTCGCCCTCGCCGTACACGGCCCGCGAGGACGCCAGGACGAAGCGTTCCGGGACGTGTCCGGCCCGGTGCAGGCCGTCGAGGAGCTCGCTCGTGCCGACGACGTTCACGCGGGTGTGGCGGCTCGCCTCGGTCAGGGACTGCCCGGTGCCGGTCTCGGCGGCGAGGTGGACGACCACGTGGGGGCGCACCGTGCGGAGCACCGCGTCCCACATCGTCGGCACGGTGACGTCGAACGGGATCGCGGTGATGCCGCCGGGCAGCAGCGGCCACCCACCGGTGTGCACCTGCGGGTGCAGCACGTCGAGCAGGACGACGTCGTCGCCCACGGCGGCGAGGCGTGTGGCGAGCCGGGAGCCGATGAAGCCGGCTCCCCCGGTGATCAGGACGGTACGGGTGGTCATGATGCCTCCTCTCCGGTGAGCAGCACGCGCTCATCGATGGTGTCGTAGACGCTCGGGTCGGCGCCGAACTTGCGTGCGAACGGGTGTGGGGCGGCCAACAGCATCGGCACGTCCTCCACGGTGAAGACGTCGGGTCGCCCCGAACGGTGGTCGGACCAGCGGATGGTGTGGAGCGACGCGTGCTCGACCCGGACGGTCGGGTCGTTGGCGAGGACGGTGGACGTGAACGCCTCGACCGGGATCACCGTGCGTTCGAAGTACCGCACGAGTCCGGGGTCGTCGCGGACGCGGTCGACGACGGAACGCATCGCCCGTCGGTCGAGGGCGAACCAGCAGCTCGTGTACCAGCAGCGCTCGCCGTGGCGGAACGGTGTGCGGAGCGCTCGGACCCCGATCTTGGCGGGTACGTCCACCTCCGGCTTCGCGGCGGACAGCCGGACGGGCAGTCCGTGCACGCGGAGGCGGTGCGACGCGATGCCGAACACCCGGTCCAGCAGCGTCCGCACCGGTCGGGGCAGCCGGTCGCCGAGCCGGAGGTCCGGGATCGCGTACCACCGGAACCGGTAGCGCTGGTGGACCTCGGCCCGGAGTTCGGGGTCGGGGACCTCGTCGATCGGCCACGACTCGAGCAGAGCGTGGTGCCACGGTCGCCGGCGTCCTGCAGGCGGTCGCGGAGTGCAGCGGCCGGAGCCGTCGGGTGGTCCTGCTCGGACAGCAGCATCACCCAGTCGACGTCGAGCGTGTCGAGGATCCACGAGAGGACGCGCCACCGCGCCCGTTCGAGCGTGAGGTCACCCCACCCGATGCGCTCCGGGCTGAGCAGCACGTGCACCCCGAGGTCCTGCAGGGCCGGACGGGGCACGGGGTGGAAGGTCTCGTCGTGCTGCACGACGATCTCGGCGTCGGGCTCGCCGGTCCGCAGCGCTCTGACGAGTCGGAGCAGCTGTGTCCCGTCGCCGTACGACGTGATGAAGTAGGCGAGCCGCAGTGGTGCACGGTCCTCGGTGGTGCCGTGGTGCTCGGACATCTTCGCGTTCCTCGCAGGACGATGGTGCCGGCTGATCGCGGTCGGGCGCCGCGGTGCAGTCAGTATCTGTGCGGGCGCACAGCCACGTCGACGGAGACGTCCGCACTTCCGGTGCGGAAAACCGCACCAGCGCGTCAGCGGACGCGGCGCCCCGGCAGCCCGAGGAGGGCCAGGCCGACCACCACGAGCCCGATGCCGGCCCATCCGACCACGCCCAGGTGCTCCCCCACGACGAGGACGGCGAGCACCGCGGCCACGACCGGCTCGAGCAGCGACAGCAGCGTCGCCACCGAGGCGCTGACGCTCCGCAGCCCGGCCGCGTACAGCGAGTGCCCGAGCACCGTCGGCACGAGCGCGAGGTACAGGAACACCGGCCAGTGCGCGGGCACACCGAGGTGCTCGTGGCCGCCCACCACGGCGAGGACGACGAGCGGCACGGCGAGTCCGAAGACCGCGCCGACGAGTCCGCGAGCTCCCGCCCGGGTCCGGACACCACGCACCTCGGGGATCGCCTGCATCCCCCGCGCCACCGCCCACGAGTACAGCGCGTACGTGCACCCGGCGAGCAGCGCGCTACCGAGCCCGAGCACGAGGGAGCCGTCCGCTCCGGACCCCTCCGACCGCGCGAGCGTCACGACGACCATGCCGACCACGCTCACCAGGGTGGCGACGACCCACCTGGGCGTGACGCGCCTCCTGGCCGTCACCCACTCCGACCAGTCCGGCGAACACCGAGGACGACCCGATCGCGACGGTCGTGCCCAACGCGACACCCGCGTCGGCGAGGGCCGCGTAGAAGGCGACCGCGTAGACGACGAGCGAGGCCGCGCCGAGCAACACCCAGCCGCGGGTGCCGCGCCGTGCGATCGCGCGCAGGGTGCCGCGGCCGGCGGCCGCGGCGAGCACGAGGCCGCCGAGCCCGAACGTCACCGCCCCGAAGACGAGACGCGGGCACACCGGGCGCAAGTGCGTCGCCGTCCCGGTGGTCCCCCAGAACCGCGGCGGCCACGACCACGGCTGCGGCACCACCCACGGACCGTCCTGCGTCCGGTGTGGACGCGGCGGACCGGAGGCACGACCGACTTCCGCAGGACCGGTCACGACACGTGGACGCTCGGTCGGCGGTTCACGTCGGGCTCGGCTTCGCGGAGGACCTCGCGCGTGACGGGGGCCACGTCGCCGGCACCGGTGAACACGAAGCGGATCGCGTTCCGGATCGGGCTGCCCTCGTTCCACTCGAAGTAGATGCTCGGCACGACGCCGGCGATGTCGCGGATCGCCAGCGGCGTGGACGCGATCGTGTTCGGCACGTTGCCGGAACGCACCTTGAGCACGCGGAACCCGTGGATGACGTGGCCCTGACGACGAGGTCCTCTTCGAAGTCGGACGAGTCGGCCGGCAGGACCTCGAGGAACATCGTCGGCACCCGCGCCGGGATGCCCGAGTCTCGGCGTTCCTCGCGCCCCTTCGACCGGTACGCGTCGGCGGTACACCGACCCGGTTCGATCGCGATGATGCAGACCGAGCTGAACTGGTCGGCGTCGGCCTCGACGAACTGGCGGGCGGTGGCGTCCAGCTCGATCGACGACGCGCGGGCTCGAACGGCCGCCGGACGCGGAGACGAGCGACACCACGACGATGGCGATGATGAACACCGCGGCGATGCGGACGCCGTCCGGCCGTTCGATGACGTTCGCGACGGTGGTGTAGACGAACACGACCGAGATGACCCCGAAGGCGATCGTCCGCTTCTTCTGCTGCGTTGCGGCGGGCCGACAGCGTCACCGCGACCGCGGCGCTCGTGATGAGGACGAGCACGCCGGTGGCGTAGGCACCACCTGCGCGTCGACGTTCGCGTCGAAGATGATCGTGATGACGAACGCGATGAGCGTGAAGATGATGACCAGGGGCGGGTCGCCCGTGCCACTGCGGTGCCATGCCGTAGCGCGGCAGGAAGCGCGGCACGAGGTTGAGCAGGCCAGCCATCGCGCTCGCTCCCGCGAACCACAGGATGGCGACGGTGGAGAAGTCGTAGACGGAGCCGAACACGCCGCCGAGGTACTCGTGCGCCAGGTAGGCCAGCGCCCGGCCGTTCGCGCCCCCGCCCTGCTCGGAACTCGCGCTGCGGGATGAGGAACGTGGTCACGATCGACGACGTGATGAGGAACGAGCTCATGATGACCGCCGCCACCGTGAGCAGCCGCTTCGTCCCGCGGATCCGCCCCTCGGGACGGGCGCTCGTGTCGTCCGAGGCGTCGCCGCGGACCTGGGGCATCACCGCGACACCGGTCTCGAAGCCGGACAGGCCGAGCGCGAGCTTCGGGAACACGATCAGCGCGATGCCGATCATGACGAGGGGGTTGCTGTGCTGCGCGGTGAGTCCGCTCCACCAGTCACTCGCCACCGTCGGGTGCTCGAACACGTGCCAGAGCGACACCGCGATCACGATCGCGTTGAGCGCCAGGAACACGCCCACGAGCACCACCGCGATGCCGATCGCCTCCTTGAAGCCGCGGAGGAACACGACGCCGAGCAGGAGCAGCAGCGCGAGGGTCAGCGGGACCGGGATCTCGGTGAACCAGTGCGGCGTGTACGGGTTCTCGGCGATGTGCGCCGTGGCGTCCGCCGCCGAGAGGGTCGTCGTGATCATGAAGTCCGTCACCGCGAACCCCAGCAGGACGAGGACGAACAGCTTGCCCGCCCACCACGGCAGCAGCTTCTCGAGCATCATGATCGAGCCCGCGCCCCGAAGCTGTCCTGCGCCACACGGCGGTACACCGGGAGCGCCCCGAACAGCGTGACGAGCACGAGGACGATCGTCGCGATCGGTGAGAGGAGCCAGCCGCGAGCGCCGCGATCGCCGGCTGGTAGCCGAGCGTGGAGAAGTAGTCGACGCCGGTCAGGCACATCACCCGCCACCACGAGTGGGTCTTCTCGACCTCGACCTGGTGCGGACCCTGGTGCGACGCACCCTGGTCGGCGCCGTGGAGCATCCAGCGGCGCACCCGGGTGCTGCGGTCGAGGGATGGCTCGGTCGCGTCGCGTTCCGCGGCCTGCTCGGCGTCTGTCGCGGTCACGGAGTTGATCGTAAGCCGTCCGGGTAGTCGCTGTCGTGCACCCGGACGACCCTGTGGACGGAGCCGTGCGGTCGGGCCCCTGTGCACTCCCCCGGCGGGATGCACTCCCGGCGGGATGCCTCCCGGCGGGACGCACCGCCGACGCCCTACCGACGGGGACGCGCGACCACCGCCGCGACGCCGGCGACGACGAGCAGGACGCCCGCGGCGATGCAGGCGGCGAGCAGGAGCGTCACCGGGTCCACCGAGAACCACGGCAGCGCGGTCACGGCCATGGCCAGCGCGAACACCAGCAGCAGGACGCCCCAGAAGATCGTGCCGAAGCGGGCCGACCGGCGGGGACGGGGTGCGGCCGGGGTCCAGGCCTGCGGTGCGTCCGGCAGCGTCGGGTCGAGCAGCCGGTCCATCGGGGTGGTCGGTCCGACGCAGCGCTCCCGGTCCGTCGGCGTCGTCGGACGCGTCGGGTCCACCGGCCGCGTCGGGTCCACCGGACGCGTCGGGTCCACCGGCTGCGTCGGGTCGATCGGGGTGGTCTCGTCGTCGTTCGTCATGGTCTCGTTCCTCACTGGTCCACGGGCACGGCGCGCGGGACCTCGACACCCCCGCCGACGACCCAGACGTGCACGGTCGTGGTGTCGCTGGCGGCCGCGTCGCGCGCCGCCCGGTTCTCGACGGTGGTGGTGCCGAGCACACCGCCGACCGAGTCGTCCCCGGATCGGTCGGCTCCGTGTCGACGCCGTACCCGATGCCGCTCACCTGCACCCGCACCGGCGCGTCGGTCGGCAGCAGCACGGTGGCACCACCGGCACCGAGCCAGAGGTTCACCCGTCCTCCGCCGTCCGACTCCTCGAGCGCGCGCAGGTCGAGCGTCGGCCCACCCACGACCATCGCGTAGTTCCGTTCGGCGCCCGGCCCGACGTCGTCCACCCCGCCAGGTCGTGCCGCCGATGACACTGAGCTGCGTGCCGCTCGGCAGCACCCCCGTCACGACGAGCGCCACGACGCCGATGGTGGCGAACAGGCCGATTCCGCCGCTCTCCCGACCCCGGATCCCGGCGACGATGGTCCGCGACCGCGAGCACCACCACCGCCGCTGCGATGCCGAGCACCGCGACCGGCAGCTCGGCCTGCTGCGCCCAGACCGCGACGCCGGCTCCGGCCACCAGCGCCAGCCCGAGGCTCACCGCGACGTACGCGGCACCCGGCAGCCGCGCGGCCCGGCAGGCGCGACGCTCGGCCGCCCGCGCACGCTCCGCCCGCATCCGCTCGAGGTGCGCGGTTCGGTCCGCCGCGGTCGCCCCGGGCGTCGGGGCCCACTGCCAGGAGGCGCGCCCGCGTCCGCCGTCGCCCCCGCGGCACCAGCCGCGGCCGGGTCCAGGGCACCTGTGGTCGCCCCGGTCGACCAGGTCGCCCGGTCGACGGGCGGGTCCTCGGGGCTCGTCCAGAAGTCGCGTCGCGGACCGGCCGAGCCGGGTGCCGCCGCAGCGGCCCGCGGGGTCGGTTGCGGGGTCGGTCGGTGCGCTCCCGCAAGGGTCCGCGCCGAGCGAGCACGACGGTCAGCCACACCACACCGCCGACGAGCGCGATGGTCCACGCCGTGCCGAGGGTCGCGGAGAGCCAGCCCGGCATGCCCCAGGCGACGGGGGACGCCCTGCCACCAGATGCCCTGGACCGCCGGCACGAAGGTCAGCACGACGAGCACGCCGATCGCGATGAGCGCCGGGTCGAGCACGCCGCGCACCATCCGCTCGACGTGGATGCGTCCGGATGAGTCCGGCAGCAATGCCCAGCCGGCGGCGTAGACGAGGAACACCGGGCCGCCGAGGATCGCCACGACGAGGGCGACGCCCCGCACGACGAGGGGGTCGAGGCCGGTGCGCTCGGCGACGGCTTCGCAGACCCCGGCGAGCCAGCGGTCGTCGGTCCGCGAGACGTGGATGCCCCGGATCCAGTCGAAGAACCGTGTCGCCGACGCGGGGCCCGCCGGTGTCCTGTTGAGTCATGACCACCAGCCTCCCGGCAGCGGTCGTCCGACGCCATCGGGGTTGCCCCTGATCGCCCCCCTGATCCCGGTCCCCGGCACTGCCCGGGGTGGCGGAGAGGTGTCAGGATGACCGCATGCCCACCGCCACGATGTCCCGCCCGGCCCTCCGGGTCGTCGGTGGCGTCTGCAGACGGCTTCGCCACCCACACCGGCCTGCCCGTCGGCGTGGTGCGACTCGTCACGGCGGCACTCGCGGTGTGCGGCGGGGCCGGGGTCCTGCTGTACGCGTGGCTGTGGGCGACGACGCCGAGCCTCGGCCCCGCGACACCGGTCCCGCTCAAGTCGGTGCTCACCGAACCGGCGGACGACGCCGACGCCGAGGCCCGCGGCCGACGTGCTCCGGTCGTCGAGATCCTGCTCGGCGTCGCGCTGTTGACGACGGCGGGTGCGGTGATCGCCGCGAGGCTCGGAGCCGACGTGCCGCTCGAGGTCGTGGTCCCCGGTGTGGTCGTCGTCACCGGTGCCGCACTCGCCTGGCGGCAGTTCGACGCTGCGGAACGTCCGGGCAGCGGGTTCTCGGGGCTCGTCGTGCGCGCGCTCGGCGCCCTCGTGCTCGTGGTGCTCGGCATCCTGCTGTTCTTCACGACGAGCAGCCGCCCGAACGCATGGACGGTCCTGACCGCCGCGGTCGCCGTCCTGCTCGGGGTGGCCGTCGTCGTCGCCCCGTGGGTGGTTCGGCTGGTCCGCGACCTCGCCGAGGAGCGCGCCGCCCGCGTCCGCGAGGTCGAGCGCGCCGAGATCGCCGCGCACCTGCACGACTCGGTGCTGCAGACCCTCGCGCTCATCCAGCAACGGGCCGAGCCGAAGGTCCGACGCAGCCCGACTGGCCCGTGCCCAGGAACGCGAACTGCGGACGTGGTTGTTCACCGAGCAGGACGAACCCTCGGGCGACCTCGGCGCGGAGCTGCGAGCGGCGGCCGTCGAGATCGAGGCCGAGTACCCGGCGCGCGTCGAGGTCATCGCGATCGGACCGTCCAGGACGGACCTGCCCGACGGCATCGTCGGTGCCGCCCGGGAGGCCATGCTGAACACCGCCCGCCACGCCGGCGGGACCGTGAGCGTCTACGCCGAGACCGGGGACGACCGGGTCGAGGTGAGCATCGGTGATCGTGGTCCGGGCTTCGACCCGGACACCGTCCCCGAGGGGCGCTACGGCGTGCGCGAGTCGATCGTCGGCCGCATGCACCGGCTCGGCGGGACCGCGACGATCGGACCCGGCCCCGGCCGGACCGGTACCAGGTCCGACTGACCCTGCCAGATCGCCTGGACCGACGGCGCCCGCCCGGCGACCGCCGACCGGACGCGACCCCACCCGCCGAGACCGAGGAGACCCCGTGACCGAGGACACCGCGCCCACCGACGACACCGCGCCGTCCGCGCAGCAGCCGGCCGATCCTCACCGTCGCGATCGTCGACGACCACTCCATCTTCCGAGCCGGCGTGCGTGCCGGACTGCCACCGGGCCTCCAGGTCGTCGGTGAGGCGGCCACCGTCGACGAGGCGGTCGACCTCGATCACCGCCACCCGCCCACGCGTCGTCCTGCTCGACGTGCACCTGCCCGGCGGAGCCGGGGCGGCGGCGCCGAGGTGATCACCCGGGCCGCGCCGGGCCTGCCGGACACCCGCTTCCTCGCGCTCAGCGTGTCCGACGCCGCCGACGACGTGGTCCGGGTGATCCGGGCCGGGGCGCTGCGGGTACATCACGAAGAGCTCCTCCGGGCCGAAGTCGTCGAGGCGGTCCACCGCGTCGCCGAGGGGATGCGGTGTTCTCGCCCGTCTGGCGGGGTTCGTCCTCGACGCCTTCGGCGCGGTCAGCGGCGAGACCGCGCAGGGTGACGCCGAGCTCGACCGACTGTCCGCGCGTGAGCAGGAGGTGATGCGGCTGATCGCACGCGGCTACGCGTACAAGGAGGTCGCCGCCGAGCTCTTCATCTCGGTGAAGACCGTCGAGACGCACGTAGGCGAAGGTCCTGCGGAAGCTGCAGCTGTCCAACCGGCACGAACTGACGGCGTGGGCGCTCCAGCGGAAGCTGCTCTGACGCTCCGCCGGAGGCCACCGCCGCTACTTCGCGCTGATCCGGGTGTACTTGTTCACCGACCAGGGCACGAAGACCACCAGCATCACGGTGATGCCGATGAGCACCGTGACGATCGGGTGCTGCATCGTCCAGATGTCCGGCACCGGCGCCGACCCGACGTTGCCGAAGAGCTCGCGCGCGGCCTGGACGAGCGACGACACCGGGTTCCACTCCGCGAAGACCCGCAGCACGAGCGGCAGGGTGTCGCTCGGCACGAACGCGTTCGAGACGAAGGTCAGCGGGAACAGGATCATGAACGAGGCGTTGTTGATCACCTCGGGCGTCTTCACGCTCATGCCGAGCAGCGCCATCACCCAGCTGAACGCGTAGCTGAAGAGCAGGAGCAGCCCGACGCCGGCCAGGAACTCCAGCGGCGACGAGTTCACCCGCCACCCGACCGCGAGGCCGGTCAGCATCATGATCGCCATCGAGATCCCGTTGAGCACGAGGTCGGAGTTCGTCCGGCCCACGAGCACCGCGGACGCCGACATCGGCAGCGTGCGGAACCGGTCGATCAGACCCTCCTTGAGGTCCTGCGCCATCGCCGACCCGGAGAACGTCGCCCCGAAGACGACCGTCTGCGCGAAGATCCCCGCCATCAGGAACGCGTGTAGTCGGTGCCCTGCACGGCGATCGCGCCACCGTAGACCTGGCTGAAGAGCAGCACGAACATGATCGGTTGCAGCACCGCGAACACGAGCATGTCCGGCGACCGCTTGATCTTGATGAGGTTCCGCTTCGTGACGGTCCAGCCGTCCTCGAACCAGATCGCGGCGGGCGAGGTGACGACGACGAGGCAGCTGCCGGCCGAGCGCCGTGGTGGTGGCGGTCATCGCGCCGGCTCCTCTGCTTGTCCTTCTTGGCGTCCTTCTTCGTCGTCGCGTCGTCACCGTCGTCGTCGGTGGCTGCGTGACCGGTGAGCCGGAGGAAGACGTCGTCGAGCGTCGGGCGGCGCATGCCCGCGTCGTGCAGCTCGATGCCCGCCTCGCCGAGGTCGGCGAGGACCGCTGCGGTGCCGAGGGCCCGGCCTCGACCGCGACGGCGTGCGTGCGCCTCGTCGCCGGAGACCTCGACCTCGCCGACGCCGTAGCGCCGCAGGACGGTGGTCGCGGCGTCGCGGTCGACCTGGTCGACGAGGGTCACGACGACCCGGTGTCCGCCGACCTGGGCCTTGAGGTGGTCCGAGGTGCCCTCGGCGATCACGGTGCCGTCGTCGATCACGGCGATGTCGTCGGCGAGCTGGTCTGCCTCCTCGAGGTACTGCGTGGTCAGCAGCACCGTCGTGCCGTCGGCCACGAGGCCCTCGATGATGCCCCAGAGCGCCAGGCGGCTGCGCGGATCGAGGCCGGTGGTCGGCTCGTCGAGGAACAGGACGCGCGGGTTCATCACGAGCGCGCCCGCCAGGTCGATCCGTCGACCATGCCGCCGGAGAACCCCTTCACGGGGCGGTCGCCCGCCTCGGACAGGTCGAACACGTCGATGAGCTCCCGCGCCCGCTGCCGAGCCGCCCGACGGCCGAGGTGGTACAGCCGGCCGATCATCTCGAGGTTCTCGAACCCGGTGAGGTTCTCGTCGACGGCCGCGTACTGCCCGGAGACGCCGATCGACCGCCGGGTTGCCTGCGGATCGGCGATGACGTCGATCCCGTCGATCGTCGCGGTGCCGGCGTCGGGCGTGACGAGGGTGGTGAGCACCTTCACGGTCGTGGTCTTGCCGGCACCGTTCGGACCGAGCAGCGCCTTGACGGTGCCCTGCGGCACGGAGAGGTCGAGCCCGGCGAGGGCGTGGACCGGTCCGGACTTCGACCGGTAGGTCTTCGTCAGCCCGGAGGCTTCGATGATGGCCATGGCACTCCCTTGTCGACCACGGAGAATATCAGTAGGTCGGTGGGGGCCACGACGCGCTACACGTCGAAGTCACCACCGAAGTCGCCGAAGCCACCGCCGAAGTCAGATCCGCCGTCGCCCCAGCCCGCACTCTCGAACCCGCCGCCGTCGCCCGCGCCGGCATCCGACGCGCCGCCGTCAGCGGAGTCGGCACCAGTGTCCTCCGAACCACCGTCACCCGCAGCGTCGGTACCGCCATCGAACGATCCCGGATCCGGCAGGAAGGCGCTCATGATGGCCGAGCCGATCACGTAGCCGGCCACCGTGCCGAGGATCGAGGCGCCGATCATGCTGCCGAACGACGGACCCGAGCGCTGCCCGCCGCCGAACCCACCGAACCCGCCGCCGGGGCCGCGTCCGCCGCCGACGCCACCGAGCGAGCGCTCCATGAAGCCGGGCTGGCGGATCTCGGACCGGGTCGCCGCCTGGGCCAGGGACCGCGGGTCGTCGCCGCGGGGTGCCTCGCCGGCGGGGGCGGTGCGGGTGAACTCGTCGTAGACCATCCGGCGCTGCTCGGGCGTCAGGGTCGCGAACGCCTCGGCGTGCACTTCCTCGATGCGCTCGGGCGGCGCGGTGCGGAGCAGGTAGCGGTAGCGCTCGACCGCGCGCTCGTCGTCGGTCGAGGCGCCGGGGCCCCCTGACCGGTCCGCCGGCGGGTGCGCCGCCCCACTGCGGCACGCCGTGTCTGCCGTCCTGCGGGGTCGGCGCCGGCGCCGGCGAGGCGGTGGGCTGGTGGTAGGACTGCTGCCCGTAGCGGTACCCCTGCTGCTGCGGCTGCTGCGGCTGTCCCACTGGTTCGGTCCGGCACCGTTCTGGCCGGCACCGTTCTGCCCGGCACCGTCCCGGTCGCGGTCGGGGCGTCCGAGCAGGCGGTCGAGGAATCCCATGGTCGATGCTCCTTCGGGTGCGGCCGATCCGGATCGTCAGGGCCGTTGGACTGCCACCCTAGGGAGCGGCGACGTCCGCTGACTGAACGCGCGCACAGAGTCGGCCGAGAGCGTCAGGGGCAGGATGGCACCGTGACCGTGGACCTCGACGAACTCCGACGGCTGCGCCGGGCCCGCAGCCGGATGGACCGTGCGTACGCGGAACCCCTGGACGTCGCGTCCCTGGCCGCCGTCGCGTTCATGTCGCCCGCGCACTTCACCCGGCGCTTCCGGGCGGCGTACGGCGAGACGCCCTACGCGTACCTCGTGACCCGGCGGATCGAGCGGGCGCAGGCCCTCTTCCGGAGCACGGACCTCAGCGTGACCGAGGTCTGCATGGCCGTCGGCGCCACGAGCCTCGGGTCGTTCTCGTCGCGGTTCACCGAGCTCGTCGGGATGACGCCGACGCAGTACCGTGCTGCCGACCACGACGCGCTCGCGGGGGTCTGGAGCTGTCACGCCATGGTCGTCACCCGGCCGGACCGAGCAGGATCGGAGAAGCACGCCGAGGTCCCACGGTCCTAGGTCGCAGCCATGACGATCCAGATCAGTGGCGTGCACGTGCTCGCCGACGACATCGACGCCGCCGTCGCCTTCTACGGGGACGTGCTCGGCTTCACCGTCCGGAACACCGTCGAGAACGGCGGCTTCCGGTGGGTGACCCTGGTCAGCGACGACCACACCGACCTCGAGCTCGTGCTGTCGGAGCCGCACGCGGGCCGCTCCCAGCAGGACGGCGACGCCGTCGCGGCGCTCCTGGCGAAGGGCAGCCTGTCGATGCTCCAGCTCCGGGTGGGCGACCTCGACGCGACGTTCGACCGCATCGCGGCGAGCGCCGACGCCGAGGTGCTGCAGGAGCCCACCGACCAGTTCTGGGGCGTCCGCGACGCTGCCGTCCGCGACCCCGCCGGCAACACGGTCCGGATCGCGCAGGCCTGACGGTCCCGGCGTCCCCACCCACCGGCCTGGAGGCGCGTGGCGGCCCCGCCCCGCGCCTCCAGGCCGTCCCCTGCCGGGTTCCGTGCTCCGTGCGGTGCGCGGACCGCCGCACCGTGTCCGGAACCTCGCACCACACGAGCAGCGCGCCGCGCGCGTCAGCCGACGACGAGCGCCGCCGTCCACACCGCGTGCAGCTCGTCCGCCGCGCCGGGGTGCGCCACGAGGAACGGCTCCCCCACCGGCGGGAACCCCTCCACCGGCCCGGAACGGGTGAGGACGACCCCGCCCGCCTCGTGCACGAGCAGCACCGCCGCGCCGTGGTCGACCGGGTCGAACGCCGAGACGCACCCGCCGATCCCCCGACCGGCCGCGACCTGGGCGATGGTCATCGTGCCGGAGCCCTGCACCCGGAGCGTGCACGATCGGTCCGCGAGCGCGTCGAGGAACGCCCCGAACCCGGGCCACGGCCGGTGTCCGTCGAGCTCGGTGCCGACCACGGCACCGGCGAGTGCCCGCGGGGAGTCGTCCAGCCGCAGCTGCCGGTCGCGCAGCGTGGCGCCGCGCCCGCGCCGGGCCTCGAGCACCTCGCCGCGCCACGGATCGGCCACCACGCCGACGAGCGGACGGCCACCACGGGTGAGGCACAGCGACATCGACGTCCAGGGGACGCCGTTCGCCAGGTTCGTCGTGCCGTCGACGGGGTCGAGGTACCAGCGGTGCCGGTCGCCGGGGGCGTCGCCGTACTCCTCGCCGGTGAACCCGTGCGTGGGGAACGCCATCCGCACGCGGGAGCGGACGTGCCGCTCGACGAGCAGGTCGACGTCGGTGACGAGGTCCGCCGGGTCCGTCTTCGTGGTCACGGACCGGACCGGGTGCTCCCGGGTGAGCGCGATGACCTCGTGGGCGAGGCGGTGCGCCAGGGCCTCGGCGCGGGTCGCGACCTCGGTCTCGGTGGACTCGCGCTCGCGTTCGGGCCAGCCGTCACGCTCGGCGGCGGCGAGGGCGGCACGGATCGAGGCGACGTCGTTCGTCGTGATCGAGTCGACGCCGAGCCGCGCCGCCCAGAGCGCGGGCTCGGCGTCGTCCACGGTCCAGACGGCGACGCGGAGCCCGAGGGCGTGCGCGGCCTCGACCGTGCGCGGGGTGAGGAACGCGACGTCGAGGTTGAGCGTGGTCGGCCCCAGCGCGTCGAGGTCGGCCGGGGTCGGCGGCTCGAGCGACTTCCACGCGAGCCACACGTCCGCGTCGGGGAGCTCTGCGCGGACCGCTGCCATCGCCGCGGGCGCGCCGCACCAGGCGATCGCCGTCGTACCGCGGTGCCCGGCGACCGTCCGCGCGGCCACGACGGCGTCCGCCGGGTCCGTCAGGTCGATGAGCAGGGACGAGCGGCAGCCGTCGAGCCGTTCGAGCACGGCGTCGAGGCGCGGGATGCGGTCGAGGCCGTTCCCGAGCCGGGCGACGTCGCACCAGGCCACGTCGGACACCCGTCGGGCGTCGCCCCACATCCGCCCGAGGGTCTCGTCGTGGAGCAGCACCGCGACGCCGTCGGCCGTGCGCCGGACGTCCACCTCGACGGTCTCCGCGCCGAGCGCCTCGGCCACCGCGACGGCGGGCAGCGTGTTCTCGCGCCGGACGCGCGGCGCACCGCGGTGGGCGACGAGGCGTGGCGGACGCACGCCGTGCCTCCAGGCCGCGTCCGCAACGGGTGCACGCGACGGGTCAGCACCGACCGTCGCGAGCGGGGTCTCCGGGCTCAGCGTCATCAGCGCATCCTCCCAGGAGCGAGCGAACCGCGGATGGCTCCCCGGTGAACGACGGCCTGCGAGAATGTGGGTGTGACCCAACGCACCTGGGGCTGGCTGGCAGCCGTGATCGACGTCGTGCTCATCGTCGTGTTCGCCCTCGTCGGGCGCTCCTCGCACGGCGAATCGGAGTCCGCGCTCGCGCTCTGGACGACGGCGTACCCCTTCCTCGCCGGATGGGCGATCGGGTACGTGACGAGCGGCGCGTGGGCACGTCCGCTGCGCTTCTGGCCGACCGGTGTCGTCGTGTGGATCCTGACCGTCTTCGTCGGCCTCGCGATCCGTGTCGCGACGGGGCAGGGCGACGTCGACGGCAACCCGCTGCCGATCTCGTTCGTCATCGTCGCGACGATCGTCCTCGCGGTGTTCCTGCTCGGGTGGCGTGGGATCGCGCGGCTCGTGCTGCGCGCGCTCGACCGGCGGAACGCGGCCGCCGGCGCCGACGTGCGCTGAGCTCAGAAGAGCCCGCTGCGCGGACCGTCCTCCGGTCCGTCGAACCCACGGAACATGTCCGACACCAGCGCGGCGATCTGCGGCTCGACCAGCCGTTCGACGGCCTCGGCGATCCGCGGGCGGTGTTCGATGAGCGCGAGGCACACCGCGGTGCCCGTCGACCGGGCGCACTCGTCGGAGAGCTCGATCTCGTGGCGCAGCGCCGCCTTCGCCTCGTCCGACAGCGGCTCGCGCGGTGACTGCTCGCCCGCGCCCGTGCCGGTCAGCTCCCCGAGGGTGAACAGGAACGGCTCGCCCGGTGACGGCTCCGGGTCCACGTCGAGGCCCTGGAACTCGGGTGAGAGCCCCTCGGTCGGCTGGTACCCCGCGTGCCGCTTCCGCGCGTCCGCGCGCTCGAGTTCGCGCTGCAGCAGCGGGAGGTTCCTGGCCGTGTAGTCGTCGACGGCGTCCTCGACGATGGTCGAGATGCGCCCGATGAGCGCGTGCTGCACCGCGTGCGGCACGTCCGGGCCGAAGCCCGCCGCGCTCGCGATGGGTGAGCCGGTGCACTTCCGGCAGATGCGGGTGCGCGGACGGGCGGTGCCGATCTGCCAGCGGGGCAGCCAGCGCAGCCAGACATCGACCGCGCCGCGTACGCGCCCCTCGATGCCGTCCATCCCTCAACAGTAGGCCGGGAGGCGCGGATCACCCCCGGAATCGCAGGCCTGTTGACGGATCGGCCGGGTTCTCAGGCCACGGGCCGGGTTCTCAGGCCTTCGGCTCGGTCACGAAGTCGATGAGCTCCTCGACGCGGCCGAGCAGCTCCGGCTCGAGGTCGGCGAAGGTCCGGACCTGACCGAGGATCCGCTGCCAGGCCCGGGCGATGTCCGCCTGCTCGGCGTGCGGCCAGCCGAGCGCCTGGCAGATGCCCTGCTTCCACTCGATCGACCGTGGGATCGTCGGCCACGTCTGCAGCCCGACCCGGGCGGGCTTCACGGACTGCCAGACGTCGACGAACGGGTGCCCGACGACGAGCACGTGCGCGCCCCACTTCCCCCGCATCACGGCGTCGGCGAACCGGGACTCCTTCGAGCCGGGGACGAGGTGGTCGACGAGCACCCCGACGCGGCGGTCGCGGGTCGGGCGGAACTCCTCGAGCACGTCGGCGAGGTTGTCGACGCCGGAGAGCTCCTCGACGACGACGCCCTCGACACGCAGGTCGGTCCCCCACACCTTCTCGACGAGCTCGGCGTCGTGCTTGCCCTCGACCATGATCCGACTCGGGAGCGCGACCCGGGCACGCTGCGACTCGACCGCGAACGACCCGGACGCGGTGCGGAGGCGACCGCCGTCGGACGCCTGCCGCACGGCGGGCGCGGCCCCGCCGAGCGGATCGCGCCTGGCCGGCGGTGCAGCTGCGGCAGACCGGCCGACCGGAGCCTGCGGACGGCCGAGGGTGACGAGCTCGCCCTCGAGCAGGAACTGCCCGCTGAACGGGAACGAGCGGGTGCGCCCCTTCCAGTCCTCGAGCTCGACGTTGCCGGCCTCGAGCCGGACCACCGCGCCGGCCCAGCCGGTCACCGGGTCCTCGAGCACCATGTCGCGTTCGAGCGGCACTTGCCGCACCTTCTTCACGCCCTTCGAGCGCCAGTCACCCGAGAGCACGTCACTGCCGTACCGGTCGTCGTCCACCCGCACGAGGGTACTGTCGAGGCGGCTCCGGACGACGTCGACCGGCCGATCCCCCACCATCTCGACGGAAGGCACCCCTCTTGCGCGCAGCGATCATCCACGCCCCGAACGACATCCGCGTCGAGGACCGTGACCAGCCCACCATCATCACCCCGAAGGACGTCGTCGTCCGGGTCGTCGCGGCCTGCGTGTGCGGGTCGGACCTCTGGCCGTACCGCGGTGTCACCGAGACGAAGCGGCCCCGCCCGATCGGGCACGAGCTCGTCGGCGAGGTCGTCGCCGTCGGGGACGACGTCACCACGCTGCACGAGGGCGACTTCGTCATCTCCCCCTTTACGATGAACGACGGCACCTGCCAGGCACTGCCGCCACGGCATGACCACCGGCTGCGACCACCTGTCCGGCTTCGGCGCGGACGACGCCTACGGCGATCCGGTCGGCGGTGCGCAGGCCGAGTACGTCCGGATCCCGGACGCCGCCGCGACGCTCGTCGCGGTGCCCGGCCCGGTCGACCCGGCGCTCGTGCCGTCCCTGCTGACGCTGTCCGACGTCTTCTCCACCGGCCACCACGCCGCCGTCTCCGCCGCGGTCGGGCCGGGCAAGACCGTCGTCGTGGTCGGCGACGGGGCGGTCGGGCTGTCGGCCGTGCTCGCGTCGAAGCGGCTCGGTGCCGAGCGGATCATCGCGATGAGCCGGCACGCCGACCGGCAGGCGCTCGCCCGCGAGTTCGGCGCGACCGACGTCGTGGCGGACCGGGGCGAGGCCGGGGTCGCGGCGATCAGGGAGCTCCTCGGCGGCGACCTGGCGGACTGCGCGGTCGAGGCCGTGGGCACCGAGGAGAGCATGGACCAGGCGCTGCACTCGGTGCGGGCCGGCGGCAACCTCGGCTTCGTCGGGGTCCCGCACGGGGTGCCCACGATCGGGACCCGCTACCTCTTCGACACGAACATCGCGATCGCGGGCGGCATGGCTCCGGCGCGGAAGTACATCCCGGAGCTGCTGCCCGACGTGCTGTCGGGGGCGATCGACCCCGGGCGGGTGTTCGACCTCGAGCTGCCGCTCGACGAGGCCGCCGAGGCGTACCGGGCGATGGACGAGCGCCGGGCGATCAAGGTGCTGCTGCGGCCGTAGGCGCGCTGCGCGTGCGCGCGCTGCGGCCGCGTGGGCGTGGGCGTGCGCGCGCTGCGGCCGCGGGCCTGCGAGTTTTCGCGGTCACCGACACCTCACGCGCCGTCGTGTCCGTGAGGTGTCGGTGAGCGCAAAACGACGTGACGCGAGCCGACGGCATCCACACCGCGCGCGATCCAGCCCCGCCGCCACAGCCCCACGTTTCGCGCAGCAGAACGCGTGTTTCGAATCGGTAAACAAACCTTTCAGTAAAGAAGGTTGTCCGTTACAGTCCTCGACATGACCACACGAGGACGCACCCCCGGACAGCCCGGGCTGCTCCGTGTCCTCAACGACCGGGCCGCCCTCGAGCTCCTGCTCGACGACGGCCCGCTCACCCGCAACGAGATCGCGCAGCGCACCGGGCTCAGCAAGCCGACCGCTGCGGAGATCATCCGCCGGCTCGAGTCCGCCGACCTCATCCGCGAAGCCGGCACCGCCTCCCAGGCCGGCCGCCGCGGCCCGAGCGCCGTCGTGTACGAGGCGATCACCGACCGCGACCTCGGCGTCGCGGTCGACGTGCAGCTCGTCGACGTCCGCTCGACCGTGGTGGACGCCGCCGGCCGCACGTTCCCGGTGGCGACGCACACCATGTCCCCCGACGAACTGTGCGCGCCCGGCGCCGACATCGTCGCCGCCGCGATCTCCCGCGCCGCCGCCGCGGCCGACGTGGACCCGGAGCTCGTCACCGCGGTCGCCGTCGGCGTGCAGGCGAGCGTCGACCACGCCACCGACACCCTCATCTTCACCGACGGCCTGCCCGGCTGGCCCCGCGACCAGGTGTCCGCCACCCTCTCGCAGGCGCTCGGCGTCCGCGTCGTGATCGAGAACGACGCGAACCTCGCCGCCATCGCCGAACGGAACATGGGCGCGGGCCGTGCCCCGGAGAGCTTCGCGCTGTTCTGGATGGCGGAGGGCCTCGGCATGGCCCTCGACCTGCACGGCCACCTGCACACCGGCGCGTCCGGTGCCGCCGGCGAGATCGGCTACCTCAGCGTGCCCGCCGACGCACGCTCCATCGACCCGACGGCCACGATCGTCGCGGACCTCATCTCCGAGCCCGCGATCGTCGCCCTGGCCGCCGAGCACGGGATCACGGCACCGGACGGCACCGCAGCCGACTGGCGCCAGGTGCTCCCGCAACTGCCCGGGCTCCCCGAGCAGCACCCCTTCACCGCCGCCCTCGGCGAGCGCGTCGGGCACAACGTGCTCCCCGCCCTCGCCGTCGCCGATCCCGAGACGGTCGTGCTGCACGGCCCGACCGGCATCGCGGGCGGACCCGCCCTGGCCGCCGCCGTGACCGCCTGGCTCCGGACCCGCACCCGCTGGTCCACCGCCGTCGTGGCACCCGGCGTCCCCGACACCCCCGTCCTGCACGGTGCGCGGCACGTCCTCATCGACGTCGTCCGCACCGCGCTCGCGGACCGGCTCGAACGCATCAGCGACGATGCGCCCGCGCCGGACCCCGTCGAGCGCCCCTGAACGACTCCGCACGACGGAGTCCCACCCGCACCACTCGAGGCACCTCCACCCCAGCCCTGTCCGAGGGCTCTTCGGCGCGCCCGCACGCGGCCCGCACCGGAGCGAGATCAGAGAGCGAGTTCCGCATGTCACTCCCCAGTCCGAAGCTCCGGCGCATCGCCGCAGCCACCGCCATCGCCGCCGCCGGCGCCCTCGTCGTCGCCGGCTGCAGCTCCGGCAGCAGTGCGGCCGACGTCGCCGACAAGGCCCCGAAGGACCTCAAGGGCACGGTGTCCCTCTGGCACTTCTTCACCGGACGCGAGGCGGGTGTCGTGAAGAGCGCCGTCGCCGGCTTCGAGAAGGCGAACCCCGGCGTGACGGTCGACATCCACGCCGGCCAGGACGACGAGAAGCTGCAGAAGGCGATCTCGTCCGGGCAGAACATCGACGTGGGCCTGTCCTACTCGACGGCGATCGTGGGCAGCTTCTGCTCCTCCGGCGCCTTCCGTGACCTGTCGCCGTACATCAAGCGCGACAAGGTCGACCTGTCCGACATCCCCAAGGCCGTGCAGTCGTACACGCAGTACAAGGGCACCCGGTGCACGCTGCCGGCCCTCGCCGACGTGAGCGCCCTGATGTACAACAAGGCCGCGCTGAAGACGGCCGGCATCTCGGCACCGCCGAAGACGCTCGACGAGCTCAAGGCCGACGCGCTGAAGCTGACGACGTACAACGCCGACGGGTCGATCAAGCAGCTCGGGTTCAACCCGCTCATCGACTTCTACGAGAACTCTCCCGAGCACTGGGCGCCGATGGTCGACGGCTCGTGGCTGGACAGCAAGGGCAACAGCGAGATCGGCACGTCCGCCGCCTGGAAGAAGCTCATCACGTGGCAGAAGGGCTTCGTCGACGAGATCGGGTACGACAAGCTCAAGGCCTTCACGTCGGGCCTCGGGCAGGAGTTCGCCGCCGACAACGCGTTCCAGACCGGCCAGGTCGCGATGCAGATCGACGGTGAGTACCGCACCGCGTTCATCAAGGACCAGAAGCCGGACCTCGACTACGGCACCGCGCCGACACCCGTGATGGACGGCCTCGGCAACTACGGCTCGACGTACATCGCGGGCAACGTGGCGGGCATCGCGAAGGGCTCGAAGAACCCCGAGCTGTCGTGGGCGCTCCTGAAGTACCTGTCCACGAACACCGACGCGCAGGTCACGATGGGCAACGGCCTGAAGAACATCCCGACGCTCACCTCGGCCCTCGAATCGCCCGACCTCGAGGTCGACGCGAACTACAAGACCTTCGTCGGCGTCGCGGGGAACAAGGACACGATGACCTCGCCGGGCACCGCGGACGGCGCCGCCTACATCGGCACCTTCACGAGAAGTTCTGGCAGGCATACCAGCAGAACGGCGGCGACCTCGACGCGAAGCTCAAGAAGCTGGACTCGGACATCGACAACGCGAACCAGCTGGCTGGTCCGTGATGAGCGTCACCACCAAGACGACCGGCCGGGAGGCGCGGCTCGCCCGATGCCTCCCGGCCCGCGAACCCGACGGGGTCCGGTCCAGTGCCCCCGACGGCCGCTCGACGTCGGCCGCGGTCCGCCGAGTCGCGCCGCCGCCTGGTCGCGCTGACGATGCTGGCCCCGGCCCTGGCGGGCCTCGTGATCTTCTTCGCGTACCCGCTCGTCGCGTCGATCTTCTACTCGTTCACGCGCTACAACCAGCTACAGGAGCCGGAGTTCGTCGGGCTGCTGAACTACCAGTTCCTGTTCACGCAGGACCCGCAGATCGGCCCCGCGGTCGTCAACACGCTGTGGTTCGTCGTCATCCTCGTGCCGGTCCGGATCGTCTGCGGCCTGCTGGTGGCGGGACTCCTCAGCCGCGCGAAGACCGCGACCGGGTTCTGGCGCACGCTGTTCTACCTGCCCGCCCTGGTCCCGCCGGTGGCGAGTGTCGTCGCGTTCGTGTTCCTGTTCAACCCCGGCACCGGGCCGTCAACCAGATCCTCAAGGTCTTCGGGATCGAGGGCCCGCTGTGGTTCAATGACCCCCGCGTGGTCGAAGCCCTCGCTCGTGATCATGGGCGTCTGGGTCATGGGCGACATCACTGATCATCTTCCTGGCGTCCCTGCTCGACGTGCCGCGCGACCTGTACGAGGCCGCGTCGCTCGACGGTGCGAACGGCGTCCAACAGGTGCGGCACATCACGCTGCCGACCATCGCACCGGTCATCGGCTTCGCGGCCGTGACCGGCGTGATCGCGGCGCTGCAGTACTTCACCGAGGCCGCGGTGGCCTCCGGCGTCGCGAGCGGCAAGGCGACGATCGGTGGTGGGACCGCTGCACAGCTCGGCTACCCGGGCACGTCGCTGCTCACCTACACCGAGCTGCTCTACCAGCACGGGTTCGCGAACTTCCAGTTCGGCTACGCGTCCGCGATGGCCGTCGTCCTGTTCGTGATCACCGCCGTGGTGCTCGTCTTCACGATGCGCCGGATCAGCGTGTTCCGACCGGAGGAGTCCTGATGACCGCCGTCTCCCAGTCCCCGCTCGCTCGGGCACCCCGGGGCTCCGCACCCCGCACCGGCAAGCCCCCGTGGCCGGACCCTCGTCTGGATCGCCGAGCACGCCGCGCTGGTGGCGCTCGGTGTCCTGACCATCGCGCCGATCGTGTTCGTGATCCTGACCTCGCTGATGTCGAGCAACCAGGCCCTCACGGCGTCGATCCTGCCGCGGCCGTTCGACCTGTCGAACTACGGGCGGGTGTTCACCGAGCTGCCGCTCGCGCAGGTGGTTCGGCAACTCGTCGATGTACGCCGTGCTCGCCACCGCGTTCATGCTCGTCAGTTCCGTGCCGGCCGCGTACGCCCTCGCCCAGATCAAGTTCAAGGGCGCGAACCTGATCTTCACGGTGATCATCGTCGCGATGCTCCTGCCCCCGCAGGTCACCGCGGTGCCGGTCTACGTGATGTGGTCGCACCTGCACCTGACCGGCACCCTGTGGCCGCTGATCCTGCCGAACCTGCTCGGCGACGCGTTCAGCATCTTCCTGCTCCGCCAGTTCTTCATGACCATCCCGAAGGAGTACGGCGACGCCGCCCGGATGGACGGCACTTGCTGCGAGTGGGGCGTGCTCTGGCGCGTGGTCGTCCCGATGGCCCGCCCGGGCATCGCGTCGGCGGCGATCTTCATGTTCTTCCACTCGTGGAACGACTACTACGGCCCGCTCCTCTACGCCTCCGAGAACCAGGCCGCCTGGCCGGTGGCCTACGGGCTCGCCACGTTCCGTGGGCAGCACGGCACCGACTGGTCGATGACGATGGCGATGACCGTCGTCGTCATGGTCCCCGTCGTCATCATCTTCTTCTTCGCACAGAAGGCATTCGTCGAGGGCATCGCGCTCACCGGCGTGAAGGGATAGCACCACAGTGAAACTCGCAGTCATCGGTGGCGGATCCACCTACACCCCCGAACTCGTGGACGGCTTCGCCCGGCTCCGCGACCAGCTGCCCATCGACGAACTCTGGCTCGTCGACCCCGACCCGGTCCGGCGCGAGCTGGTCGGCGGTGTCGCGAAGCGAATGTTCGCGCACGCCGGGCACCCGGGCACCGTGCACGTGACCGACGACGTCGTCGCCGGGGTCAGCGACGCCGACGCGGTGATGTTCCAGCTCCGCATCGGCGGGCAGGCCGCACGGCAGCAGGACGAGACCTGGCCGCACGAGGCTGCTGCATCGGGCAGGAGACCACCGGCCCGGGTGGCTTCGCGAAGGCGCTCCGCGCACCGTGCCCGTCGTCCTCGAGTACGCCGAGCTCGTCCGGAAGCACGCGAAGCCGGACGCCTGGATCGTCGACTTCACGAACCCGGTCGGCATCGTCACGCGTGCGCTCCTCGAGGCGGGCACCGCGCCGTCGGGCTCTGCAACGTCGCGATCGGCTTCCAGCGCCGCTTCGCGAAGGAGTTCGGCGTCGCCCCCGACCACGTGCGGCTCGACCACGTCGGCCTGAACCACCTCACCTGGGAGCGCGGCGTGCACGTCACCGGCGCCGACGGCACCACGCGCGACGTGCTCGACGAGCTGCTCGCGCCGGGCGACGCCCTGGCCCGGATGGCCGAGGGCGTGCACATGCACGAGGACCTCATCCGCCTGCTTTTTCGCGGTCCCCTCGTACTACCTGCAGTACTTCTACTCGCACGACATCGTGCTCGAGGAACAGCTCCGCGAGCCGACCCGCGCCGAGGCCGTGATGGCGACCGAGCGGGCGCTCCTGGCGAAGTACGCCGACGAGTCGGTCGTCCACGAGCCGGTCGAACATCGAGCAGCGCGGTGGCCGTACTGCTCGAGGCCGCGATCGACGTGCTGTCCTCTGATCCTCGGCGACCGCGGCGACGTGCAGGTGCTCAACGTCCGGAACGACGGCACCTTCCACGTTCCTGCCCGACGACCACGTCATCGAGGTGCCGGCACGCGTCACCCGGCAGGCGATCACCCCGCTGCCGGTGGCCCCGCTCGCCGAGGACATGGTCGGCCTCGTGTCGCACGTCGCTGCCTATGGAACGGCTCGCGCTCGACGCTGCCGTGCACGGTGGGCGCGACCGGGTGCTCCGCGCGATGTGGGCGCACCCGCTCGTGGGTCAGGTCGACAAGGCCGAGAAACTCACCGACCTGCTCCTGGCCGCGAACGCGGAGAGCACCTGCCGTGGACGCGATCGGAGCAGTTGACGTGGGCGCGCTGAGCCGGACCGACGGGGCGGAAACCCAGCCGCGCCTCCAGGCCCGCCGCGCCGGGCCCGACGGACGCGACCGACGTGGTCCTGGCCGTCGACGGCGGCGGCAACAAGACCGACGTCGTCGCGATCGGACTCGACGGCTCGCTCGTCGAACGCGCGCACGGACCGGGGTCGAACCCGCAGACGCGCGGGTGGGACCTCGCCGGACCGATCCTCGACGACGTCCGTGACCTGGTCCTCGGCGAGCTCGGGGACCGGCGCATCCGCACCACGCACGTGTACCTCGCCGGACTCGACCTGCACGACGAACTCGTCGCGGCCGAGGCCGCCCTCACCCACTGGGACGAGGACGGCGGCGCCCCGGACGTGCTCGACAACGACCTGTTCGCGCTGCTGCGGGCCGGGACGCTGTCGCCGGACGCCGCCGCGGTGGTGTGCGGGACCGGGATCAACGCCCTCGCAGTGCGGGCCGACGGCGAGACCGCGCGGTTCCCCGCGATCGGCGACGTCTCCGGCGACTGGGGCGGCGGCGCGTACCTCGGCAACCGTGCGCTCTGGCGCAGCGCGCGCGGACGACGGGCGTGGCCGGCGACGGCGCTCGTGGAGGCGGTCCCCGGCGGCGGTCGGACTCGGCACCGTCCGCGAGGTGACCGAGGCCATCCACTTCGGACGCCTCGACTACCGCGTGTTCAACCGGCTCTGCCCGGTGCTGTTCGAGGTCGCCGGAGCGGGAGACGCCGTCGCGACGGGCGTCGTCGAACGGCAGGCCGAGGAGATCGTGCTCCTGGCGTCGGTGTCGCTCGGTCGGCTCGGGCTCGGCGGGTCGGCGTCGTCGCCGGTGCCGGTCGTGCTCGGCGGCGAGGTGCTCGCGGCGCGGGACCCGATGCTCGTCGACCGCATCGTGTCGGGGCTCGCTTCGCGGGTGCCGGGCGCCGTGCCGACCTGGGTGACCGATCCCCCGGTGCTCGGTGCGGGGCTGGCGGCGCTGGAGTCCGTCGGTGCCGGCGAGGTGGCGCTCCGAGCGCTACCATGAGGCCGTGCGCTCCCGCTCCTTCGCGTCCACCACCGCCGCGATCCGCTGACGCGGCCCGCGGCCCTCGGCCCGCGGCCGCCGGCCCCGCCCGCGTTTCGCGCTGAGCGACACTTCACGCGGCTTCGAGCCCGTGAACTGTCGCTCAGCGCGAAACGCCGGCAACCGCAAGCCCGCGGCCGCTTTACAGGCCCGTGCCAGCATCCCCAGCGTGTCCACCACGCGGTTCAACTCACTCGTTGTCGTACCAGGCCACGACCTTCGTGCACGCCCCTCGTCGACCCGGGTGAGCAGCGAGTCGAAGATGCTCGACTCCGGCCGCCCGGTGATGTCCGTCGACACGAGCGGGTCCACCGTGAACGCCAGCACCCCGGCGAGCGGCCCCGCGGCGGCGGCACGGTACGCCGCGTTGACCTCGTCCACGGTGACGGACCATGACACGACGGTGTTCAGCTTGACCCAGCGACCCGACGGGCACCGGCACGCGGATCGCGTCGCCGGACAGCTTGCCCTCGAGGCGGGGCAGCACCAGCCCGATCGCGCCTTCGCGGCACCAGTCGACGTCGAGCACGATGTTCACGCCGGCGGCCCGCGCACGGCGGAGTGATCACGGTGCAGTCCGTCCTGCAGGTTCTGCTCCTGGGTGTACGCGTGCACGGTCGTCATGAAGCCGTGCTCGATCCCGGCGAGGTCGTCGAGCACCGATGCCGAGGACGGTGCGAGCGCGTTGGTCGTGCACGACGCGTTCGAGATCACCGTGTGCGCAGCAGGGTCGAACACGTCGGTGTTCACGCCGTAGGCGATGGTCGCGTCGGCCCCGGTCGCCGGCGCGCTGATGAGCCACGCGCCGCGCGCCCGCCGTCAGGTGCCCGGCGGCGGCGTCGCGCGCGGTGAACCGGCCGGTCGACTCGAGCACGACCTCGACGCCGAGTTCGGCCCACGGCAGCTCCGCGGGTTCGCGCGAGGCGAGCACCGTGGTGCGCCGTCACGTCGGTGACGAGCGTGTCGCCGTCGACCTCGACGGTGCCGTCGAGCGGGCCGAGCGCCGAGTCGTAGCCGAACAGGTGTGCGAGCGTGTCGGGTGCGGTGAGGTCGTTCACGGCGACCACCTCGAGGTCCTCACCGCCGCGGGCGAGGAGCGCGCGGAGGGTGTTGCGGCCGATGCGGCCGAAGCCGTTGATGGCGATGCAGGTCATGGGACTTCCTTTCGTTCCGGAGTCCATGCTCATCGGCCTGGCGGCGCGGCTCCAGTGGCAGGGAAGCCAGCGCCCGGAGAGGATCTCGCCAACAGGGCGACGGTCGCCTCAGTCCTGGAACGTCCGGCGAGTACGCGCCGTCGGCGACATCGCCGAGGATCCGCCGGAGAGTGCGTCCGCAGGTTCGCGTCCGACCCGAGGCCGGCGCGCTCCACCACCTGGTCGATCCCGAGGTCGGAGCGCTCGGGCAGCTCCCGCTGCCAGGGTCGGCCCGGAGCACGGAGCACCCCACTGCATCAGCGTGTACCCGGTGTTCCTCGACGAAGCGGCGGGAGAACGTCCGCGGCGACCTCGTCGCGTTCCAGGCGAGCACGTCGAGCGTCAGCGGTTCGGCGAGGTGCCGGAGCGCCCCACTCCACGGTCTCGGCGAAGACGTCGCCGAGCGGCTCGGGCATGCTCCGCGGGACGTACTGCGCCTGCCCGCCACTCCGGTACGGCGCGCTCACCAGCCGGCGTGCCACGTGGTTCGGCGGCGACGCCGTGGTCCTGCCGCACGATGTGCAGGCACAGGTCGATGCCGCTCGCCGCCCCGGCGCTGGTCAGGACAGGTTGGCGTCGACGAGCAGCACGTCCTCGTCGACGTCGACGTCGGGGTACCGTCGCGGAAGGACCCGCGTGTAGTGCCAGTGCGTCGTCGCCCGCCATCCGTCGAGAGCCCGGCGGCCGCGAGCGCGAACGCTCCCGTCGAGATCGCCGCGATCCGCGCGCCGCGCTCGTGCCCGCGCGAGCGCCGCGACGTCGGCCGGCGGCGGCGTGTCCGCGGGTACCGGTAGCCGAGCACGAACACCGTCTGCGCCCACTCCAGCGTGTCGAGCTGATGGTCGACCCTTGGCGTACGCAAGCCCGTCACCACCGGCGATAAAGCCGGCCGTGGCCACACCCCGCACCTCGTACGGCATGCTCGGCCGGTTCGAGAAGACCTGCGCGGGGATCCCGACGTCGAGCAGCTTCGCCCCGTCGAGCGCGAGGACCGCGACGCGGTGCGGCGGATCGAGGGCCATGCCCCGACGCTAGCCGACCCGGTGACCGGACCGGGCGACCTCAGGCGTCGCGGATCGCCAGCACCCGGTGCAGGGCCGCCTGCTCCGCACGCCGCCCGGTCGGCAGCGCCTCGCGCAGTTCCGGCAGCAGCGTGAACGAGCGGATCGACCGCAGTCCGTCGACCCGCACGAACGTGCCCACCGCCGCGACGAAGGCCGCTCCGAGCGCGTAGGCGCGGTACGCCTCGGTCGATCGTCGGATGTCCGAGTGCAGGCTCCGGTTCACCGCGAGCGTCTCCGAGTCGGCGAGGGCTTCGTGCCGCTCGTCGTCGCCGAGGTGGTGGCGGTTCGACACGACGACGTCGAACCGCTCCCCGGCCGCGGCCGGTGCCGCTCGACTGCTCGCGGAACGTGACGCCGCGCGTGGTCGACCGGGTCGCCGCGGCAAATCGCCGCGGGTCCAGGTCGAGCCCGACGACCTCGACGTCGAACCCGTCGGCCGCCGCCCGGCGTCGCCCGGGCAGGGAGTCGCCGCCACCGCACCCGAGGTCGAGCACGCGCCCGCGGCGTCCGCCGGCAGCGCAGGAGCCACGTGGGTCCGCCACGGCCCGCCAACCGCTGACGAGCGCGTTCACGAGCGCGAACCGCCAGGACGTCCGCGCGCAGCGCCTGGGGATCGCAGTCCGGTTCGTCCATCAGCTCGCGCAGTCTGACGGCGCGCCGGGTCAGGTCGACCGGGAGGCGCGGGTCGGGTCCGACGGGCCGGCTCACGACACCCTGCGGTCGCGGCGGCGAGGACGTCGGTGCGGTCCTCCGCCGTGGTCACCGCCGACGCCGCGGTCCGCGGGGGTCGTCCCGACCGCGGTGAGCCGTGCCGCCTCGACCGTCAGACCGGGTCCGAGCTGCCGAGGGCGACGGCAGTGTGCCGTCGTCGACACCTCGTCGGTCTTGCCGGAGGACGAACAGCACGGTGGCGCTGGACATGTTGCCGTGGTCGCGGAGGACCGCACGGCTCGGACCCATCGCCGCGTCGGTCAGGCCGAGGCGTCCTGCGTCCGGTCGAGGATCGCTCGACCACCGAGATACACGGCCCACACGGGGATGTCCGCGGCTCCCCCGGCCGGCAGCAGCGGTCCGACGGCCTGCGCGACGGTCGCGCCGACGAGCTTCGGGACCGCGGTGCTGAGGACCATCTCGAAGCCCTCGTCGCCCGTCATCCACGCCCATCTCCGACGCGCCCTCGGGCACGACCGTGGTGGCGAAGTCGTCCATCCGCAGGCCGGGGCCGTCCGCCGTCGACGACCGCGGCGGCAATCCCGAAGACGCTGTTGGCGACGATCTGGTCCGGGTCGTCCGAGGCGCGGACGTGCAGGGTGCAGAGCTCGGCGCACACCACGAGCACGACGGCGTCCGGGTCCGAGAGCAGCGAAGGCGTCGGCGGGCACCGGGAAGGCCGCGCAGCACCCCATGAACCCGATGTGCTGGCGGAAGACGGTCAGGTCGAAGGCCGGGATGCGGACGATGTCGAGGTCGGCGGGCTGCGTGAAGCCCGTGCACGACACGGTGACGTGGGTGATCGACGTCGCATCGATGCCCTGCGCTGCGGCGTCCTGTGCGGCGGCGACGAACAGCGGCGGAGCGAGTTCGCGGTACCGGTCGTTGCGCGTGCCGGGGTGGACGGCGAGCGGAGGACGCCCGCGTCGTCGCGGAAGGCGCCGGCCGGACGCGAGGCGTCGAACTCGTCGAGCACGGTGTGCAGGCGCTCGACGGCGGACGCGTCGAAGGCGGCGGGCACAAGTCGGCGGCCGGCAGGCCGAGGTCAGGCTGCGGACGGGTGGGTTTGGACCGCCCGCCTGCTCGAGCGTCCTCGTGGAGTTGGCGGTACCGATGGCGCGGATCGTTGCGGACACGACTCATCTTGTCACCGGGTTGCTGACGCGTCCCAGGTTGGACGGGAGGCACGGTGCCAGCAGCACCGTGCCTCCCCGTCCGTCAGGTCCGTCTACGACTGCTGTGCGCTGCTCCAGCACCAGCTCACGGACGCGAGCCGCGTCGGCCTGGCCCTTCATGGCCTTCATGACGGCACCGATGATGGCTCCGGCGGCCGCCTTGCCGTCCTGGATCTTGGCCAGCACGTCGGGCTGGGCGCAAGGGCACCGTCGACGGCGGCGGTGAGGGCCGAGTCGTCGGAGACGACCTTGAGCCCGCGGGCCTCGACGACCTGGGCCGGCGAACCCTCGCCGGCGATGACGCCCTCGAGCACCTGGCGCGCCAGACGGTCGGTCAGGTCACCGGACTCGACGAGCGCGATGACCTCGGCGACGTGCTGCGGCGACACGGGGTGCTGGAGCGCGGCGTCCTGCGCGTTGGCGACACGGCTGATCTCGCCGGTCCACCACTTGCGGGCGGCCTGCGGTGCCGCTCCGGCGGCCACGGCCTCGACCTCGTCGAGCAGCCCGCCGTTCACGACGTCCTGGAACTCGAGGTCGGCGAACCCCCAGTCCCCTTGAGCCGACGACGGCGCGCCGCAGACCTCGACGCTTGACGCCGGAGCTCCTCGATCACGGCCGGGTCCGGTACCACGAGAGCAAGGTCAGGCTCAGGCCTTCGTCGTCGGCGTCCGACTTGGGACGACCGGCCGAGGTGCGACCGGTGTCCTCGTGCCAGTGCCGGGTCTCCTGCGTGATCGTGCCGCCGTCGGCGAGGATCGCGGCCTGCCGCTGGATCTCGTAGCGGATGGCACGCTCGACGGCGCGGAACGAGTTGACGTTCTTCGTCTCGGTGCGGGTGCCGAGCTTCTCCTGCCCGCGGGGACGCAGCGAGATGTTCGCGTCGCAGCGCAGGTTGCCGCGCTCCATGCGGGCCTCCGAGACGCCGAGCGCCCGGACGAGGTCGCGGATGACCTGCACGTAGGCCGCTCCAGGCTCGGGGGCCCGGTGCTCGGCGCCGACGATCAGGCTGGCTGACGATCTCGACGATCAGCGGGACGCTCCGGCGCGGTTGTAGTCGACGAGCGAGTACTCGGCGCCCTGGATGCGGCGGTGGCGCCGCCGACCAGCGGTCAGCACCGCCGCGTCCTCTTCCATGTGGGCGCGCTCGATCGGATCGCTGCGATCGTGCCGTCAGCAGGCTCCACCTCGACCTCGCCCTCGTACATGATCGGCTCGTCGTACTGCGAGATCTGGTAGTTCTTCGGGTTGTCCGGGTAGTAGTAGTTCTTCCGGGCGAACCGCGAGGACTCGGCGATCGAGCAGCCGAGCGCGAGGCCGAGCTGGATCAGCGCATGCTGCGCGTTGACGACCGGCAGCGACCCGGGCAGCCCGGGGTCGGCCGGGGTCACGTTCGTGTTCGGCTCGCCACCGAAGTTCGGCGCGCTCGGAGAACATCTTGGTCTTCGTCGCGAGTTCGACGTGGACCTCGAAACCGAGGACCGGCTCGTACGCCCGAGGTGCTCGTCGAAGTCCATCAGCGCGTCCTTCTGCGCCATCAGATCACGCAGCCACTGCCGGCGGGCCACCGGCTCTGGTCAGGTCCGGGATGCTGTCGATGGGCAGGGTGTCCGCCGCAGAGCAGGCGCTCGAGTGCCGCGCCGTAGCGGTAGAGCCGGGCGTCCTCGCGCTGCGGGGCCATCAGCTGCACCCCGGTCGGCAGGCCGTCCTTGAGCTGCAGGCCGTTCGGGATGCTCATGCCGGGCACGCCCGCCAGGTTGGCCGGGATCGTCGTGAGGTCGTTGAGGTACATCGCGAGCGGGTCGTCGATGCGCTCACCGATCAGGGGAACGCGGTCGTCGGCGCCGGCGAGGCTGACGAGCAGGTCGACCTGTTCGAACGCGGCCGTGAAGTCGCGCTGCACCAGGGTCCGGACCTTCTGCGCCGAGCCGTAGTACGCGTCGTAGTAGCCGGCGCTCAGGGCGTAGGTGCCGAGGATGATGCGACGCTTCACCTCGGGGCCGAAGCCGGCCTCGCATGCAGCAGCCCGGCGATCACCGACACGTGGCACCGTTCTCCGGCGTGACGCGGAGGCAAGCGCGCCACCGAGTCGAACTTCGCCAGGTTGGACGACGCCTCGGCCGGGAGGATCAGGTAGTAGGCGCTGATCGCGTACGCGAGCGAGGGCGTCGATCTCGACGACCTGGGCCCCGGCGGACTCGGGATAGCCGTCTCGCTGGAAGCGCCGTGACGCCATGCCGACCCTCGCCGCGACGGCTCTTCTCGCCGACGCGGAGCGCGACGTCGGCCCTGCAGGCCCTCGCGGCAGCGGCCATCGACGGCAGGCGTCGGTTGATCGAGTCCTTGGGGTCGTGCCGCCGGTGACGTCGTGCAGGCTGCGGCGTCGAGGACGATGCGGATGCGGACCGACCTGGTCGAGGCTCGGAAACGCCGAGCGCGTCCGCTCGTAGCGGCTGACCCCGCCGTGGTCCGGCTTCACGCCGACGGTGCCGGTAGACGGCGCCCGGCGGCGGATCGAGCCACCGGTGTCGGAGCCGAGGGCGAAGCTGGTTGCCTCGTGCGCGGCGACCGCGGCCGCCGAGCCACCGCCGGGAGCCGCCGGGGATCCGGTCGAGGTCCCACAGGTTGTGCGTCGGGCCGTACGCCGAGAACTCGGTCGTCGAGCCCATCGCGAACTCGTCCATGTTGGTCTTGCCGAGCGGCACGAGGCCGGCGGCGCGGAGCTTCGCCGACCGGGGTGGCGTCGTACTGCGGCACCCACCCCTCGAGGATCTTCGAGCCCGAGGTGGTCGAGCATGTCCTGCGTGCACAGGACGTCCTTCACGGCGATCGGCACACCGGCCAGCGGGCCGAGGTCGTCGCCGAGCGGCACGGCAGGAGTCAGATCGACTTCGCCGCCGCGCAGGGCGTTCTGGTTGACGTGCAGGAACGCGTGGACGTCGCCGTCCACCGCCTGGATGCGGTCGAGGTGGGCCTGGGGGAGGCCTCGACGCTCGACACGTCGCGCGCCACGAGGGCGTCGGCGAGCGCGGCGGCGCTGAGGCGGGTGATGTCGTTGGTCACTGTTCTGTCGCCCTACTGTTCTTCGCCGAGGATCGCGGTCACGCGGAACCGCTCACCGTCGGAGTCCGGTGCACCGAGAGCGCCTGCTCCTGCGTGAGGGTCGGCCCGACCACATCGGGCCGGGTGACGTTGCCGAGCGGCACCGGGTGGCTCGTCGCGGAGGACGTCCGGGGTGGCGACCTCGGCGACGCGGGCGACGCTCTCGACGATGTGCGAGGCTCCCCGGTCAGCTTCTCGATCTCTTCGGGCGTGAGTGCGATACGTGCGAGGTTCGCCAGGTGGGCGACCTGCTCGCTCGTGATGTCAGAGCATGGTGCTCCGTCGATCGGTTCGTGGAATGCCCACCAGTCTATTGGTGCCCCACGACGCGCGAGGCGCCTGTGGAGAACGCGACGGTCTGGAGGCGCGGGGCGGTCTCCGGGACCGGCACCACGCCTCCAGGCGGTCCGCCGTCGCCCGGCTTCGCCGGCTGGCCGTGGCCGCCGTGCTGGGTGGGTTGCTGCTGCGCGGGCTGCTGCGTCTGCGACGCCGGGCCTGCTTCGTGGACTGCCCGGATGCCGTCGACGCGGCCGACGGCGCAGGCCGCCACGTGGCCGACGAGCGCCGGGTCCGGCGCGGGCAGGGGGTCGCCGCCGACGGTCTGGTCGAGGTAGCCCATGAGCGCCTTGCCGACGCCGAACTTCGCGCTGTACCCCGTGGTGCCCTGCAGGAAGCCGACGTTCGCCAGCCCGACGTGGCCCTGCACGTTGCCGATCAGGTCGCGTTCGTGTACTTCGTCGTCGAGGCGACGAGCCAGGTTCTGCACGTCGCCGTCGGTCGTCCCGGTCTTCGCGAACTTGTCGACCGTGTCGTTCGGGTTCGCGGCCACCGCCGTGCCCTTGCCGGTGAGGACCCCGCGGAGGGCGTAGTCGACCGTGGCGGCGACGTTCGCGAGGACGCCCTGCGTGCACGACGCCGGCGTCGGGGTGATCTTCTCGCCGGTCGAGGTCGTCACCGAGTCGATCGCGGTCGGGGTGCAGACGACGCCGCCGTGGGCGAAGCCGGCGTACGCCTCGGCCAGGTCGATCGGCGACAGGTCGTTGACCCCGAGGATCGAGGACAGCGTCTGCGTGAGCTCGCCACCGCCCGCGGGGTGGATGCCCATCGACTTCGCGAGCCCGGCGATCTTGCAGAGGTCGAGCTGCTTGCCCATCTGGGCGTACGCGGTGTTGATCGACTCGGAGGTGGCGTCCTGCACGGTCAGGGACGGTCCGACCTTCTCGGCGTTCGAGACGTTCCAGACCCCGCCGCTGACGGTTTTTTCCTGGCAGGAGTTCGTGAACTCGGAGTTCTGGAACTCGCTCTCGCCCATCAGGACCGACTCGGACAGGGTGTGCCCGGTCGCCAGCCACTCGGCGAGTGTGAAGACCTTGTACGTCGACCCGGTCTGGAACCCGCCCGAGTTGCCGTACCCGCTGTCGGCGCTGTAGTTCACCGCGGTCGCTCCGGCCCCGCCGTTGTCGCTCTGCGTGTACGCCGTGTTCTGCACCATCGACAGGATGCGTCCGGTGCCGGGTTTCGACCGTGACGTTGGACCCGCCGACGTCGACGCCCGGCATCGTCTGCGGGACGTAGGAGGACAGCGCCGTCTGCGCCTGGTTCTGCAGGTCGAGGTTCAGCGTGGTGTGGATCTGCAGGCCCTCGGTGTCGAGCGCGGCGATCCGCTCCGGGGCGGTCTTGCCGAACGCGGTGTCCTGCAGCACCTGGTCGCGCACGTAGTCGCAGAAGTACCCGGCGTCGTAGCCCTCGCCGCGGCCGTCGAGCAGCCGTTGGCCGTCGCCGTGATCTTCGGCGTGACGGGGGTGGCCTTGGCCTGGGCGAGCTGGGCCTTCGTGATGTCGTGGTGGACGTACATCCGCTGCAGCACGTAGTCGCGCCGGACCTTGGTCGCCGCGTACCCGTTCGCCGCCCCGTTGTCCTTGTCCTTCGGCTGGTCGATGCGCAGCCGCGACGGGTAGTTGAAGATCGCCACGAGGGTCGCGGACTGCACCAGCGAGAGGTCCTTCGCGTGCACGCCGAAGTAGTACTCGGCCCCGGCCTCGGCGCCGTAGACCTTCCGCCGAGCCCGACGATGTTGAGGTACCCGGTGAGGATCTGGTCCTTCGTGTACTTCTTGTTGACCGCGACCGCGTACCGGATCTCCTGCAGCTTCGCGCCTTCGACTGTCCGGCGACCTTCTTGTAGCAGGCGTCCACCAGCGCGGTGGTCGCATCGGTGTCCTTGCCGGTCAGCTGCTCGCCACTGTTGGACGAGCACGTTCTTCACGTACTGCTGGGTGATGCTCGAGCCGCCCTGCACACTGTGGTGCAGCGCGTCCGCGATGGTCGCGCGCAGGGTCCCGATGACGTCGACGCCGCCCTCGTCGTAGAACCGCGGGTCCTCCGATGTCGGTCGCCGCCTGCTTGACGTCCGGGCCATCGCCGCGGACGACACGTTCGTCCGGTTCTCGGCGTAGAACGACGCGATCTTGACCTGCTGGCCGCCCTTCGTCGCGTAGACCGACGACACCTGCTGCGGCGTCTGGATGTCGAGGTAGCTCGGCAGGTCCTCGAAGAACGCCACCGCACCGGAGGTCCCCTCACCGGCGACGGCGACCCCGGGGGTCACGGCGACGGCGACGAGACATGCCGGCCAGCGCCGACATCGCGACGAACGTCAGGAGAGCACCAGGCCATCGCACCACACGCATGGGGGCACGGTAGGGCGCAGGGCTGCACTGGTTCTGCCGTGGAACGAGATCCGGCTGCGTCGGCACACAGGGTTGGCACCCAGCGACGGCCCGACGGTCCCCACAGGTGGTCAGTCGCGCGGGTGCAGGTCCTGCGGTCGCACGAGGTACATGTCCGGCGACGTCTGCGGGACGCCGTCCTTGCTGCCCTCGCCGCGGGCGCAGCTGCTCGCGCACGAGGTCTCCGCGGCCGACCGCGATGAGCGCGACGTCATACAAGGAGGCCGTCCCCGGCTTGAGGTAGTCGTTGTGCCCGACGGGCCGTGGAACACGTCCCCCGCGTCCTGCACGTCGAGGCCGCCGGCGAGGTCGAGGACGGTCGAGCCGAACGCCGACGACCCGGGGTCGGTACCGAAGTAGCCGGAGCCCGCGATGGGGTCGCTGTGTGCGTCGCCGACGAACACCTGCCCGGCGCCGACGGACAGCTCCGACGACGTCTGCACGTCGCTGCCCGGCGATCCGAGCACGGTGAGGGAGTCGGCGCTCATCCGTCCGGACGACAGCGCCATCGGGGCCGTCGTCGACCCGTACGAGTGCGCCACGACGTTCACCCGGGGCTCCTCGCCGTCGCGGACCTGCCGGAGGCCGTCGACGGCCCGCTCGAGCCGTCCGCGCCGGTCTTCGCGAGCCCGAGCGACAGGATGTTCGACAGGTCGGGTGTCCGGTACCCCATCCACGCGATGACGGCGACCCCCGCTCCCCGGTGCCGGGGCCGCGACGCCGGCCAGGGTCGCCTGCTCGCTGTACAGGTCGTTCGCGGTGTTCGTGAAGTCCGTCATCTGCCCGGTGACGGTGAAGAACATGCCCGGCACGACGACCGTGACGTCGGCGGCCGTGTCGAGGTCGCCTATGGCGATCGCCGCCTCGCCGGACCCGCGCAGGTCGAGCGTGACGAGGGTTCCGCCGGGGCGCACCCGGGTCGTGGACGAGCGACTGCTCCACCTGCCCGAGCATGGCGGTGCGGGCGGCTCCGACCGAGGGGTCGGCCACAGCCGGCGGCGAGCACGGACCGGTTCGCTCGGTCCCGGACGTCGTACGGCACGCCCTCGAGGTTCCCGACGACGGCCGGCGCCGCGGACCGGCCGCCCGCGTTCGTCGACACCGAGCCCGGCCCACCAAGTGGTGACGTCGGCGGCCGACGGCGGGTCGTCCTGCGCGGTCGCGAGCACCCGGCGGTCGGATGCAGCGTGAGCGCCGACCGGTCCAGGGCGGGACAGGTCGAGGGGGAACGTCCGACCGTGCGCCCCGGCGAGGACCGCCGCCCGTCATCTGTACCCCGGTCATACCGGGCGCACCGGACGGACGCGCGGGTGCGTCCGTCGACGACAGGCCGAACCGACGGCCGCGCGGACCGGTCGTCGACCAGACGCGTGGACGTCTGTCGGCGCCAGCACGGACCTGGACCGCGGGCGCGACTGGGGCCTCGACCACTCCGAGTGGAGTGCAACGAGGCGGTGAGCAGAGCCGCGGCGATGAGCAGCAGTCGGGTCCCCCCCGGGAAGGCCGTCCCGTCGATCCCCTTGGAGCGACGGGTAGATGCGTCGTCACGAGTGTGAGGAGAATGACCGGGTCGATGCGCGTGCAGGATGCACCGACCCTCGATCTGGGTGCGGAGCCGGGCGCGCCGCAGCGTGCGGACAGTCCGGGCTGTGCTCCCGAGGACTCCTCAGTCCGTCGGCGGGGTCTCCGGTGTCGGCCTCCGGTGTCGGCTCCGGCGCCTCGCCGAGCGCCGCCGGCCCCTCGGCATTGCCGGGCAGGCGGAACTGCTCGGCGTCGATGATCCGGAAAGCCCGAGTTGCTCGGCCTTCGCGTGAGCTTCGACCCCGCCCCCCGGTCCGGCGGGCGACGAAGCTCGCACTTCTTGCTCACACTCCCGTGGCCTTGCCCCACGGCAGCGATGATCGCCTCTTGTGCGCCTTCGTCGGCTGCATCTCCCTCGAGCTGACCCGGTCGCGACGACGCGGGGACGCCGCTCAGCACGCCGCCCTCGGTCTCGGCGGCTCGTGGGCCCGGGTGTCCCGGCGTCGTGAACGCACGCCAGCTTGCCGTGTCCACCGGTCGATATCTCGCGGTGCCGGTCGACCTCGATCAGGTCGAGCAGGGCGCTCGGCGTAGATCCCCGACACCGTCCACCGCCCGCCAGCTCCTCGCGCGTGGCGGAGCGGATCGCGTCGAGCGCGACCCGGAAGTGGTTCGCCAGGGCGCGGGCCGCGACCGGGCCTCGAGGTGGCGGATGCTCAGGCCGACCAGGATCCGCCACAGCAGCTTCGGCCTTCGGCGGCGTCGATGTTGGCGAGCATCTCGAACGCGTTCTTCGACGGGTAGCGGCTCGGCTCGCCGGTGTGGTCCGCGCCGCGGGCGTCCGGGTCGAACGGCGGGTCGGTCTTCTTCCGTGCCCGACTGAACGGCGTCACGCGCTTCGGGGCGCCGTCGTCGGTCGTCTTCTCCATGCCGGTCTCAGGTCGCGGACGACCACCTCGATCAGGACGATGTCCTGCATCGTCAGGTCGAACAGGCCCGCCTCGGTCACGAGCAGGGGCTGCTCGGGGAAGGACGGCTGGGTCAGCGCAGCGGCACGCACCTCGCCGAGGCCCTCGATGTCGAGCGACCCGCGCGAGGCGATGTGCTCCACACGGCCGCGGACCTGCGCCGAGCAGCTCTTCGCGTTCGGGCAGCGGAGGTCGATGTCGCCCTCCTTCGCCGGGGCGAGCTCGGTGCCGCACTCCGGGCAGTGCGTCGGCATCACGACCCGCGCTCGCTGCCGTCGCGGAGCTCCACCACCGGGCCGAGCACCTCGGGGATGACGTCGCCCGCCTTCCGCAGCACGACGGTGTCGCCGATCAGGACGCCCTTCGCCTTGACCACCTGCTGGTTGTGCAGGGTCGCCTGCCGCACGACGGAGCCGGCGACCTCGGCCGGGGCCATCACCTGAGACGGCGTCGCCCTTCCGGTGCGGCCGACGCTGACGACGATGTCCACCAGCTTCGTGTGGACCTCTTCCGGCAGGTACTTGCCCGCGATCGCCCAGCGCGGGGCCCGCGAGGTCGACCCGAGTTCCTCGTGCAGCGCCAGGTCGTCGACCTTGATCACGATGCCGTCGATCTGGTGCTCGACCGAGGCACGGCGGTCGCCGTAGTCCTTCACGAAGCCGAGCGCCTCGTCGATGCCGTCGAACACCCGGTAGTGCGAGCTCGTCGGCGAGACCCACGACTGCAGGAGCTCGTAGACCTCGAACTGCGCGCGGACGTCGGTGTCGCGCTCGGGCTCGCGGACCGGCCAGGCGCCGATGCCGTGCACGAGCATCCGGAGTCGGCGCAGCCGGTCGACCATGAGCGACGCTTCGCCTCGGACGCCCTCTTCCTTTTGGCGGAGGGAACCCGCGGCGGCGTTCCGCGGGTTCGCGAACTGACCCGCTCCCCCGCGTCGCGCTGCCGGGCGTTCAGCTCGTCGAACTGCTCGACGGGGAAGAAGATCTCGCCGCGGACCTCGACGATCGGCGGGTGGCCGCTGCCGGAGAGACGGTCGGGGATGGTGCCCATCGTGAGCACGTTGCCGGTGACGTCCTCGCCCACGACGCCGTCGCGCAGGTGGCCGCCGAGGATGAGCCGGCCGTCCTCGTAGCGCAGGTTGATCGCGAGCCCGTCGATCTTCAGCTCGGTGAGGAACCGGACGCGCTCGGCGCCGGCGTCACGCTGGACCTTGACCGCCCAGTCGGTCAGCTCGTCCAGGCTGAAGACGTTGTCGAGCGAGAGCATCCGCTCGGCGTGCTCGACCAGTGCGAACGGCACCGTCTGCACCGTCGCCCGCCGACGGTCTGCGTCGGGCTGTCCTCGGTCACCAGTTCGGGGAAGCGGTGTTCGATCGCGTCGAGGCGCCGTGCCAGCACGTCGTAGTCGGCGTCGGTGACCGTCGAACCGTTGTCGCCGAAGTAGTACGCGTTCCGCAGCTCGGTGATGCGAGCCCGCGGCCGGTCGACCTCGCGCTGCGCCTGGGCGGCGTCGAGCGCGGCAGGGTCGATGGTCTCGAACGTGGCGTCAGTCTCGCTCATGGGCGGTTCTACGGGGGCGCCACCGACCCTGGCGTCAGCGGTCGCGCCGCCCGGGAGCGAGCGCGGCGCGGCGCCGCGCGCCGGCCGGGCAGCCGCGCCAGCCGGCTCAGCGGGTCGGGCCGTCGCCCGGGTCAGGCCGTCGCCGGGACCGCCGACACCGTGGAGTCGATCGTGCACTGCCCGAGCACGCGGGTGCCGACGTAGACCACCGCGGTCTGGCCGGGCGCGACGCCCGAGAGCGGCGCGTCCACGTCGATGACGAGGGTGCCGTCCGACACCCGGGCCGTCGCCGGCACCGGGTCGGCGTGCGCCCGGATCTGCACGTCGCAGGCGAACGGCGTCGCGGGGTCGGCCGGAGCGGTGCCGGCCCAGGTGAAGCGCGAGCCCAACATCGAGGTGACGTCGAGCGCCTCCTTCGGGCCGACCACGACGGTGTTGTCCTTCGGGCGGATCTCGAGCACGAACCGCGGCTTGCCGTCCGGCGCCGGGCGGCCGAGGGCCAGGCCGCGGCGCTGTCCGACGGTGTACCCGGTGGGCACCCTGGTGCGCTCCGACGACCGTGCCGTCCCGCTCGACCACGTCGCCCGGTGCCGTGCCGACCCGGTCGGCCAGCCAGCCGCGGGTGTCGCCGTCCGGGATGAAGCAGATGTCGTACGAGTCCGGCTTCTGCGCGACCGTCAGCCCGCGCTCGGCGGCCTCGGCACGGACCTCGTCCTTGGAGGGCGTCGCACCGAGCGGGAACATCGCGTGCTGGAGCTGCTCGGCCGTCAGGACGCCGAGCACGTAGGACTGGTCCTTCGCCCACGCCGCGGACCGGTGCAGCTCGCGGGCGCCGTCCGGCCCGGTGACGATCGAGGCGTAGTGGCCGGTGCAGACGGCGTCGAACCCGAGGGCGAGCGCCTTCTCGAGCAACGCCGCGAACTTGATCCGCTCGTTGCACCGCATGCAGGGGTTCGGCGTCCGCCCGGCCTGGTACTCGGCCACGAAGTCGTCGACGACGTCCTCCTTGAACCGCGCTGAGAAGTCCCACACGTAGTAGGGGATGCCGAGTGCCGAGGCCGCCCCCCCCCCCCCCCCCCCCCCCCCCCCGCGCTGGGCGTCCATCGAGTCCTCGATGGTGCAGCACCCGCGGCTGCCGGTGCGGAGCGTGCCCGGCATCCGACTCGAGGGCGAGGTGCACGCCGACCACGTCGTATCCGGCGTCGACGGCCCGCGCGGCGGCGACCGCCGAGTCGACCCCACCACTCATCGCTGCAAGAACTCGCATTCCTCCAGGGTAAGCGCATCGCGCGTGGACACCAGGCGTAGCGTTGCCGGAGCGATGACCTCCGACACCCCCGCCTTCGACTTCCGGGCGGTCCTGCTGTCCGGGTTCCTGCCGGCCGCCCTCTTCGCGATCGGCGAGGGGGCGATCATCCCGATCATCCCGATCGCCGCGTCCTCGCTCGGCGCGAGCCTGGCGTTCGCCGGGTTCGTCGCGGCGCTCATCCTCGTCGGGGAGCTCATCGGCGACGTGCCGTCCGGGGTCGTCGTCGCGCGGATCGGCGAACAGGAACGCGATGATCGGCGCGGCGGCGGTCTCCGTCGTCGGCCTGCTCGTGTGCACCGTCGCGCCGAACGCCTGGGTGCTCGCGCTCGGGGTGTTCCTCGTCGGTGTGTCCACCGCCGTCTTCGCCCTCGCCCGGCACGCCTACATGACGACCGCGATCCCGCTGCACATCCGGGCACGCGCGCTGTCCAGCCTCGGCGGCGTGTTCCGCTTCGGCTACTTCGTCGGCCCGTTCATCGCCGCCGGTGTGGTCCACCTGACCGGTACGACGCAGAGCGCGTTCTGGATCCACATCGTCTGCTGCCTGGCTGCGGCCGTGGTGCTCCTCGTCCTGCGCGACCCCGCGACGGGCGTACGCGGCTTCCGGGAGGCCGCCCCGCGCCTCCCGGCCCGCGAGCGGCCCGCGACGGACGCGAGCGCCATCACCGAGCCGCCCGCCGACACCGGCGCGCAGTTCGTCCAACAGGAGGCCCACGGCCTCTTCCGCACCATCCGCGCCAACCGTGCCGTCCTGCTGCGCCTCGGCAGCGGGGCCGGTCTCATCGGCGCGCTCCGCGCCGGACGGCAGGTCATCCTGCCCCTCTGGGCCGTCAGCGTCGGCCTCGACGACGCGACCGCGGCGTTGATCATCGGCATCGCCGGGGCCGTCGACTTCGCGCTCTTCTACACGAGCGGCCAGATCATGGACCGCTGGGGCCGCCTGGCGAGCGCCCTCCTGCATGCTCGGGCTGGAGCGTCAGTTACTTCCCCTGCTCGCGTGGTCCGGGCACCTGGATGCCCGGGTCGGCTGGTTCGTCGCGATCGCGATCGGCATGTCCCTGGCGAACGGCGTCGGATCCGGCATCCTCATGACGCTCGGTGCCGACCTCGCGCCGCGCGGCAACCCGGCGCCGTTCCTCGGTGCGTGGCGGTTCACCGGCGACTTCGGGCAGGCGGCTGCGCCGCTGGTGATCTCGGGGTGACCGCCGTCGCGTCGATCGCGGTGGCGAGCGGCGTGATGGGCGTGCTCGGTCTGGTCGGCGCGGGCATCCTGCTGCGGTACGTCCCGCGGTACCTCCCCCGCCAGTTGCGCTGACGGTCGTCGGGACGGCCGGCTCAGCCGGTCTGGAGGCGCGGATCACGGCCGCCCCCGGCGGCCTGCGCTCGGTAGACCGCCGCTGCTCGCGGGAGTGGTGGAATCGGTAGACACGCAGGATTTAGGTTCCTGTTGCCCCGGGCGTGAGGGTTCGAGTCCCTCCTTCACGCGGCCAGTGTATCGCGGTCTCCCGCACTTCTGCGGCGGCATCCGACAAGTCACCCCGCGGGGGATGGGCCGGGTCACGCCCGGACGTGTACCCTCTGTCTCGCGGGAGTCCTCCAACCCTCATCCCGCCTCCACGACCGGAAGAACCATGCACTCCGTCGCACTCGCCCTGATCCCCGGCTGCAGTCCGCACAGTACATCCTCGACCACTTCGGGGCGGTCGCGGTGCTCGTCGTCTGTGCGATCGTGAAATTCGCCGAGACCGGGCTCCTCATCGGGTTCATCTTCCCCGGGGACAGCCTGCTCGTCATCACCGGCCTGTTCGCGTTCGACCGCGGCGGTGAGATCGGCGGCATCCCGATCTGGGTGTGGCGCTCACTGATCGGCGCAGCGGCGTTCCTCGGCGGCGAGCTCGGAGATACTACATCGGCAAAGAAGGCCGGCCCTGCGATCTTCGAACGCAAGGAGAGCGGTCTGTTCTCCAAGGCGAACGTCGACCACCCCAACGCGTTCTTCCACCGGTTCGGCCCCTCGCGGTGATCCTCGCCCGCTTCGTCCCGGTGGTGCGGACCTTCCTGCCGATCGCGGCCGGCGTCGGGCGGATGAACTACAAGAAGTACTCGCTCTACAACGCCATCGGCGCGATCGTCTGGGGCGTCGGGGTGACCTTCCTCGGGTACTTCATCGGTACATCCCGTTCCGTGGCGCACATCGTCCGCGAGTACATCGACATCATCCTGCTCGGCAGCGGTCGTCGTCATCACCGTCGTCCCGATGGGCATCACCTACCTCCGGAACGCCCGCAAGGCCAAGCACGACGAGCAGGAGCAGTCCGCGGCCGGAGGTAGGGTCCGCTGCGGCCCGCGCGCTGCGCTCCCGGAACACCTCGCACAACCAGAGTCCGGCCCGAACCACGTGATCACGTGGTTCGGGCCAGACCTCGTTGTGCCGCGTGCCGGTGGGCGGCAGGGCCCGCGCTCGTCAGAACGCCGAAGTACTCCCGCACGATCGGCGCGATGCCGCGGAACGCCTTCGACCGGTGGCTCAGCGCGTTCTTCTCGTCGCGCGTGAGCTCCGCCGAGGTCCGGTCCGCGTCGTCCGGCCGGAACACCGGGTCAGTGCCCAGTGTCCGCCGTCGCCGATCAGCTCCGTCGTGACCTCGCCGTTCCAGACCGCCTCGAAGACGTGCTCGGTGCCGTCCGGGGTCACGGTGAAGGCCGCCGCGCACAGAAGGCCGCGGTTGCGCTCCACGACGCCCTCCAGGAGGGTTCCGCAGCAGCAGCGCGATGTTGTCCGCGTCCGAACGGGTGCCGGCGTACCGGGCCGAGTGGATCCCTGGGGCCCCGTCGAGTGCGTCGACCGCGATGCCCGAGTCGTCGGCGAGTGCCGGCAGCCCGGTGTGGGCCACCGCGGCACGGGCCTTGATCAGGGCGTTCGCGGCGTAGGTGTCGCCGTCCTCGGCGAGCTCCGGGCCGTCGTACCCGACCGGGCTCGACACCCTCGATCGCGGCGCCGAGGATCTCGCGGAGCTCGACGACCTTGCCCTGGTTGTGGGTGGCCAGGACGACGGTCCCGGTCACGAGGACAGCCCCAGGACCTCGCGCTGGATCGCCGCGAGCGACTGGTTGCCGGCCAGGCCGAGGTCGAGCAGGACGTTCAGCTCGTCGCGGTCGAACGGCGCGTGCTCGGCGGTGCCCTGCACCTCGATGAACTTGCCGGAGCCGGTCGTGAGGCGATGTTCATGTCGGTGTCGGCCGCCGAGTCCTCGGTGTACGCCAGGTCGAGCATCGATACCGCCCTTGACGATGCCGACCGAGATCGCCTGCACGCTGTCGGTCAGCGGCGTGGCCTTCTTCGCGATGAAGCCCTTGTCGCGGCCCCCTCGATCGCGTCGACCATCGCCACGTACGCGCCGGTGATCGACGCCGTGCAGGTGCCGCCGTCGGCCGCAGGACGTCGCAGTCGATGACGAGGGTGTTCTCGCCGAGGCTCTTCATGTCGATCACCGCGCGGAGCGGCGGCCGATCAGGCGGGAGATCTCGTGCGTGCGACCGCCGACCTTGCCCTTGATCGACTCGCGCTGCATGCGCTCGTTCGTCGAGCGGGGCAGCATCGAGTACTCGGCGGTGACCCAGCCGGTGCCCTTGCCGGCGAGCCAGCGCGGGACGCCGTTCGTGGGGGACGCGGTGCAGAGCACCTTGGTGTTGCCGAACGAGATCAGCGCGCTGCCCTCGGCCTGCGCGCTCCACCCCCGCTCGATCGTGACGGGACGGTGGTCGGTCGTGGTGCGGCCGTCGATGCGGAGCGAGTCGCTCATGAAGGGTCCTTTCGATGCGGGGCAACGCGATGGCCCCGGTCTGGAGGGGTGGCCGACGCTGGAGACCTCGGGTCCGAGGAAGCGTCGGGCGAGATCCGGATGAAACCGTTCTTGTCGTCGCCGGTCGCCTCGAACGAGTACGTCGGCGGTTCCGGGGGTGGTGCGTTCGAGTCCGTGTTCGACGAGCCGTCGGTACACGTCATTCGCGGTCTCCTCGGCGCTGGAGACGAGCGTGACGTCCGGCCCCATCACGTACTGGATGGCGGCCGACATCAGCGGGTAGTGGGTGCAGCCGAGCACGAGCGTGTCGACGTCGGCGGCCCGGACCGGCGCGAGGTACCCCTCGGCCACCTCGCGCAGCGCCGGCGACGAGGTGTCGCCCGCCTCGACGAACTCGACGAAGCGCGGGCGGGCGGCGAGGGTCAGGGTGACGTCGGACGCGACCGCGAAGGCGTCCTCGTAGGACCGGGACGCGATGGTGCCGACCGTGCCGATGACCCGATCCGACCCGTCCGGGTCTGCTTCACGGCGGCGCGGGCAGCGGGCTGGATCACCTCGACGACGGGGATGCCGTACGCCTGCTCGTAGCGTTCACGGGCGTCCCGGAGCACGGCGGACGACGCCGTGTTGCAGGCGATGACGAGGGCCTTCACGCCCTGTTCGACCAGGTCGTCCATCACCTCGAGCGCGTACCGGCGGACGTCGGCGATCGGCTTCGGGCCGTAGGGCGAGTGCAGGGTGTCGCCGACGTAGCGGATGCTCTCCCGCGGCAGCTGGTCGATGATGGCGCGGGCCACCGTGAGCCCGCCGACCCCGCTGTCGAAGACTCCGATCGGTACATCCGTCACGGTGACCAGCGTACCGACCGCTCCCCGACCGCCAGGAACCGGCCACCGCGGGCCGCGAGCTGGGCGGCCGACGCAATCCGCGCCTCCCGAGGGACACGACAGTAGTGTCGGGGAGGTGACCAGCGCGCTCCTGACCGACCAGTACGAACTCACCATGGTCGACGCGGCCCTGAAGGACGGCACCGCCGACGAGCGGTGCGTGTTCGAGGTCTTCGCCCGGCGGCTGCCGGACGGGCGTCGCTACGGGGTGGTCGCGGGCCTCGGCCGGTTCCTCACCGCGCTCACCGACTTCCGCTTCGGCGACGAGGAGATCGGCTTCCTGCGCGATCGCGGCGTCATCGACGCCGGCACCGCCGCCTACCTGGCCGACTACCGGTTCACCGGCAGCATCCGCGCCTACCGCGAGGGCGAGGTCTTCTTCCCGAACTCCCCCGTCCTGCAGATCGAGCGCACCTTCGCCGAGGCCGTCGTGCTCGAGACGCTCGCGCTGAGCATCTTCAACGCCGACTCCGCGATCGCCTCCGCCGCCGCGCGGATGGTGTCCGCGGCCGACGGGCGCCCCCTCGCCGAGATGGGCTCCCGTCGCACCGGTGAGTGGAACGCCGTCGCCGCCGCGCGTGCCGCGTACATCGCCGGGTTCGGCGCGACGAGCAACCTCGAGGCCGGGCGCACCTGGGGCATCCCGACGATGGGCACGGCCGCACACGCGTTCACGCTGCTGCACGACTCCGAGGAGCAGGCGTTCCGGTCCCAGCTCGACGCGCTCGGCGACGGCACCGCCCTGCTGGTCGACACCTACGACATCGAGGAAGCGGTCGACACCGCCGTGCGGCTGACCTCCGGCCGACTGGGTGCCGTGCGCATCGACAGCGGCGACCTGCCGTCCGTCGTTGCCTCGGTGCGGGCGCAGCTCAAGCCGGCTCGGTGCGACGGGACGAAGATCACCGTCACGAACGACCTCGACGAGTACACGATCGCCGCGCTGCGTGCGGCTCCCGTCGACTCGTACGGCGTCGGGACCTCGGTGGTGTCCGGATCGGGCCACCCGCCGCGGGGATGGTGTTCAAGCTCGTCGCGCACCAGGCGTCTGCCGGCGGCGCTGGCGGCACCGCTGGCGGCTCGGCCGGCGGCTCGGCCGGCGGCTCGGCCGGCGGCGAGTGGGTCTCGGTCGCGAAGAAGTCCGCCGACAAGGCCTCGCTCGGCGGCCGCAAGGAAGCCGGACGGCGTCTCCGGAACGGCATCGCCACCGCCGAGGTCGTGCTCACCCAGGGTCAGGTCGGGCCGGACGAACGCCCCCTGCTCGTCCCCGTCGTCACGAACGGGGAGGTCGATCCGGCGTTCCTCGGCGCACGTGGGGTCGAGGCAGCGCGGGCGCACCACAAGGCCGCGAAGGCAGAGCTGCCGGCGGACGCTGCGGATCGGCGCGGAGACCCCGCGATCCCCACGCTGATCATCTGAGGTGCCGGACAGCCTGCTCGGCCTTCATCTTCTCGTAGATGGCCTTGCAGTCGGGCCAGACCGGAAACTTCTCCCGGGTCGCGGCCCGGGATCCACTTCTTGCCGCAGAGGGCCTTCACGGGCTTGCCGCTGAGGGCCGACTGCAGGATCTTGTCCTTCTTGACGTAGTGCGAGAACCGCTCGTGGTCGCCCGGCTCGATCGCTTCCTCTTCGAGGAGCTTCTCGAGCTCTCGGTCCATCACGTCGAGGCCGCCGCCACCGGGTTCCATCGTGCTCATCCCCCAAGGGTGACGACGCCCCCGGGCCCACGGCAGTCCGTGCGCCCCCGGCGTACGCGCCGCGCCCGTTCGCGCGCGCGCTCGCGCGCGCCTGCTCGTCCGGCTCGCCGGCTCGCCCGCTGGCGGCCCCGTCCGCCGACCGACCGCGAGCGGGCGAAATGCCAGGGTGCCGCGCGCAACCCACCCACGCTTCCGCCCGCTCGCGCGTCCGAGTCCCGCCCGCGCGTCCGCCCCGGACGAGCGGGCGAGATACCGGGGCACCCCACGCCACTCACCTCGCGTTTCCGCACGCTCGCCGCGACGGGGGTCTCGCCCACGCGCCCGCCCCGGACGAGCGGGCGAAACGCCAGGTACCGAGGCGCGTCCACCCCGCGCTTCCGCCCGCTCGCCGCGTCCGAGGGCAGCCCCACGCGCCCGCCCTGGACGAGCGGGCGGAAAGCAAGGGCAGCGCGCGGCACCCACCCCGCGTTACCGCCCGCTCGCGAAGCGCACTGCTCCGCCAGCCCGCGGCGCCCTCCTCGCTCAGGACGAGCGGGCGGATTCACAGGGCTCCCGCCGCACGCACCACGCGCCTTCACCCGCTCGCACGCGGGGGCGCCGGAACGACACGGGCGTCGCCCGGCCACGCGTGGACGAGCGGGCGAAAGACCCGGGCACTCGGAGCACGCACCCTGGCATTTCGCCCGCTCGGCCGAAGCGGCGCTCGCGCTCGTGAGCGCAGCAGCACAGCCTCGCAGCAGCACAGCCTCGCGGCAGCGCGGACGCACGGCAGCACAGCCTCGCGGCAGCGCAGCGGCACGGCAGCACGGACCCGCGCACCAGCGACCTGGAGGCGCGTGGCGGCGCCGCCACGCGCCTCCAGGCCGTCAGCCGGTGCGTCGGAACGCGACCCGGATCAATTGCGCTGCGCCGCTGCCAGCAGGTCCGGCCCGTGCCGGTCGAAGAGCCGACCGCCCACGACGACGCCGACCGCCAGCACCACGGCGCCCACCAGCACCCCGACGACGAGCGTCAGCACGGCCCACGGCGACGGCCCGTCGACGAACGCGAGCCACGGCGAGCCACGCGGCCGGCACGGAGCAGACGACGATCCCGACGACCATCGACGACTGCGCGACCGATGCGAGCGCGCCCGCGGCCTGCGGCTGCTGGAACGGGTGGTCTCCCGGACGGACGGTCAGGTACGGCAGCAGCACGGACACGACGCTCGACAGGCCGAGGCCGGCCAGGAGCGCGCTCGCACTCACGCCGATCAGCACCGGGAACGCGGTCTGGTCGCCGAACAGCCACGCCGAGACCCACGCGCCGGCGACGATCGCGGGGAGTCCACGGCCAGGACGGGGACGAGTCGGCCGAGGCGGTCGCTCCAGCCGGGCGCTCCCGACGCACGTGCAGCCAGACGGCGGTGTTGTCGTACGAGACGTCGTTGTGCGGCAGGAACCCGGCGATGAGGGCCATCAGCGGCAGGGCACCAGGGCTGTCCAGTGCCACGGCACGCCGGCGACCCCGAGCGGGATCACGACGACCGGCACGAACACGATGATGGGGTACGACGCGCGGTGGCGCGGGTCGCGTCCCCAGTAGGTGAGGGCCCGCGCGGCGCGGCCGCGACCGGCGTCGAGCCGAGCCGGTCGAACCAGCCGAGGCCGCGGTACCGCGGTGCGTGCACGACCGTCGACGGTCTCGAGCGCGTCCGACGACGGCCCACCGCGCCAGCCGGGCAGCGCGACGACGATGACCGCGACGAGGAGCTTGACGAGGCCCTCGCCGACCCGACCACTGGCGACGTCCGCGGGGACGGCCCGCGCGCGCTCCGACGGCGTCCACCCGGCGACGTCGGCGATGCGCTGAGGGCTCGCCGGAGGACAGGTGCGAGCCAGTCGGCACGGAGCAGCAGGGACACGGTCGGGATGCCGAGCACCACGATCACGAGCGCGACGAGCCAACCGGCGTCGCGGGAGCGGTGGGCTCCGATCAGGGCGGACCCGACAGCACTGCCGACGCGGATGAGCAGCGCACACGTGGCGATGGCGAGCAGCCCGCCGACGACCCCGAGCACACCCGATCCGGCGCCGCGCATCCAGGTGACGGACTGCGCGACGGCGACGATCGCGACCCCCACCACCGGGATGCCGAGCAGGCCGGCGACGCCGAGGCCGACCGCGAGGTCGCGCCGACCGATCCCGAAGACCGTGAAGCGCCGCGGGTCGAACTGGTCACTCCGACCGACGACGAGCGGCACGATCGTGAACGCGAAGGCGATGAGAGTCCCCACGGGGACGACGACCGAGCGCGCGAGCTCGGGCCGAGGCGTCGCGCAGCGCATGACCTCGGTCGCGACGAAGACCGCTGCGACCAGACCGGCGAGGCTGCCGAGCACGACGAGGACGGACCGGCGGGCGCTGCCGCGGACCTCGCCCGCGAGCAGGTCAGCCCTCAGCCGGAGAAGCTGTGTAACCATTCCATGCTCTCTGCCACGACGCGGCCCCCGGCGAGTTCGACGAACTTGTCCTCGAGGCTCTTGCGCCCGCGGACCTGCGCCATGGTGCCGGACGCCAGGACCCGGCCGCCGACGATGATGGCGACGGAGTCGCAGGTGCGCTGCACGAGCTCCATGGAGTGGCTGGAGAGCACCACGGTCCCGCCGCCGCGCTGTAGCGACGGAGGATCTCGGTGATGGTCGCGGCACTGACGGGATCGACGGACTCGAACGGTTCGTCGAGCACGAGCACCCGCGGCGAGTGGATGAGCGTCGCCGCGAGGGCGATCTTCTTCGCCATGCCGACCGAGTAGTCGGCGACCTGGCGGCCCAGGGCCTCGCCCAGGCCGAACGCCTCGGCGAGGTCGGCGCTGCGCTTGCGCGCGGTCGCACCGTCGAGCCCCCGGAGCGTCGCCGAGTAGTAGAGAAGCTGCGCGCCCGTCAGGCGGTCGAACAGCCGGAGCCCGTCCGGGAGCACACCGAGGTCGCGCTTCGCCGCGGTCGGGTCGGCCCAGACGTCGTGGTCGAGCACGGTCACGCTGCCGGCGTCCGGACGGAGCAGACCCGTGACCATCGACAGCGTCGTGGTCTTGCCGGCCCGTTCGGCCCGACGACACCGAAGATCGACCCCTGGCGGATCTCGAGGTCCACCTCGTCGACGGCGAGCATCTGTCCGTAGCGCTTCCGAGGCCGCTCGCCCGCAGCACCACGGGTTGCTGCGGCTGCTTGGGCAGGGTCGCGGGCCGCTTCGTCGACGCCTAGCGCTTCTTCGCCTTCGGCGCCGCGTCGTCGTCCGCGATCGGGTCGATGCCCGCGTCGTCCGGCTGGCTCACCTCGGGTGCGTCCTGCGCGTCCGGGCCTGGAGGCACGGCTCCCGTCGTCCCCGCGGCCTCGAGGCGCGTGGCGCGTCCCTTGCCGCCGCGGGACTTCCGGGACGGCGTCCGGAGCCGGACGTAGCCGCCGCCGCCACGACCGCGGCGCCCTCGGCCAACGTCGCGTCGGAGTCTTCGGAGCTGGTCGTGTCGGTGCTCGTGGTGTCGGTACTCGCCGTGTCGGGCTCGTCCGTCGTCGTGTCGGTGACCGTCGTGTCGTCGGTCATCGCGTCCTCAGCGGAGGCGTCAAGCGCATCTCCGTCCCCCATGTCGTCATCAGCGGCTTCCCGCGCCGCGGTGGCGTCGTCCTCAGTCAGCCAGGCAGCGTCGGACGTGGCGTACACGTCCTCGTCGTCTGCTCCGGCTCCCACCGCCCCACCGTACCAACGCTGCGCGGGCCTCGAGGGAACGGCCGCTCACAGGGTCACGAATTGAGCACGAAGCGCGCGGAGACGTACCCCGACGGAGGGTCGTTCCGTATCATTCACCAGGACACGACGGAGTGTTCACCACTTGGAAACCTGCTGCGGCCGGTGTTCCCGTGCCGATCCCACCCTGCGAATGACCGCAGGGACGGCGGGTTCACGGGCAACTCGGACCTTCCGCGAGCAGACTCGACGAGGCCCGCCCGTGCCCCAGGGCGCGCGGGCGGACACCGGAAGGGACCAGCATGACCACGCAGATCGTGATCCTCGCAGCGGGGATGGGCAGCCGCCTTGGGCGCAGCCTGCCGAAGCCGCTGACCGAACTGAGCGACGAGCCGCACCATCATGCAGCAGCAGTTCGACAACATCCGTGCGGCCTTCGGGTCCAGCGCGCGGTGACCATCGTCGTCGGCTACAAGTCGGAGTACATCGTCGAGGCGTTCCCCGAGGCGAACTTCGTCTACAACGAGTCCTACGACTCCACCAACACCTCGAAGAGCCTCCTCCGTGCGCTCAAGGCCACGGGCAAGGGCGGCGTCCTCTGGATGAACGGCGACGTGGTCTTCGACCCGCGTGCGCTCGTCCGGGCCGCCGACATGATCGACGAGGACCGCTCGTTCGTCAGCGTCAACACCGAGAAGGTGTCCGACGAAGAGGTCAAGTACACGGTCCGACGCCGAGGGCTTCATCCACAAGCTGTCGAAGAAGGTCGTGGGCGGCCTGGGCGAGGCCGTGGGCATCAGCTACATCGCCGCGCAGGACAAGCAGGCGCTGATCCGCCAGCTCGGTCGCGTCGACGACCAGGAGTACTTCGAAGGCGGCATCGAGGCGGCCATCGGCGAGGACGGCTACGCTGGACGCCGGTCGACATCTCCGACCTGTACGCCGTCGAGATCGACTTCGCCGAGGACCTCGAGCGCGCGAACAACCTGTTCGCCTGAACCGCCGTCAGGACCCTCGGCGGTTCCGCCCGAAGGAAACCGTGACCACAGCGAGTGCGCCGACCGCGCCCGCGGCTGCCGCTCCTGCGGCGACCCGGAGCGCCGGTCGGCGCTATCGTCATGCCCTCTGGCTGCTGACCGTCCGCGACCTCCGGGTCCGCTACTCGACGTCGGCGCTCGGGTACTTCTGGTCGATCCTCGACCCGCTCGTGATGTCGGGGATCTACTGGTTCGTCTTCACGCAGGTGTTCCACCGCGGATCGGTCGGCGAAGCGCCGTACATCGTCTTCCTGCTGTCGGCGCTGCTGCCGTGGATGTGGTTCACGGGCGCCGTCTCCGGACTCGACGCGGGCGTTCATCAAGGAGATCAAGCTCATCCGGGTCGACAACGATCCCGCGCAGCATCTGGGTCGCGCGGGTGAACGCGTCGAAGGGGATCGAGTTCCTGCTGAGCCTGCCGGTCCTCGCGATCTTCGCTATCGCCACCGGTGCCGCCGTGCACTGGGAACTCGCGCTCTACCCGCTGGCCATCGTGCAGCAGGTGCGCGCTGCGTCTAGGTCTCCGGGCTCATCGTGGCCCCGCTCGTCGTGTTCTTCCGCGCCCTCGAGCGTGCCGTCAAGCTGGTGCTCCACTTCCTCTTCTACGCCATCCCCGATCATCTACGGCACGCAGGCGCTGCCGGATCGCCTGCACGACCTCGCGGGTTCAACCCGCTGAGCGGCATCTTCGGCATCTACCGGTCGGCGTTCTTCCCCTCGCAGCTCGACTGGTTCGAGGTGGCGGTGTCGGTCGTCGTCACGGTGGTCGTCGTCGGGGTCGGCTTCGTCGTGTTCCAGCACAGCGAGCACTCAGGCCCTCAAGGAGCTGTGATGACCGCCACCGAGCAGACCGACCGCACCGCCACGGTCGCGCCCGTGATCTCCGTGCGCGATGCCGGCATCCGAGTTCAAGCGGAACCGGCGGGCCAGCCGCAGCTTCAAGGACCTCTTCGCAGGCAGCAACCGTCGGAAGCGCGCCGACGAGTTCTAAGGCGTTGCGGCACGTGTCCTTCGACGTCCGCCCGGGCGAGGCGATCGGCGTGGTCGGTCGCAACGGCCAGGGCAAGTCCGAGGCCCTCAAGCTTCGTCGCGCAGGTGATGCTGCCGGACGAGGGCCGGGTGCACGTCGGCGCCGGGGTCGCACCGCTCATCGAGATCACCGGTGGCTTCGTCGGGGACCTGTCGGTCCGGGACAACGTGTACCTCTACCGCGGGGCTGCACGGCATGTCGCGCGCTGAGATCCGTGATGCCTTCGACGAGATCATCGAGTTCGCCGAGATCGCCGACTTCGTGGACACGCCCTACAAGCACCTGTCGAGCGGCATGAAGGTGCGCATCGCGTTCGCCGGGGTCATCTCACGGCTCGACGAACCCGTGATCCTGGTGGACGAGGTCCTGGCGGTGGGCGACAAGGGGTTCCGCGAGAAGTGCTACAAGCGCATCGAGGAACTCCTCGCCGGCGGCCGCACGCTGTTCTTCGTCTCGCAACAGCGCGACAAGGACCTGCGCCGCTTCTGTGACCAGGGGCTCTACCTCGACAAGGGCTGGCTGCACAGCCTGGACGGCACGATCGAGGAAGCCCTGGCGCGCTACTCGGCCGACTACGCCGTCTGACGGTCCGAGCCACTCCCACGCAACCCAGCCACCACCCCCGCCCTCCACAGCCGTCGGTGCCGCGGGGTCGGACTCAGCGCCCGGACGTCGGACCCTCCCCCTACCGTGACGGCATCACCACCCGACACCGGCCTACGCAGTCCCGTTCACGATCGACCGTTCCCTCGCTCCACGCCGCTAGAGCCTGGTGAACGTCGGCGACGAACCCGTCGAAACGGTCTCACCCTCACCCACCTCGGCAACGGCTATCTGCCTCCGCTCGCCGTCCGTCGACTCGAGCCCGGCCGAGGGCTCTCGATCCTGGTCTTCGGCGCCGACCCCGAGGACACGGGCGTGGTCGTCGTCCGCTGGCGTCGGCCGGACCGCTCCGAGTACCTGTGGCGGATGTCGCTCGTGGGAGACGGCTGTGCGGCGCTGTGGGACGGTCCGGGGCTCAGCCTCGCCGTGTGTGGCGGCGACCTCGTCCCAGCGACGGAGCAGCTGCTCCACGGCCTCGTGGAACCGAGCGGTCCCGGCACCGGGCGTGGTGTCGCCGAAGTACCGTCGCACCCAGGTGCTACCTTCGCGAGCTCGGCGGGGCGTCGTGTGCCGCGGCGTGATCGCGGGCCACGACCTCGGACGCGTCGGACGCCCGCAACCAGTTCGCGTCGCCGAGGTACTGGCGGCTCGTCGACGTCACGCCTCGGAGGCGAAGACCGGCCGCGTCCACGACGAGCGGCTTGCCGACCGCCAACCGGTCGTAGATCATCGCGCTGATGTCCTTGATCGCGACGTCGGCGGCGGCGAGCTGCCAGCCGAGCTCGGGCCCGTCGTCGTACAGTGGTGGGCACTCGGGTCGGCGGCGTTCGCCCGCGCGATGGCGGCGACGATCCGCTCGTGCGCGACCTTGTCGCCGCGTCGCGGACGCCGCTGCGGGGGTGCGGCCGGTACAGGAGCCGGTGCTGCGGCGATGCGATCACCCGGTCGGCGATGGTCGTGCGGCGGCTCGCGATCGACCCGTAGGCGGCGGCCGAGACGATCGCCCTCCACGTCGGCGCGTAGAGCACCACGGTGCGCTCGTCGGACGGGTACGGCCCGGCGCCTGGGCGAAGTGGTCCGCCTGGGGGCGGCCGATGGTGAGCGCACGCCTGTCGAGGTCGTAGTCCCACAGCGCGTCGGCGAGCCGGTCACGAGCGGCGTCACCGGCGATCAGGGCGTAGTCGTACGCCTTGAACTGGTTCGTCGTCATGTACATCTTGTCGCTCTCGCCGTGGTTGACGAAGACGTGCCACATGCGCCCGTACCGCATCATCTGGAAGTTGCGGGCGTTTGGTTGACGTAGAGCACCACCTTCGGCGCCTGTTCGTCGACGAACGCTCGAGGTCGACGACCTGGCGCGCGTAGACGGCGGCCGGCACCGGGGACTCCTCGAGCAGCTTCAGCATCGTGCCGGGGTTCCGCGAGACGATCGCCACCGGGTGCGCTCGCGGCGAGTTCGGCGAGCGGTGCGTACCACTGCCGCACCTGGTACATGTTCACGGGGCCGTCGGCGAAGTACACCGCGATCTCGATCGTGCCCGGAGCGGGACCGGTGCGGACGGCAGCTTCCGTGCGAGGTCTCGGCGGCTGCGGCGCGATGGAGCAGGCGCTCGGCGAGCCGGACGGCGGTGCGCGCGTCGCTGATGATCGGCATGGTCCCTCCTTCCGGTGTCGGCGGTCGGTCGGTGGTAGTGGGGTCAGACGGACGGGCGGGCGACCCACGCGAGCGTCATCCGGCCGATGGTGAGCCAGCCCATGACGTGTACGCGGGCCGCAGTCGGTGGTCCAGCCCTCTACGGACGCCGCCGAACCAGGGTGGCCAGGCGTCGGGGTGCCGCCACCCAGCGCGCGACCTGGATCGCCGCCCACGACCCGACGTACAGCGGGCGGAGCACGGCGGAGCGAGGTTGCGCCGTGCGAGCCACACGCGGTTGGGGCGTTCAGGCGGTAGTACTCGCGGTGGCGAGCCGGGTCGATCGCGGGGTGGTTCGCGACGAGGTCACCGGCGTACCAGGTGCGGCGGCCGGCATCCCAGACGCGCCACGCGAGCTCGATGCCCTCGTGCGCGTAGAAGTACTCGGCTCCACAGCCGCCGGTCGCACGGTAGACGTCCATCGGCAGGACGACCGCGCCCTCCCAGACGGAGAACACCGGCGACGAGTGGTCGGCCTCGCCCTTCCGGATGCGCGGGATCCAGCGGGTGGGGGTTCGCGACGCCGGTGGGGTCGACCACGCGCGGCTGCACGAGTCCGAGCGACGGGTCGCGTTCGAACAGGCCGATCGCGTCGCGCAGGAACGTCGCCGACGGCACCGAGGGCGTCGTCGTCGAGGAAGAACACGTAGTCGCCGTCCACGATCTCGGCCCCGGCGTTCCGCCCCGCAGGGATCCCGACGTTCTCGGGCAGCGCGACACGCACGGACGCCGTCCGGCAGCCGGTCGGCTCCCAGCCGTTGCCGACGCACACCACGTCGAGTTCGACGTCCTGCTGGGCGAGGACGCTCTCCAGCCCGCGGCGCAGGTCGTCCGGCCGGGTGCCCTGTGACAGGCTCACGACGGCCACCCGGGGCCGTTCGCGGTGCGGAGACCGCGTGCCGGCGGACCGTGCGGCACTCATCCCCGGACCCGCTTCACGACAGATGATCGCGACGAAGTGCCCGAACGTCGCCAGCACGGCGAGGGGCAGCAGCACCCCGACCAGGATCCGGTCGGCCAGGGGGTGCCCGATGACGAGCGCGAGCAGGGCGAAGACGAACGCCAGGATCGTGAGCTCGACCGAGTGGTACAGGCGGTGGAACGGCAGGAAGCGGGCGGCGCGGCGCGGGGTCGCCAGACGTCGGCCGGAGGGGACGGTGCCGGCGTCACGACGGTCGACGAGCTTGTCGAGGCCGGCGTTGGCGCGGGCGACGTGCACCATGTCGTTGAGCGCCTTGTTGAGCACGATCACCAGGCCCAGCGCGCAGCCGATCGTCGTCCACATCCAGTCGGCGCCGTGGATCGGCCACGTCGCCGCACGGACGCCGAGCGCGATCGGGATAGAGCCCCTCGGTCGTGTAGTGCCCGACCTTGTCGAGGAACACCCCGGCGGGCAGGCGCGTCCCCCGCCAGCGGGCGACCTCGCCGTCGCTGCAGTCGACGAGCATCTGGAGCTGGCCGAGCACGAGCGCGAGCAACTGCGCCCAGATGCCGGGATGAGCAGTGCTGCGGCGACGCTCCAGCCGACCAGGATCATCAGGCCGGTGACCTGGTTCGCGGTCACCGCGTCTTGAGGAACACCCACGTCAGGTAGGGCGAGACGTCGCGCAGGTAGAGCGATGCGGTCCAGTGCTCGGCGTTCGCCCGCGAGCGGACCTCGTCCGGCTGGGTGATCCGGCGCTGTTCGGCGATCGAGGTCGGGCGGGTGTCGCCGCGACCGGTGGTGTCATCGGTCAAGGGTCAGTTCACCGTCCCGTGTGGGTGGTCAGTTCGGACGTCCGGGTCAGGAAGCCGATGATGAAGCCGACGCCCCAGCCGACGTGGATGCAGGGCAGCACCACGAGCAGCCAGAGGAGCGTCGGCAGCCCCGAACGCCGGGCGACCGCGACGGCCCCAGGACGACGAAGACGAGGTAGACCGCGGGCACCGCGAAGCCGAGCAGCGCTCCAGGCCGCACCGGTGCCGAGGGCGGCGCCGATGAGTCCCGACGACACCGGCGACGATACCGAGTGCCATCGCGGCGACCATGGCGGGCGGGACGAAGTAGCGCAGGCCGTTGTTCGCGGGGAACCGGCGGGCGAGCTCACCGCGCCACAGGCCGGTCGCGACGAACTGCCGGACGAGCCGCTCAGACTCGGCCGCGGCCGGTAGGTGACGACGAGCTCGGGCGTGAACCACACCGTGCCGCCGGTCTGGCGCAGCCGTCGGTTGAGTTCCCAGTCCTGGCCGCGCTTGATGCCCTCGTCGAACAGGCCGACCTCGAACAGGCGGTCACGGCGGAACACGCCCAGGTAGGCGGTCTCGGCGGGGCCGGCCTGCCCACCGACGTGGTGCGGGGTCCGCCCAGTCCGACCCGGCTGCCGTACGCCAGCGCGACGGCCCGCTCGAACGGCGTGCGCCCCTCGGCGTGCATGATCCCGCCGACGTTGTCCGCGCCGGACTCCTGCAGCACGCGCACCGCGATCCGCGTGTAGTCCGCGGGCAGGACCGAGTGCGCGTCGACACGGACCACGACAGGGTGCACCGACGCCCGGATCGCCACGTTGAGGCCCGCGGGCGTGGACCCGACGGGGTTGTCGATCGCCCGGATCCGGGGATCGGCGGCGCTCATCTCGGCCACCAGCTCGTTCGTGCCGTCGATCGACGGTCCGAGCGCGAGGATGACCTCGAACGGCCCGGCGTAGTCCTGGTCGAGCAGACTCTGGACGGCTGCCCGGACCTCGGAGACCTCGTTGAGGACGGGCATCACGTACGAGACGCCCGGCAGGGAGCTGTCCGTCTGTCTGCATGCGTACCTCGGGGTCCTGGCTGGGGTGCACGGGACGCACCGCGGACGGTGCCGCCCCGCAGAGCGACCCTGAGCCTATCAAGACCGCCACCCGCCCACGTCGCGACCGGCGGCTGGTGGGGCGACGTGACCAGCGGCCCGAGAACCGACGGACGCACGGACGGGGAGCGCGGTGCCGGGCACCGCGCCTCCCGTCCGTCATCGGATCAGCCGACCGCGTCAGCCCTTGTAGGTGCCGAGCGTCACGTCCGTCTCGCGGGTCTCCCCGCCGCGGATGTAGGTGATCATCGTCTTCGCGCCACCGGCGAAGTAGCGGACCTGCGCCGTGAGGTCGGTGGCGTCGGAGACCGTCGCCGAACCGATCTTCGTGACCACGTCGCCCGCCTTCAGCCCGGCCTTCGCCGCTGCGCCGCCGGACGACACGGACTTGATGAGGCCGCCCATCTGGGTGGCCTTGGCGTCCGCGGCGTCGCCCACGGTCGCGCCGAGCAGGCCGTGCGTCGCCAAGCCGTCGTCCTTGATCTCGTTCGCGACCCGCTTGACCAGGTTCGACGGGATCGAGAAGCCGACGCCGATGCTGCCGGACTGGCTCGTCGAGTCGGACCGAGCTGCTCCGCGCTTGGCGATGGCGACGATGCATCCCGATCAGCTTGCCCTTGGAGTCGAGCAGCGCACCACCCGAGTTGCCGGGGTTGATCGACGCGTCGGTCTGGATCGACCGGCAGGGACACCGTGCTGTTCGACGCGGAGTTGCTGCCGTTGTCGCCGTTGCCCCAGAAGTCGACCGGGCCGCCGCTGCCGTTGCCGCCCTCGTTCGAGGTCGCCCGCCCTGGCTGAGGCGCTCTGGGGTGACCTGGATGCTGCGGCTCAGCGTGGAGACGATGCCGTCGGTGACGGTGTTCGACAAGCCGAGCGGCGCACCGATCATGACCGCCGTCGTCATACGACGTTCAGGTCGGCCAGAGTCGGCGAAGCTGTTCAGCTTCATGTTGGTCGCGTCGATCTTGATGACCGCGAGGTCGACCGTCGGGTCCGTGCCGGCCAGGCTTCGCTAGGCAGATCTTGCCGTCCGAGGCCGTGACGGTGATCGTGCCGTTCGAGCTGTCGCCGTCGAAGCGTCACCACGTGGGTGTTCGTGGCGATGTAGCCGTCGCATGCTGAACACGACGCCCGAGCCGGTGCCGGCCTCGTTACTCGACGAAGACGTTGAGCAGGTCACGACGGAGGGGGTCGCCTGCGCGGCCACCGCGGTGGCGGCCGGTCGCGTTGTTGTAGTCGTTGACCGTCAGGTTGCCGCCCGCCCTGCGAGAGCCTGAGGACCCGACGACCATTCCGCCGCCGCCGTTCGAGGAGCCAGCGAGCCATCCGGCGCCGCCGACGAGTCCGGCGACGACGAGGCCCACGATGATCGGCAGGACGAGCTTGCCGCGGCCGTCGCTTCGTGCGGGTCGTGGTCGTGGTCTCAGCAGCACCCGCTGCTCCGGCGGCTGCGCCCCGGTAGGTGGCCGTTGCGCTGGTTCGAGCCATCGACGTCGCCGAAGGCGCTCGTGGCCGAGGTCCGGAGCCTGCGCGGAGGCATTGGCGTAGCTCGGAGGCCGAGGCCGGGCCGGACGTCAGCTGGGCGTACTCGCCGTAGCGGGGCTGCTGGCCGTATGGGGGCGGCCTGCTGCCCGTACTGCTGCTGACCGGTCTGACCGTAGGGGTCCTGGCTGCTCTGGCCATAGAGGGTTCTGGCCGGACTTGCTGCTGGCCGTACTGGCCGCCCTGGCCGTACTGGCCCTGGCCCTGGCCCGCCTGCTAGCCGTACTGCTGCTCGCCGTACTGGCTCGTCGGCTGCTGGCCGTTCTGTGCGTGGGCGCCGCCGTAGGGGCTGGTGTGCTGCCCGTAGCCACCACGACTGCTGCTCGGACTGGCTCCGGCCCTGGCCGTACTGGCTCGGCTGCCCGTACTGCGAGGTCTGGCCGTACTGGCTCTGGCCCTTGCCCGTACTGGCCCTGGCCCTGGCCGTACTGGCCCTCGCTCGAGGCTGCTGCCCGTACTGGCTCTGCCCGTACCGGCCCTGCCCGGCGTCGCCCTGGCGGTCCGTTCCCGACACACGCGTCGGGCAGACGCCATGTAGCGGTCCGATCAGGGTGAGTCGGTCGACGCTGCGCGATGACGTCGGTCTCGTTGGCGGGAGCAGGGGTCGATCCACATCGGTGTGGTCCGCTCGTGCGTCGCTCGTCCGAGGCGTCGTCCCTGTGCTGGGAATCGTTCGGCGAGGCGTGCTCGGCGGCGGCCTGTTCGGCCGAGTCGTCCGGACGGAAGTCGTCGCCCTGCCCGTTGGGCGTGGTGTTCGTCATGCTGGACGTGCTCCTTTCCAAGCTCGTGCAGTCTGTCTGGACGCACATGAGCGGTGCTCCTGACGACGCTTGCGAGCGACCCTATAGGCGATCTTATGCGTGGCCTGTGCTACGGGTTCCCGGGTGGCATCGGGGCCGGCCCCGCTGGTGGTTGGACGGCACTTGTCATGCCGTCGACCCCCGGAGGGAAACCGCATGCGTCAGGGCAGGACCCTGGTTGCGAGCAGCCACAGGGAGCGATGCTCCTCGGTGCGGACAACGTCCCGGCGCCGACGTGATCTTCGCCGAGATGAGCGCCCTCGCCGCGGCGACGGGCTCGATCAACCTCGGGCAGGGCTTCCCGGACGAGGACGGACCCGTCGCTGGTCCTCGACGCCGCGGTCGAGGCAATCCGCCGGGAGCGTCAACCAGTACCCGCCGGGCCGCGGCACCCCGGACCTCCGTGCGGCGATCAGCGAGCACCAGGAGCAGCTGGTACCGGACAGCCAGGTCGACCCCGACCGCGGGGTGCTCGACTACCGCCGGCGCGACCGAGGCCCTCGCCGCCCACGCTCCTCGCCCTCGACCGAGCCCGGCGACGAGGTGATCTACGTTCGAGCCCTTCTGCCTGACACGTACAGTGCCCTGATCCGACTCACGGGAGCAACAACCCCGTCACGGTGCCCCTCACGGCGCCGGACTTCACCTCGGACGAGGACACCCTCCGGGCAGCGTTCTCGGACCGGACACGCGCCGTCCTGGTGAACACGCCGCACAACCCCACCGGGCGAGCCCTCCCGGCCGAGGTGCTGGCCACCGTCGTCGAACTCGCCGCGCGCCACGACGCCGTCATCGTCACCGACGAGGTCTACGAGCACCTGACCTTCGACGTGCCGCACGTCCCGATCGCCACCCTGCCGGGCGCCGCCGAACGCACCGTGACCGTCTCGAGCGCTGGGAAGACCTTCAGCACCACGGGCTGGAAGATCGGCTGGCTCACGGCTCCCCCGGCCCTGGTGGACGCCATCACGACCGTGAAGCAGTACCTCACGTTCGTCAACGGCGCGCCGTTCCAGCCCGCGGTCGCCGTCGGCCTGCGGCTGCCCGACGCGGTGTTCACCGGGATCGCCGCGGAGCTCTCGGCGAAGCACGACCTGCTCGCCGCCGGGCTCCGAGCAGCCGGCTTCGAGGTCATGCGGCCGGACGGCGGGTACTTCGTCCTGGCGGACGCCGCACCCTCGGGTACGGCGACGCGCGCGAGCTCTGCCTGCGTCTGCCCGAGCTCGCCGGGGTGGTCGGCGTGCCGGTCTCCGCGTTCGTCCGTCCCGACCACGCTGCCGGCTACCGCTCGCTCGTGCGGTTCGCGTTCTGCAAGCGGCGCAGTGTGCTCGAGGATGCTGCCGCCCGCCTCGCGGGTCTCGCCGACCGCGCCTGACGGCCTGGAGGCGCACCCCCACCTCCGCCCCGCCGGTCCCGCCCTGGCGGACGAACGGGTGCGATCGGGCGCTCCCGGCCGGTCCGGGCGTACCGGGTCAATTCGGGCGTAGCTGGTCGAATCGGGCGTACCCGGTCGGAACTTCCGACCTGGTACGCCCGATTCCCACCAGGTGCCGTATTGGTTCCCGCGTCGGCGGCGCGAGGTCAGCGGCGAGGTGCGCCGCGCCTCCCGGCTGCTCGCGCAGCTCCACGTCGTAGCGTCGCAGCGACAGCGAGGGGTTCGTCTGCCGGACCGCCTCGGTGACGGCCGTGTCGACCGTCGCGAGGAGCGTGCCCGGCACGCGCTCCGCGGCGGCGACGGCGACGCCGGAGGTCGAGCACGACCGATCCGCCGATGCCGACCGGCGAGGTCTGCCCGACGCCGACGACCCAGACGGTGTTCTCGATCGCGCGGGCGGTGAGCAGCGTGCGCCATGGTGCTCCCTTGCCCGGACCACGCACCCACTCGGCCGGCAGGACGACGACGTCGGCGGCTCCGTGTTCGGTCGCGGCGAGGCGGCGGGTGACCTCCGGGAAGCGCAGGTCGTAGCAGGTCTCCAGGCCGATCCGGAGGCCGCCGAGCTCGAACACCGGCAGCTGTGCCGGGTCGCCGGACTCGATGCGGTCGGACTCCGAGGAGCCGAACGCGTCGTAGAAGTGCACCTTCCGGTACGCGGCGGCGATCGACCCGTCCGGCAGGACCGCGACGAGCGTGTTCCGGAAGCGGTCGGGCACATCGGCCGTCTCGGCGACGCCGACCACCAGCGCGATGCCGGTGGTGCGGGCGATGTCCTGCAGGCCGGTGACGAACGGGCCGTCGAGTGGCTGCGCGGCGGCCACGAACCGGTCGTCGATGTCTGCCGTGAAGTACGACGTGTACTCGGGCGTGACGAGGAAGACCAGCGCCCCGTGCCGCTGCGTCGACCGCTGCCGCCCGGACGGTCTCGAGGTTGGCGTCTGGGTCGTCCCCGGGCGCGAACTCCGCCGCTGCGATCGTTGAGGGTGCCCATGCGCAGAGCGTACTGGCGGACCGCGCCCGAGTCTCGCGCACGCCGGCCCGAGACTCGTGCTGAGCGACGTCTCGCGCGCTCCGGAGCCCGAAGGTGTCGCTCAGGCCGAGAATCGGGCCCACGAATGAGTGCGCGCGTCCGACGCGGCACGCCGCGGCACGGCGGGCCGGGTGCCGGGCACACGAAGAAGGCCCCGGTCCAGTGGACCGGGGCCTTCTTCTTCGTGACGCTTGGTTGCGGGGGCAGGTTGAACCTACGACCTCTGGGTTATGAGCCCAGGCTACCGAACTGCTCCCACCCGCGGCACGTTGATAAGCCTACACGGGCCGTGGCGGGGCACAAATCGAGTGCCCCGCCACGGTGGCCAGTTCCCGTTCTCGGCTTCGGTGGCCGCCTGGATCGCGTCCTGCAGGCGCTGGTCAGCCTCGGCAGCGGCGACCAGGTCGTTGTCCGCGTAGGCGTCCTGACGGTCCTGCAGCGCCTGCTTGGCGTCGCTCAGGGCCTTCTGCAGCGCCTCCTTGTCGACGGTGCCGGTCGAGCCGCCGGTCGAGCCACCCGTCGAACCGGAGTCGGACGAACCACCGGTCGAACCGGAATCCGAGGCCCGAGTCGGACGACCCGGAGTCGGACGAACCCGAACCCGAACCCGAGTCCGACCCGCCCGCAGCGCCCTGGTCACCCGCGGCAGCGCCGAGGTCACCGCCGAACAGGCTGTTGAGCGCCTCGTCGAGGGTGTCCTCGAACGCGATCTTGTCGCCGAACGCCACGAGGACCTTCTGCAGCAGCGGGTACGAGCCGCTCGACGTCGACTGCACGTACACCGGCTGGACGTAGAGGAACCCGCCACCGACCGGGAGCGTCAGCAGGTTGCCCTGCTTCACGGTCGAGTTGCCCCGCTTCAGGATGTTCAGCTCCTGCGACACCGTGGTGTCCGAGTTGAACAGGTTCTGCACCTGCGCCGGGCCCGGGATGTTGTCCGTCTTCGGCATCGTCAACAGCGTGAGCTTGCCGTAGCCGGACCCCTTCTTCCCTTTGCCGGCACCACCGGCGTCGGAAGTCGACCGCCAGGTACCCGGTCAGCACGTTGCGGTTGTTCGCCAGCGGCTGCTGCGGGATGTAGGTCGTGTACAGCGTGTACGCGGTCCCCTGCCCCGGCACCTTCATCGTGAGGTAGTACGGGTCCTGCAGGTTCGCCCGTGGCGTGGTGGTCGTGCCGAGGGCGTTCGTGCCCGAGTTCGTCGTGGTCGACGTGTCGGCGGTGTCCGACGTGTCGTTCGTCCCCGAGGTCGGTTCCTGCGGCGTGTTCCACGCGTCGTCACCCGAGTAGAACGAGTTCGCGTTCGTCACGTGGTACGTGCCGAGGATGGACCGCTGCACCTTGAACAGGTCGGTCGGGTACCGGACGTGGTCGAGCAGCTGCGCACTCATCTGCGACACCGGCTTGACCGAGGTCGGGAAGATCTTCTGCCACGTCTTCAGCACCGGGTCCTTGGTGTCCCACGAGTAGAGGGTCACCTTGCCCGTGTACGCGTCGACGGTGGCCTTCACCGAAGTTCCGGATGTAGTTCACCTGGTCGGTGCGGTACGCCGAGCTCTCGGCGCCGGCGATGCTGTCCGACAGGCTCTGGCTCTGCGAGTACGGGTAGGCGTCGCTCGTCGTGTAGCCGTCGACGACCCACTGGATGCGGTGGTCGACGATGGCCGGGTACGCGTCGCTGTCGGTCGTCAGGTACGGCGCGACCTTCTGCACGCGCGCGATCGGGTCGCGGTCGTAGAGGATCTGCGAGTCCTTGTTCACCGCGTCCGACAGCAGGATCTGCTCCGACTGGAACTTCGCCGCGTAGACGAGGCGGTTGAAGAAGTTGCCGAGACTCGGACCACCGTTGCCGGCGTACGTCGTCGTGGCGTTGCCGCCGTTGTCGTCGTCCGAGCCGGACAGGTAGTCGAGCTCGACGTTCTTCGAGCCCTTCGGCGCACCGACGATCGAGTACGCCGGCGAGGTCTCGCCGAAGTACACGCGCTGCTGGAAGTCGCCCAGGGCGCCGTTCGACGGGATGCCCGACTCGAGGAACACCGGCTTGCCGTCGCTCGCGCGCTGGTTGCCGAAGGCCGCGGTGACGCCGTAGCCGTGGGTGTACACGGAACGCACGGTTGTACGGCGTGTTGGCCTGCGAGCTGAGGCCGTCGAGGTCGATGTCGCGGACCGCGATCACGGTGTCCTCGGTCTCGCCCTTCACGTCGTAGCGGTCGACGTCGAGCTCGTCCGGGAACTGGTAGTACTGCCGGTACTGCTGCAACTGGCTGAACGTGTCGGACACGATCTTCGGGTCGATCAGGCGGATGTTCGCCGTGGTCTGGGCGTCCTGCGCGAGGGCGCCGGAGCTCGCCTCGGTCGTGGCGTCGTAGTTCTGCTCCTGCACGCCGGAGACGCCGTACGCGTCACGGGTGGCCTTGATGTTCCGCTCGATGTACGCGGACTCGAAGGTGCGCTCGGACGGCTTCACCTGCAGGCGCTGGACGATCCACGGGTAGATGCCGCCGATGACGATCGCCGCGACGAGCAGCAGCCCGGTCCCGACGATCGAGATGCGCCAGCGGCCGATGACCGCGGTGACGATGAACAGGATCGCGACGATCGCCGCGATGCCGGCCATGATCTCGCGACCGGGGATGACCGCGTTCACCTCGGTGTACTGGGCACCGGTGATGAGCGAGTTCGACTTGGTCAGCGCCGCGTACTGGTCGAGCCAGAGGCTGACGGCTTGCAGGGCGATGTAGACGGCCGCGGTGATCGCCGAGCTGGACCCGCGCGGCCTTCGAGATGCGGACCTCGCGACCGCCGAAGCGCATCGCGCCGTAGAGGTAGCAGGCGGCGAGCGCGGCGAGGCCGGCGATGAGCACGACGGCGGACGAGTACGCCACGATCGAGCGCCAGAACGGCAGCTCGAACACGTAGAAGCCGATGTCGAGCCCGAACTGCGGGTCGGTCTTGCCGAACGGCGTCCGGTTGAAGTACTCGAGCACCATGCTCCAGCGCCCCGCGGTCGACCAGTCCGGCGAAGATGCCGAGGACGACCGGGATGCCGATCATCACGGCACGCCGCAGCGGCTCGATGACCTGCTGGTAGCGGTCCAGCTGCGAGTTCAGCTTTGCGTACACCGGCCGGAACCGGAACGCGATCGCGATGCTCGCGTACACGGGTACCGCCATGCCGAGGAAGCCGGCCAGGAACATCAGTGTCCCGGCGATCCACCGCGTGGTGAGGACCTGCTGGAAGCCGAGCTGCGCGAACCACGCGTAGTCGGTGTACAGGCTGGCGAAGATGAAGAAGGCGATCACCAGTGCTGCCAGCACGATGATCGTGACCACGATCGGGACCCGCGGCGATCGCCGCCCGGAAGGAGAAGAACCCGAGGTGGACGAGGTTGTCGTCACTTGATGTGCTCCAGACGTGTCGAACCGGCGGGCCCGGCGCGGCGGGCCGTCAGTGCATCGATCTTATGTGGCCCGACCTCGTCTGAAACTGTACGGCGACTCAGGAAGGCGACCCGCGCCTCCCGTCAGACCGCCTGGAGGGACGGATCGCGACCCGCACGCGCGTCGCGTGGACCGCGTGGCCGGCCCTACGACGTGCAGCGCGCGAGCTTCGCGGTGCTCTTCCCGGAGGCGATCGTCTGCAGGTCGGTGACCGCCTGGTCGAGGGTGGACACCTTGTAGACGTCGAGTCCGTCCGGGACGTGGCCGACGACCTCGCCGCAGTTGTCGGCGGGTGCCAGGAACACGGTCGCGCCGGCGTCGCGGGCCCCGTACAGCTTCTGACGGATGCCGCCGGATCGCACCGACCTCGCCGTCGGCGCTGATGGTGCCGGTGCCGGCGACGTGCTTGCCGCCGTTGAGCTTGCCCGGGGTGATCTCGTCGATGATCCCGAGGCGCGAACATCATGCCGGCGGACGGTCCGCCGACGTCCTGCAACTTGATGGAGACCGTGAAGGGGAAGTCGTACTGCTCGGTCACGCCGACGCCGATGAGCGCGGTGCCCTGCTCGCTGCGCGGGGTGAGCTCGACCGTCTTCTCGGAGCCGTCGCGCTCGACGACGACGGTGGCCGGCCCGGAGGTGCCGTGCTTCGCCACGAGTTCCCGCAGCGTCGTCGCATCGGCGTTGGTCGTGAGGGAGGTGCCGTCGAACGACCGGATGACGTCACCCTCCTCGATGACCCCGTCGGCCGCCGAGCCCTTCTGGACGGTCCCGACCTCGAGGTCGGTCGGCAGCTCGTAGCCCTGCTGGATGAGCGCCGCGGCGACCGCGGACTGCTGCGACTGCTGCATGTCGGCGGCGTCCTGCTGGTTCACCTGGTCCGTCGTCGTGCCGGTCGGGTAGATCGCCTCCGCCGGGATGACCGCCTGCGAGCGGCTGAACAGGGCACGGATCACGCTCGTCCAGGACGGCCGGTTCGTGGCGTCGCCCTGGATCCCCACCGTGAGCATGTCGAGCGCGCCCGCCGTCGGGTAGGTCGGGTGTCCACTGACCTGGATGAGCTCGACGTCCTTCGCGTCCTTGCCGGTGCCCTGCTTCTGCGTGCCGATGGTGTTGTACACGGGGCCTGGAACCTCGATGAGGTACGGGCTCGGCAGGATGCTCGCGAGCAACCCGAGGACCACGGCGCCGATCACGAACGCCCACCCGACCGTCCGGGTGCGCGAACGGCGACGGGGCTCGGCGGCGAAGAGGGTCACGGACGTCCTTCCAGGAGCGGGGTGTTCGCCCTCGGCGCAGCAGTTCGGGCGTTCCCACGGGGGCGTCCCAGGTGCGGCCCCGTGAGCAGCGATTAGCGTAGTCGTCATGCCTGATGAACCGCAGCCGGGGCCGGACGACGACTTCCAGGAGATGCTCCGGGAAGCTCCTGTCCGGCGAGGGCCAGATCGACCCGTCGCAGCTCGCCGGTGCCGCCGGCCTCGCCGAACGACCCGGCCTTCGTGGCGAACCTCATGAGCCAGCTGCAGCGTGCCGCGCAGTCCGGCGGGGACGGCATCGACTTCTCCGTGGCCGCCGAGCGCGCCACCGCCATCGCGCGGGACGGCGGGCACCCGTCGATCCCGCCACGTCGCAGGCTTCCGACCAGGCGTTCCAGGTCGCCGCCCTCTGGCTGGACGAGGCGACCACGGTCGCCGAACTCACCGCGACCCCGAGCCTGTACACCCGCGAGCAGTGGGCGAAGGCGACCACTCCGGTCTGGGCGCAGATCGCCGAGCCGGTGGCCCTGAGCATCGCCAACGCCCTGACCGAGGCGATCGAGCAGCGCGCCCCGGAGCAGCTGAAGGCGATGCTCGGCGACGTGTCGAAGGCGATGCGCGGCGTCGGTGGCGCGCTCTTCGCGATCCAGCTCGGCCAGGTCGTCGGGCAGCTCTCGAAGGAGGTCGTGTCCGGCGGCGACGTCGGCGTGCCGCTCCTCGACGAGCAGGTCGCCGCACTCCTGCCGCAGAACGTGGCCGAGTTCGCCGAGGGCCTCGACGTCCCCGAGGACGAGGTCCGCATCTACCTGGCGGTCCGAGAACTCGCGCACGCCCGGCTCTTCCGCTCCGCGCGCTGGCTCCGGCTGCACATCATCTCGTCGATCACCGACTACGCGCGGGGCATCCACATCCCGTTCGACCGGGTCGAGGAACTCGCGTCCGAGATCGACCCCACGAACCAGGAGCAGCTCCGCGACGCGCTCGCCTCCGGCGCGCTCATCCCGCCCCGCACCGACGAACAAGAGGCAGCGCTCGCCCGCCTCGAGGCGATGCTCGCGCTCGTCGAGGGCTGGGTCGACACGGTGACCGCCGCGGCCACCGCACGCCTGCCGAAGTCCGGCGCGATCGCGGAGATGGTCCGCCGACGTCGTGCGGCCGGCGGTCGGCGAGTCCGCGTTCGCCACCCTCGTCGGGTTGGAGCTGCGTCCCCGTCGTCTGCGCGAGGCCGCGGCGAGTGTGGCAGCACCTCACCGACGAGCTCGGCGCCGAGCAGCGTGACGCGCTCTGGTCGCACTTCGACGCCGTCCCGACCTCCGAGGACATCGACGCTCCGGAGGCCTTCGTGCTCCGGCTGCGGAACCCCGGGCGCTCCGCCGAGGACGACGAGTTCGACAAGGCACTCGAGGACCTGCTCAACGACACGACCGGCGACCGTCCCCGCGAGGACGAGGGCGGCCACGTCGACGAGACCGGCGACGATGGCGACGCTGGGTCCCGGTAGTCCTCCGGTTCTCCACAGATCGGCACCCGGCGCCCCACGCAGACGGCCCGGTCCGCCAGCGTGGGGGCCTGGGCATCCGCATCGATCCGACGCTCGAGTTCGTCTGGCGTGACCCGGCCACCGTCCAGCTCGGGGTCGACCCGCCGCGCGCGTCGTGGCCGTCCCGACCACCGCTGAGGAACGGTTCCACGGGCGCGCTGCGCCGCGAGACCGGCCGTGATGCCCTGTCCGGTGTCGCTGCGACGACCAGGTGCTCCGCCGGAGGTCGCCGCCCGCATCCTCGGTGCAGCGTCCCCGGCCGTCGTCGACGTGTTGCCGGAACCCTCGCCCGTGTCGAGGTGCACGGCACCGGTGCGTTGCCGGACGCGCTGGCGGAGCTCCTCTCCGGCGAGGGCGTGACGGTCGCCCGCACCCGGGCTCCCCGCGGCAGCCCGGTCTGTCCTGCCCGAGCAGGAACCGCGGCTCGCCGTCGTCGTCGCCGACCACGTCGTCGACCCGGCGCTCCGCGCGGCGTGGACGCGCCGGGGCGTGCCGCACCTGTCGGTCGTCGTCGGGGACGGTCGGGTCCGCGTCGGCCCGTTCGTCGTCCCCGGCGCCGGCCCCTGCCTGCAGTGCGTCAGTACGCGCGCGCCGACGAGGACCCCGCGTGGCCGGCGATCGCCGCGCAGGTCTGGGGCCGACCGGTGGCACCGCTCTCGCCCTACCGGATCGCGGCGGTCGCGGTCGCTGCCACCCGCCTGCTCGTCGAGCGGCTCCCCCGCACGACACAGCGACCGCGGGCCGAGCAGCTGGTGTTCGCGCGACGACCTGTCGGTCAGCCTCCAGCCGGTGCCGACCATCCGCGGTGTGCGTGCCGAGCGCTGCAGGAACCGACTCGCCGCCCGGGCGCCCCACGCGTGGAACCCAGTCGCGACCACGTGATCGTCACCGAGCGGCGGGCACGGGTCAGGCCGACGTAGAACAGCCGGCGCTCCTCGTCCACCGCGGTGTCAGCGGTGGCCTACGAGATCGGCAGCAGGCCCTCGGCCGCCCCGATCACCACGACGTTCGGCCACTCCAGGCCCTTCGACGAGTGCAGCGTGGCCAGCGTGACGGCGTCGAGCTCGGGCTCGTGGTGCGTCGCAGCGCGGTCGACGAGGTCCTGGGTGAACTGCTGCATCGTCGCCCCGGCCGGTACGTCCTCGGCGAAGGCCCATGATCGCCTGCAGCGCCTCCCACTGCTCGCGGACCGCGCCGGTGCCCTCGGGCAGGGTCGGGGTCCACCCGCTGACCGCCGCGCGAGGCCGACCCGCCGGGTGAGTTCGTCGTCGAGTCTGCCGGACGCCTCGCCGCGCATGTGGTGGACCGCGAGCTTGACCTCGGGACGGTCGAAGAACCGCTGCCGCCCTGCACCCGGTACGGGATGCCCGCGCGGCCGAGGGCCGACTCGATCGCCGCCGACTGGGCGCCGAGCCGGTAGAGCACGGCGCAGTCACCGTACGCCGCACCGCCGCCGACGAGCTCCGCGATCCGTCGGGCGACCGTCTGCGCCTCCTCGCCGTCGTGGGCGCAGGCGATCACGACGGGCTCAGGTCCGGGCTCGGGGTGCTGGGCGACGAGGTCGAGCGCGCCGGGCTGTCCGCGCATCAGCGCGTTCGCGGCGTGACGACCTCCGGGGTGGACCGGTAGTTCCGCTCGAGCCGCACCACCGACCCGCGCGGGAACTCCGACCCGAAGCCGAGCAGGTAGCGACTCGAGGCGCCGGCGAACGAGGTAGATGGTCTGGCTGGCGTCGCCGACCACGCAGAGGTCGTCGCGACCGCCGAGCCACGCCGCAGCAGGTCGTGCTGCACGGGCGAGACGTCCTGGTACTCGTCGACCACGAAGAACCGGTACTGCTGCCGGACGTACGAGGCCACGCGGGGTTCCGACTCGACCATGCCGAGGGTGGCGAGCAGGACGTCTCGAAGTCGATCTGCCGCCGGTCGTCCTTGAGTTGCTCGTACGCGCGCGCAGCGAGGGTCGAGCACCCGGCGCGGCGGGGTGTCCCGCGGCATCACGCGCTCGGCCGCCGCGGCCTCGTAGCTCCTCGTACGAGAGCATCTGCACCTTGCGCCACTCGACCTCGCCGGCCAGGTCGCGCAGCTTCGAGGCGTCCACCTGCAAGCCGACCGTGTCGGCCGCGTGCACGATCATCCGGCCCTTCGACTCGACGATCCGCGCGGGCGTGGCCGCAGGACGGTGTCCGGCCAGAAGCTGAGCTGCGCTATCGCCGCGGCGTGGAAGGTGCGCGCCTGCACGGTGCCGGCGCCGAGCGTGCGGAGCCGCGAGCGGAGTTCTCCGCGGCGCGGGTCGTGAAGGTCAGCGCGAGGACGTGGTTCGGGGCGTAGGTCCCCGTCGCGACGCCGTACGCGATGCGGTGGGTGATCGCGCGGGTCTTGCCGGTGCCGGCGCCGGCGAGGACGGCGACGGGGCCGAGCAGGGTGCGTGCGACGGTCTGCTGCTCGGCGTCGAGGGCGGCGAGGGCTCGTCCGGCGACGGTGGGCGGACGTCACCGGCAGCGCCACCACCGGCAGCGCGGGTACCGGCAGCGCGGGCACCGGCAGCGCGCCGCCGTCACCACGGGCAGGACCGGCACCGCGGGCAGCGCCGCCGCGCACGGGGTCGATCACGGCAGGTCCAGCGGCCCGCCGTACCACTCCTCGATGATGGCGCGGGCGATCGACGTCCGGCCGGGCAGCAGCAGGGTGTCCCCGGCGCGCTCACGGACGTCCTGGCGGGAGAACCAGCGGACGTCGAGGATCTCCACGCCGTCGGGTCGCGCGGTCGTCGGGTCGCCGTCGACGGCGCGGGCCCGGAAGCCGACCATGAGCGACGCCGGGAACGGCCACGGCTGCGACCCCAGGTACTCGGGCTCCTCCACGTGGACGCCGGACTCCTCGAGGACCTCGCGGCGGACGGCGTCCTCCAGGGACTCCCCCGGCTCGACGAAGCCCGCCGGCAGCGAGTACCGGTTCGCGTCCCACGCGGCGTTCGAGGCCGAGCAGGATGCGGTCGTCGGCGTCCGTCACGCCGACGATGATCGCGGCGTCGGTGCGCGGGAAGTGCTCGTGGCCCTCGGGATCACGGCGGACCCAGCCGCCGGTGACGACGTCGGTGGGCGAGCCGGTGCGCGGGGAGAACCCGTGGACGGCGTGCCAGTTCGCCATGGCGACCGCCTCGACCGCCAGCCCCTGGTCGCGCGCGGACAGCTCGGTGCCGAACCATCCGGAGGCTCACGCGTCGTCGTCCGGCTCGATCGCGGTCGCGGTCGCCGCGTCGACGAAGGCGGCGACGAAGCGGGTGCCGGCAGGCGCGTCCGGGGGCGTCGGACACCGCGCGGCCGAGGTAGAGGGTCACGGTGTCCGCCGGGACCTCGGCGGCCGTGACGAACCGCAGCGTGCCGTCCGCGTTCCGGAGCATCTCCGACCCGCACGGGCGGGAAGCCGCGTCTCAGGGGTCGTCCCGCAGCACCCGGTCGAGGTCGGCGGTCGCGCGGAACTCGCCGTCGCGGTCGAGTTCGTTTCGGGAGAGGGGCAGCCGGCTGGCGAACTCGACGGTCACGGCAGGGGGCTCCTCGGGTCGGATCTGGTCGGGCGAGTGCGGGACACCGCCCGCTCCGGCCGACGCGGGGGCCAGCGTGGCGCACGCTCGACCGCGGTCTGCGGACCTACCTCGATGTGCTGGCGGGATCCCAGTTCACTCTAGCCGCGTTGGCGACCACGGCCGTCCCCGGTCTCGTCGTCACGGGCACGCGCACGCTCGGCTCGGCGGCGTCCGGGGACTACGAATCGGCCGTCCTCCGCGACGCCGGCGGCGCTGGACGGCGATCCGCCGTCCACGCAACCAGCGGGCCGAGGCCCGGCAGTCGGCCGACCTCGTCGCGATCCGCGCGCTGAGCGCCGGGATCCGCACGCGCCTCCCGTTCGACGTGGCCGAGTACCGCGGCCAGGCGCCGATCGGCTCGACCCGCGCCATCGTCACCACCTACCTGCCGGGCTCGCACCCGACCCTCGGGACCCTCGTCGAGCGCCCCGAGCTCGCCACGAGCGTCGGCCGGGCGATCGCCGCGATCCACCAGCTGCCCACGAGCTTCGTCACCGACGCCGGGCTGCCGTCGCTCACGCCCTTCGAGGTGCTGCGCTCCGCCGTCTCCGTGATGGACCGCGCGGTCGCCACGAAGCTCGTGCCTGCCGCGCCAAGGAGCGCTGGGAGGGTGCCGCCCGCGACCAGCAGCTCTGGCAGTTCACGCCGACCGTCGTGCACGGTTCGATCGGCACCGAGACGATCCTCGTCGAGGGCGACGCGGTGTCCGCGGTCATCGACTGGGGCGAGCTGCGGCTCGGCGACCCGGCGAAGGACCTCGCCTGGGTGCTCGCCGGCCGGAAGGACGCGTTCGACACGGTCCTCAGCGCGTACGAGGCCAACGGCGGCGGCCGTGACCGTCAGCTCGCACAGCGCGCACGGGTGCACCACGAGCTCGAGACCGCGCAGTGGCTGCTGCACGGCGTCCAGGCGAAGAGCACCGAGGTCGTCGACGACGCGGTCGCGATGATGCACCGGCTGGTCGACGCGGTGCACGCGCCCAGCGCCGCCCCGGCTGCAGTCCGTCTCCCCGGAGACGATGGAGATCGGCGAGGTCGAGCAGCTGCTGTCGTCGACCGAGCGTCGGCACGGCTGACGGGACCATCCGCCCGTCGTGACCGTCGGGTGGTCGAGACGCACCCGTCTGCCCGGCCGGGAGGCGCGGTGCGGGCCCGCCACGCGCCTCCAGGCCCCGCAGCTGGTCGCGTCGCACCCGCGCGCGCTCAGCCGATCGCGCTCAGCCGATCGCGTTGAGCCAGGCCTGCTCGAGACCGGCGCGGTCGAGGAGTTCGCGGGGCCGGACCTCGAGGTCGTCGGCCACGAAGTAGAACACCGCGTCGACCTCGTCGAGTCGGCCGCCCGGTGAACTCCGCGTACGCCACCCGGTACAGGGCGAGCTGCAGCTGCCGCTTCGCGAGGTCGTCGGCACCCTTCGGCGCCTTGCCGGTCTTCCAGTCGACGACCTCGGCCCGGCCGTCGATCTCGTAGACGGCGTCCAGCTTGCAGACGACGCTGTGGCCGAGGAACGGGATGTGGATCTCCCGCTCGACCTCGATCGGGGTGAGTCCGGCCCACCGTGACCGGGCGAAGGTCGCCTGGAAGTCCGCCAGCCGTCGTGCGTCGTCGTCGGTGACCGCCGCGTCCGTCGACGCGTCCACCACGTCGTCGACGTCGAGGTCGAGTTCGCCGTCCCAGACGTCGAGCGTCTCGAGCGAGCCGCCGCTCCGGAGCGCGCTGCTCGACCCACTGGTGGAAGAGCGTGCCGAGCCGGGTCGCGCGGTACGGCCGTTCCGGCATCGGCCGGCGGAGTCGCTCGGCCACGGCGTCGGGCTCGGCGAGGTAGTCCTTGAAGCCGGACGCGGGCACGCGGTGCGGGACGACGACCCGGTGCCGGGCGCTGCGGTTCGCGGTCCGCTCGGCGAGCAGCAGGTCGATGTCCGCGGCGAACCGGCCGGCGGCGCCGGGGTTGGCGTTCCGCACCCGGTCGGCAGCGGCGACGACCCGGGCGGCGCGGTGCCCGAACGGCACGTGCGGCCACGACTGGGTGGCGCCGGCGTCGCCCAGGGGGTTCTCCTCGTGCTCGGTGGTGTCCGGGATCGCCGCAGCGTCGACGATACCCGCTTCGACCAGGTCGCGGAGGTACCGGCTCGGCTCGGTCGGCCGGACCCCCCCCGCCCAGAACGACCCGCTCACGAGCAGGTCGTGCTTGGCGCGGGTCAGGGCCACGTAGGTCAGCCGGCGCTCCTCGTCCTCGTTGCGGGCCTTCACCTGCTCCTTGTAGGCGTCAATCGCGAGTGTGACGTCCTTCTGGTTGTCGTGCCCGCGCCAGTCGAGCCGCGGGAGCTCCTCGGCGTCGCCGCGGAACTCGTACGGCAGCCGCCCGAAGCCGATCCAGCCGGACGAGCCCTCCTGCGGACGGGCCGGCAGCGCACCTCGACCAGGCGCGGCACCGCGACCGCGTCCCACTCGAGGCCCTTCGAGCCGTGGATGGTCAGGATCTGCACCGTGCCGGCCTCGGGCTCCTCGGGCGGGGGCCCATGTCGTCACGGCGGGCGGCGGCGTCGATCCAGCCGAGGAAGGCTCCGAGGTCGGCGCGCTCGTCGGTCGTGACGAAGCCGGCCAGCTCGTCGATGAACGCGTCGAGGAACGACTGCCCTGCTCGTGGGCGGCGACCTCGATGTCGAGGCGCATCTCCTGCACGACCAGGGTCACGAAGTCCACGAGGTCACCCGCGGCACGCGATCGCAGCGACGCGAGCTGCTGCCCGAGCTCGCGCATCCGGCGGCGACCGACGTCGCTGATCTCCGCAGGGCGCCGTGCTGGTCAGGTGCCGTGGCGACGAAGTCGAGCGCGTCGACGATCGACCCGTGCTCCCCGCCGCGACCGGCGCCCGGAACGCCGCGGTGAGGAGTCGTCGTCGAGGCGCTGCTGCGTGTGGTCGCGGCCGAACAGCCGCACCGGGCGAGGGCGTGCAGGGCGGCGATGTCCGCCATGGCGATCCGCCACCGCGCCCCGGCGCGGCAGCCGGATCAGGTCGTTGCCCGCGGGCCGGTCGTGGAGGCACTCGCGGGCGCGCGTCGGGATCGACGATCTCCGGGCCGCTTGAGCAGGCCTGCCCGTCCCGACGCACGTCGGCAGCGGCACGCGGCGCGGATCGCCGGGCGCAGCCCTTGGCGAAGGCGGCGAGGTCCTTTCCGGGAGCGCACGCAGCGGGCGTGAGCGACCCGCCCAGGTCGGCGGCGCGACGCTCGGTCGAACCTCTCGGCGAACGGCTGCGGCCTCTTCCGGTGAGGGTCTCCGGGAACACCGCATGGACGTTGCCGGCACGGTCGCCCGAGGGCGCGGGGACGAGCCGTTCGACGTCGACCTCGGAGGCCTCGGACAGCAGCGCGGCGACCGCGTTCGCCCCGGCGAGGACGTCGACGGGGTTCCGCCAGCTCGATCGAGAGCGCGAGGAGGTGGCCGGTCGCTCCCCCCGCTCGGGCTCGCCGAAGTCGCGGGGGACCCGGGCGAGGATTCGCCGCACTCGCGCCGCGGAAGCCTGTAGATGGACTGGTGCGGGTCGCCGACGGCCATCACCGGGTGTCCGCGGAACAGTCGGGCGAGGAACCGGGTCTGCACGACCGAGGTGTCCTGGTACTCGTCGAGCAGCACGACCTTGTAGCGCTGCCGCAGGTCGTGACCACGCTCGACCGGGGCCGACTCGGCCGCGGCGAGGGCCAGCGCGATCTGGTCGGAGAACTCCACGAAGCCGCGGTCGACCTTCTGCCGACGGAACTCCTCGACCAGGTCGACGAGCGGTTCGAGGGCGCCGATCGCGGCGACGGCGTCGGTGACGGCCTTGTACGGGGTGCCGCCCCGGGAGCTGCCGGGCGGTTCGAGCAGGCCGGCGAAGTCGATCGCGAACCGACGCAGTCGCTCGGGCTCGACCAGGTGCTCGGACACCGCTCCGGCGAGCGCCACGACCGCCGCGGTCACCGTGTCGACGTCGCGGTCGAGTCCGGCCAGTCGGTCGTCGCGCGCGCTGACGACCACCCGGCGGGCGAGCTGCACGCGGACGGCTCGGTGAGCACCTGCGATTCGCCGTCGCGGCCGACCAGCAACGCGTTCTCGCGGAAGACGGAGTTCGCGAAGGCGTTGTAGGTGGACACCGTGGGGGCCTCGAACGCGTCGCCGGCGTCGAGCAGTCCGACGTCCTCGAGCGCGCGGATGCGGTCGTTGATGCGGACCGACAGCTCGCCGGCGGCCTTGCGCGTGAAGGTGAGTCCGAGGATCCCGTCGGGGCGGACCATGCCGTTCGCGAGCAGCCACACCACGCGGGACGCCATGGTCTCGGTCTTCCGCTGCCGGCACCGGCCACCGAGCGCGGGCTGCAGCGGCGACTCGATCACGGCGCGCTGCTGGGCCGTAGGACGCGGGCGGCCGAGGGCGTCCGCGATGGTGTCGGCGTCGTGCAGCGGCCCGCTCGCGACTGCGGGCGCGGTCGCCGGTCCAGGCCGCGGGCGCGGGCGCGGAGGGCTCGATCACCTGTTCCTCGTTCACCAGGTCACCTCGCCGACGACGTGGATCCGGCGCTCGACGCCGGTCCGGGCCTTCTCGCAGTGGCCGTCGACGTTCGCCAGGAACGTCCGGCCGGCCATCCCCCGGGGCGACGGTGTGCAGTCGCTCGCGGTAGGCGTCACGGGCGTCGGCGTCGAACGCCTGCTGGGTGCGCTCGGAGAACGCGTGTCCGCCGCGGGGGTTCTGCACGAACACCAGGCGGGCGTCGGCCATCACGGACCCGGCGGGCACGCCCTCGACCGCGCCGTCCTCGACGGCCAGCTGGTACGCCCCGAGCTGCGGGTGCTCCGGCATGTCCTTCTTCTCGCTCGGCATCGACCGTCCGGTCTTCAGGTCCACGACGCTGACGCGCCCGTCGGGGTCGACCTCGATCCGGTCGATGCTGCCGCGCATCCGGGCCGGACCGGTGACGAGGGCGAACGACGTCTCCGCACCGAGCAGCCGACGTCCGGCACTGGCGAAGGTGCGGAGGTAGTCGCTCAGTCCCTCGACCATCCGACGGGTCCGCGCACGCTCGCGGTCGGCCACCCACGGCGACTCGAACGTGAGCTCGTCCCAGCGTCCTTCCACGTGGGCCCACAACGACTCGACGTCGACCTCGGTCGCGTGCTCCATCGCCTCGTGCACGATCGTCCCGATTCCCATCGCCGGGCTCGGAGCGCTGCCGCCGAACGTCTGCACGAACCAGTGCACGGGGCACTCCTCGAAGGTGCCGATGCGGGACGGGGACACCGACACGGTCAGGGCCACCGGCTCGCCGCCCTCGGGGTCGTCCGGGTCGGGGAGCGGCTCGGCGTCGAGGTCGACGAGTGGCGTCTCGGTCGAGGGCTCGGCCAGGCCGTACCAGTCGTCCGGCGACGCCCCCGGTACCTCGGCCTCGGACAGGCGCGCGAGTGCCGAGGCGGCCTCGTGGTCGCCCACGCGACGACCCGGCGCCGGAGCGAACCCGCCAGACCGCGCAGGGACAACGGGTGGGCGGTCGGCTGGCGGTCGGGCGGGACCGGCACGAGGCGCACGAACGGCGATGGAGCCTCGTCGTCGTTCGCGACCGTGCCGATGACGACCTGGGTGGTGGCGCGCGAGGCGGCCCGCGCGAAGAGCCGGAGTTCGTCGGCGATCACGGCGGCGGCGGTCGTCGACGGCGGCGTGGTCGATGCCGCCGCCGCCCGGACCAAGCCGTCCGGGTCGAGCAGGCTGCCCCGCACCCGGGTGTTCGGCCAGACGCCGTCCTGCAACCCGAGGACGACGACGACGTCGCACTCGAGGCCGATGGTCGCCGACGGGGTCAGCACGCGCACCTGACCCGCGGTCCGGTCGGGACCGATCGAGTCCTCGGGCAGGTCGGAGCCGAGCAGGTCGTCGACGAACACCCGGGCCGGGGCGTCCGGCGTGCGCTCGACGAAGCGCTTCGCCGCGGTGAAGAGCCCGACCACGGCGTCGAGGTGGCGGTCGGCCTCGGCCGCCGACCCCCACCGGATGCGGATTGCGCACCCCAGCTGCCGGCCAGTCCGCTGCGCTCCCAGAGCCCCCAGAGGATCTCCTCGATGCTGGCGTCGGCCGGCGTCGGCCCGTGCCTGCACCAGGCTCCGTGCGAGCCGGGTCGCCCGCCGCGCGAACCCGGCGTCGACCGTCGCGAGCCGCTCGGGCGCCCCGAGTGCGTCGACCAGCAGTTCGTCGGCGTGCGACTGCCCCCGCCGGCGAGCTCCTCGCGACGCAGCGCGAGCCGAGGGTCGGCGCATCGCCAGGGTGTCCAGGCCACCGAGCGGACCGGTCGCGAAGGCGGTCGCGAGGACCGCGTCCAGCGGCAGCACCCCGAGCGCCACGGCAGCGGCGTCGAGGAGCGACCGGGCGGCGGTGTCGTCGCGGGGACGGACGGGCGCGGCGCCGGCGGTCGCCGGGACCTCGGCCACGGAGAGCGCCCGGACCAGTTCGGGGATCGCGGCGCCGCTGCGGGTCACGACGGCCATCCGGTGCCACGGCACGCCGTCGAGCAGCCGGTGTTCGCGGAGCCGCCGAGCGACCGCGACGACGAGGGCCGCGCGGCTCGCGCCCTCGAGGTGGACCACGGCGTCGGGGCGGGCGTCCTCCGTCGTCGCCGTCGCCGTGCGCTGCCGTCCGGCAGCGGCCGTGCCGATGCGCGCGGTGATGCCGGCGACGAGGCGCCCGGATCGGCTCGGGGTACCGGTGCACCGTCGTCAGCACGACGTCATCCACGCGGTCGACGCCGAGCCGCACCGCCAGCCGCCCCAGGACGTCGGGCTCGGCACCGCGGAACGCCGAGGCGGCGATGTCCGGGTCGCCGAACGCCACGACCTGCACGCCGGACCGTGCGAGGGCCCCGAGCAGTGCGATCTCGCCCTCGACCAGCTCTTGGGTGTCGTCCACGACGACGAGCCGAGTGCCGCGACGCTCGCCGGGACCTGCCCGCGCAGGACGGCCGCGGTGGCGTACGCCACGAGCTCGGCCGCGTCGAGGCTGGTGGCGCGGAAGGCGGTCACGGCCGCGCGGTACTCGTCCACGAAGTCCCCGACGGCCCGCCACTCCGGACGCCCGGTGTCGTCCCCGAGCTCGCGCATGTCCTCGGGTTCGACGCCGGCGGCCACCGCACGCATCATGACGTCGCGGAGCGCCGTGCGGAACCCGGCGCGCTCGCGGACCACCGCCGTGATGGGTGCCGGCCAGTCGGGGCCGGTGCCGTCGAGCTCGTGTCCGTCGAGCAGGTCGGCGATGATGCGGTCCTGCTCGCCACCGGTGAGGAGGGTGGGGCGGTTCCTGCAGCTGCACGGCCGCGGCGTGCGCGACGATCTGGAACGCCAGGGAGTTCACGGTCCGCGCGAGCGCACCGGGGACGGCACGCTCCACCGAGGCCGCGAGCCGGTCACGCAGCGCGGTGGCCGCCGTCCGCGACGAGGTGAGGGCGAGCACGCCGGCGTGCCCGTCCGGGGAGATCCCGTCGGCACGACCGAGCCGCGCGGCGACCAGCCGCGCGAGCGTCGTCGTCTTGCCGGTGCCCGGTGCCCCGATCACGGCCGCGTGCCGACCGTCCGGCAGCGCGAGGACCGCGGCCTGTGACGGGTCCGTCGCCAGCGCACGCGAGACACCCTCGGGGGCGGGTGCGGGCGTCAGCGTGGTCGTGGGCACCCTCGTACGGTAACCGCCGCGACCGACACCGGCCGGCCGCCACGACCGCGGCCCGGAGACCGGTCGTCGGGCCACCGGCGCACGCGTCCCGTGCGCCTGCGGCGAACGTCCGATGTCCCGGTGGGGCGCTCGGATACGCTGTGCTCGTGGACATCAAGATCGGCATCACCAACAGCCCCCGCGAGATCGCCTTCGAGACCGCCCAGACCGCCGACGAGATCGAGAAGGCCGTGTCTGAGGCCCTCGCGGCGAAGTCGACGCACCTCTCCCTCCAGGACGAGAAGGGTCGCCGGTTCATCGTGCCGGTCGCCTCGCTCGCCTACGTCGAGGTCGGCGCCGAGGAATCCCGCCGCATCGGCTTCGTCGCCTGACGACGTGGAACTGCTCTTCGCGGTCCTCGGCGGTCTGATTGTCGGGGCCGTCGCCCACGTCGTGCTGCCGTGGCGGTCGACGCGTGGTTCCTGCTCGGCCCGGCGGTCGGCGGCGTCGTCGCCGCCGTCCTCTGGGAAGCGCTGAGCTGGGCGGGCTGGAAGTACGACGGCACGTGGATCTGGGTCGTCGCCCTGGTCGGCGCCGGCGTGCTCGCACTCGTCGCCGAGTGGGTCCTCGGCAAACCGTCGCACCGCGGCCGACACGGCCTACTACGAGCGGGTCAAGGCCCAGGGCGCCTAGCCCCGACGGGCCCAGCCTGACGGTGTCAGGCCGTCGAGGCCGAGGTGCGTCCATCCGCCGGGTGTGCGCGGCGATGAGCTCGGTCCAGACCGGCTCGAGCCGCTCCTGGTCCTCGCGCGCGTGCGACGCCAGCGCCGACCGGGCCACGAGCAGCGTGTCCCCGACGAGCCGCCGGCCCCACATCGCCAGGCGCGAACCGACCTGCGGTTCCTCGTCGATGCGGGCCGTCAGTTCCTCGACCACGGCCGCTTCCTCGCGCGCGTCGAACACGGTGCGGAGCCGCTGTCGGACGTCGGTCGGCAACGAGCGGAGCAGGCTGCCGAACAGGTCGTTCAGGATGCCGGCGGTCACGTACCCGGTGAGCATCGACTCGTACCAGTCCGCACCGCTCGTGCGCTCGAGGAAGAGGTCGATCGCCTCACGGTGGGGTGCCATCAACGCGGCGGGGTCTCCCCGGACCGCTCGATCTCTGCGACGATGGTCCGGTGCCGTTCGAGCGCGGTGGTGGCGAGCACGCCGGTCACCAGGCGTCCGGACAGCGTGGGGGCACCGGCTCCGGCGCGGCCCATGGTCTCGTAGAGCGACAGCTGCAGGTAGGCCGCCTGGCCGAGGTAGACGTCGAGCTCGGGGCTGACGTCGTCCAGCTGCAGGCGTTCCACGGGCGAGGCGTTCCGCGGGTTGCGCGACGCGAGCCACGCGGCGGCGAGCTGCGCAGCGCGCTTCCGGTTCCACCACGACACCACCCGAAGAGCATAGCGGAACCCACCCGCACCCACGCCCGACACGGCCCGTCGGTAGACTGGTCGGGACTTCCACCAGAACTAAGGTGATTCTTTGACTTTCTCAGACCTCAACATCGAGCAGGACATCGTCGATGCGCTCGCCGGCAAGGGCATCATCGAGCCCTTCCCGATCCAGCAGCAGACGATCCCGCTCGCCCTCACCGGCCAGGACATCATCGGCCAGGCCAAGACGGGTACCGGCAAGACCTTCGGGTTCGGCCTCCCCCTCATCCAGCGTCTCGGTGCCGACCCGGCCCCCGGCGTGAAGGCCCTCGTCGTCGTCCCCACCCGCGAGCTCGCGGTGCAGGTCACCGAGGACCTCGAGCTGGCTGCCTCGAACCGCCCCACCACGATCGTGTCGATCTACGGTGGCAAGGCGTACGAGGGCCAGATCGAGCAGCTCAAGGCCGGCGCGCAGATCGTCGTCGGCACCCCGGGCCGCCTGATCGACCTGCAGCGCCAGCGCATGCTCGACCTCTCCCACGTGCAGGAAGTCGTCCTCGACGAGGCCGACCGCATGCTCGACCTCGGGTTCCTGTCGGACATCGAGCGCATCTTCCAGGCCATCCCCGAGGTGCGGCACACGATGCTGTTCTCGGCGACCATGCCCGCTCCGATCGTGGCGCTCGCCCGCCGGTTCATGAGCCGCCCGGTGCACATCCGCGCGACCGACCCGGACGAGGGCCTCATGCAGGCCAACATCAAGCACCTCATCTACCGGGCGCACTCGCTCGACAAGGACGAGGTCATCGCCCGCATCCTGCAGGCCGAGGGTCGCGGCAAGACCGTCATCTTCACCCGCACGAAGCGTGCCGCGGCGAAGCTGGTCGAGGAGCTGAAGGACCGCGGGTTCAACGCCGCAGCGGTGCACGGCGACCTCAACCAGGAGCAGCGCGAGCGCGCGATGGCCGCCTTCAAGGCCGGCAAGCGCGACGTCCTCATCGCCACCGACGTGGCTGCGCGCGGCATCGACGTGGACGACGTCACGCACGTCATCAACCACACCATCCCGGACGACCCGGACACGTACCTGCACCGCGCCGGCCGCACCGGCCGTGCGGGCAAGACCGGCATCGCGGTCACGTTCGTCGACTGGGACGACCTGCACAAGTGGACGCTCATCGACAAGGCCCTCGAGTTCGGCATCCCCGAGCCCGTCGAGACCTACTCGTCGTCGCCGCACCTGTTCGAGGAGCTCGACATCCCCAAGGGCACGAAGGGTCGCCTCCCCGGCGCCTCGGCCCACGCCGCCTCCGCCGGCGGTCCCGCCGAGCGGAAGACGGGCGACCGACCGCCGCGCACCGGCTCGCGTCCGGCACGCAGCCGCACCCGGTCTGGAGGCACGGACACGCCCGCCTCGGAGGCCCCGGCATCCGAGTCCCCGGCTGCGGCATCCGCGTCCGGCCCGGCAGAGTCGGCCGAGGCCAGCTCGGCCGACGGCGCCGCGAAGCGTCGTCGTCGGCGTCGCCGCCGCGGGTCGGGCACCGGGTCGTCCGAGGCGACCGCCTCGGCACCGCAGGGCACGTCGGACGGCGAGTAGCGCCTCCAGGACGAAGGGTCCGTCGCTGACGCGACGGCCCCTTCGTCGTCCCCGCCGACCATGCTGGCCGAGACTCGGGTCGGATCAGGTCAGGCGCGAGCCCGCGCCGACGACCGGCGCGCTGCCGCTGGCCTCGGAGCGGATGGCGTCGAACGACACGAGGGCCGTCCGGTGTTCGCCGAGTCGGTTCGGCTTGCCGGTGCCGTGGTAGTCGCTCGACCCCGTCACGAACAGGCCGTAGCGCCCCGCCCAGTCGAGGAGCGTCCGCTTGCCGTGCGCGAGGTTCTCGCGGTGGTCGACCTCGAGCCCGCCGAGCCCGGCTTCGACCAGGTCGCGGAGCATCGGCTCGTCGATGACGATGCCGCGCGAGGACGCCGCCGGGTGCGCGATCACGGGCACACCGCCAGCCTGCCGGATAGAGCTCGACGCCACGGAGCGGGGTCGGGGCGTCGTGCGGCTCGTAGTAGCCCGAGGACGGGTGGAGGATGCCCCGGAACGCCGCGCTCCGGTCGACCTCGAGCCCGCGCGCGACGAGGGCGTCGGCGATGTGCGGGCGGCCGATGGTGGCACCGGCACGGGACTGCGCGATCACGTCGTCCCAGGTGATCGGGTGGTCGCGACCGATGCGGTCCACCATCCGACGGGCGCGCGCGAGTCGGCCGTCGCGGATCCGGCCGGTCTCCTCGACGAGGCCGGGGTGCTCGGGGTCGACCAGGTAGCCGAGGACGTGGACGCTGCGGTACCCGACGCGCGTGCTGAGCTCGAGGGCCGGCAGGAGGCGTGAGCGGCAGGTCGCGAGCGGTCGCCGAGGCCTCGGCCCAGCCCGCCGTCGTGTCGTGGTCCGTCAGGGCGACGGCGTCCAGCCCGGCGGCCGCTGCCGCTCGGACGAGGTCCGCGGGTCGCTCGGTGCCGTCGGAGACGCTCGAGTGCGCGTGCAGGTCGATGAACGGATCGGGCACGGCACAATGCTATCCACAGGTGAGGGAGGCGCACAGGACGAGGTCCTCCGGGCGGTGCGATGATGGGTGCATGTCCGACACCACGCCCCGCGCGACGAGCAACCGTTCCACGACCCCCGGGTCCTCGACGTTCAAGGACTACATCGGGTCGCAGTGGGCCGATCGCGACCGCCCGCTGCCCGAGCCGCGCGAGCAGGCCGCCTTCGCCGCCGAGCGACGCGCACGGATCTCCGAACTGCACCCCGGTCGCACCATCGTCGTGCCGGCCGGGCAGGCGAAGGTCCGCTCGAACGACTGCGACTACCCGTTCCGTCCGCACTCCACGTTCGCGCACCTGACCGGGTGGGGCACCGACACCGTCGTCGGCTCCGTGCTCGTCATGACGCCGAACGGCTCCGGGCACGACGCCACCGTCTACTTCCGGGCGACCGCCGGCCGCGACTCCGAGGAGTTCTACGCCAATCCCGAGATCGGCGAGTTCTGGGTCGGACCGCGCCCGTCGCTGGACGAGGTCGCAGCGGACCTCGGCCTCGCCACGGCCGACCTCGCCGCGTTCGACGCCGTGACCGCCGGGCTCGACACCTCGGCGCTCCTCGTGCGCGAAGCCGACACCGACCTCACCCGGGCGCTCGACGAGCGACTCGGCAGCGCGATCGGCGGCGCACCGGAGGCCGACGGCGTGCCGGCGACCGACGACGTCCTCGCCCGCGACCTGTCCGAGCTGCGCCTCGTGAAGGACGCGTACGAGGTGCACGAGCTCCGCAAGGCCGTCGACGCCACGAAGGCCGGGTTCGACGACGTCATCGCCGACTTCGACGCCGTGCTGGCGCACCCCCGTGGCGAGCGCATCGTCGAGGGCACCTTCAACCGCCGTGCCCGCGCCGACGGCAACACCGTGGGCTACGACACGATCGCCGCCTCCGGCCACCACGCCTGCATCCTGCACTGGACCCGGAACGACGGTGCGGTGCAGCCGGGCGACCTGATCCTCATCGACGCCGGGGTCGAGGTCGACTCGTTCTACACGGCCGACATCACCCGGACGCTGCCGGTCAGCGGCACGTTCACCGACGTGCAGCGCCTGGTGTACGAGGCCGTGCTCGAAGCCGCCGACGCCGCGTTCGCGATCGTGAAGCCCGGCATCACCTTCCGCCAGGTGCACGCCACCGCGATGGAGGTCATCGCGCGGAAGACCGCCGAGTGGGGCTTCCTGCCCGGCACCGCCGAGGAATCGCTGCAGCAGGACAACCAGTTCCACCGCCGCTACATGGTGCACGGCACCAGCCACCACCTCGGCCTCGACGTGCACGACTGCGCGAAGGCCCGTCGCGAGATGTACATCGACGGCATCGTGCAGCCCGGCATGGTCTTCACGATCGAGCCCGGACTGTACTTCCAGCAGGACGACCTGACCGTGCCGGAGGAGTTCCGCGGCATCGGCGTCCGGATCGAGGACGACATCCTCGTGACCGAGGACGGCGCCGAGAACCTGTCGGTCGGCATCCCCCGGACCCCCTCGGAAGTGGAGGGGGTGGATCGCCCGCTCCGGCCGCTAGGGCCTGAGCGGGTGACGACGCCCGAGGTCTCCCCCAGCACGAACCACAGCACGAACCCCAGCGCGAACCCCCGGCCAGCGCCCCGCCACCGCGGCGGGCGCCCCGGCCGTGTTCGTGATCGACGTCGAGCACTTCGACTCCCCCGACGCCCAGCGACTCCGTGCCGCCCAGCGTCTCGAGATCGACCGTGCCTACGGCGGTGACACCGAGCCGGGCGAGAAGCCCACGGCCGAGTCGATCGCCGTGTTCTTCCTCGCCCGCGACGAGGACGGCACACCGCTCGCCTGCGGCGGACTGCGGGTCGTGCAGGACGGCATCACCGAGATCAAGCGGATGTACGTCCGGCCGGAGTCGCGCGGGTCCGGTGTCGCTGCGGCCCTGCTGCGTCGGCTGGAGGAAGCCGCGCTCGACCTCGGGTCACCGGCCCTGGTGCTCGAGACCGGCACCGAGCAGAAGCGCGCGATCGGGTTCTACGAGCGCGAGGGCTTCTCGCGCATCGCGAACTTCGGTCCCTACGTCGGGGCCCCGCTCTCGATCTGCTACTCGAAGGTCCTGTAGCCCGCGATCCCGGTGCCGAGCGCACGGCCGCGGGCTCGCCCGTGAGATCGCACTTCTGCGGGCGTCACCGCCGCGGAACCCCGCGGGAGTGCGACCTCAGCGGGACTCGTCGTCCTTCGCCTCGGGCGCGGACGGCGGCGTGGAACCCGTGACCCGCTCGCCGTAGCGCGGCGGCTCGTCGTGTCGGGGGCTGTGCGGCAGCCGCGGGCTCGGCGGGAGCGGACGCGGGAGCCGTCGCCGAGGTCTCCCCGTACCGGGGCTCCCTCGTTCGTGCCGTAGCGCGGCGCGCCCGTCGGCGTTCCCGCCTGCGGGCCCGAGGCCGGCGTGCCGGGCTGCTGCGTGCTCTCCAGGCTGCTGGTGCGGTGTGGCGTGCCCACCGTAGGGCGACCCCTGGGTCTTGTTCGGCTGCCCGTTCTGCGGGCCGGGCCGCCACGGCTGCTGCGGGGGCTGCCCCTGGAAGCCGGCCCCCGGCGCTCCCGGTGCCCCGGGCGTGCCCGGGTTCCAGTGCGTCTGCGGGGCGACGCCGGCCTCGCCGAGGATGCGACGGGCCTGCCCGGTCAGCTGCGGGTCGACGACGATCTGGTAGTTCGTGGCGAGCACCTGGTGCACGCTCGTGAAGTCGCGCTGCCGCTTCGTGATCGCGAACGAGACGATGCCGTAGAGCATGCCGAAGGCCGCACCGATGATGGCGGCGGCGAGGATGAGGCCGCCGGCGCTCGGTGAGAACAGGGTGAGCACGATGCCGAAGAAGATGCCGAGCCAGAGGCCGGACAGCGCGCCGGCGATGGCGGCACGGCCGTAGGTCATCTTGCCGGTGACCCGCTCGACCGTCTTGAGGTCGTTGCCGACGATCGAGAGCTGGTTGACCGGGAAGTCGGCCTCGGCGAGACTTCGCCACGACGCGCTGGGCGTCGGGGTAGCTGTCGTAGGTGCCGAGGACGTCGCCCTTGGGCAGCGTCGGGAAGGCCTGGGCGGTCCTGCCGGCGAAGGGGCTCTGATTGCTCACCCAGCCATCATTCACCGAACACCTTGCGATCTGCACGTGCACCGCCGGGGAGGACGCCCGGACGCCGCGGCACCGTGCCGGGGAGGACGCCCGGACCCCGCGGCACCGTGCGGCCAGACGCAGCGACTACGCTGGGTCGGGTGAGCGCCACGAAGGTCTTCGTCGCCCGCCTCGCCGGGTGCTCCGTCTTCGACCCCGCGGGCGACCGCGTCGGCAGGGTGCGGGACGTCCTCGTCGTCTACCGCCGGGCCGACCCGCCGCACGTCGTCGGACTCATCGTCGAGGTGCCGGGCAAGCGCCGCATCTTCGTCAGCATCGGCCGGATCACCTCGATCGGCGCCGGGCAGGTCATCACGACCGGCCTCGTGAACATGCGTCGCTTCGAGCAGCGCGGTGGCGAGGTCCGGGTGATCGCCGAGATGCTCGGCCGCAAGGTCCTCATCAAGAAGGAGCGCATCCGCGCCACCATCGAGGACGTCGCGATCGAGGACCGCGGGCAGGGCGACTGGGAGGTCTCGCAGCTCTTCCTCCGCAAGCCGAAGACCACGCCGTCCCCGTTCGGCAAGGGCCCGACCACGTTCGCCACCTGGAACGAGGTGACCGAGGACGAGCTCCCCGGCGAGGCGCAGTCCGCCGAGCACGTCATCGCGGCGTACTCCGACCTGCTGCCCGCCGACCTCGCGTCGACCCTGCTCGACCTGCCCGAGGAACGCCGCTTCGAGGTGGCCGAGGAGCTCCCCGACGACCGTCTCGCCGACGTGCTCGAGGAGATGCCCGACCAGCAGCGCATCGAGATCCTCACCCGGCTCGAGGACTCCCGCGCGGCCGACGTCCTCGACCACATGCAGCCGGACGACGCGGCCGACGTCCTCGCGCAGTTCTCCGACGAGCGCAGTGAAGCCCTCCTCCAGCTCATGGAACCGGAAGAGGCGCAGGACGTCCGCATGCTCCTCGAGTACGAGCCGGACACGGCCGGTGGTCTCATGACGACCGAGCCCGTGATCGTCTCCGCCGACGCCACCGTCGCTGAGGGCCTCGCGCTGGTCCGACGCCACGAGCTCGCGCCGGTCCTCGGGGCCGCGGTCTGCGTCACGCTGCCGCCGTACGAGCCGCCGACCGGTCGGTTCCTCGGGCTCGTCCACTTCCAGCGGATGCTCCGCTACCCGCCGAACGAGCGGCTCGGCACGCTCATCGACCAGCAGACCGAACCGGTCCGGGTCGACGCGAGCGCCGCCGAGGTCACCCGCATCATGGCGACCTACAACCTGCTGTCCGTCCCCGTGGTCGACGACGCCCACCGACTCGTCGGGGTGGTGACGATCGACGATGTCCTCGACCACGTCCTGCCGGACGACTGGCGAAGTCAGGGCGAGGGGAACCCTCACCGCTCCCACGCCAACGCCCGCGCAAGACGCCCGTGACGACGGGAAGGAGGACCACCCGTGGCCCGAACGGATGAGAACCGCCAGGAGCGCCTGGATCGTCAGGAGCGCCTCGACTCCCCGAAGGGCATGCGCACGCGCGTGCTCCCGACCCGCCGCCGCTCCGGTCGCGGCGACACCTTCGGTCGCGCCACCGAGGGCATCGCGCGTGGCATGGGGACGCCCTGGTTCCTGATCGGCCTGACGCTCTTCTGCCTGGTCTGGATGGGCTACAACACGCTGGCGCCGAAGCCGTGGCAGTTCGACTCGGCCGCGATCGGCTTCACGGCCCTGACGCTCGTGCTGTCGCTGCAGGCCTCGTACGCCGCACCGCTCATCCTGCTCGCCCAGAACCGGCAGGACGACCGCGACCGCGTGCAGTTCGAGCAGGACCGGCAGCGTGCCGAACGGAACCTGGCGGACACCGAGTACCTCGCCCGCGAGGTCGTCGCCCTCCGCCTGGCGATGCGCGACATGGCGTCGAAGGACTTCATCCGCGCCGAGCTCCGGTCACTGCTCGAGGAGCTCGACCGGCGTGACGCGCAGGACACCGACTTCGCCGGTGACCCCGGCAGCACCGCCCGTGGCTGAGGACGACCAGGCCCTCGGTTCCGCCGTCCTCGCTGCGCTCGCCCGCGTCATCGACCCGGAGATCCGCCGGCCCGTCACGGAGCTCGACATGATCCGCGGGGTCGACGTGCAGCCTGGAGGCGCGGTACGCGTCGACCTGCAGCTCACGATCGTGGGGTGCCCGGCCGCCGACACCATCGAGCGCGACGTCCGTGCGGCCGCCGGTTCCGTGGACGGCGTGTCCACGGTGGCGGTCGACGTCTCCGTGATGGCCTCGGCGACCCGGGCCGCCCTGACCGAGCGGCTGCGCGCCGGACGTCCCCGTGGCGTGCAGTTCACGCCGGACTCCCTCACCCGGGTGATCGCGGTGACGAGCGGCAAGGGCGGCGTCGGCAAGTCCACCGTCACCGTGAACCTCGCCGCGGCCCTCGCCGCACGGGGGCAGCGCGTCGGCATCGTGGACGTCGACGTGCACGGCTTCAGCGTCCCGGGGCTGATGGGCCTCACCGACGAGCACGGCGTGGCGCCGCGGCCGACCCGGGTGGACAGCATGATCCTGCCGCCCGTCGCCCACGACGTGAAGGTCGTCTCGATCGGGATGTTCGTCGACGACGTCTCGACCGCCGTGTCCTGGCGCGGGCCGATGCTGCACCGCACCGTCTCGCAGTTCCTGACCGACGTGTTCTTCGGCGACCTCGACGTCCTGCTGCTCGACCTGCCACCGGGCACCGGCGACGTCGCGATCTCGGTCGGCCAGCTCCTCCCGCACGCCGAGGTGCTCGTCGTCACCACGCCCCAGGCCGCCGCCGCCGACGTGGCCGAACGGAGCGGCATCGTCGCCCGGCAGACCGGGCAGCGGGTGATCGGCGTCGTGGAGAACATGGCGGGCCTCGTGCAGCCCGACGGCTCCGTGCTGCACCTGTTCGGCGAGGGCGGCGGCGCCGAGACGGCCCGGCGGCTCTCCCGCGACCAGCAGTCCCCCGTGCCGGTGCTCGGCAGCGTGCCGCTCTCGGTCCCGTTGCGCGAGGGCGGCGACGCCGGCGTACCCGTGGTGCTCGGCGCGCCGTCCGATCCGGCCGCCGTCGCGCTCGACGCCGTCGCGGACCGGATCACCACCATGGGCCGCGGGCTGTCCGGCCGGAAGCTCGGGCTCTCCCTGACCTCAGGCTCAGTTCCATGAGCACCGACCACGTCAGCGTCGACTGGGCGCACGCCCGCGACACGAACCGCGCGAACTGGGAGGACCGGGTCCCGATCCACGAGGGCGCGTACGAGATCGACGCCCTCGCGGACCCCGACCACCGGTCGACGGTCGTCCGGGACGACCTGCCGGCGCTCCTCCCCTGGCTCCCCGGAGGCTCGCTCGCCGGCCTCGAGGTCTGCCACCTGCAGTGCCACATCGGCACCGACACCGTGTCGCTCGCGCGCGAGGGTGCCCGGCTGACGGGGGTCGACTTCTCCCCCGCCGCCCTCGCCTCCGCCGCCGGGCTCTCCGAACGGCTCGGCCTCGACGTCACCTGGGTCGAGACCGACGTCCTCGACGCCCGGGCGGCCGTGGTCGGTGACTTCGACGTCGTCTACACGAGCATCGGCACGATCACCTGGCTCGCCGACCTCGACCGGTGGGCGGCGCAGGTCGCCGCGCTGCTCCGGCCCGGCGGGGTGTTCTTCATCCGCGACGGCCACCCGGCGCTCTACGCGCTCGACGAAGCCGCCGACGAGCTCGTCACCCGGTACCGGTACTTCCCGGACGGCACCGCACAGCAGTGGGACGACGCGGCCACGTACGCGGGCGAGGGAACGGTGGCGAACGCCCGGACGTACGAGTGGCCGCACCCGCTGTCGGAGATCGTCACCGCGCTGCTCGGCGCCGGACTCCGACTGCGACGCCTCGACGAGGGCCGGACGCTCCCGTGGCGCTTCAGCTCGCGGATGGAGGACACCGGCGACGGCTCGTGGGCGTGGCCCGAGGCCGACCGCGACCGCGTGCCGACGACCTTCACGATCGTCGCGACGAAGGACTGACCCGAAGCCCGGGTCGAATCGGGCGTACTCGGTGGTTCCTTCTCACCGAGTACGTCCGATCCGTCGTTCCATCGCGGCCGTCCTGGGAAGGAACGTCGCGCCGCAACCGCTGACGGACTGGAGGCGCGGTGCCAGCTGGCACCGCGCCTCCAGTCCGTCAGCTGGTCACGTGACGGGCGTCAGGTCGCTTCCGTGTCGAAGGGTGCGGCCTCGCCCGCGGCGAGCGGCACCACCGGTGCCGTCGCGCGCACCTTGGACGCGGTGACCTGCGCCGTCTGCACGGCGGCTGCGCTGCCACCGGAGTCGAGCAGGGCGTCGCGGATGATGCGCCGCGGGTCGTACTGCCGCGGATCGAGCTTCTGCCAGTCGACCTCGTCGAACTCCGGACCCATCTCCTCGCGCATGCGGTCCTTCGCGGTGTCGGCGAAGCGACGGACGGCCTTCACGAACTCGGCGAGCTTCTGGGCGTACATCGGCAGCCGCTGCGGCCCGAGCAAGAGGACGCCGATGATCCCGATCACCAGGAACTTCTCGAAGCCGTCGAACACGGTACGAGCGTAACCCGTCCCGGCCGCACGGCACCTCGTAGAGTTGTCACCCGAACGGAGTGTGCGTGTCAGAGAAAGAGTCGAACTGGAAGTTCGCCGAGGACATCGTCTCGGAGTCCGAGGTGATCGCCCGAGCGCGTGAGCACTCCCTCGAGCTCGGGGTCGAGGCGATCTCACCCGCGATCGGCGCGCAGATCGGCGTCGTCGCCGCCGCGTCCCGCGCGACGAGCATCATCGAGATCGGGACCGGGCTCGGCGTGTCCGGGCTGTACCTGCTCGGCGGTGCCCCGAACGCGACGCTCACCACGATCGACGTCGAGGTGGACCACCAGCAGTACGCGCGCGACGCCTACATCGCCGCCGGTTCCGCCCCGTCCCGCATCCGGCTCATCCCGGGCCGCGCGAACCAGGTCCTGCCGCGGATGAACGAGGCGTCGTACGACGTCGTGCTCGTCGACGCCGACCCGGAGCACGTCATCGAGTACGTCGAGCACGGGTTGCGGCTCGCGCGGCTCGGCGGGACGGTGCTCGTGCCGCACGCGCTCTGGCGCGGGCGTGTCGCCGACCCGGTGAAGCGGGACCGCGCGACCACCGACTTCCGGCTGCTGCTCACCGAGGTGTCGACGTCCGGTGCGGTCATCAGCGCGCTCTCGCCGGCCGGTGACGGGCTGCTGCAGATGACGAAGGTCTCCGACTAGCGACGGCTCCGGTCGTCAGGACAGGTGCCGCAGGTAGCGCTCCGGCGACTCGAGGAACGACCGCTGGTGCCGCACGAGGTCGAGGTCGGCCCAGTCGGTGCGACGGAGGCCCCACTCGCCGACCTCGTGGATGGTCGCGCCGGGGAAGGCCGCGAGCACGGGCGAGTGCGTCGACAGGATGACCTGCCCGACGCCGCTCTCGACGATCGACTGCAGCAGTCCGATGAGCGCCAGACAGCCGGAGAAGGACAGCGCCGACTCGGGCTCGTCGAGGATCCACAACCCGGGCCACCGCGCCCGGTCGATCACGAAGTCGAGGAAGGACCTCGCCGTGGCTGCGTTCGTGGAAGACGGGCTCGGGTCGTGACCGGTTCGGGTGTTCCTCGAGGTAGGTGAAGAACCCGTGCATGGTCTCGGCCCGCAGGAAGAACCCGCCCCGCGGCGCGCCGAAGTCCCTCCGGATGGCGATGTGCTCGCAGAGTGAGGACTCGGACGGACGCGTCGAGTGCTGCGACCCGGTCCCGCCGCCCTCGGGTCCCATGCCGAACTGCAGCGCGATCGCCTCGACGATGGTCGACTTGCCGACGCCGTTCTCCCCGACGAACACCGTGACCGGGTCGAGGTCGAGCCCCTCGTCGAGGAGCTGCCGCACCGGGGCCAGGGTCGCCGGCCAGACGTCGCGGGGCATCGGGTGCGGGTCGCAGAACTCCTCGACGCGACGGATCGGCATGTGGGTCCTCGGCACGGACGCCATCATGCCGTGCGCGGCCGACACCGGGCCCCGCGCCGGCATCGGGACTGGTTCCGGCTCCTGCTCCGGCTCCGGCTCCGGCTCCGGCTCCGGACGGCGGAAAGCCCGGAACGTACGCGTTCCGGGCTCTCCGTTCGGTGCTTCGACGTACTAGGCCGAGACGACCTCAGCGAGTGCGTCGTGGAGTTCCTTGGCCTCGGCATCGTTGACCGAGACGACCAGGCGGCCTCCACCTTCGAGCGGAACCCGCACGATGATGAGTCGACCCTCCTTAACAGCCTCCATCGGCCCGTCACCGGTCCTCGGCTTCATGGCTGCCATCAGATGTCCCCTTTCGTGCAGTACATGCACGCCCATTATCTCGTATCGATGGGGGAACTGCGAAACCGCCCAGGTTGGGGGTGGCGAATCGGGACGTTCTCGCGGCTCGGAATGGTCACCTTGGCGTATGCCGAACATCCGCTCCATGCGCAATCGGACCCCTCGGGACGAGGCCGCCGTCCCCGTGCCGACCGACGACGCGGTCCCGGCGGGGATGCGGATCGCCGGTGCGTTCTCGTGGCGACTGCTGGTCGTCGGCGCCCTGCTCGCCGTCGTGGTGGCGCTCGTCGTCCTGCTGCAGGACATCGTCGTGCCGTTCCTCGTCGCCCTGCTCGTCTGCGCACTCCTCGCTCCGATGTCGGCGTTCCTGCAGCGCCACCGCTGGCCGAAGTGGACGGCGGTGCTGTCCTGCTTCGTCGCGATCGTGCTGGCCATCGGCGGCCTCGCACTGATCGTGACCGCGCAGATCCGGTACGACCTGCCCTCGCTCGAGCACCGGCTGCACCACAGCGTGCGGTCCTTGCAGTCGCTCCTCGACAGCGAGCCCTTCGGCATCACTGCGCGTGACGTGAACCGGTGGGTGTCCGACGGCACCGACTACCTGCAGACGCACGCCTCGTCGATCCTGTCGGGCTTCCAGGAGGCGGGCTCGGGAGCGGTGCACGCGTTCGAGGGCCTGTTCATCATCGTGTTCACGACGCTCTTCGTGCTCATCGACGGACCACGGATCTGGGCCTGGGTGGTCCGGCTGTTCCCCGGTCGTGCGCGCCCGCGCATCGACGTCGCCGGGCACGCCGGGTGGAAGACGCTGACCAGCTTCATCCGGATCCAGCTCCTCGTCGCGGTCACCGATGCGCTCGGCGTGGTGATCGGGGCCCTCATCCTGCAGGTGCCGCTCGCCGTCCCGATCGGCGTGATCGTGTTCCTCGGGGCGTTCATCCCGGTCGTGGGCGCGATCGTCGCCGGGATCGTGGCCGTGCTCATCGCGCTGGTGTTCAACGGGTGGGTGACGGCGCTGATCATGCTCGGGGTCGTCGTGCTCGTGCAGCAGCTCGAGAGCCACGTGCTGCACCCGTTCCTGACCGGTCAGGCCGTCAGCGTCCACCTGCTCGGCGTGGTCCTCGGTGTCACCGCGGGCACGACGATCGCCGGAGTCGTCGGGGCGTTCTTCGCGGTGCCGTTCATCGCGACGGTGAACGCGATGGTCACTGCGGGCCGCGGCGTGGCGGCCGGGTGACGACGCCCCGTCGGGTCAGCCCGAACCGATCACGGCGGGGTCCAGTCGTAGCCGTCGACCCACCAGCAGAAGTACAGCCACGCCCACTGCGCGGCGATGCAGGCGACCACGGCCGCGACCCGGTAGACCCCGCGACCGCGGCAGCGCCACGATCCCGAGGAGCGGCGCGATCGGCAGCAGGATGCGCCAGGTGCTCGACTGCGGGAAGAACACCGCGAGCAGGTAGACGAGGTAGGCGACGCCCCAGAGCCGCAGCTCGAGCCCGATGCGGCGCGCAGCGGGCAGGAACACGAACGCCGCGAACCCGACGACGACCACGGCGAGCAGGATCCCGCCGGCCGGCTGGCGGAACTACCACCCGAAGCCCTGGATCCAGGGCGCGAAGGGCACCGAGCTCCTTCCAGCCGATGTACGACGACCGCCAAGCCAGCTCGGTGTCCGTGTAGGCCTTCGGCACTCCCGTCACCGCCCAGGCGATCGCCGGCCAGGCCAGCCCGACCACCCCCGAGACGACGGCGACCACGGCGGGCGGCACGAACCGTCGGAGGGTCAGGGTTCTGACGACCGGACCCAGGCCGGCCGGACGAACCACGCGCCGAGGAACAGCACCACGAGCAGCGCGAACGCCAGCCCCGTCGGCCGGGTCATCCCGAGCAGCAGCACCACGGCAGCGTGGTCCACCAGCGCCGGTCGACCATGAGCAGCAGCGCGACGAGGAGCAGGAACAGCCCCATCGACTCGGCGTAGGCGACCTGGAACATCGCGGACACCGGCGCGACGCAGAACAGCACCGTGGCGAACGTCGCACGCGCCGGGTCGAGGAAGCGCCCCATCAGCCGGCGGAACACCAGCGCCGCACCCCAACCGCACAGCAGCGAGACCGAGACCGCGACGAACTCGAACGACGCCCCGGTCAGCGCCATCAGCGCCTCGCACCAGGAACGGGTACGCCGGCATGAACGCCCACGCGTTCTCGGTGACGTGACCGGCGGCGTCCACCGGCAGGGTCGACGGGTACCCGTTCGCCGCGATCACCCGGTACCAGGCGCCGTCCCAGATGGACGCGAACGACAGGTACGACGGGTGCTGGACGGTGAAGGAGTTCGCCGCCTGCACGCTCGCGAACGCGGAGAACATCGCGCCCGTGACGAGCCGGGCGAGGACGTAGACGACCGTGATCCGCACCCACCACGGCACCAACCGGTAGCGGGCGTGCCACCGGGCGCGGGCGGGGCTCAGCCGGGTGGACCCGGCCGTGGTCAGGCCGTCAGCCACCGACGCAGACCGTCCTCGACCGAGGTGATCTGGTCGACGGGGACCTGCTCGTCGTCGTGGTGGGCGAACACGGGCTCGCCGGGGCCGTAGTTCACGGCGGGGACGCCGAGCGCCGAGAAGCGGGCGACGTCGGTCCAGCCGCACTTCGGGGCGGGGCGCCGGGCCGCCGACCGCCGCGACGAAGTCCTGCGCGAGGGGCGCGTCGAGGCCCGACGTGCGCCGGCCGCGAGGTCGACGATCTGCACGTCGTACCCGTCGAAGAGCTCGCGGATGTGCGCCACGGCCTCGTCGGCGCTGCGCGACGGCGCGAAGCGGTAGTCACGTGCACCATCGCCTCGTCGGGGATGACGTTGCCGGCGATGCCGCCCGTGATGCCGACGGCGTTGAGGCCCTCGCGGTACTCGAGCCCGTCGACCGTGACCGTGCGGGCCCGTACGCCGCCAGCGTCGCCAGGATCAGCGCGGTCTTGTGGATCGCGCTTGTCGCCGATCCAGCCGCGGGCACTGTGCGACCGCTTGCCGAACGTGCGGATCTCGGCGCGGAGGTTGCCGTTGCAGCCGCCCTCGATCTGGGCGCCCGAGGGCTCCCCCAGGATGGCGAAGTCGCCGGCGAGGAGCTCGGGACGCGTCCGGGCCAGACGACCGAGACCGTTGAGCGAGTCGCTCACCTCCTCGTGGTCGTAGAACACCCAGGTCACGCCGACGCTCGGCGCGGACAGGTCGTGGGCGAGCTTCAGCTGGACCGCACACCCGCCCTTCATGTCGACCGTGCCGCGGCCCCAGAGGATCTCGGTGCCGTCCTCGGCCGTCCGGAACTCCGTCGGCAGGTTGCCGTTGAGCGGGACGGTGTCGATGTGCCCCGCGATGACGACCCGACGGTCGCGGCCGAGGTTCGTCCGCGCGACGATCGAGTCGCCGTCGCGGATCACCTCGAGGTGGGCGAGCGGCGTCAGGGCCGCTTCGATCGCGCCGGCGAGGGGTCCTTCGTTGCCGGACACCGACTCGATGTCGCAGATGGCACGGGTGATGTCGATGGACGAGGCGGTGAGGTCGAGCTGCTCCGGCATGGACGCAGCCTACCGGCCGGCCCTTGCGGAGACCGCCGAGGCGACCACCTGTGGACGGGCCGGGTCTGTCCACAGCACCCGTGCCTCCAGGCCCGGAGGCGCGGTGCGTCCGGCGGACCCGTCCGGACGGACGGGTGGTCGCCTCCGATCGCTGGGTACCCTGGTGCGGTGACCGACACGACCGCTGCCACCGACCGCCCGACCACCGCGTGGGGCCACGGCCTCGCGACGATCGCCGCCGACGGCACGACGCTCGACACCTGGTACCCGGAGACGCACCTCGGAGCGCTGCCGGCCGACGCCGCCTTCCCCGCCGAGCTCCGCGCGCACGTGGCCGACGACCCGCGCCGCGAGGTCCGCATCGAGGCCGTCACCACCGAGGTCACGATCGACGCGCCCCTGTCCAGCACCGAGGACGCGTACCTCCGCCTGCACCTGCTGAGCCACCTGCACGTGCGCCCGAACGAGATCAACCTCGACGGCGTCTTCGCGCACCTGCCGATCGTCGCGTGGACGAACGCCGGCCCCGTGCACCCCGAGTCCCTCACGCGCCTGCGTCCGGGCCTGCAGCGGGCCGGCATCGCCGTGCACGCCGTCGACAAGTTCCCGCGGCTCGTCGACTACGTCGTGCCGGACCGCGTCCGCATCGGCGACGCGAACCGCGTCCGTCTCGGAGCGCACCTCGCGCCGGGCACCACCGTCATGCACGAGGGCTTCGTGAACTTCAACGCCGGCACCCTCGGCGACGCCATGATCGAGGGCCGCGTCTCGCAGGGCGTCGTCGTCGGCAACGGCACCGACATCGGCGGCGGAGCGTCCATCATGGGCACGCTGTCCGGCGGCGGCACGCACCGGGTGTCCCTCGGCGAGCGTGCGCTCCTCGGGGCGAACGCCGGCCTCGGCATCTCGCTCGGCGACGACTCCGTGATCGAGGCCGGACTCTACGTGACGGCCGGCACGAAGGTCGTCCTCGTCGGCGCGGCGCCGAACCCGGACGGCACCCCGAGGACGGTCAAGGCCGCGGAGCTCTCCGGCACCCCGAACGTCCTCTTCCGCCGCAACTCGCTCTCCGGCGCCGTCGAGGCGCTCCAGCGCCAGGGGCAGGGCATCCAGCTCAACACCGCGCTGCACGCGTAAGGCGGGGCGCTCCGCGCGTAGCGCGGCCGCTCGGGAGGCGCGGTGCCGGTCCACGGCACCGGCACCGCGCCTCCAGGCGGTTGCGCCCTCGTGCGCTGCCGCTCGCGCCGTGCCCGTTCGCGCGCGCCCGTCCTTCCTTCTTTCTTTCTTTCCTTCCTTCCTTCCTTTCCGCGAGCGGGCGGAACGCCGCAGTGCGTGCGCCAGCCGACGCCGCGCCTTCGCCCGCTCGCCTCGCCCGCGCCCGCCCGCGCCCGCTGGCGAACGACGAGCGGGCGGAATGCCGGCGTGCGCCCGCGACCGGACCCCGGGTATTCGCCCGCTCACGCCCGGCCAGCCCCCGCGAACGACGAGCGGGCGGAACACCGGCGTGCGCCGCCAACGCGACCGAGGTACTTCGCCCGCTCGACCTCGGCCGGTCCGCCCCCGGACGACGAGCGGGCGGAATGCCGGCGTGCGCCCACTACCGGACCCCGGGAATCCGCCCGCTCACGCCCCGCCAGCCCCCGCAGGCGACGAGCGGGCGGAACACCCGCGTGCGCCACCAACGCGACCGAGGCACTTCGCCCGCTCGACCCGGTCCGCCCGTCCGCGAACGACGAGCGGGCGGATCACCGGCGTGCGCCCAGTACCGGACCGCGGGAATCCGCCCGCTCGACCTCCGCTTCCCGCTCGCGGCCCGCGGCGGGGCGGCGCGGCTCGCGGCGGTGCGCGCAGAGGGGCGCGAGATGCCCGGGCGCACACGGACGAGCGCCCCGCGCCACGGATTCGTGGGGCGGGGCGCTCGTGGGTGGGTCAGTGCTTCGGGAGGTCGCGCTCCGGGTACCCGACGTAGAGCTGCTGCGGGCGGCCGATCTTGTTGAGCGGGTCGTTGTTGAGCTCGCGCCACTGGGCGATCCACCCCGGCAGACGCCCGATCGCGAACAGGACCGTGAACATCCGCGGCGGGAAGCCCATCGCCTTGTAGATGATGCCCGTGTAGAAGTCGACGTTCGGGTAGAGCTTGCGCTCGATGAAGTACTCGTCGGAGAGCGCGATCTGCTCGAGCTCCTTGGCGATGTCGAGCAGGTCGTCCTGCACGCCGAGCGACTCGAGGACCTCGTCCGCGCTCTCCTTCACGAGCTTCGCGCGCGGGTCGTAGTTCTTGTAGACGCGGTGCCCGAAGCCCATGAGCTTCACCCCGCGCTCCTTGTTCTTCACCCGCTCGACGAAGCGCTGCACGGGCTCGCCCGAGTCCTTGATCTGCTGGAGCATCTCGAGGACGGCCTCGTTCGCGCCACCGTGCAGCGGACCGTACAGGGCGTTGATGCCAGCGGAGATCGACGCGAACATGTTCGCCTTCGTCGACCCGACCATGCGGACCGTGGCGGTCGAGGCGTTCTGCTCGTGGTCCTCGTGCAGGATGAGCAGCCGGTCGAGGGCCTTCGACAGCACTGGGTCCGGCTGGTACGTCTCGGCCATGGTGCCGAAGTTCAGCCGCAGGAAGTTGTCCACGAAGGACAGCGAGTTGTCCGGGTACAGGAACGCCTGCCCGATCGACTTCTTGTGCGCGTAGGCGGCGATGACCGGCAGCTTCGCGAGCAGCCGGACGGTCTGCAGCTCGACCTTCTCGGGATCGTCGACGTCCATGTCGTCCTCGTAGTAGGTCGACAGGGCGCTGACGGCGCTGGAGAGGACGGACATCGGGTGAGCCGAGTGCGGGAGGGCGTCGAACAGACGACGCAGGTCCTCGTGCAGGAGCGTGTGGCGGCGGATGCGGGCGTCGAAGTCGGCGAGCTCGGACTCCGAGGGCAGTTCGCCGTAGATGAGGAGCCAGGCGACCTCGAGGAAGGTGCAGTTCGAGGCGACCTGGTCGATCGGGTACCCGCGGTAGCGCAGGATGCCCTGGTCGCCGTCGATGTAGGTGATGGCGCTCTTGGTCGAGCCGGTGTTCACGAAGCCGTAGTCGAGCGTGTTCATGCCGGTCTGCTTCTTGAACGTCGAGATGTCGACGGTCGACGCGCCGTCGACGCTCGGCAGGATCGGGAACTCCGCGGTGCCGCCCGGGTACGTCAGCGTCGCGGTCTCGGTCGTCTGCTCGGCAGCGGGACTCACGGGGACGGGCGTGGTGGGCGGTGTGGCCGTCTTCTGAGCGTCGTTGGCAGTGTCAGTCACGAGGACAGCTTAATCGCGCTGTGTGGAGGGTGTGCACACAGCGAGGCTTCGGATGTGGTGCGAACCGTCGCTTGCGGTGCACGAGCAACGCCCCGCATCGCGTTCGATGCGGGGCGTTGCTCACCGGTCACCGGCTGAAGTCGTACTGGAACGAACGCGGCTCGGAGAACTCGTCGCCCGAGATCTGGCTGAGGGTGATGTCGTTCTTCCCCTGGACGAACTCGACGGTGTACTCCGCGATGCCCTCGGCGTTCGCCTGCTTCGTCTGGACGACACCGTTCACGGCGTAGTTGATCGTCGCATCCGGCAGGCCCTGGACCGTGATCGTCTGGGTGAGCGCTCCGTTGTACGCCGCGAGCTGCTGCGTGTAGGACGTCAGGTCCGTGGGTGAATCGAGCGTCGCTGCCGACTGGGACGCGGCCGGCGCGGGTGCGGGCGTGGCCGCGTTCGCCGCGACCGGGGTGAGCACGAGGCCGAGGCCGAGCAGGGCCGAGGCGCCGATGAGGGACTTGCGCATGAGATCTCCTTGGTAGGTGCCGCTTGTGCGACGAGCCCATCCTGTCGGAGAAATACTGGACATTGCATACCAGTCCAGCACGAGTGGGGTCAGTCAGCGCTCCGTTGGCGCGTCACCGCGACCAGCCTCGACGCGGCCGCAGCGATCCGCTCGTCCGTCGCGGTCAGCGCCACTCGGACGTGCTGCTCCCCCGCTGTGCCGTAGAAGGTGCCGGGCGCCACGAGGATGCCGTGCTCCGCCAGCCAGGCGACGGTGTCCAGCGCCGGCTCGCCGCGGGTCGCCCAGAGGTACAGGCCAGCCTCGCTGCGGTCGACCCGGAAGCCGGCTCCTTCGAGTGCCCGTCGGAGCATGTTCCGGCGGGCGCGGTAGAGCACCTTCTGCTGCTGCACGTGCGACTCGTCGGCGAGGGCGACGATCATGGCCTGCTGGACGGGCAGCGGCGGCATCATGCCGGTGTGCTTCCGGACGGCGAGCACGTCGGCGAGGATCGCGGCGTCGCCGGCGACGAAGGCCGCGCGGTAGCCGGCGAGGTTCGACTGCTTCGACAGCGAGTAGACGCTCAGCACGCCGTCGAGCGAGTCACCGACGACGCGGGGGTCGAGGATGGTCGGGGTCGGCTCCGTGTCGTACGGCGCTTCCCAGCCGAGTTCGGCGTAGCACTCGTCGCCCACGATCACGGCCCCGAGCTCGCGTGCACGGGCTACCGCGGCGCGGAGGTCGTCGACGGACAGCACACGGCCGTCCGGGTTGCCCGGCGAGTTCAGCCACACGAGCTTCGTCGTGACGGGCCAGGAGGCCGGGTCATCGGCGGCGAGGGCGTCGGCGCCGACGAGGGCGGCACCGAGTTCGTACGTCGGGTACGCCGCCTCGGGGAAGACGACGGTGTCGCCGGCGCCGATGCCGAGCCAGAGCGCGAGCCCGGCGATGAACTCCTTCGAGCCGATGGTGGGCAGCGTGTTCGCCTCGGTCAGCCGGACGCCGTGCCGTCGGCCGTACCAGGCGGCGATGGCCTCGCGCAGTGCCGGGGTGCCAGCGACCTGCGGGTAGGCGTGCGCGTCGGTCGCCTCGGACAGTGCCGTGCGGATGACGGCCGGGGTCGGGTCGACCGGTGAGCCGACGCTGAGGTCGACGATGCCGCCTTCGTGCGCCGCTGCCTGCTGCTTGAACGGGACCAGCTGGTCCCAGGGGAAGTCGGGGAGGTCGAGCGCCACGTGCGTGCTCCGCGTCAGCCGCGGGGCGGTTCGGCCAGGACGACCGGGTGGTCCTTGTGGATCACACCGACCTTCGCGGCACCGCCGGGCGAGCCGACCTCTTCGAAGAACTCGACGTTGGCCTTGTAGTAGTCGGCCCACTCTTCGGGGAGGTCGTCCTCGTAGTAGATCGCCTCCACCGGGCAGACGGGCTCGCAGGCACCGCAGTCGACGCACTCGTCCGGGTGGATGTACAGGGAGCGGTCGCCCTCGTAGATGCAGTCGACCGGGCATTCATCGATGCAGGCGCGGTCCTTGACGTCGACACAGGGCTGGGCGATCACGTACGTCACGGCTGGGGTGCTCCCTTCGGACTGAGCGTTGTCGAGTCTACTCGCGACGGGCGGGCGCCCCTGACCGCGGGGCGGCAGCGTCGGCGCGCGCCCCAGCCGCAGCGTCGGCACGTGCCGCAGCCGCAGCAGCCCGCACCCCGGACAGGTCCGGCCATGCCAGCACGAGCGCCGCGACCACGGCGGGCCCGAACGTCCACACGTACCCGGCCGTGTTCGCCAGCACCAGCGGCGAGCTCTGTCCGCCGACCGAGACGAGCACCTGCGTCGCGGCGATGACGCCGATCCCGACGGCGGCGACCATCGCCCGCGAGCGGTACAGCAGCCGGAGCCCCACGGTCAGGCCGACGACGATGAGCGTGGTGAGGAGCATCCCGATCGGGAACACGCCGAGGGTCTGCTGGTGCGTGACCGTCCCGAGGCCACCCGCGACGAGCCCGAGCACGAGGGCGACGACGACCGCCGTGGCCTTGCCCTGCCGGGACATCTCCGCGTAGGTCTGCGGTGCCGGGGTCGCGGGCGCGTCGGCGTGCCGGAACGCCTCGACGGCCGGCGCCGGGTGGCGGGCGCCGTGCGGCATCACCCACGACAGCGCCGTCGGGTCGGCGGGGTCGACCGGGTCGACGGTCACCTGCGACCGGTACTGCTCGACCGCGGCACGGACCTTCGCCCGCACCGGGATCACGTCGACGGTGACGTCCGCCTCGGTGGTGGCCGGGTCGACGATCATCGAGAACGGCAGCTCTTCGGCGCGTGCGGCGTACCGCGCGGCGTGGTGGACGCGGACGTGGTCGGGGTGGCCGTACCCGCCGTCGTCGTCGTAGCTCACGACGGCGTCCGCCCCGGTCGACCGGATCGCGGCGCGGATGTCGTCGACGACCTCGCCGAGGTCGGCCGCGGTCAGCGAGTCGGCTGGGGCGTCGTCGGCGGCGACGGCCCGGCCGTCGGGTCCCCACTGCATGCCGGAGTCGGTGTAGCGGCGCTCGGGCAGGTCGGTCGGACGTGCCCCCGGTCCGCCGAGCCACAGGTGCCGCGGGCCGCCGAGGGCAGCGAGCGCCCCGGCGATCTCGGTCTCGCGGTGCGCTGCGACGCGCGGACCGTCGCCGTACATCGGCGCGAGCGACGCTGTCAGCATCTCCCCGCGCTCACCGCGGGTGGCCGTCAGCACCGTCACGTCGGCGCCGAGCTCGAGCAGGGTGGCGATCGTCCCGCCCGACGCGAGCGTCTCGTCGTCGGGGTGGGCGTGCACGAACAGGACGCGCTCGGGGCGGGGTTGCGGGGACCTTCGACATCGCGTCCAAGCGTACGGGCTAGCGGGGCGTCGCGATGTAGGTCGCGGTGACGCCGTCCTGTCCATCCGAGAAGGTCAGCACGACCCGGTAGGCGTCGCTCCGGAACATCCCGAAGGCGCTCGACGAGTCGGCGCGCTTGGCCGACTCGGTGAACCCGGCGTCGGTCAGCTGCTGGTCGGCCGCTGCGAAGTCGTCCACCGACGACGCACGGACCTGGGTCACCCACCCGGAGTCGTTCGGTCCGGCGCCGCCACCGAGCACGGTGCCGTCGACGAGCGGGACGTCCTGCGAGGGGAACCCGGCGGGGACCTTGCCGTCCGACGTCACGTCGGTGCCCTCGAGCGCCGTGTCGAGCGCGCCGTCGATGCCGCCGGCGACCGAGGACATGCCGTCCTGGATCGCCTTGCCGTCGATGCCCCGCACGCCCTCGGCGACGCTCGACGCGACCGAGGACCCCAGGTCCGTGGCCTGCTCGACCGCGTCGGTCGAGCAGCCGGCCAGGCCGGCGAGGGTGATGCCGGCAGCGACGGCGGCGATCAGGGTGCGGGTGGTGGTGCGCATGCGCAGCACCCCAGGGGGCCAGCCGGGAGGCGCGGCGTGAGTCCCCTGGGAGCTCGCCCCCGCAAGACGCAACGTTCACGGCTGCTCGCAGCGCTACTCCCCTGCGAGCAACCGCCGAGGTTGCGTTTTGCGGGGTTGAGCGGCGGGTCAGGCGACGTAGGCGCGGGTCGCCGCCACGAACGCGTCGACGCCGACCGGGATCGCGGTCTCGGCCTGGGGCGCGTAGAACGGCGAGTGGTTGCTCGGGATGTCCTCGCCACGACGGAAGAGCTCCGGGTCCGTGATGCCGGTGAACCAGTACACGAGCGGCGCCCCCGCGGCTGTGGCGAGCTGCCCGACGTCTTCCGACGCCATCGCGAGCCCGATCTCGAGGTCCGGGCACCGGGAACCTCGGCACGGATCGCGTCGAGCACGGTCGCGGCGGCCTCGGCGTCGTTCACGGTCACCTCGGCACCCGGCGCGCGGGTGATCGTCGACTCCGACAGCCCACCCGCCTCGCTCTCGGCCCGGACGATGCGCTCGATCGACGCGATGATCCGCGCGCGGGTCTCCTCGTTGCGTGCGCGGGTGGAGATCTCGATGACGGCCTCGTCGGGGATGATGTTCGCCCGGGTGCCGGCGTGGAAGCTGCCGACGGTGACGACGCCGGCGTCGCTCGGCGAGACCTCGCGGGACACGACGGTCTGCAGGCGGACGACGGCCGACGCGGCGGTGACGACCGGGTCGAGCGAGGCCTGCGGCGCGGAACCGTGCGCACCGCGGCCGTTGAACGTGACGGTGAGGCGGTCGCTCGACGCCATCACCGGGCCGCTGCCGACCGCCACGATGCCGACCGGCGCCGGTGCGGAGTGCTGGCCGAGCACGACGTCGGGCTTCGGGAAGCGGTCGACCAGGCCGTCCTCGATCATGGCCCGCGCGCCCGAGATGACCTCTTCGGCGGGCTGGAACACGGCGACGACGGTGCCGTGCCAGTCGGTCGTGGTGGCGGCGAGCCGCTCGAGCGTGCCGAGCAGCCACGTCACGTGGATGTCGTGCCCGCACGCGTGCATGGTCGGCACGTCGTTGCCGTCCTCGTCGGTGCCGTGGTGCTCGCTGGCGTACGGCAGGCCGGTGCGCTCCTGCACGGGCAGCCCGTCCATGTCCGCGCGGAGCCACACGACGGGCCCCTCGCCGTTCGCGAGCACGCCGACGACACCCGTGCCGCCGACGCCCGTGGTCACGTCGATCCCACCGATCTCCGCGAGCCGGTCGGCGACGATGCCGGCGGTGCGGTGCTCCTGGAAGCCGAGCTCGGGGTGGGCGTGGAGGTCCTGGTACAGCGAGAGGAGGTCGAGAGTCACGCGCCCCACCGTAACGCGCCGCTCAGACCGAGTGCACCCGACGGGTCTTCCGGTTGCCCGCGAGCACTGCTAGAACTTGATACATGAAATGCATTCGTATCACCGTCGCTACGTTGTCCGCCCTGCTCGTGAGCACCGTCGCCGGGATGGCGGCGGCACCGGCCCAGGCCGCCGCCGACTCCGCCCGACCGGACGCTGCCGTCGCAGCGATGCCGTCGACCACCAGGACGGTGTCGTGCACGGCCGGGGGGATGACCGGAGAAGCCCGCCTCGCTCTCCACGGACGGCAACCGCTGGGTGACGACCGTCGACTCCTACCGCATCACTGACAACGGCAGGAGCAAGGGGAACGTCGACGCCTGGGTCCTCGGACGGAACTTCGTCGGTCAGATCACCCTCGACGAGCAGACCGACTCGCGCGACGCCATGATCCAGGACGGCGCCTGGCACGCCCTCGGCACCACGGTCGACGTCTCCGCGCTGCCGTGGGGTTCCATCTCGCAGTACTCCGGCACCGGAGTCAAGTTCATCTTCGACAAGTCCGGCTCCGACCCCCGCTGCACCGCCTCGACCTCCTCGCTGGGGACCACTCGGACGTTCCAGGGCCTGACGGAGGAGCAGCACGCCACCGACCGGTCCCACGAGCTCGTCTCGTGCAGGGCGGAGACGGACGACCAGGTCTGCTCGATCGCGCAGACGACCGCCACCTCGAGCACCGTGACGATCGGGGCGTCGATCAACCCCACCGGCGGGTACCTCGAGTGGCTCACCGGGAACATCAGCCAGTCGTGGACGGCCTCGCGATCCGTCGACGTGCGGTGCACGTCCCCGGAGATGTCCGCCGGGCAGCGCTTCGTCGCCTACCCGCTCGGCACACGCACGACGTTCACCGTCCACTTCAGCGGGTTCGGTGTCCAGATCGCGGCACCCGGGAGCTCGTTCGAAGTGGACGGCGGCATCGCCTGCGCCATCGTCTGAGACGTCGTCGGCGACGACGCCCAGGACGACACCGGCCCGGCCACCTCGATGAGGTGACCGGGCCGGTGGTGGAGGGCGTGCCTCCAGGCTGTCGCTTACGCGTCCTGACGCTTCAGGCGAGCGTACGAGCGCTGGCGGGCCTGCGCGTCGAGCTCGACCTTGCGGATGCGCACGGCGTCGGGGGTGACCTCGACGCACTCGTCCTCACGCGCGAACTCGAGGCATTCCTCGAGCGAGAGCTGACGCGACGGCGTCATCGACTCGAACGTGTCGGCGTTGGCCGACCGCATGTTCGTGAGCTTCTTCTCCTTGGTGATGTTCACGTCCATGTCGTCGGCGCGCGAGTTCTCGCCGATGACCATGCCCTCGTAGACCTCTTCGGTGGGGTTGACGAAGAACGTCATCCGCTCCTGCAGGTTCGTGATGGCGAACGGCGTGACGACACCCGAGCGGTCGGAGACGATCGAACCGTTGATGCGGGTCTGGATCGCGCCGGCCCAGTCGTCGTAGCCGTGCGAGATCGCGTTGGCGATGCCGGTGCCGCGGGTCTCGGTGAGGAACGACGTGCGGAAGCCGATCAGGCCACGCGACGGGACGATGAACTCCATGCGCACCCAGCCGGTGCCGTGGTTCGTCATGTTCTCCATGCGGCCCTTGCGCGCCGCCATGAGCCTGCGTGATCGCGCCGAGGTACTCCTCCGGCGTGTCGATCGTCATGTGCTCGTAGGGCTCCTGCAGCTTGCCGTTCTCGTCACGCTTCGTGACGACCTGCGGCTTGCCGACGGTGAGCTCGAAGCCCTCGCGACGCATCTGCTCGACCAGGATGGCGAGCGCGAGCTCACCACGGCCCTGGACCTCCCACGCGTCCGGGCGACCGATGTCGAGGACCTTGAGCGAGACGTTGCCGATGAGCTCGCGGTCGAGGCGCTCCTTGACCATGCGGGCGGTGAGCTTGTGGCCCTTGACCTTGCCGACGAGCGGCGAGGTGTTCGTGCCGATCGTCATCGAGATCGCCGGGTCGTCGACCGTGATGGTCGGCAGCGGGCGGACGTCCTCGGGGTCGGTGAGCGTCTCACCGATGGTGATCGTGTCGAAGCCGGCGACGGCGACGATGTCACCGGGGCCAGCCGACTCGGCCGGGTAGCGCTCGAGCGCCTTCGTGATGAGGAGCTCGGTGATGCGGGCGTTCTGGACGGTGCCGTCGTGCTTGACCCACGCGACCGTCTGACCCTTCTTCATCGTGCCGTGGAAGATGCGGAGCAGCGCGAGGCGACCGAGGAACGGCGACGCGTCGAGGTTCGTGACGTGGGCCTGCAGCGGGTGCTCGTCGTCGTACTTCGGCGCGGGCACGTGCTGGAGGATCGCCTCGAACAGCGGCTCGAGGTCGTCGTTGTCGGGCAGCGAGCCGTCGGCCGGCTTGTTGCGGCTGGCGGCACCGGCACGACCCGAGGCGTACACCACGGGGACGTCGAGGATCGCGTCGAGGTCGAGGTCGTCGACCTCGTCTGACAGGTCGGACGCCAGGCCGAGGAGCAGGTCCTGCGACTCGGAGACGACCTCGTCGATGCGGGAGTCGGGGCGGTCCGTCTTGTTGACGAGCAGGATCACCGGGAGCTTGGCGGCGAGCGCCTTGCGGAGCACGAAGCGGGTCTGGGGCAGCGGGCCCTCGGACGCGTCGACGAGCAGGACGACGCCGTCGACCATGGAGAGGCCGCGCTCGACCTCACCGCCGAAGTCGGCGTGGCCGGGGGTGTCGATCACGTTGATGGTGATCGGACCGCCCGCGCCGAACTCACTGGCGTGCTTGCCGTTGTAGAGCACCGACGTGTTCTTCGCGAGGATCGTGATGCCCTTCTCGCGCTCGAGGTCGTTCGAGTCCATCATGCGGTCTTCGCCCTCGAAGTGGGCGTCGAACGAGTTGGTCTGCGTGAGCATCGCGTCGACGAGGGTGGTCTTGCCGTGGTCGACGTGTGCCACGATGGCGACGTTGCGCAGGTCGGACCGGGTGGCGAGCGCCATACAGGACATCCTTCAATTTCTTGGGAAGAGTCGGGCCGGCAGCATCGGCGCCACGCCCGCGGGCAGAACGCCCGACACGCCAGTCTACCGGTAGTTCGCAACCGACAGGAGTACAGACGATGAGCCGTCGGCGAACGTGGGTCGAGATCACCATCGTCCTGATGCTGTCGCTCGGCGGCAGCGCGCTGTACTCGGTGCTCCAGATCATCGACGACCTCTCCCAGACGACGCCGCTCGGGCAGCAGTCCACGGCGCTCAACACGTCGACGACCACGGTGCAGTACGTCGACCTCGCGCGGCAGCTCGTGGGCATCGCCGTCGACCTGGCCCCGGTCGCGCTGGTGTGCTTCCTGCTCTGGCGCACGACCCGACCGCACCTCGGTCGCCTCGGCATCGACCGCTTCCGGGTCGGACCCGACCTCGGCGGTGCCGCCCTGATCGCGCTCGGCATCGGGATCCCGGGGCTGGCGCTGTACTTCACCGGCCGTGCGCTCGGGTTCACCGTGAACGTGAACCCGGCGGCGCTCGACTCCTACTGGTGGACGATCCCGGTCCTGCTGCTCTCGGCGATCCGCTCCGGGCTGCAGGAGGAGGTGATCGTCGTCGGGTACCTCTACGAACGGCTCGGCGGCCTCGGCTGGGGGCGCTGGCAGGTGATCCTCTCCACCGCGGTCCTGCGCGGGAGCTACCACCTGTACCAGGGGTTCGGCGCCTTCGTCGGGAACGCCGTGATGGGTATCGTGTTCGGCTGGATCTACACGAAGTGGGGCCGGCTGCTCCCCCTGGTCATCACGCACTGCCTGCTCGACGCCGCGGTGTTCGTCGGCTACCCGTGGGTGGCCCACGCGTTCCCCGCGTTGTTCCGCTGACCCGTGGTCGCGCGCGGCGGGGTGGAGCGCCACCTCGACGGGCGACACCCCCGTTCGGGCGTCGGCGATGCTGTGGACCCGCACGACCCCGGTCCGGCGAACCCACGGGGAACCCACAGCGCGCCGCAGCGCACCGCCGATCCCGCAGCCCTAGCGTTGCGGCATGAGCATCCCCGAGGTGGGCGACCCCGCGCCGCGCTTCACCCTGCCCGGCATGATCGTCCGCGACGGGAACCGGCTCGACGACGAGTACTCGCTCTCCGCCGAGATCGGCCGGACCCTCGTCCTCGCCTTCTACCCCGGCGACGCGACCCCGGTCTGCACGGCGCAGCTCTGCAGCTACCAGGAGGAACTCGATGACTTCGGCGGCCTCGGCGCCGTGGTGTGGGGCGTCAGCCCGCAGGCGCTCGACTCGCACGAGGCCTTCGCCCGCGGATCCTCGCTCACCTTCCCGCTCCTGAGCGACACCGCCGGGGACGTCATCCGTGCGTACGGCGTGCGGGCGCCCGGCATCAGGCTCCGCCGGTCGGTGTTCGTGATCGGGCCGGACGGGGTGGTCCGGTGGCGGCACGTCGGGCTGGTCGGACTCCGGTTCCCGAAGGCCGAGACGATCCGGGAGCAGATCGAACTCCTGGTCGCGTGAGCGCGCGCTCGATACGCGTGCATGCAGATAACGCGGATACGGCGCGGCGATCCCTGGAATTTCTCGTCGTGGGGTATTGACACCCGAACGGGGGGACGAGGACCATTGGTGGAACGAGAGGTCCACACAGGATCTGCCTCCCCGGGAAATCGGGTCGTCCGGAGATACGCGACGGTGTGTCACACCCGCTCTCCGGGCGTTCCCGGGGAGGCATCTCGTAACCTCGTTGCTCTCCGGGCGTCACAGCGCCGACACGGGTCGGCATCTCGTGACCTCGTCGCTCTCCGGGCGTCACGGCGCCGACACGGGTCGGCATCTCGTGACCTCGTCGCTCTCCGGGCGTCATGGCGCCGACACGGGTCGGCATCTCGTGACCTCGTCGCTCTCCGGGCGTCACAGCGCCGACACGGGTCGGCATCTCGTGACCTCGTCGCTCTCCGGGCGTCACGGCCCCGACACGGGTCGGCATCTCGTAACCTCTTCCAGTGACCACGATCCTCGCCCCCGGCATGCGCACGCTCGCCGTCGTCCTGTGGGTCGTCGCCGTCGCGCTCATCCCCCTCGCCCTCGTCGGTGACGGCATCCGCTGGCTCGCCCCGGTCCCGAGCCTCTTCATCGCCTTCGTCGCCTGGGCGGTCCTCTGGCGCCCCCGGTTCGAACTCACCCCGGAGCACCTCCCGCATCGTCGACGTCCGCCGCACCAGCACCTACACCTGGCGTCGCGTCACCGAGGTCCGCACCAAGTACGGCATCGAGATCCTCTCGAGCGAGGGCGTCCGCCGCACCTGGCTCGCCACCCGCAGGGTCGGCCCGCCTCAGCGCCGTGGTCGAGGGCCAGCCGGGAGGCGCGACCCCCCTCGACGTCGACGCCGCGGCCGAGCGCATCCGGGCCTTCGTACCCGCCCCGCCCGCGCAGGACGGCCCACCCCCGGCGACGGTGACGGCTGCGCCGATCTCCCACCGCCCGCACGCGTGGACGATCGTCGGGATGATCGTCCTCGGCGTCGTGGCGACCATGGCGGCCGCCCAGCTGTAGGCCGCGGCCCACGAGGCGGGGCCGCGCCGCGCCTCCAGGCCTGCCCGTCGGGTCGTTCCGTGCATACCTGGTCGTTTCGGGCGTACTCGGCCGGTTCTTCCACCCGAGTACGCCCGATCCCGCTTCCTACCGCGCGTGCGATGGGAAGGAACGGGCGCACATGTGACGGACTGGAGGCACGTGGCGGCCTGGCAACGCGCCTCCCGGGCCGTTCCGTGCGTACCTGGTCGAACCGGGCGTACTCGGCCGGTTCTTTCGTCCGAGTACACCCGATCTCGCTTCCTACCGCGTGTGCGATGGGGAAGGAACGGGCGCACACGTGACGGACTGGAGGCACGTGGCGGCCTGGCAACGCGCCTCCCGGGCCGTTCCGGGCATACCTGGTCGAATCGGGCGTACTCAGTCGGTTCTTTCGCCCGAGTACGCCCGATCCCGCTTCCTACTGCGCGCGCGATGGGAAGGAACGGGCGCCCGAACGGCGACATCCCCGACGTCGTGTGACGTCGGGGATGTCGTTCTGGGTGAGTCCCTACTCGTCCGCGCCGGCGGCGAGGATCTGGCGACGCAGCTCCCGGCGCTCGCGCTGGACGTCCGGGTCCGGCAGGGGCACCGCCGCGATGAGTCGCTGCGTGTACGGGTCCTGCGGGTCGCGGAGGATCTGGTCACGTGTGCCGACTTCGGCGAGGTGCCCGTGGTGCAGCACCGCGATCCGGTCGGCCAGCACGTCGATGACCGCCAGGTCGTGCGTGACGAACAGGCAGGCGAAGTCGAACTCGCGCTGCAGGTCCTTCAGCAGCTCGAGCACGGTCGCCTGGACCGACACGTCGAGTGCCGACGTCGGCTCGTCCGCGATGAGCAGCTTCGGCCGGAGCGCCAGCGCACGTGCGATGCCGATGCGCTGCTTCTGACCACCCGAGAGCTCGTGCGGGAAGCGGGTCGAGTACGAGGTGGGGAGGCGCACGGCCTCGAGCAGGGACTCGACCTCGCGCTCGAGCTCGCGGCCCTTCATGCCCTTGCCGAGCAGCAGCGGCTCGCCGATGGACTGACCGATCGTCATGCGCGGGTTCAGCGACGACGACGGGTCCTGGAAGACGATGCCCGCGTTCTGGTGGACCTGACGCACGAGCGAGCGCGTCGGCTTCGACAGGTCGACACCGGTGACGTCGAGCTGGCCCGACGTGATCGGGAGGAGGCCGATCGCGGCACGGCCGAGGGTCGACTTGCCCGAACCGGACTCGCCGACCAGGCCGACGACCTCGCCCTCGTGCACCGTCAGGTCGACGCCGTCGATGGCGCGGAACGCCTTCACGCGGCCGCGGCCCGGGTACTCGATGACGACGTCCTTGAACTCGAGGACCGCCGGGCCGAGCGTCTGGACGACGTCGGTGTGCAGCAGCGTCTCGTGGACCTGGACGGGGGCCTCGTGCTCGACGACCGACTCGAGCGTCTCGGTGAGGTCGATGACCACGTCGCCCGCCTGGCCGAGGCGCGGCACGGCGTCGAGCAGGGTCTTGGTGTAGTCGTGCTTCGGCGCTGCGAAGACGTCGCGCACCGTGCCGGTCTCGACGGCCACGCCCTGCTTCATCACGACGATGCGGTCGGCCAGGTCGGCGACGACGCCCATGTCGTGGGTGATGAGGAGGACGGCACTGCCGAGCTTGCCGGCGAGGTCGCGGATGAGGTCGAGGATCTCGGCCTGGACCGTGACGTCGAGGGCGGTGGTCGGCTCGTCGGCGATGAGGAGCTTCGGGTCGCAGGAGATCGACTGGGCGATCATCGCGCGCTGCCGCTGCCCGCCGGAGAGCTGGTGCGGGTAGGAGTCGAACGCCTTCTGCGGGTCGGGCATCTCCACCATTGTGAGGAGCTCGATCGCACGGACCCGCGCCTCGCTCGGCGAGATGCCGTAGTGGATGCGGAGCGTCTCGACGATCTGCGATCCGACGGTGAAGACCGGGTTCAGGGCGGTCATCGGCTCCTGGAAGATCACCGCGATCTCCTTGCCGCGGTACTCGCGGAGCTGCGCCGAGCGGAGCCCGAGGAGCTCGGTGCCCTGGAACTCGATCGAGCCGTTCACGCGGGCGTTCCGGGGCAGCAGGCCGAGGATCGACATCGAGCTCACGGACTTGCCGGAGCCGGACTCACCCACGAGGGCGAGGACCTCACCGGACTGGATCTCGTAGGACAGCTGCTTGACGGCGGGGGTCCAGACGTCGTCGACCGCGAAGTCGACGTCGAGCCCGGAGACCTTGACGACGGGGTGCTGGTGGCGGCCGGGGTGGTGGCCGCGGAGGCGGGCGTGCTCAACGACGTCCGGTCCTTTCCCGGTCGCTCGTGACGACCGCGTGGGTGGTGATGGAGGAGCGCTGACGGCGGGGGTCCAGGCGTCGGGCGCGGAGGCGCCGACCTGCGACGATGGAGGCATGCCTGCCACCCCGACGACGCGCGATGTGTTCGTGTCCAAGTTCAACCGCGGACTCGCGATCGCCCTCTGGCTGATCGTCGCCCTGCTCTTCGTCACGACCGTGCTGAACGACGCGACCTGGCCGGACCGCGCCCTCGCACCTCGTGCCGACGGCGTTCGGCGTCCTGCTCGGCTGGGTGGCGCTCTGGCGGCCCCGGTTGGCGGTCGACGACGACGGCATCGAGGTCGTCAACGTCTTCCACACGGTCCGGGTGCCCTGGGCGGCGCTCGTGCACGTCGACACGCGCTTCGCCCTGACGCTCGTCACGCCGAACCGGCGCGTGGCGGTCTGGGCTGCTCCGGCGCCCGGTCGTGCCGGCGTCGCCCTGGCCCGCCGGCAGAACCAGCGGCACGGACGCGTCGTCCCCGAGGCGGAGGACGGCAACCGCCGCGCGGGCGACCTGCTGTCCACCGCGTCCGGCGACGCCGCGTACCTGATCCGGCAGCGCTGGCACGACCTGCGCGAGCGCGACGCCATCGAGCTCGGCACGGCGGACAGCGTGCGCGTGCCGGTCACCCTGCACTGGCTGTCGATCGTGCTGCTCGCGGCGACCGCCGTCGGCGGCTGGTTCGCCATCGCGGCGCGCTAGGACACGGGGGGACGTCACGCGCTGATCATCTCCGAGCCGGACGTGTTCTCCGGCGCGCTCGCCTCGCGGGTCTTGCGGAGGCTGAACCGCTTCGAGCGCGGGTCGAACGCGTCGCGCAGACCGTCACCGATGAAGTTCACGCAGAGCGCGAGCAGCACGATGAACGAGGCCGGCCACCAGAACAGGTACGGACGCGTCTGGAACGCCGACTGGTTCTGGCTGATGAGCAGACCGAGCGACGAGTCCGGCGCCTTGATGCCGTACCCGAGGTAGCTCAGCGCCGTCTCGAGCAGGATCGCAGAGGCGATGAGCAGCGTCGCGGAGACGATGATCACGCCGATCGCGTTCGGCAGGATGTGGCGGAAGATGATCCGGATGTCGGACGCTCCGGCAACCCGGGCCGCCTCGACGAACTCGCGCTCACGGAGCGACAGGAACTCGGCGCGGACCAGACGGGCGATGACCATCCAGGACACCAGACCGAGCAGGAGCGCGAGGCCCCACGCCCCGAGACCGTTGGCCGTCTTGCCGACCACGGCACCGATCACGATCGCCGGGATGACGATGAAGATGTCGGTGATGCGCATCAGGACCGCGTCGACGACGCCGCGGAAGTAGCCCGCGACCGCGCCGACGACGACGCCGATGAACGTCGCGAAGAGGCCGATGACGATCATCACGAGCACCGAGTTCTGGATGCCGCGCATGGTCAGGGCGAAGTAGTCCTTACCGATGCGGTCCTGCCCGAACGGGTGGTCCGAGGTCGGCGCGCCACCGTTCTGCAGTGTCTCGAGGCTCTGGTACGAGTAGTGCCACCAGCCCGGGATCGGTCCAAGGCCGACGGCGGAGACGGCGAAGACCAGCACGAGGATGTAGACGACGAGGGCGACGACCGCCAGACGGTTCGCGAGGAAGCGGCGGAGGATGATCCGCCCCTGGCTCTCACCGATCTGCTTCTCGTGCGAGTCCGGGGTGTTCCCCGTCTCGATGCCGTCGCCGATGTTGGGTTCGAGCGGAGCGCCGCCCTGGATCGTGCTCATCGGATTCCCTCCTGGGGGTGCACTGCCGTGGAGTGGCCGACCGCGTCGGTCGTCGTCCGCAGCGCGGTCATCGGACACGCACCCGCGGGTCGAGGGCCGAGTAGGCCAGGTCGGCGAGGAAGTTGAACGCGATCGCCGTGATCGCGATGACGAGGAAGTACCCCATCACCGGGTTCACGTCGGTGATCGACAGCCCGCTGTTGAACAGGCTGCCCATGCCCGAGATCGCGAAGACCCGCTCGGTGATGATCGCGCCACCGAGGAGTGCGCCGACGTCGGTCGCCACGAGCGTCGCGATCGGGATGAGCATGTTGCGGAGCGCGTGGCGCACGATGACGGTGCGCTCCGGCAGGCCCTTCGCACGCGCGGTACGCACGTAGTCCTGGTCGAGGACCTCGAGCATGCCCGAACGCGAGTACCGCGTGTAGCTCGCGAAGCTGATGAGCAGCAGCGAGATCGTCGGCAGCAGCAGGTGGGTGTAGCTGTCGATCCCGGTGATCCAGAAGTCGCCGGTGAGCCCCGGTGTCTGCGAGCCCACCGTCGCGATCGGACGCGACACGTAGTTCTGCGTGTAGTCGATCCACGAGCGCATGAAGCGGTCGAGCAGGATGACGCCGGCGCTGAGGAACGCGGTCAGCGCACCGATCCGCATCATCAGCCCACGGTCGTGGCCGCCGACGAAGAAGCCCGATGCCAGGCCGACCAGGACGGTCACGACGGCGAGGATGAAGATCGTCGCGCCGGACGACACGTTGAGCAGGCCCTGCAGCGCGAAGTAGCAGATGATCGCGACGAGGACGTTGATCCCGGCGACCAGCCACGCGGCGGTTCTTCGTGCCGGCGAGCAGCGCGACCATGGCGAGGCCGATGCCGGCGCTGAACAGGATCACGAAGACCGGGCCGAGCGACGGGTTGGTGAACCAGCCCGTGGCCTGCATGAGGAGCAGCATGCCCGCGGTCACGACGGCGCTGATCGCGCCGACCATGAGCCGTCGCTTGAGGACGCCGCCCACGATGAGCTGGATGACGAGGCCGACGATGACCGCGATCAGCACCAGCGTCACCGGTGGGATCTTCGGGTCGACCAGGAAGTTGTTGTAGTCCAGCGCGATGAACGACTTCAGGAGCACGGCCATCAGGAAGGACGGCAGCGAGTACAGGAAGAAGCTGACCAGCGTGATCGAGTAGTCGAAGCCCGAGTAGACGCGGAGGGCCGTGACGACGCCGAGACCGATGCCGAAGACGATCGCCAGGATGAACGAGAACGTCACCAGCTGGATGGTCGAACCGACGGCCTGCGGGAGGAGCTCCGCGACGGGCTGGTTGCTGAACGTGGTGCCGAGGTCGCACTGACCGATCACGCACTTGCCGACGCCGGTGATCCAGATGCCCCAGCGGAGCGGCGGGATGACGTCGAGGTGCTGTGCCGCGGTCCGTGCAGCGATGAGCTGGTCACGGTTCGGCGAGTTGCTGCTCTGGAGGTCCTGCAAGGGGTTCCCCGCGATCGCCGCCAGGTTGTACATGATGAACGACGCGGCGATGAGGATGAGGACCGAGACGAGGATCCGTCTCGCGATGAAACTCACCATGGGCGATGGGTGCCTCTCCGGTGTGGTGGATCGTACTGCTGGTCGTCCGATCGGGCGGCCCGAGCAGCAAGAGTACTGGGTCCCGCGTTGCGGTCTTCTTCGACATCGCACAGCGGTGGGTGCCGGGGTCTCCGGCGATGGAGGGTGCCGGACAGGGTCCCGGCTCACGGGAGGGCGCCGGACTCGTCGAGTCCGGCGCCCCTCGTGTGTGGTGCTGATCAGCGACCGGTCAGGATCACTTGGTCCAGTCCCAGACGTTCCAGAAGATGCCCGTCTGGCCGCCGAAGTAGTCGACGCCCTTCAGGTTCGCACCGGTGGCGAACAGCCCCGGGCTCTGGAACAGCGGGAGCCCGTAGGCCTGGTCGAAGGCGATCTTGTCGATCTGCTGCTTCATGTCGTCGAGCTTCGACGCGTCCAGCGTGGTCTGCGTGTCCACAGCCAGCTTCGAGGCCTGCTCGTTGGCGAACTTGTTGTAGTTGCCCGAGTTGTTGGTCTGGAAGAGCTGCGGGATCGCGGCGTTGCCGGCACCCGGGTTGACCCAGCCGAAGATCGACGCGTCGTAGTCGCCGCCCGCGAGGAGCGAGGACCAGTCAGGCGAGCCGCCGTCGACGACCTTGATGCCGGCCTTCTTGGCCGAGGCCTGGATCGCCTGGAACGTGTCCACGCGGTTCGGGTTCTCGGTGTTGTAGAGGATCTTGATCGACGGGGTGGCGCCCTTCAGGAGCTGCTTCGCCTTGTCGATGTCGACCTTCGAGTACTCATCGGAGTCGTTCGCCTTGACGGCGTCCTCGTAGCCGTCCTGGCCCGGCAGGTAGAGCTGCGAGTCGAGGACCTTGGCGTCCTTGTTGATCGGGGTGACGATCGACTGGAGGATCTGGTCGCGCGGGATGGTGAGGAGGAACGCCTTGCGGACGTTCTCGTCCTTGAACACGGACGCGCCGAAGTTCAGGTCGAGGTGGTCGTAGGCGACCTGTGCACCCTCGATGACCTTCACGCCGGAGGCCGCGTCGAGCGCCTTCACCGTGTCGGCGGAGGCCTGCGGCTGGATCGCGTCGACCTCACCGTTCTGGAGGGCCGTGACCTGGGCGTTCGCGTCACCGATGAAGCGGACGACGAGCTTGCCGAACTTGACCTTGTGGTCGCCCGTGTACTCGGGGTTCGGAACGAGGGTCATCGACTGCTTCGGGGTCCACGCGGAGACCATGAGCGGACCGCCGGAGACGAGGAGCTTCTTGTCGCTCGGCAGGCTGGTCTTGTCGTAGCCGGTGTTGACGAAGTCGGCGACCTTCTTGAGGGTCTCGTTCGCCGCGGCGGGCTTGGCCGGGTCACCAGCGGGGTGTCCTTGAGCGCCTTCAGCAGGTCGTCGGTGGTCGTGCCCGCCTCGTCCGCGACGACGTGCGCCGGGAACTGGATCGGGTTGACGAGGTTCCAGTCGACGTACGGCTCCTTGTACTTGAGCGTGATCGACGTCTTGGTGATGTCGCTCGGGTAGTCCGTCTTGAACGGCGAGGCCGAGGCGAGGGAGAAGTACTGCGTCCCGCTCGTGACCTTGCCGTCGGCGTCCTGCGTGGCCGAGTCGTAGTAGCCGGACGCCTGCGCCCAGCCGAGGAGGAGGTCGTCAGAGGTGATCGCCTTGCCGTCGGACCACTTCGCGTCCTTGTTCAGCGTGTACTTGACCGTCAGCGGGTCGTCGCTGATCTTCTTCATCGTGCCGAGGTCGGTGTTCGGCGTGATCTTGTAGTCCGACCCCAGCGTCACGAACTGCGGCTGGGTCATGTAGTTGATCATGCCGTTCATGTCCAGGTTGCCCTGGGGGGTGTTGTAGTTGAACGACGTGACTTCGTTGACCTGCGCGACGGTGACGGTCTTGTTCGACGCCGAACCGGACTCGTTGGCACTCGGAGAGGTGGTGCAGCCGGCGAGGGCGATCGCTGCCGCCCCGGCCAGGGCGACGGCGCCGAGCAGCTGGCGTCCCCGCTTCTTGGTGATGTTCACTCTGTGATCCTCCTGATGGAATGTGATCGAACGTGCAGGAGGCAGGACCCACGGCGCGTTCCCCAGAACCATAGGTGCGGGTCGGAAGGCGCTCAAAATCTCCGACGAAGTTGTTACACATCGGAAACGTGTGCGGCGGATCGTTGCGTGAGACTGTGGATACTTGCGCCACGAAGGTGCCATGCGCAACGCGTGCGCTTGACCCCGCAACGGATTCTGAACAGTCTTGCGGCGGGCCCCCAAGCCGATGAACGCTCAGGGAAACGCCGCGAGGCGATCTGCACCGGCGTCGACCGGTGTCTGGCCGTAGCGTGAACACGTGCTCGCGAACGACATCCACCACCTTCACGTCCCTTCTTCCCCGACCGTCAGCGGCGATCCCCGGCGGGGCGGTGCAGCCTTCGTCGCGGTGTCCCGTCCCGACCTCGAGGCCGATGCCTACCGCAGCACCGTCGAGCGGGTGACCGCCGACGGTGCCGTGCGCTGGACGGCCGGCGACCGGGACTCTGCCCCGGTCCTCTCCCCCGACGGCCGCTCGCTCGCCTTCCTCCGCTCCGTCGACGACGAACACGGCGCCGCGCACCCGCAGCTCGCCGTCGCGCCCGTGGACGGCGGCGAGGCCCGGGTCGTCACCGCACTGCCGCTCGGCGCCGGCTCCCCCGTCTGGTCGCCCGACTCGACGCGCGTCGCGGTGACGGCACGCTTCCCCGAGCCCGGCCGCTCCGGCACCGCCGTCCCCGGTGGCGACCGTCGTCCCGCCCCGAACGCCGAGGCACCGCGGCTCATCACGCGGCTCGACTTCCACGTCGACGGCACCGGCTACCTGCTCGACAAGCCGCAGCAGCTCGTCGTCGTCGACGTCACGGACCGCGCGGCTGCACCGGTCGAGACCGCCCTGACGAGCGCACCGTGCTCCCTGGCCGCTCCGGCCTGGTACCCGGAGGGCGACGCCCTGCTCGTCGTCGCGCCGCGGGACCTCGGCGAGCGGGAGACCCACGACGACGACCTGTACCGGGTCGACGCCACGGACGGCACGATCTCCCTCGCCGTCCGGTCCGAGGGATCCGTCAGCTCGAGCACCATCGCGGCCGACGGCACGATCCACTACGTCGGCGCCTCCCACCTCGACGGCCGGCTGGTCGGCGAACCCGAGGGCCTCTGGTCGGTCACGGACGGCGCGGCCCCCGTCCGGCGCACCGCCCGCGAGACCGTCGACGTCGCCAGCGCCCCCGTGCTGCACGGCGACGACGTCCTGGTGTCCGTGCTCGACCGCGGCACCGTGACCGTCCGGCGCGTCCCCGCGGGCACGACCACCGCGCTGCAGCTCGACGAGCTCCCGACGGTCCTCGGCGGACACGTGGTCGTCTCCGGCTTCGACGTCGACGGCGACGTGCTGGTCGCCACCGCGGCCACGACGGACTCCCCGGCGAGGTGCACGTGGTCGACCTGACCTCCGGCACCGACGACGCTGCGATCCTCACCGACTACGCGGCCCCGCTCCGCGACCACGCGACCGCCCCCGGCGTCCGCCGCATCGAGGAACTCACCGGTACCTCTGCCGATGGCACCCCGGTCCACGGCTGGGTCGTCCTCCCCGAGGGCGACGGCCCGCACCCCGTCCTCCGGGTCGTGCACGGCGGCCCGTTCGGACAGGACACCTGGGCGTTCTTCGACGAGGCGCAGGTCTACGCGAGCGCCGGCTACGCCGTGGTGATCGGCAACCCCCGCGGCTCCGGCGGGTACGGCCTCGAGCACGGCCGTGCCGTCATCGGGGCGATGGGGACGGTCGACGTCGACGACGTGCTGGCCCTGCTCGACGCGGCCCTCGAACGCCCCGACCTCGACGCCTCCCGCGTCGGCATCATGGGCGGCTCGTACGGGGGCTTCAGTGACGAGCTGGGTCGCCGCACACCACGGTGACCGCTTCGTCGCGGCCTGGAGCGAGCGCGCCGTCAACGCGTGGGACTCCTTCGCGGGCAGCTCGGACATCGGCTGGTTCTTCGCGGACGCCTACGTGGGCGCCGACCCGGAGGAGCAGCGTCGCCGCAGCCCGCTGACGTACGCCGACCAGGTCACGATTCCGTTCATGGTGGCGCACTCGGAAGAGGACTGGCGCTGCCCGATCGAGCAGGGTCAGCGGCAGTTCGTCGCGCTCAAGCGCGCGGGCGTCGACGCGTCGTTCCTGGTGTTCCCGGGTGAGGGGCACGAGCTGTCCCGATCGGGTCGCCCCTGGCACCGCGTGCAGCGGTTCGAGCACGTGCTCGCGTGGTGGGCGAAGCACCTGCCCGTCACGCCGGTCGCCTGACCGGACTGACGACGGACGGGAGGCGCGGTGCCAGCTGGCACCGCGCCTCCCGTCTGCTCGTTCGTCGCGTCGAGGACGCGGGTCGCTACGCGAACGCCTCGACCGGCGGGCACGCGCAGACCAGGTTGCGGTCCCCGTACGCCTGGTCGATCCGCCGCACCGGCGGCCAGTACTTCCGCGCGCTGATGCCCGGCAGCGGGTACACGGCCTGCTCCCGCGTGTAGGCGTGCGTCCACTCGCCCGAGATCACCGACGACGCCGTGTGCGGGGCGTGCACGAGCGGGTTGTCGTCCGCCGGCCACTCCCCCGCTCGACGGCCGAGGCCTCGGCGCGGATGGCGAGCATCGCGTCGACGAACCGGTCGAGCTCGGCGAGGTCCTCGCTCTCGGTCGGCTCGACCATCAGGGTGCCGGCGACCGGGAAGGACATCGTCGGGGCGTGAAGCCGTAGTCGACCAGGCGCTTGGCGACGTCGTCCACCGTGATCCCCGTGCTGTCGCGGAGGGGACGGAGGTCGAGGATGCACTCGTGCGCGACCAGGCCGGACTCGCCCGTGTAGAGCACCGGGAACGCGTCGCGCAGGCGGGCCGCGATGTAGTTCGCGCCGAGCACGGCGGCCTCCGTCGCGCGGGTGAGGCCCTCGAGTCCCATCATCCGGACGTAGGTCCAGGTGATCGGCAGGATGCTCGGGCTGCCGTACGGCGCGGCGCTGACCGGGCCACCGGCGTGTGCGTCGCGCTCGGCACCGGGCTCCGTGACGGACCCGGGTCGGCGGTCGGCGTCCTGCGCGAACGGGTGTCCGGGCAGGAACGGCGCGAGGTGCGACTTCGCCGCGACCGGGCCGACACCGGGGCCGCCACCGCCGTGCGGGATGCAGAACGTCTTGTGCAGGTTGAGGTGCGAGACGTCCCCGCCAAAGTCGCCGAAGCGGGCGTGCCCGAGCAGCGCGTTGAGGTTCGCGCCGTCGACGTAGACCTGTCCGCCGGCGTCGTGCACGGCGTCGCAGATCTCGCGGATGTCGTGCTCGTACACGCCGTGCGTCGACGGGTAGGTGATCATCAGCGCGGCGAGCTGGTCGCCGTGCTGCGTCGTCTTCGCCCGGAGGTCGTCGAGGTCGACGTTGCCGTTCTCGTCGCACGCCACGACCACGACCTTCATGCCGGCGAGGACCGCCGACGCCGCGTTCGTGCCGTGCGCGCTCGACGGGATGAGGCAGACCGTGCGGGCGTCGTCACCGTTCGCCAGGTGGTACCCGCGGATGGCGAGGAGCCCGGCCAGTTCGCCCTGGCTGCCGGCGTTCGGCTGCAGCGAGACGGTGTCGTACCCGGTGACCTCGGCCAGCCAGGTCTCGAGGTCGCCGATCATGTCGAGGTAGCCGACGACGTCCTCGCGCGGCGCGAAGGGTGCACGTTCGCGAACTTCGGCCAGGTGACCGCCGCCATCTCGGTGGCCGCGTTGAGCTTCATCGTGCAGCTGCCGAGCGGGATCATGCCGCGGTCGAGCGCGTAGTCCTTGTCGGCGAGGTGTTTGAGGTACCGCATCATGCGGGTCTCGCTGCGGTGCGCGCTGAACACGGGGTGCGTCAGGTAGTCGCTCTCGCGCTGCAGGAGCGGACGGGAGGCCCGTGGCCGCGTCGCGCACGGCGGTCTCGGTCGCGGGGACGGTCACGTCCACGGCGCCGAACACGCCCGCCAGGGCGGCGACGTCGTCCGGTGTGGTCGTCTCGTCGACGGACAGCTGGAACGTGTCCTCGTCGACCTGGCGAAGCAGGTAGTCGGCGTCCTGCGCGGCGGCGACGATCGCCCCCGCGCGGCCGGCTGCCCGCAGGGTCAGCGTGTCGAAGTAGGCGTCGTGGACGAGCTCGAGTCCGGCGTCCACCGCAGCCGCGGCGAGCGCACCGGTCGTGCGTGCGACGCGTCCGGCGATGAAGCGCAGGCCCTCGGGCCCGTGGTAGACCGCGTACATCGAGGCCATGACGGCGAGCAGCACCTGCGCGGTGCAGATGTTGCTCGTCGCCTTCTCGCGACGGATGTGCTGCTCGCGGGTCTGCAGGCTGAGGCGGTAGGCCATCTGCCCGTCGGCGTCGAAGGACACCCCGACGAGCCGGCCGGGCAGCTGGCGCTCGAGTCCGGCGCGGACGGCGAGGTACCCCGCGTGCGGGCCGCCGAAGCCGAGCGGGACGCCGAAGCGCTGGCTCGTCCCACGGCGACGTCGGCACCGAGGTCACCCGGGCTGGCGAGGAGCGTCATCGCGAGCAGGTCGGCGGCGACGACCGCGATGCCGCCGCCGGCGTGGACCCGCTCGATGGTGCCGGTCGGGTCGACGATGCGACCGGAGGCCCCGGGGTACTGCAGGACCACGCCGAAGGCGCCGTCGAGCTGCTCGTCGGTCGGTCCGTCCACCGCGTCGAACTCGCGGAGCGCGATGCCGACCGCGTCGGCACGGTGGTCGAGCAGCGCGCGGGTCTGCGGCAGGAGGTCGGCGTCGACGAGGAACGCGTCGCCCTTGACCTTCGAGGCGCGGCGGGCGAGGAGCATGCCCTCGACCACGGCCGTGCCCTCGTCGAGCATCGACGCGCCGGCGGTCGCCATGCCGGTCAGGTCGGTCACCATCGTCTGGAAGTTGATGAGCGCTTCGAGACGGCCCTGCGAGGATCTCCGGCTGGTACGGCGTGTAGGCCGTGTACCAGCTCGGGTTCTCGAGCACGTTCCGCTGGATCACGGCCGGGGTGTGGGTGCCGTGGTAGCCGAGGCCGATCATGGCGCGACGGACGCGTGTTGCGGCCGGCCTTGGCACGGAGTTCGGCGAGCGCCTCGATCTCGCCGACGGCAGCGGGGATCGACGACCGGGTCGCCGGAGCGGCGTGGATCGACTCCGGGATGGCCGCGCGGACCAGGGCGTCGAGCGTGGGCTGCCCGACGGCGTCGAGCATCGTCTGCTGGTCGGCCGGGGTCGTGCCGATGTGGCGGTCGGCGAAGGTGGTCTGCAGGTTCTCGTGCCCTGGGGCGTGGTCGACCCGGTCATGCGATGGACGCCCGGTACGCGTCGTGGTCCATCAGGTCCTCGGGGAAGGAGGTGCCGTCGACCTTGATCTTCACGAGCCAGCCGGTGCCGAACGGGTCCTGGTTGACGGTGTCGGGCGCGTCGACGACGGCGTCGTTGATCGCGACGACCTCGCCCTCGATCGGGGCGAACAGCTCGCCGACGCTCTTGGTCGACTCGATCTCGCCGATCTGCTCGCCGGCGGTCGTGGCGGTCCCCACCGCGGGGAGCTCGACGTAGACGACGTCCCCGAGCTGCTCGGCGGCGTGGTCCGTGATGCCGACGGTGACGGTGTCGCCCTCGACGAGCAGCCACTCGTGGTCGGCGGTGTACTGGAGTGCGGTCTGGTCGGTCACGGGATCAGCCTTTCGGAGTGCGGCGGTAGAAGGGGAACGCGGTGACGGTGCTGGGGATGGCCGTGCCGCGGACGTCGATGTGGAGGAGTTGCCCCTCGGTGGCGAGCGACGGGTCGACGAAGGCCATGGCGACGGGGTGGCCGAGCGTCGGCGAGAGGGCGCCGGAGGTGACGGAGCCGACGACGACGCCGTCGTGCACGACGTCGTACCCGGCACGCGGGGCACGACGGCCCTCGGTCACCAGGCCGATCAGCACGCGGGCGTCCTCTGCCGGGGTGACTCCCTCTGCGCCGACGAACGAGCCGTCCTTCGCGACGACACGGCCGAGTCCGGCCTGGGCCGGACGGACGTCGGTGCCGAGCTCGTGCCCGTACAGGGGCATCCCGGCCTCGAGCCGCAGGGTGTCGCGCGCTGCGAGTCCGGCCGGCACCACGCCGCGGTCCGCCCCGGCCTCGAGGATCGCGTCCCAGATCTCGGTGGCGACCGCCGGGTCGCTGTAGACCTCGAAGCCGTCCTCGCCGGTGTAGCCGGTACGTGCCACCAGGACGTCGGCGCCGTCGAACAGCGCGTGCAGCACCCGGTAGTAGCCGAGCTCGTCGAGCAGGGTCTCGGGCTGCAACCGGTCCGCGACGACGAGGGCGTCGAGCGTGCCGGCGGCGGCGGGGCCCTGCACGGCGACGAGCGCCGTGGTGTCGGAGTCGTCCGAGACCTCGACGTCGAACCCGGCGGCGCGAGCGGTCAGGGCGTCGACCGCGACCTGTCGGTTCGACGCGTTCGCGACGACGAGGAAGACGTCCCCCTCGGTGCGGTAGACGACGAGGTCGTCCAGGATGCCGCCGTCCTCGGCGAGCAGCGAGAGTACTTCGCACGGCCGACCGGCATGGCGCCGAACGAGCCGGCGAGCGCGTGGTCGAGGAACGGTACGGCGCCCGGGCCGGTGACGCCGATCTCGGCCATGTGCGAGAGGTCGAACACCCCGGCGGCTTGGCGGACCGCATGGTGTTCGGCCAGGTCGGACGAGTACCGCACCGGCATGCGGTAGCCGGCGAAGTCGGTGAACGTGGCACCGGCGGCTTCGTGCGCGGCTTCGAGGGGGGACAGAACGCATGGCGGAGTTCTCCTGGCATCGACGAGGACCGACGACCGTCGTCGGGCGGAACTCCCCCTCTGTCATGTGCCTGAGAGTTTCACCGCGGCCCGTGAGGTCCGGCGGCTTTCACATGGGCAGAGACGCACTGCGTCTGCTTTTCAAGTGGCCTGCCCGTGGCGGTGTTGGACCTGAGAGATTGACGGGGAGGTTGCTCCTTCGGTGCCGTGCGTGTGCCGGGGCACTGCACGACGTCTCCCGCGACGGATGGTCGGCCGGTGTTCAGTTGTCCGCGCACGAGCATACCCAGCCCGCGTTACGGGCATGTGTGCGTGTGCCACGGTTCGACGTCTCGTAGAATGCCCGGGTGGCAGGACAGCGATCGCGCCCCCGTGGCCAGCTCGAGCAGGCGGTGCTCGACGCGCTCTGGTCCGCCGCCGAGACCTCGGACGCGGGGCTCACGGCCCGCCAGGTGCTCGACGCCTTCCCCGAGCCCCGCCCCGCGCTGACGACCGTGCTCACCGTGCTCGACCGCCTCGGCCGCAGAGGGCCAGGTGGACCGCCAGGAGCACGATGACGCCCCGCTGACGTTCCGGGCGTCGAACAGCCGCGGGAACAGACGGCGTCCCTCATGTCGAACGCGCTCGCCGCGGCGATCTCGACCGCGAGGCCGCCCTGCTGCAGTTCACCGGGTCCCTCGCCTCCGACGACCTCGACGTGCTCCGCCGCGCGCTCGACGCCCGGTCGCGCTCCTGACGGACCGGTCGCCGTGGTCGTCACCGGAGTCGTCCTCATCGCGCTCGCCCTCGCGGTCGTGGTCCTCGCGCCCCGGTTCCTGACCCGCTCCGCCTGGACCATCGACCGACCGCGCACGACCTCGTGTCCTGGTCGGTCGCCGTCCTGCTCGGTGTTGTCGGGTTCGTCGCCGGCATCACGCTCGTCGTCCTGGCGAACCGGCCGATCGCCGATCCGTTCGGGCTCGGGGACTCCCCCACGCACGGGCTCAACATCGGGGTCGCCCTGCTCGCCGTCCTCGCCTTCGTCATCGCCGTCCGGGTCCGTCCGGGCCCGAGCACAACCGTGCGCGAGGCGATGCGCTCCGGCGCGGCACCCTACGCGAGATCGACGGCACCACCCTGGTGGCCGTCGTCGAGGCCGAGCACGCACTGGCGTGCGCCGTCCGGTCGGTCCGGCGGGGTGCTCGCCAGCACCGGGCTCGCGGACCGTCTGCGGACCGACGAACTGGAGGCTGGTCGCCCACGAACGGCGCTACCTGACCCAGCGACACGCGGTCGCGGTCGGCATCGCCGAGTCGATCGAGCGTGCGGTCCCGTGGGTCCCCGGTGCGCGCGCCATGGCGCGCTCGACGCGCGTGCTCGTGGAGTTCGCGGCCGACGACGCGGCGGCCCGCCGGGTGGGGCGGGACGCCCTGCGTCGAGCGGTGCTCGTGGCGGACGAGACCAGCGCGCTCGGGGCGATCCGCGCCTCCCGTCTGTCGTCCTGAGTAGCCCGTGTCGGAGGCGAGGCATAGGGTGAACGGACCGTGAAGCCACTGACCGAATCAGACATCCGTTCGTCGTTCGTCAACGCCACCCCGGACGAGCTCGCCCAGCTGCCGATCCCCGGCCTGCACGAGACGCTGTGGGACGAACGCGAGTTCCTCGGCTGGCGTGACCCGCAGGCCGCCCGCCGCGGCTACATCGTGTCGTGGATCGACGAGCGCCCGGTCGGCATCGTCGTGCGCTCCGCCGGCGGATCGCTGCGTCCCGGCATCGCGGCGATGTGCTCGTTCTGCCACTCCCGCAGCCCGCCACGCGGGTGCGGTTGTTCTCGGCGTCCCGCGCTGGCGAGTCCGGGCGGAACGGCAACACGATCGGCACCTACATCTGCGAGGACCTCGGCTGCCCGATGCTCATCCGCACGGCGCCGCCTACCTCAACCCGCCCGCCACCATCGCCATGCGCGGCGAGGCGCTGCTGGGACGCATCCACAACTTCACCGCGGACATCATGAAGACGGCGTGAGCCGGTTCGGCAGTGCCCGCTGGGCCGTGGTCGAGGAGCTCGGGGACGGACGGTGGCGGCTGACCCTGCGCGACGAGGCCGATGACGAACTCGGCGCCTTCGGCCTCGGGGTCGAGGGGCCGTGGGACCCCGACGTCGAACCGCACGTGGGGTTCGTGCTCGCACAGCTCGGTCTGACCCTGCGCGGATCGCGACCCCTGGCGCGAGGACGAGCTCGGGGACCAGCGCGCGCCGGTGCTGCCACTCAGCTGAGCAGCGCGCGCGTGAGCCGCGCGCGCGACCGCGTCACTCGGTCGCGGCGACGAAGTTCCCCAGGATCTCGCGGTCGTCTCCGGCTCGGGACGCCCAGGCCAGCTCGCTCCGGTGTGCGTCGCCGTCGAGCGGGAGGAGCACCACGGTGTCGGGCGCCGCGAGCGTGGCGCTCTCGGGCGCGACCGTGACGCCGAGGCCGGCACCGACCAGGTGCAGGACGGTCGCCCACGTGGTGGCCTCCCTGCACGACCACGGGCCGACGACCGCCGGACACCACGGGCGCGAGGTTCCGCTCCGTCGCGACGGCACCGGCCTCGGGCGGGAAGAACACGAACGGGTCGTCGAGCAGCTCCGCACCGCGGATCGACGCCCGGCCGGCGAGCCGGTGGCCGCGCGGGACGGCCGCGACGAACCGTTCGGTCCGGAACGGCAGGGAGCCGGACGGCCGGGTCCGGATCGGGGTCGCGCACGACCGCCAGGTCGAGTTCGCCGCGGACGATGCGGGCGAGCAGCTGCGACGAGTACCCCCTCGGTGAGTTCGACCCGGACGAGCGGGTAGCGCTCCCGGAAGGCCTGCACGCGCTCGATCGGACCGAGTGGCAGCGCTGACACCACGAAGCCGACGTCGAGCCGACCGACCTCGCCCCGACCGACCCGGACGGTCTCGTCGAGGTCGCGCCGCGCCTGGGCGAGCAGCGAGCGTGCTCGACCCTGCAGCACCCGACCGGCCGGCGTGAGTGCGACGCTCCGGGAGGTCCGGACGAACAGGTCGACGCCGAGTGCCCGCTCGGTGCGGCGGATCTGCTGCGAGAGCGCCGGCTGCGCGATGCGGAGGAGTTCCGCGGCTCGACCGAAGTGCAGTTCGTCGGCGACGGCGAGGAACGCCCGCAGCTGTCGGAGGTCGACCTCGGGTGCACGATCCATGCACGCAGCGTATCGATCTGCGCGAACGAGTATTGGACGGAGTACGAACGGCGCTCGAAGATGGGATCATGCCCGACGCCACCGCCTCTGACTCGCTCACCATCGAGGACATCGCCTCCGCCGCCGACGCCGATGCCTTCCGGGCCCTCAACGAGGACTGGATCAGCCGCTTCTTCACCCTCGAGGACGCCGACCGCGCGCTCCTCGGCGACCCGGTCGGCCAGATCGTCGAACCCGGCGGCGCCTGCCTTCGTCGCCCGCCTCGGCGACGACGGCCCGGTCATCGGGTGCATCGGGATCGCCCTCGTCGCCCCCGGCGTGTTCGAGCTCGTGAAGATGGCCGTCTCGCCCGACCACCAGGGCCACGGCACCGGCCGGATGCTCATCGCCGCCGCACTCGACCGGGCCCGCGCGCTCGGCGCCCACCGGGTCGTGCTCGAGAGCAACGCGCGACTCGCCAGCGCCGTGCACCTGTACGAGGCGTTCGGCTTCCGGCACCTCGGCCACGACGAGGTCGCACCGAGCCCCTACGTCCGCGCCGACGTGCACATGGCGCTGGATCTCTGAGCACCCGTCTCGCCGGACACTGACCATCCGGCGCCGCCGTCCGATAGCGTCCGACGAGATGCGGATCCACGAGCGCGCCGAGACCGACCTCGACCCCCTGGTCGAGGTCCTCCGGCGCGCGTACGGCGTCGGCTACCCGACCGACTGGCCCGAGGCCCCGCGCGACTGGATCTCCCCCGACGGACTCCTCACCGCCTGGGTCGCGACCGACGACGACCGGGTGGTCGGACACGTCGGCGTCGCGGTGCCCGCGCCCGGGCGCATGCCCGAGGTGACACGGCTGTTCGTCGACCCGGCACACCGGGGCAAGGGCATCGCCGACGCCCTGCTCGACGCCGCTGAACGGGGCGCCCCCGGCACCCACGTCCGCCTCGACGTGACCGAGGAGTCGCCGGCGGCCTGGCGGCTCTACGAGCGTCGCGGCTGGTGCCTCACCGGCCGCGGACCCGCCGACTGGTGCACCCCGTCGGGCGAGGTCCCCACGCTGCGGTACTACGCCAAGCGGGTCGGCTGAGCCGGTACGCTCGCGACATGGCGACACACGAGGTGCAGGCCGTCCGCGAGAGCGGCGCGTGGCAGGTGTTCATCGACGGCTTCCTGGTGACCGAGGTCACGCGGTGGCCGTCCGTCGGGTTCGTCGCCCGCGAGTGGATCGCCCTCACCGAGGAGATCTCCGTGCGGGACGTCGACCTGTCCATCCGTGTCGTCGGACGTAACCAGTACATCGCCTGACACTCCGCCGTCTCAGCGCGCCGCAGCTGACCAGGTGCTGCGACGAGTCCCGACTTCGCCCGTCACCTCACGCGACGTGCCAGACCAACCCCTCCTGCGCGCTCGACGGGTAGGCGGCCGCGATCCGCAGGACCGCCTCGCGCAGGGTCTCGGGCGAGCACGCCAGGTTGAGCCGCGCGAACCCGCGCCCCTGCGACCCGAACCCGAGCCCGGAGTTGAGGGCGACGTAGGCGTGCTCCCGGAGCGGCACGGCGGGGTCGTCGCCGAGCCCGATGCCCCGGAAGTCCAACCACGCGAGGTACCCGGCCCGCGGGCGGGAGTAGACGACGCCGGGCAGGTGCTCGGCCAGGAGCTTGGCGAGCAGCCGCTCGTTCGCGACGATCCGGGCGACCACGTCGTCCAGCCAGTGCGTCGCCACGGTGAAGGCCGCGAGGTTCGCGTGCAGCCCGAGGATGCTCGTGCGGCAGGCGACCTCCTCCCACAGGGTGTCGAGCAGCGTCGCGGTGCGGGGGTCACCGGCGACGATGATCGAGCACTTCACGCCGGCGAGGTTCCAGCCGCTTGCTCGCGCTCGTCACGCAGACGCTCCGGGCGCCGGCCGACTCGGCCACCGCCGCGAAGGGCGTGAACGTCACGCCGGGGTGGGTCAGCGGTGCGTGGATCTCGTCGCTGATGACGAGGACGTCGTACTGCGCCGCCAGCTCGGCGATCGCGACCAGGTCGGCCCGGTCGTGGACGAGCCCGACGGGGTTGTGCGGGTTGCAGAGCAGGAACACCCCGACACCGTCGGCGAACGCCCGCTCGAGGCCCTCGAGGTCCAGCCGGTACTGCCCCCACTGCTCACGCAGCGGGACTTCCTCGACCTGACATCGGGCCTCTTCGACGAGCTCGAAGAACGGCGGGTACACCGGCGGCGTGATCGCGACCCGGCCACCGTCGGGCAGTGCGAGCCGCAGCGACTCCACGATCCCGACGCTGACGTCGGTCGCCAGGTGGATCCGCGCGGGGTCGATCTCCCACCCCCAGCGGTCGAGCGCGAACTGCGCGAACGCGGGCGCGAGCGGCCCCGGACCGTCGAGGTACCCGAGGTCCGACTGCTGCACCCGCTCGATGAGCGCCTGCCGGATCTCCGGCGCCACGTCGTGGTCCATCTCGGCGACGAACAGGGGCAGCACGTCGGGCGCGTACCGCGTCCACTTGATGCTCGTCCGGACCCCGCGGAGCGTGCCGACCGGGTCCTGCTCGTCGCTCGCCATGCGTCCCAGCATGCCCCGGACGGGAGGCGCGGCGCGAGTCCGGACGTCATCCCGCGTCGTCCACGGGTCCCGCTGCGGCCGGGGGCCGCCCCGTCGGCCTACTGTCGGCTGCATGAGCACGAGCACCGCCGACAAGGCCGTCACCCTCAAGCAACTGCACGAAGCCCCCGAGATCCTGCGGGTCGTGAACGTCTGGGACGCGATCAGCGCGAAGGTCGTCAGCGACCTGCCGGAGACGAAGGCGATCGCGACCGCCGGGCACTCGATCGCCGCCTCGTACGGCTACGAGGACGGCGGGATGCCCCTCGACCTGGCCCTCTCCGGCGCGGCCACCGTCGCCGCCGCCACCGACCTGCCCGTCACCGCCGACCTGGACGACGGCTACGCGGACCCGGCGGAGACCATCCGGCGTGCGATCGCAGCCGGGATCGTCGGCGCGAACGTCGAGGACCGCCTCCGTCCCTTCGACGAGGCCGTCGCCCGCGTCGCAGCGATCACCTCGGCCGCACGGGCCGAGGGCGTCGACTTCCAGCTGAACGCCCGCACCGACGCGATCGCCCGCGGCGGCGACCGTCCGATCGACGAGAGCATCGCCGACGCGATCGCCCGCGGCAAGGCCTTCCTCGACAACGGCGCAGCCCTCGTCTTCGTGCCGGGCGCGATCGAGCGTTCCGTGGTCGAGCGGCTCGTCGAGGGCCTCGGCCACGGCAAGCTCTCCGTGATCGGGCTGCCGGGGGCGCTCCCCGCCGCCGAGTACGAGACCCTCGGCGTCGCCCGGATCTCCTACGGGCCGCTGACGCAGCGCGTCGCGCTGCGCGCGCTCCGCGACCTGGCGACCGACCTGTACGGCGGCGGCGTCGTGCCGGAGGACACCCCGACCCTGAACTGAACCCGTGCGGGCCTGGAGGCGCGGTGCCAGCTGGCACCGCGCCTCCAGGCCGTCGTCCGGTCAGGTGACCGCTACTGTCGTGCCATGAGCCTGGACGTCGACGCGCTGCTGGCCCCGCCCCTCCCCCGTCGCGGCGCGTGCGCTCGACGTCGTGCGCGGCTGGTCGTCGCCGGCGCTCGTCAACCACTGCCTGCGCTCGTGGGCCTGGGCCTCGCTGCTCGCGCCGACGATCGACCTCGATCCCGACCGCGAGCTCCTCTTCGTCGCGACGATGCTGCACGACCTCGGCGTGACACCGTCGTTCGACGCCCACGCCGTCCCGTTCGAGGTCGCCGGCGGTGCCGTCGGCTCCGTGTTCGCGCTCGGTGCTGGTTGGGACGTTCGACGTGCCCGTCGCGTCGGCGAGATCGTCGAGCGACACATGTGGACGTCCGTCGATCCCGCGCTCGACGCCGAGGGCCACCTGCTCGAGGTGGCGACCTCGCTCGACGTCTCCGGCGCGGGCTTCGACCGGTGGGACCACTCCGCCCTGCGAGCCGTCAGCGCCGCGGTCCCCCGGCTCGACTTCTCGGCGACCTTCGACGGGCTGGTCCACGGGCAGGCCGGGCGGAAGCCGGCCTCCGCGGCTGCCCGACTCGACGGATCAGGGAACGTCGCGGTCGGCGGGACCCGTTGGGACGCGTTCCTCGCCGTCTGAGCCGACCCTGGACTTCTCGGAGTGATCCGTGTAGTGTCTCTTGTTGGTGCATTGCAGCGAACCCATCTGACTCGCGCACACCACCCCGTCTCGAAGCCGACTCACCCGAGTCGCATTCCCGCGAGACCCCCCGCTCGATCCGAACGGACGAGCTGCACGTTGAAACGCGACGTGCGCGCCCCGCACTCGATGCGTCGCGCCGGACTCAGCCGTCCGCCGACACCGAGTCGCCCTGGGCGCCGAACGACCAGGAAGTACCGCAACACCATGACCAGCAACGAACGAATCACCATCACCGGCACCGCACTCGCGGCGCCGACCGTCTCCCCCGACCGCATCGCCGAGTTCGGTGTGCGCGACGAGCGCTCGCAGCGCGAGTACCTCGTCCGCATCCCGGCCGACGACCTCGGTCTCTTCATCACCCGTGGTGCCCGCGTGGACATCGACGGCGAGGCCGGCTGGACCGTGCCGGGCCGCTCGTGGCGCGGTGAGGCGAGCCGCACGCTCGTCCAGGCGCAGCGCGTCCGTGCCGGCGAACTGGCCCTCGCGGCCTGAGCCACACGCACCAGCACCGGAAGCCGCCGAGCAGTGCTCGGCGGCTTCCGTCGTTTCGTGCTCGCGTGGCGTCAGCGGGTGGTGTCGTCGTCTCCGCCGTCGCCGTCGCTGTCGTCCGGGCCGTCAGCGCCACGGAACCGCTGGCCCCCGTCGGCATCGACCGGCATCGCGTCCCCCACGCGCACCGCGGCGTCCCGCAGGTGCCGGATGAACGCCCGATCCTCGGGTTCGAGCTCGTCGTCCGGAGCAGCGCTGAGCGTCAGTTCACTCGCCGGCCCGAGCAACACGGTCGTCCGGGTGACCGATCCGTCGTCGGCGACCGCCGGGATCGCCACCGTGTCCGTCCTGCTGTTCGCGCCGAGGATCGCCGCGTAGTCCAGGACCGCGTCGGCGATCGCGTCGCCCGTCAAGATCATGCTGCCGTCGTAGTTGATGTACTTCACGATGCCTCCCGCGCCTGACGGTAGGTGCGGCGGGTGCTCGAGCCCTCAACATGTGCGTGCAACGGCCAGAACCACCCGCTATAGTCCTGCGCTATAGGAGGCCCATGATGCGAACTGAACGAGCTGCCGAGCTCATCCGCGCTGCACGTGAAGACATCGGGCTCTCCCAGACGGGACTCGCAGCCGCGGCTGGGATGCAGCAGCCGACGATCTCCGCCTACGCAGAGCGGGCGGAAGCAACCACGGCCCGAATCACTCGCCCGCATCATGGCCGCCGCGCAGACTCGCCCAAGCATCCCGCTCGCTGTCTACGCAGATGACATCCTCGACGAAGCAGCTCGCTTCCACCTCGAGAACATCCGCGTGTTCGGCTCCGCGATCCTCGGCAGGGACACCGAGCACAGCGACATCGACCTGCTCGTCGCGCTGACGCCGGAGGGCTTCGCTCTTCGATCTCGGCGGCTTCGCACACGCAGTGGAGACCATCACGGGCTTCGAGGTCGACATCCTCACCGACGACCTCGAAGGTGACCAGCACTTCGCACACGTACTCGACCAAGCCGTTCCTCTGTGAGTGACGGAGGGCGGTTCTCTCCCGTTCCTCGTAGGAGCGCGGACGATTCAGACGCCGTCGATCGGTGGCCGTCGCTCGAGGCGAGCTTCCTGGACCTCCTCGCCGAGTGCTCGATGATCGTCGAACACGGTCGCGACGAGTTCGAAGCGGCGCGGAGTCTCACCTACCGGGCGGCCGAAGCCGTGGTCATCCACTTCGATGACTTACTCGGGCGGCTGCCCGGATCCCGCGTGCGCAAGCTCCCCGCAGGGCTGTCGCTCGCGGCAGTCCGGAAGACGAGGAACATCCTCTCCCACGATTACCGGAAGGCCCGCAAGGAAATCGTGTGGGAAGTCATCGAGAACCGGATCCCCGCGATCATCCTCGCTGTCGTCGACTGAGCCGTTAGCTCAGTACTCGCCCCTGACGACGAAGTACGAGCCGCGGATCGTGCCGGCGAGCTTCGACTTCTGCCGCGCGAACTTGAAGGCGTCGAGTTCATCGGGCACGTCCATGCCGTCGGACAGCTTGAAGCCGACCGCTCGCTTCCCGCCGGGGTCGAGCGTGTAGAGCACGTTCACCGCGAGACCCGACTCGTAGAAGACGTAGGTCCACCGCACGCCGTCGACGAGCACCTCGGTGGCCTCGAGCGGCGGCGAGGCGACGACGATGTCCCGCTCGTCATCGAGCACCCGGGCCACGTAGTCGACCAGGTCCGGGACGTCAGCTGCGGGGGCGTCGCGAAGTCGAGCGCGAACTGCGCGCGCTTCCACCTCGAGGACGTCCGCGTCTTCGGCTCCACTGTGCGTGGTCAGGACACCGGGCACAGTGACATCGACCTGCTGGTCCACCTGACGCCCGCGGCATCGCTGTTCGATCTCGGTGGGTTCGCGCAGGAGGTCGAGCGCATCACCGGTTTCGAGGTCGACGTCCTCACCGACGACCTTGATGACGACAAGCACTTCGCCCTCGTCCTCGACGAGGCCGTGCCGGTCTAGACCCCACGCGACCAACGCCTGGTCCTACGTTGCAGGACCGCCTACGGCCTGAATACGACCGAACAAGCGACGACTTCACCGGATTCGCTGACGGAAGAATGAGGGCGGGAGCCTGACGCAGCACCAACCCTCCAGACCGCGGGCCTGGAGGCATCACGAGGGACTAGCTACAAGAAGCGACGCGAGAGTGAACAACTTCGGTCCCGATGGAGCGAGAACCATTCGGTGATCCAGGGATGTCGAAAAGATCAACGACTCTAGGGCGAGGTACAAATTCGCTAGGGAATGCAGATCGTAATGCAGCAACATCGTCCGTGGAGATTGCGCCAAAAAGGTCCCGATGTAGTTCATCAACGCCATATTTGAAACGTAGGTCGTCGCTCACTGCCGCAAACCCCCATACTCGTGAAGGCTCTAACAACTCGATCAAGCCGCCTGCGCGATGCGGCTCCAAGCCGAGTCCGAGAACAAGCCCAATTGGTACTGCTGCTGTCCTGACGGAACCCGCGTAGAAGCTCGATACGGGGCCGGCGCTGAGCTGGGGGACGACGGTAGCGGCATCCGCGCTTGCATCATATTGCGCCGGAGCATAGACGAAGTGAACTTCGCCGACGCTTTCCGAACTCCACAGCAACTCGACCATGAGCGCCATCGTCTTTCTGGACATACTGCTGATATCCACCAAGATCTTCGCTTCCGCTTTCGTGCCGCAGATGTCGATAAACCGCGACGCGAGCGCGTCCTCCGTGATGTACTCCCACCCGCGCTCTGAAAAAGGCTGCCCTATCCGCGGATGCGGCAGCGCCGTCCGCAGCCGGATAGACGAGAGCCATACTGTGCGTACCCGAAATACCCAGCCTCGCGATATAACTCGAACGACGGCTCGTACCCACAGACGGCCACGACAACATCGTAATTGTGGGTCCTATCGAAATCGAAATCAACGATTTTCATAGGTTCTCCAAATCAAAAGTTCCAGGAAGTGTTGCGGGAGCTGCAGAATTGGAGCGATTCACAAGCATAGAAGCGAGGGAAATATCCTTGCCGAGGCGAAGCGGAAATTCTTTCCCATCTCTGATAGCAAGCAAGTAGGCCAATCGGAATCTCTGGCCTTCAAAATCAGACAAAACAGACGGGCTCTTTCTGTCCCGAATATGCACAAAGGCGCCGGCGTACATTCCCAAGACGATGGCATCCGTAACGTCTCGCCGGCGTTCGCCTGTCTACAGTGAATCCATTCGGTGGGTCCGGATTGAATTTCGACGTGTTTCGGCGATTGAGATGTTGCGCCACAATATCGACCAGGTCGATCACCGCGATACTTGATGAACCTGATTGCCGACTAGGCAACACTCGCAAGAGAGATTCGAAACGGTTGGCGAGGCTCGAAATCGAGTCGAATTGAAAGCCTGCACTAACTCGACCAGTAGATGCGTCATAGTATTGGAGCATCTGCGAGAATGCCGTCTTGATCCATCGCGGGTTCCCTTCCAGCATCGTGGTGACCGCATCAGGACCGGTAAACGGCTCCAACGATTTCTTTCGGCTACGCCTTACCGGTCGACCCTCACGAAAGTTGAGCAGCGAATCCCGAAATTGTAGGAGCGGCACAACTTTCCTAATACTTGCAGACCGCTCATTATACGAGAGGCTCTCTGATTGGCAGGATCGATTTTTCGATCCTCCAACCAGCGCGCGAAGTCCGCATCGAGTCGATGCGCCTCCTGCACGATCGATGCTGGACCGACAGAGCGACGTCTGGTCCGTGGATCGCGCAACTCTTGCCGGACGTCCAATGCGTGTCGCAGTGGAACATACGGCAAGTGCCGCACCCCCAGCATCTCAGCCCAAAGACCCGAAGTTATCTTGGAGATCTCGCGACGAGACTGACCGGAGAGATAAATAGGCTGAAAATCGTGCCCGGGCACCGGCGCACTGGACTCACCACCGTAATAGTGCATAAATCGATCGAACGGGCTCATCGAGACCTTTAGGATTAAAGTCTCCGCGCCACCGCGAACGAATGCTGTAACTATCCTGTGGATCGAGCTCGGCGCCAATTCCATCTCGTCGAGAAGCAAAGCCCAACGACGCCGAGGTTCCCTACAGCCCATTAAACGATCGAATACCAAATGTAAGAAGCGCAAGACTGTCCGCGGATGAGAGCCGATGATGGTCTATACCTTCTCCTTCATCAGTTAAGCGCGTCAGGAAGAGGTCCAACGCTTCTAATAGGCCGTAGAAGCCGGGCCGAACCCCTTCTAAGCCCCATGCCTCCGCACAGTCCTTCGAAATATCTGACTCTGACCGATTCGCGAGTTCCACGGGCAAGTGGACATCACCGCGCTTCGAGGTGCGATCACCTCATCTGCTCCACAAACGCGTAGAGCATCTGGGCAGTGAACGCAGCCCTCGCTGTTGACTCGTTAAGTTGACTGGCCCATAATTCGTCGGCAGGGAGAAAGATCGAGGAGTAGTCAATCTTGGCCCTCAGGATGCTGGCGTCCCGCCCACGCCAGGCTGAAAGGCCTTCGCCTGTGAGCATGCGGAGAAGAGTGGTTTTACCGCTACCACGGGGACCGATAACATATGCGTGGTCTCCACCGGCCAATTGCAGGAATGCATCTGGCATCACAAACGACTCGGCGACCTGCTCTGCAGACATTCGTTTAGCGTTGAAGGTGTCGAGCGCAAATTCAACCATCAGCTGACTCCAACTCGTGAGATTTGAACCACCTTGTGCTGCCGGTCTCGCGTGAAGATAATTCCGCGATTACCGAGCTCATTCTCGAGCAGATCCCAGTCTAGAGGAGAATATAGGGTAGTGCCGGAACTTGGCGACTAAGTTTTCGAACGTCATGAATTCCCTCCGCTGTCGCGTAAAGCGTCATCTGCCCTGACCCCAAGGGTTCGAAAGTGGTCAGTTGCTCCAAATCCTGCCGAAGTGGGTAGCCCTGATCCGGCCCGTTCCGAAAATCTCCAACCGTTCCCAAAACCCCATGTGAAACTCTCAATTGTTCCCGACAGCCCCGGCATCGGGCCATCGAGTGCCAAGTTGACAATATGGAATTGATTTCTAGCGACCGTGCTCACCGGGTGCCACATTGTGGCCCCCACGCTCCCACCGCACAGAACAATCGGACCATTTGTCGTGAGGCTTGTGGCCGAAACGAGTTGCGGCACGTGTTTGTGACCGTGAACGATAAACCAACGCCCGGTATTGGCGGAGTTCGAAAGCAACTCGATCAGTTCGCTCCCGCGGCGCATCGGACCGTATTCATCTTGCAGCCAAACGTGATTCTGATGCTCGAAAGGATGATGGTGAACTACAGCAAGATTCAGCTTCTCTTCGAGCCCGGCCAAGGCTGCGGTAATTTCGTCCTGCATCGACGAGGGGAAGCTGCCGCGGTCAATTGCACTTGCGTAGTTCTTCCAAGCCTTGCTCCGCTTGTTCACGGCTCCGGGGTGGGGCGGGAAGTCACGAGTGGAATCGATAAGCAAGATACGATGATCCTGACCCTCCTTCAGTGCCCAGCCGTGCTCCCAAAAGAACGCGTCTAGCGAAGGATCAGATGAGGGGAAGGTTGGTAGCAAAGCTTTCAGTGGCTGGCGTGGGCCTGCAACCGAGGAATGTGTAATCACATCATGATTCCCAGGAACTCCAATCAGCTCTGCGCCTAGCTTCTGCGCAAGAACGTTCGCTTTGCGCCAGCCATAAGCAAGCCCGGCCGCGTTCGCCTTATTAGCTAAATCACCAGCGGCAAGGAAGTAGTCTGCTTTCAACTGCTCGGTCTCGATGAACGACGCTAGATCCGCCAACGGCTGCTGGCCGGGCCGCGCGGACGGTGGTTCCGCGATCACGTGGGTCGTCTTGCGGTCCGTCGTGTCGGCGTGTATATCCGCGGCAACCACGAATCGAAGTGATTTCATCACGCAGCTTCTCGCGCAGAGAGCGACTCGCTCAACACCAAGAGCTCGGAGCTTCCGCCCCTCAGTTTAGGCTTCCGGACATACTCGAATAGCGACTTAATTCAACCATCCGACAGGAACCATAAAGGTCTCGAACACTTTCATCATCAACATTCGAAAGCATGATATGGACCCCATTGTCGCTTAGCTCTTTGAATCTTTTAGCAAGACGCTTCTGATCTTCCCACAAAAATGCCTTCGCGTTGTAGTCGACAAAGGCTTCTGACGGCTTTAGCTTAACGTACGGTGGGTCGAGATACACCAAGTCACCTGGAAGGCAACGGTCTAGCGCGGAGTCAAAGTCCTCGTTTAGAATGTTTGCGGATCCGAGCAAACTAGCGGCATTTTCAAGGTGCTCATCAAATAGAATCCGTGTTGATTTGGGTCGACCATATGGTACATTGAATTGACCGTTGCGGTTCTCCCGATAAAGCCCATTAAAGCAAAGCTTGTTGAGGTAGATGAATTGCGCCGCAGCGTCGACGTCGGATTCGAATATCGTCGAGCGCACATTGTAAAATGTTCTCTTGATCAGTTTGCCATCTCTGCGCGGATTGCCACCTGAGTGGGAGAGTGTTGCACTGCTTGCCAACAACGGATAAGTGGCGCTAGAGCGTCGCTGAGGTGCGCCTCGCCCACGGGGCTCAAGCCGAAGAACACAGCCCCTGATCCAAGAAATGGCTCGTGATACGAGCCGTACGCACGGGGCACCAAATCGAGGAGTCGTGGAACAATCCACCGCTTCGATCCGGCCCAGCGTAGGAACGGTGCGCGAAGGCCCTGCGCACCCCGCTGGAGGTTCTCAACATCACACGGTCACCCTAGTGCCGTGTGGAGCATGGTCGAGTCCCGCTAGTTGTTGAAGCGGAACTCCACCACGTCGCCGTCCTGCATGACGTAGTCCTTGCCCTCGATGCGGGCCTTGCCGTGCGCACGGGCCTCGGCGATGGACCCGGCCTCCATCAGGTCGTGGAACGAGATGACCTCGGCCTTGATGAAGCCCTTCTCGAAGTCGGTGTGGATGACCCCGGCAGCCTGGGGCGCCTTCCAGCCCTTGCCGATCGTCCACGCCCGCGATTCCTTCGGTCCGGCGGTGAGGTACGTCTCCAGGCCGAGGGTGTCGAAGCCGATGCGGGCGAGCTGGTCGAGGCCGGACTCGGTCTGACCGGTGGACTCGAGGAGCTCCGCGGCGTCCTCCGGGTCGAGGTCGATGAGCTCCGACTCGACCTGGGCGTCGAGGAAGACGGCCTGGGCGGGGGCGACGAGCGCGGCCAGCTCGGCCTTGCGGGCCTCGTCGGTCAGGATCGCCTCGTCGACGTTGAAGACGAAGATGAAGGGCTTGGCGGACAGCAGCCCGAGCTCGGCGATCGGCGACAGGTCGATCGAGGTCGCGGATGAGCAGCGTGCCCTTCTCGAGCTCCGCCTTCGCCTCGTTCGCGGTCTCGAGCACGATCGGCTCGGCCTGCTTGAGCTTCACGGTCTTCTCGTAGCGGGGCAGCGCCTTCTCGATGGTCTCGAGGTCGGCGAGGATCAGCTCGGTGTTGATGACCTCGAGGTCGTCCTTCGGGGAGACCTTGTTCGCGACGTGCACGACGTCGTCGTCGGTGAAGCCGCGGACGACCTGCGCGATGGCGTCGGCTTCGCGGATGTTCGCGAGGAACTTGTTGCCGAGGCCCTCACCCTCGCTGGCGCCCTTGACGATGCCGGCGATGTCGACGAACGACACCGGCGCTGGCACGGTCTTCTCCGAGTGGAAGAGCTCGGCGAGCTGGTCCAGCCGTGGGTCGGGCAGGTTCACCACGCCGACGTTCGGCTCGATCGTCGCGAACGGGTAGTTCGCGGCGAGGACCTGGTTCTTGGTCAGGGCGTTGAACAGGGTCGACTTGCCGACGTTCGGGAGACCGACGATTCCGATGGTGAGTGCCACGGGAGAACAGCCTACCGGCGGCCGCCCTGCGGGGCCGACCCGTGCCTCCAGGCCGGCACCGTCAGAACTGGTCCGCCCAGCTCGCCATGGCCGACGCCACGACGCTGGCGACCGCTGCGGACCCGCCGGTGGTGACCGCGACGGCGACGGCGGCACCGATGGTGACCAAGCCGACGCCGAGGCCGACCGCTCGTCGCGCCGTGTGCGGCGCTGCGTCGACGACCTCGGACCGGGTCAGCAGCTCGTCGAGGTCCCGTGGTTCACCCATGACCGCAGCGTACGACCGCGGACGGCGCGGGGGAACTGCCGCGTCCGGGGCACACGCGGGCCCGGGACGTGGGAGCGTGGTCGCGATGACAGGGATGGAGGTCCTCGATGTGGTTCGAACGTGACCGGCGCGGTGTGCACTCGATGGGCATGGACGCGCGTGGCCAGCGGCGGTACTTCACCGCGGAGACGATCGCGGCGGTCGAGGACCTGCCGACCGGCCGAGCTCGAGGCCCTGCACGACGCACTCGCCGAACTCGAGGCCGACGTCCTCGTCGACTACGACCCGGAGGACGAGGCGATCGACCACGGCGTCGAGGACGACTTCCGGATGGTCCTGCCACCGGCCGAGGTGGCGTTCCCGACGATCACCGCGGACACGGCCGAGGCCTTCGTGGCGGCCGTCACCGCGCACGTCGAGGGACTGCCGAAGCGCTGGCGACTCGATGCCTCCGCGCTCGCGTTCGAGCTGGTCGGCACGACGCTCGCGCCGTACCGGGCGGAGCAGCGGGCCCGGCGGAGCGCGACCTGGCGCCTGACCGCCCGTCGTCAGCGGGGGCCTCGCCGGGTCCGCCGTCACTGAGGAGCGGGCGCGGTCCTCCGTCACTGAGGAGCGGGCGCGGTCCTCCGTCGCTGAGGAGCGGGCGCAACGCCGACCCGGGTTCCGGCGATGTCGGCGCTGCGTGCGACGATCGGGAACGATGCCGTTGAACTTCACCGCGATCGACTTCGAGACCGCCAACAGCTCGCCCGCCAGCGCCTGCTCGGTCGGACTCGTCAAGGTCCGCTCCGGCAAGGTCGTCGAACGGGCGTCGTGGTTCATCCGGCCACCGCTCGGGCACGACGCCTTCCTCGAGTGGAACACCCGGATCCACGGCATCGTCGCCTCGGACGTCCTGCACGCGAAGTCGTGGGGAGGCAGCAGTACCCGGACATCGTCGACTTCGCCGAGGGGGACGTCCTCGTCGCACACAACGCCCGCTTCGACATGGGCGTCATCGCGGGCGGGCTACTCGGCCACCGGCATCGCCCTCGCCGAGCACCACTCGATGTGCTCGCTGCAGGTCGCGCGGAAGACCTACACGCTCGACTCGGTACCGGCTGCCGATGGCGGCGCGGGCTGCGGGTACGAGGGCTTCCAGCACCACGACGCAGCGGCCGACGCCGAGGCGTGTGCCGCGATCGTCGTGCACGCCGCGGGACACCACGGGACGGACACGGTCGAGGCGCTGGGCGCGGCCACCCGCGTCACGATCGCTCCGGTGCGGGTCCGGGCCGAGAAGCCCCGCTCGGCGGCGCACGCCACGGCTGTCGAACCGCCCGATGATCTTCGCCGACTAGGACGGTCCGGCCGGGGCGACACCCATCGCACGCGCCCTATTGCCGCGGACCCCGGTGGTATTGTCACGACATTCCCTCGGCACCGTTGCCGAACGCACGGCGCCGCACGCCGCACTCCCCGAAGGACCGCGATGACCAACGATGGCCAGCTGCCGTCCGACCTGTTCATGGACCTGGACCGGTCGGGTCCGGATGCCCTAGTACTTCCAGGTCGCCTCGCGCATCGAGGAGTCGATCCGTTCCGGCGCGATGCCACCGGGGGCGCGGCTCGAGAACGAGATCGCACTCGGTGAGCGGCTCGGGCTGTCCCGCCCGACGATCCGCCGGGCGATCCAGGACCTCGTCGACAAGGGGCTTCTGGTGCGCCGCCGGGGCATCGGGACCCAGGTCGTGCACGGCCCGGTCACCCGCAAGGTCGAACTGACCAGCCTGTACGACGACCTCGCCCAGGGCTCGCAGGGGCCGGCGACGACGCTGCTCGAACGCAACGACGTGCCGGCGTCGGACGTCGTCGCCGAGGCGCTCGGCGTCGAGCCCGGCACCACGGTCGCGCACATCCGTCGGGTGCGCTTCGCCGAGGACGTGCCGATGGCCATCCTCGAGAACTACCTGCCCCCGGAGTTCCTCGAGATCACCGACGAGGACCTGCAGGCCCACGGCCTCTACCAACTCCTCCGCAGCCGCGGCGTCACCATGCGCGTCGCGAAGCAGCGGATCGGCGCCCGTGCCGTGACCGACGAGGAAGCGAACCTGCTCGAGATCGAGGACGGCGACCCCGTGCTGACGATGAGCCGGACCGCGTACGACGCCTCGGGGCGTGCGGTCGAGTACGGCGTGCACTGCTACCGCCCGGACCGCTACTCGTTCGAGGGTCACGCTCGTCGACAAGTAGGCCGGACGACCACAACGGTCAGGCTGGCGACGGCACCCCGAGCTCGCCCGTCACGTACTGGGCCCGCCCGAACCCGAAGGACCAGTCCTGCGGCCCGTTCTCGACGTAGCCGATGAAGACGTCCTCGGACGCGACACCGACGACCGCCAGCGCGTCGTGGATCGCCGCGTAGAGCGCCGTCTTCGCCTCGTCGGTGCGGCCGCGCTGCGTGAAGACCTGGATCACGATGACGCCCTCGGTCCGCTCGAACCCGAGGCCGGCATCCTCGGCGATGATCTGCTGCGCGGGGTGCTCGGTGATGACCTGGAACCGGTCTCGCAGGGGGATGCCGTACACGTCGACGATGGCGGTGTGGATCGCGTCGGCGATGGCGCGGACGGCTTCCGGGGTGCGCCCGGTGGCGAGGTCGATACGGACGAGCGGCATGGTGCCTCCCTGCAGTTCGGAACTTTGTCCTGACAAACTAACATGAATGCGACGATGTCCACCAGACGGACGGGAGGCGCGGTGCCAGCTGGCGCCGCGCCTCCCGTTTCGACCCGGGCGACCGTCTACAGCCACAGGGGTCGCCGCCGCGTAGGTGAGCGGTCCGTCGACGCGCGCGACGTCGTGCCACGCCCCGTCGGCGAGCGAGGCCTCCGCCGCTTCCACGATCGACGCGGCCGCCAGCCCGTCCGCGACCGACGGCGCCAGCTGCTCACCACGACGGACACTGGCGACGAACTGCGCCGCTTCGATCGTCTTGAGGTCGTCGTAGCCCATGGCCGTGCCGGCACCCGGCTGGAACCGGGCGAACTCGCCGTCCCCCGGCGCGACGTAGTGGGTCGCGTACCCGTCCACTTCCTGCCCGTCGAGGTACACCTCGAGCTCGTTGAGACGCTGGAAGTCCCACCGCACGGACCCCTTCGTGCCGTAGACCTCGAAGGTGTACTCGGCGTGCGGGCCGCGCATGACCCGGCTGGAGTCCATCGTGCCGACGGCGCCGTCCTCGAAGCGGAACAGCAGCGCGGCGTAGTCCTCGTTCTCGACCGGTCCGAGCTCGCCCGTGGCGGCTGCGCTCCGGTCGACGATCCCCGCGCCCGGGCGCGGTCGCTCGGTGATGACGGTCTCGGCGAGCGCGCTCACGCTGGCGATGCGTCCGACCACGTACTGCGCCAGGTCGAGGCCGTGCGACAGCAGGTCTCCGAGGACCCCGGAGCCCGCACGCTCACGCTCGAAGCGCCAGGTCAGGGGGTGCTGCGGGGTCGGACGAGTAGTCGGCGAGGAGCGATCCACGGACGTTCGTGATCCGTCCGAGCCGGCCGCCCCGGACAGAGCTCGCGTGCCCGTTCGATGGCGGGTGCGTGCCGGTAGTTGAACCCGACGCTCGTGATGACTCCCGCGCGCTGCACCGCTTCGTGGATCTCCCGCGAGTCGCTGGCGTACCGACCCATCGGCTTCTCGATCCAGAACGGCTTGCCCGCTGCGGCCGCGGCGACGGCCATCTCGCGGTGCAGGAAGTTCGGCGAGCAGATCGAGACGACGTCGACGGACGGATCGGCGAGGACCTCGTGGTAGTCCGCGACCGCGCGCTCGTAGCCGAGGCGTGTGACCGCCTGCTCGCGCGCCGCCTCGATCGGGTCGGCGGCGACGACCAGCCGGGGCTGCACTCCGAGCTCGGGGAAGTGGTCGGGCAGGGCTCGGTAGGCCCGCGAGTGCAGTCGCCCCATCCAGCCGACCGAGATCAGCCCGACGCCGATGGTGTCCAGGCCGGTCATGCGGCCGGGACGAGGATGTCGCGCACGAGGGCGTCGAGCTTGGCGTCCGCGTCGAGGAACTGCCGGAGCGTCGTGACCGTTGCCCCGAAGCGATCGAACTCGTCGATGGTCATGCCGTCGATGTCGTAGCCGCGGGCGAACTCCGGTGTCGCGGCACGGAGCGCGTCGAGGACGTGCGCGGGCACCTCGTCGTCGATGGCGTCCGCTCGGAACGGGACCGCGTTGTCGTTGATGTCCTTCGACCACTGGAACGGCGGCGAGACGACGAGGTCCCCGCCCTGGAACTCCGACCACTCGCAGTGCGTTCCGGAAGGCGGCGACGAGCACGCGTGAGGCGGAACCCGCGCTCCTGGAAGACCCGGTAGGCGTTCTTCACCGCGGCGACGCCGGCCCACTCGAGGTACCCCGGGTCGATCATGACGTGGTCGCGCTTGACGACGGTCTTCAGCCAGTCGTCGAAGCGGCCCGCCATCAGGGTGACGACGTGCCCGAACTCCTGCTCGGGCAGTCCGTCGGCGGCGCGACGGTCGAGGGCCCGCTCGATGGCCTCGCCCACGGCGACGACCTGCGGCACCGTGAACGACACGGTCGCGTTGATCGAGACCCCGCGGTACGCGGCCTCCTCGATGGCGGCGATGCCGACCTTGGTGGCGGGGATCTTCACGATGATGTTCGGAGCCAGCCTCGAGAACCGCACCGCCTGCTCGACGAGGGCGTCGCGGTCACGGTGGAGGCGCGGGTCGGTCTGCATCGACAGCCGCCCGTTCCGCCCGCCGGATGCCTCGAACGCGGGCAGGAGCTGCGCCGCCGCGGCGATCGACAGTTCCTCGACGGCCTTCCACCCGATCCAGGACTCCCCCGCGGTCGGGTGCTCCTCGGCGATCTGCCGGATCCGGGGCTCCCAGGTCTCCGGGTCCTGCTGGATGCACGTGTACGCGATCACCGGGTTGCAGGTCGCGCCGACGGCGCCGTACTCGTGGATTGCCGTGGACAGTTCGCGCGGGTCCGCCGAGTCGTTCCAGAGCGCGGTCACGGTCTGCGACGCGGCCTGCAGCGTGACCGGACGGGTGTCGGTGTCCGTGGACGCCGGTGTGGCGAGGGTGTCGGTCATCGGTGGAGTCCCTTCTTGATCGTGTCGAGCTGGAAGCGGGAGACCTCGTCGGCGTTCTCGTCCTCGGCGAAGACGCTCGACACGGCGACGGTGTCCTCGCGCGCCGTGAAGCCGACGCGGTCGAGCGCGGCCCAGAACGAGTCGAAGTCGACGTCCGCCTGGCCGACCGGCAGGTGCTGGTGCACGCGGACCGGGTTGCCGGGCGGGTTCGTGATGTAGCGGAGGCCGTGCGACCGGCGGTGGTCGTACGCGTCGGCGACGTGGATCAGCTGCAGCGAATCACCGGCGGCGTCGATGATCTCGTCCGTGTTGCCGCCGTAGTGGAAGGTGTGGCAGGCGACGTAGACGAAGCCGACGTGCTTCGAGTTGAGGCCGGATCACGCGGAGCGCCTCGAGCCCGTCCTCGACGAAGTCGTCGGGGTGCGGGTCGATGAGCACGCGGATCCCGGCGTCCTCGATGATCGGCAGGAGTTCCTCCATCGACCGGTAGAAGGCGTCCTCGGACGCTTCCGGCTGCTCCGGACGGCCGGAGAACTCGGTGTTGATCGATGTCGACACCGAGGCGCTTCGTGATCTCGATGACCCGCTTCCACTTCTGCACCGCGGCCTCGCGGGCGTCGCGGTCAGGGCCCGACCAGCGCAGCACCGGCAGCACGCTCGCGACCTGCACACCGGCGGCGGAGCACGCGGCGGCGAACGCGTCCACGAGGTCGTCGTCGGCCTTGGGGTGGCGGTAGAACGGGATGAAGTCCTGGTGCGGCGTGAGCTGCAGGTACTCGTACCCGAGGTCGGCGACCTTCTGCGGGAACTCGAGCAGGGACAGGTCGTGGTGGTACGGCGTGGGGTCGAGGGCGATCTTGGGCATCAGGCCCCCGCGGCCGTCGCGAGCGTGGTCGACCCGGTGTCGTAGAACGCCGGCTTGTCCGTGGCGTAGGTGACCTGTTCGAGCGCACCGGACTGCTGCGCGCGGACCGCGACCTCGGCGACGACGGACGCCGTGTAGCCGTCCCAGGCGCTCGGCCCGTCGATCCCGCCCTGCTTCGCGGCGTCGACCCAGCGCTGGACCTCCTCGTCGTAGGCGGCGCCGAAGCGCTCGACGAACGACGGCGTGACGCCCTGCCCGGAGACCCCCTGCGACACGAGGTTGAGCGACGTCTCGCGACCGATGTACGCGACGCCCGACTCGAAGACGGCGTCGGTCGTGACCTGGTACCCGAACTGGGCGTTCACGTTGATCTCGACGATCGCCATCGTGCCGGACTCGGTGGTGAACAGCACGAACTGGGGCTCCGGCAGGTCGGCCGGTGCCAGGGAGGTTCTTCCGCGGCTTCTTCACCTCGACGCTCGTGATCGCCTCGCCCGTGATGAACGGGATGATGTCGATCTCGTGGATCACCGAGTCGTGGATGAGCATCGACTCGCTGAAGTTCGGCGGGGTCGTCCGGGTTCCGGTGCGCGTGGTGCAGCGCGAGCAGGGCGCCGTTCGCCCCCGACTCGCGCAGGGCGCGGAGCTCCGTGGTAGCCCTTGTCGAACCGGCGCATGAACCCGACCTGGATCTTCGGACGGTCGGACGTCGCCTGCTCGAGCTCGACGATGCGCAGGGAGTCCTCGGCGGAGGTCGTCAGCGGCTTCTCGCAGAGGACTGCGAGTCCGCGCTCGATGGCCGGCACGAGGACCGGTTCGTGCAGGAACCCGGGCGTCGCGACGATCACGGCGTCGATCGGGGTGCGCTCGAGGGCGTCCTCGAACGACGCTGCGGTGATCGCGCCGGGGCCTTCTCGGCGGCGGCCGTGGCGCGCGCGGTGTCGGGGTCGACGATCGCGACGACGTCCGCCCCGGCGATGGTCGAGGTGATGCGACGGATGTGGTCGCTGCCCATGGCGCCCGCGCCGACGACGGCGACGCGGAGGTTGTCAGTGGTGCTCATGGTGTTCTCCTGTGGTGGGTGACGCTGCGTGGACGCGCAGCTGCGTCAGGACGCGCGGGCGGCGGACGTGGAACCGAAGATGTGCTGGAACGTTCGCTCGGCGATCGGACCGGGAGCGTCGACGGAGCAGCCGTACATGTCCTGCTCGACGATGCCGAAGACGTCCGGGTTGATCGCGGCGACGGCCTCGATGATCGGGGCGAGCGCCGGCGTGCCGTGCGGCGGCTCGGTCATGATGCCCTGCGAGACGGCGGTGGCGAACGGCACGTCGTTCTTCAGGACGTCGAACAGCAGGTCGGTGTCGACCTGCTTGAGGTGCAGGTAGCCGATCCGCTCCGGGTGCTCCGCGATGAGCTTGAGGTTGTCGCCGCCGTAGTACGCGAAGTGTCCGGTGTCGAGGCAGAGGTTCGTGTACTCGGGGTTCGTGACCTCGAGGAAGCGCACGGTCTCCTTGTAGGTGCCGACGTGGCTGTCGGCGTGCGTCGTGGAACTGCTGGTGGACGCCGTACTCCTCGAGCAGCGCCTTGCCGAGCTGGTCGTGGCCCGTGCCGAGACGCTCCCACTGGTCGTCCGTCAGCGTGCGGGACTCGAGGACCTCTTCGGTGGCGTCCGAGCGCCACAGGTCGGGGATCGTGACGAGGTGCTCGGCGCCGAGCTCCGCCGCCAGGCCCGCGACCGCGACGGCCTGGTCCCACGCGCGCTGGAACTGGTCGTCCCCCTTGTGGAACCCGGTGAACACGGTGCCGGCGGAGAGCTTGAGCCCGCGGGACTCGAGCTCGTCCGACAGCTGCGCGGGGTCGGTCGGCAGGTACCCGTACGGGCCGAGCTCGATCCACTCGTACCCGGCGGCGGACGCCTCGTCGAGGAAGCGCTGCCACGGCACCTGCTTCGGGTCGTCGGGGAACCAGACGCCCCACGAGTCGGGCGCGGTGCCGATGCGGATCGAGGCCGGTGCCGCGTCGGTGGACGGGCTGCCGATGGGGGTGGCGGTGTCGGTCACGACGTCGCTGTCGCTTTCTGTCTCAGAGGGTTTCAACCGAGCAGCGGACGCTGCGCGGCGACCTGCTGCTCGTACTCGGCGCGGGCGGCCTGCGTGCTCTCGAGCGTGGAGGTCTGCGCGATCGGCACGTCCCACCAGCCGTCGCCCTCGGGGGCGTAGACGAGCGGGTCCGAGTTGATGTGCACGAGGGTGGTGTGGTCGTTCGCCTTCGCCTGGCGCACCGCGGCCTTGAGGTCCTCGATGCTGTCCGGTCCGGGCTGCACCTCGATCACGTCGACGCCGTACGAACGGGCGTTCGCCGCCAGGTCGACGGGCAGCGGGTCGCCGTTGTCGAACGACTGCGTCTCGTCGAGGTAGCGGTACCGGGTGCCGTAGCGCTCGGAGCCGACGGTCTCGGACAGGTGCCCGATCGACGCGTACCCGTGGTTCTGGATGAGCACGACGATGATCTTGATGCCCTCGGCCACCGCGGTCACGAGCTCGGTGTGGAGCATCAGGTAGGAGCCGTCGCCGACCATGACGATGGCGTCGCGGTCCGGGGCGCCCCGGCGCACGCCGATGCCGCCGGCGATCTCGTAGCCCATGCACGAGAAGGCGTACTCGACGTGGTAGCCGAGCTCGTCGCGCACCCGCCAGAGCTTGTGCAGGTCACCGGGCAGTGAGCCAGCCGCCTGGATGACGACGTCGCGCGGGTCGGAGACCGACTGCACGGCGCCGATGATCTCCGGCTGGCCCGGCAGCGCGTTGCCGGTCGGCGCGAACGCGCCGTCGACCGCCGCGTCCCACGCCGACTTCAGCGAGGCGATCTCGTCAGCGTAGGAGGGGCCCACGACGTACGCCGTGTCGGCGGCGAGCGACGCCGTCAACGCGACAAGCGCCTCCCGGGCGTCCGCGACGAGCGGAAGCTGCGTGCCGTGTTTGTAGGCGTCGAACGGCGCGACGTTGACGTTCACGAACGTGACGTCGGGATTCTGGAAGGCGGTGCGCGACGCCGTCGTGAAGTCGCTGTACCGGGTGCCGATGCCGATCACGACGTCGGCCTGGGCGGCGATGGCGTTCGCGGCCGCGGTGCCGGTCGCGCCGATGCCGCCGAGGGACTGCGGGTGGTCCCAGACGAGCGAGCCACCACCGGCCTGCGAGGTGCCGACCGGGATCCCGGTGGCCTCGACGAAGGCGCGGAGCCTCGTCGGCGGCGTCCGAGTACAGGACTCCGCCGCCGGCGACGATCACCGGACGCTCGGCGGCGCGGATGGCGGCCACGGCGCGCTCGAGCGGGCCGCGCTCGGGCAGCGGACGACGGATGTGCCACTCGCGGGGTTGCAGGAACGCGACGGGCACCTCGAGCTCCTCGGCCTGCACGTCCTCCGGCAGGGCGATCATGACGGCTCCCGTCTCGGCCGGGTCCGTCAGCACGCGCATCGCGGCGAGCGCGATGGAGAACAGCTGCTCCGGCCGCTCGACCCGGTCGAAGAAGCGAGACAGCGGACGGAACGCGTCGGTCACCTGCACGGAGGTGTCGTGCGGCATCTCGATCTGCTGCAGCACCGGGTCGGTCGTGCGCGTCGCGAACGTGTCCGACGGCAGCAGCAGCGCGGGCAGCCGGTTCGTCGTCGCGAGGGCGGCACCGGTGAGCATGTTCGCGGCTCCCGGCCCGACCGACGCCGTCGCCGCGTAGGTCGCCCGGCGGCGGTGCATGCGCGCGTAGCCGACGGCCTCGTGCACCATCGCCTGCTCGTTGCGGGCCTGGTGGTACGGCAGCAGGCCCGGCTGCTCGACGTGGAGCTGCTTGATGGCCTGACCGAGACCGGCGACGTTGCCGTGCCCGAAGATGCCGAAGATCCCCGGGATCGTGCGCTCGCGGACGTCGCCGTCGACGGTCCACTGGTTCGCCAGGAACTCGACGAGTGCCTGGCCGACGGTCATCCGGCGCGTCTCGCTCATCGGGAGGACTCCTTCTCGTAGGGCAGTCGTGGGTCGATCGGTTCCGATGCCCACGCCTGGCGGACCCAGCCGTGCGCCGGGTCGTCGGTGATGTTCCAGACGCGCTCCGGGTCGGGCCCGGCCATCACGTTGAGGTAGTACATGTCGTAGCCGGGTGCGGCACGGCGGGCCCGTGCCAGCCGTACGGCACCAGGGCGACGTCGCCGGTGCGGACCTGGCGGAACTCGTCGATCGCGCGGTCGTCCGAGGCGTACGTGCGGTGCAGCGCGAACGGGTCGGCCGTCTCCGGTGCGATCTGCTCGAGACCGCCGGAGACCGCTGCCTCGTAGTAGTAGATCTCCTCGAGGTTCGACTCCGCACCGGGCACGTTCGTGTCGTGCTTGTGGGGCGGGTACGACGACCAGTTGCCGGCCGGCGTGATCACCTCGCACACGATGAACTTGACGGCGTCGAGCGCCGCCGGGGTGCCGAAGTTGTGCACCTGGCGGCTCGACTGACCGGCGCCGCGCAGCTCCACCGGCACGTCTTGCCGGCTCACGTACGTGGTCGGCTTGACGGTGTCCGTGGGGGCCTCCGCGACCGCGAACGGGCCGGTGCCGGTGATCGTCGCCGCAGTGCCCGAGCCGAGGTACAGGACGTCGGTCGGTCCGTCGAAGACGCTCGCGCCCCTCCAGGTCCTGCTCGCCGTCACCGGCGGCGCCCTGGTACGCGACGTGGAACGACCCGGCCAGCGGCACGACGATGCGCTCCACGGCGTCGGCCGGGAGGCGAAGCTCGCCCCCGTCGGTCAGGCTGCCGGTCCGGAGACCGGGGTGCGCCCACCCCTCGATGCGTCCGTCCACCACGTCGGTCCAGCCCGCCTCGGGGCGGGAGCCGGCGGGGACGAACCACTGGTCGTGCTGTTCGTTCGCCATGCTGCGGCTCAGCCGTTCGACGGGAAGCCGAGGTTGATGCCGCCGTGCGACGGGTCCAGCCAGCGGCTCGTGATGGCCTTCTGGCGGGTGAAGAAGCTCACGCCGTCCGCGCCGTACGCCTTGTGGTCGCCGAACAGCAGAGTTCTTCCCACCAGCCGAACGAGTAGTACGCGACCAGTGCAGGGATTGGCACGTTGATGCCGATCATGCCGACCTGCACGTCACGCTGGAACCGACCCGGGCGGCGCCGCCGTCGTTGGTGAAGATCGCGGTAGCCGTTGCCCCCGTAGGCACGCGAGTTGATCAGCTCGAGGCCCTCCTCGTAGGTGGCGACCTCGGACGACGCTGAGCACCGGACCGAAGATCTCCTCGGTGTAGACGCGGCTCGTGGTGGGGACCTGGTCGATGAGCGTCGGGCCCCAGCCAGAAGCCGTTCTCGTCGCCGTCGGGTCGGACGGTACGCGGCCGTCCACCACGACCACTGCGCGGTCCTGCTCGGCGACCTCGATGTACGAGGCGACCTTGTCGCGGTGCTGCTTCGTGACGAGCGGACCCATGTCGCACCCACGACGACCGTCGCCGATGCGCAGGGTCGCCGCGCGCTCGGCGATCTTCTGGATGAGCTCGTCGGCGACCGGCTCGACCGCCACGACGACCGAGATCGCCAGGTAGCGCTCACCGGCGGACCCGAAGCCCGCGTTGATCGCGTTGTCGGCCACCAGGTCGAGGTCGGCGTCGGGCAGCACGAGCATGTGGTTCTTCGCGCCGCCGAGGGCCTGCACGCGCTTGCCGTGCTTCGGGGCCGGTCTCGTAGACGTACTGCGCGATGGGGGTGGAGCCGACGAACGAGATCGACTCGACGTCGGGGCTCGTGAGCAGCCCGTCGACGGCGGCCTTGTCGCCGTTCAGCACGGTGAAGACGCCGTCGAGGCAGCCAGGCCTCCTTGAACTTCTCGGCGAGCCAGATGGCGGCCGACGGGTCCTTCTCGCTCGGCTTCCAGCACGACGGTGTTGCCCGCGGCGATCGCGATGGGTGCAGGAATTAGAGCGGCACCATCGCCGGGAAGTTGAACGGGCTGATGATGCTCACGACGCCGAGCGGCTGCCGGATCGAGTAGACGTCGATGCCGGTCGAGATGCCCTGGTCGGAGAAGTCGCCCTTCATCAGGCTCGGGATGTTCGTGGCCTTTGAGCTCGACGACCTCTTGCCCGCGGGCGATCTCGCCCAGCGCGTCGTCGATGACCTTGCCGTGCTCGGACGTTGATGATCTCGGCGAGCTCGGCCTTGTCGCGGTTCAGGACCTCGCGGAAGGCGAAGAGGATCTGCTGGCGCTTCGCGAGCGACAGGTTGCTCCACGCCGGGAACGCGGCCTTGGCACTCGCGATCGCCGCCTGGATCTCGGACTCGTCGGCGAGGGCGACCTGCTTCGTCGCCGCGCCCAGCGCCGGGTCGGCCGCACGGGCGCCGTCGGCCCGACGTCGAGCCGACGCGAGCGCCGTCGATCCAGTGCCCGACGGTGGTGGTCGATGTCGGTGAGCGTCATGCGTTGCTTCCTTCCGGGATGGACGAGTCCATGGTGGTGGCGCCCGCGAGCCGAGCGGCTGGGTCGTGGGCATCTGTGGGAGAACCCGCCCCGGGCCTCACAAGCTGTGGACGGTGGCCCCGGCGGCCACGTCCCGGCGGCGGCGACGTCGCCGTCCGACGGGTAAGAAGCAGAGGTGCGACCGACGACCGAGGCCACGGACGCCGAGGGCAACGCGAGTGCGTCGGCCCACTTCGCGTACGTCTCCATCGGCCGCGACGCGGGGTCGCCGCCGAGCAGCAGGGTCGGCAGCGTCGTCGCCGCCATCACCCGCTCCATGTCGTCGACGACGGGGATCTTCAACCAGCTGTAGGCGCTGGACTCCCCCAGGCCGGCGGCGATCGCCATCGAGGTGATGACGGCGTCGGCACTGAGGTCGTTGACCACCCGGCCGTCACGCCACTCGGACATGAAGGGCTCGAGCATGATCGGCAGTTCGAGCGCCGCGGCCTCGCTGACCGCCCGCGCGGTGGCCTCGAGCGTCGGTGCGGTGCCGGCGTCGGCCAGTGCGACCCGGACCAGCAGCTTCGTGAAGTCGAGTCCCGACTCCTTGATGGCCGAGGCCGAGTAGGCGGTGTAGCGGTCGTCCATCTCGAACGTCGCGCCGCGCAGCCCACCGCGGTTCATCGAGCCGACTACGACCTTGTCGTCGAGGGCCCCGAGGAGCGCGAGGTCCTCGAGGATGTCCGGCGTCCCGAGGACCCCGTCGACACCGGGCCGACCGAGCGCCGTGACGAGTCGTTCGAGCAGGTCGTAGCGGTCGGCCATCGCGGACTCGTCGTCCCGCACGGCCAGGGCGCCACGCGCCGGGTGGTCGGCGGCGACGATGAAGAGCTTGCCGTCGTCGGCGAGCAGCTCGCGCTTGCGGCGGGCGTCGAGCGTCCGCTTCACGAGGCCGGGCTGGCTGGCGCGGATGTCCTGGAGGCGCTGGAAGTCCGCGGTGCTGATCTCAGGCATGGACCGTCTCCTCGGTGTGGTTGGTGCCGTCGGCGGGGTTGGCGGCGATGAAGGCGTCGATCTCGTCGCTCGTCGGCATCGCGGTCGAGCACTCGAACCGCGTGGCGACGATGGCGCCGGCGGCGTTCGCGAAGGCGAGGATCCGCTCGAGGTCCCAGCCCTGCAGCAGGCCGTGGGTGAGCGCCCCCCCGAACCCGTCGCCCGAGCCGAGCCCGTTGACGACGTCGATGTGGTGCGGCCGGAACTCGACGAACGCGTCGCGGGTCTTCGCGAGCACGCCCTTCGGCCCCTGCTTGACGACGGCGATCTCGACGCCGCGCTCGAGCAGGGCGTCGGCGGCGCGGACCGGGTCGGTCTCCCCCACCGCCACCTCGCACTCCTCGCGGTTTCCGACGGCGACTGTGGCGTGCTCGAGGGCGACGGCGACCTCGCGCGTCGCGGCTTCGGACTCGACCAGAACATCGAGCGGTAGTCCAGGTCGAGCACGGTGTGCTGCTTCGTGGAGTTCTGCGCGGCGCTGCGCGCTTCGTACGCGACGTGGGGGGCCTGCCGGCTCGGCTCTTCACTGAGGCCGGTCACCGTGGTCCAGAAGACCCGCGCGCGCTCGATCTCGTGCAGCGGCAACGACTTCGCCGTGATCATCAGGTCCGGTGCCTTCGGCGCCCGGCAGGGGTACAGCGGGAAGTCGTCCGGCGGGAAGATCTCGCAGAACGCGACGGGGGTGTTGAGGCCGTCGACCGTGCTGACGAACTCGTTCGCGACACCGAACTCGGGGAGCGTCCGGGCGATGAAGCGTCCGAACGGGTCGTTGCCCGTGCGGGTGATGACGGCGGCGTCCGCGCCGTGGCGGGCTGCGGCGATCGCGATCAGTTCGCGGCGCTGCCGCCGACGGACTTCGAGAAGGTCGACACGTCCTCGAGCGGACCCGTCTGCTGGGGGTAGATGTCGACGCTCACGCGACCCATGGTGATCACGTCGTAGGCGTGGGGAGCTCGGTTCGTCATGCGACGTGGTGGACCTTCCGTGCGGCTTCATCGGCGGACGAGCACGACTGTACACCTTGTTTGCCCTAATGTCATGACATGGCAACGGCGGGCCTGGAGGCGCGGTGTCGGTGGGTCCTGCCAGGGTCACGACGTGCAGATCCTCGCCCTGGTCATCGGTCTCGTGATCGGCATCGCCGTCGGTGCGGTCGTCGCCTGGTCGCTCGCGCGGTCGCGTGCCGGCATCGATGCGGCATCCGCTCGCGCCACCGCCGAAGCGCTGCGCGGCCAGCTCGACGCAGCCCGCCGCGACGCCGAGGAACGGCTCGACGCGCAGGACGCGCAGTACCGCCGGCAGGTGGACTCCCTCGAACGTCGGTCCGCCGAACTCGAGCACCTCGTGCAGCGCATGCACGGCGCCGACGCCGCGCGGTCGCAGAACGAGTCGAAGGTGCTCGGCCCTCAGCCCGGTGGCGCAGACCCTCGACACGATGCGCGCCAAGATCGCCGAGCTCGAGCAGTCCCGCAGCGAGCAGTACGGCGCGTTGTCGGCGCAGTTGCGGTCGGCCGCCGAGTCCGAAGAACGCCCTGCGTGCCACGGCGGACACCCTCGCCAGTGCCCTGTCGTCGAACAGCACGCGGGGCGTCTGGGGCGAGACACAGCTCCGCAACGTGGTCGAGGCCGCCGGCCTGCTCGAACGGGTCGACTTCGACGTGCAGTCCTCCGTGACCACCTCGGTCGGCGTCGCGCGTCCGGACATGGTCGTCCACCTGCCCGGCGGCAAGACCATCGCGGTCGACGCGAAGGTGCCGTTCACCGCCTACCTGCAGGCCGCCGAGATCCCCGCCACCGCCACCGGTGCTGAGGGCGCACGGCGCGACCAGCTGATGGCGCAGCACGTCAAGGCACTCCGTGCGCACGTCGACGCCCTGGCCGCGCGCGAGTACTGGACCGGGTACGACGCCTCCCCCGAGCTGACGGTGGCGTTCATCCCATCGGAGTCCCTCGTGTCGAGTGCTCTCGCCGCCGACCCGGGGCTGCTCGACCACGCGTTCCGGAAGCGGATCGCACTGGCCTCCCCCCGTGACGCTCTGGTCCGTGCTCAAGACCGTGGCGTTCTCGTGGCAGCAGGACGTCGTCTCCCAAGAGGCGCACGAGCTGTTCCGGGTCTCCCGCGAGCTCTACGGTCGGCTGTCGACGATGGCCGGGCACGTCGACAAGCTCGGTCGGTCGATCCGCGGGTCCGTCGTCGACTACAACCGCTTCGTGGGGTCGCTCGAGCGGCAGGTGCTGCCGAGTGCCCGACGGCTGTCACTGCTCGACGAGTCGAAGGTCATCGCCGACCCGGGCTCGATCGAGGACGAGCCGCGGCTGCTCACCGCGCCGGAGCTCGTCGGCGCCTCCGACGCGCACGACGCCGACTGACGCGGCGCCGGCGCCCGCGGCGCGAGCCGCTCGGGTCGCCGCGGACGCGGCCGCCGCACCACGCGCCGCCGCGCGCCGCGCGCGGCCGACCCGCCGCTTCGAACCACGGATCCGACGTCGAACCAGCCTTGCAGGCCGGTTCGACGTCGGATTCGTGGTTCGGTGGGCCCGCCGTCCCCAGGCCGCGTCCCGCGGCGCGAGGCGCCGCCCGACAGTCCGAACCGCGGCCCCGGGCGCGACTTGCACCCACACCACGAACAACGCGCCCCGTGGTGACGGGGCGCGTTGTTCGTGCAGGGGTGCGACTTGCGTCGGACGCCGACGACGCGTCGGACGCCGACGAGCGTCGGACGCCGACGAGCGTCGGACGCCGACGAGCGTCGGACGCCGACGAGCGCCGGCGCTGGCCGGGCCGCGCCCGGCCCGCGCGCGTCAGCGGATCAGAACCACTTCTCGGCGCGGTGGTCCGCCTGGATGCGGCGGATCGTGTTCGAGCGCGACCGGAGCACGAGCGAGTCCGTGTGGATGACACCACGCGAACGACGGACACCGCCCACCAGGACACCGTCGGTGACACCCGTCGCGACGAAGAACGTGTTGTCGCCCGTGACCAGGTCGTCCTGGTCGAGCACCTTGTCCAGGTCGTGCCCGGCCGCCACCGCGCGCGAGCGCTCCTCGTCGTCCTTCGGCTGGAGCTTGCCGAGGATCACGCCGCCGAGCGCCTTGATCGCGCAGGCGGTGATGATGCCCTCCGGCGTGCCGCCGACACCGACGCACATGTCGATCGTCGACCCGGGCAGTGCGGCCGCGATGCCACCGGCGACGTCCCCGTCGAGCAGCAGACGCGTGCCGGCACCCGTGGCACGGATCGCGCGGATGAGTTCGTCGTGGCGGGGACGGTCGAGCACGGCGACGACCATGTCCTCGAGGTCCTTGCCCTTCGCCTTCGCCAGCGCCCGGATGTTGTCGCCGATCGGCTTCTCGAGGTCGAGGACCCCGCGGCCCTCGGGCCCGGCGGCGATCTTGTCCATGTAGAACACGGCGGAGGGGTCGTACATCGAGCCGCGGTCCGAGACGGCCATGACGGAGATGGCGTTCTGGCGTCCGGCGGCGGTGAGCGAGGTGCCGTCGATCGGGTCGACCGCGATGTCGCACGCGGGGCCGTGGCCGTTGCCGACGTGTTCGCCGTTGTAGAGCATCGGGGCGTTGTCCTTCTCGCCCTCACCGATGACGACCACGCCGTCGAAGTTCACCGTGCCGAGGAACTTCCGCATCGCGTCGACGGCGGCACCGTCCGCGAGGTTCTTCTCACCCCGGCCGACCCACGGCTGCGCCCGGATCGCGGCGGCCTCGGTCGCACGCACCAGCTCGAGCGCGAGGTTGCGGTCGGGTTGCAGGAACAAGGAGCCGGTCTCAGTCGTCGGAGTCACACCCTGAGCCTACCGACAGCTGGCCGAGCGGCCGTCCGGACCGGACGGCCGTGAACGCATGTGCACTGCCCCGCGGGAACGGGCGCGCGTAACCCGCACCGCGCCTCCAGTGGTTCTGACTACGATCGGCGGGGACATCACCGAAGTCGAAGGAGATCCACGTGCCCATCGCAACGCCGGAACAGTACGCCGAGATGATCGAACGAGCGAAGGCCGGCAAGTTCGCGTACCCCGCCGTGAACGTGTCCTCGTCCCAGACCATCAACGCGGTCCTGCCAGGGCTTGCAGGAGGCCGGCTCGGACGGCATCCTCCAGGTGACCACGGGTGGTGCCGACTACTTCGCCGGCCACACCGTGAAGAACCGTGCCGCCGGCGCCCTGGCGATGGCGAAGTTCGCGCACGAGGTCGCCAAGAACTACGACATCACCGTCGCCCTGCACACCGACCACTGCCCGAAGGACGCCCTCGACGGCTTCGTCCTGCCGCTCATCGCCGCGAGCGAGGAAGAGGTCCGTGCGGGGCGCAACCCGATCTTCCAGTCGCACATGTGGGACGGCTCGGCCGTGCCGCTCGACGAGAACATCGAGATCGCGACGACCATGCTCGCGAAGACGCGGAACATCAACGCGATCCTCGAGGTCGAGATCGGCGTCGTCGGCGGCGAAGAGGACGGCGTCGAGCACGAGGGCAAGAACGACGCGCTCTACACGACCCCGAACGACGTCGAGAAGGTCGTGGACGCACTCGGCCTGGGCGACAAGGGCCGCTGGATCGCCGCGCTGACCTTCGGCAACGTGCACGGCGTCTACAAGCCGGGCAACGTGAAGCTCCGCCCCGAACTCCTCGGCGAGATCCAGGCAGCGGTCGCCGCCAAGCACGGCACCGGCGAGAACCCGCTCGACCTCGTCTTCCACGGCGGTTCCGGCCCGACCGACGACGAGATCCACGAGGCCGTGCGCAACGGCGTCATCAAGATGAACATCGACACGGACACGCAGTACGCGTTCACCCGGTCGATCGCCGACTCGATGTTCCGGAACACGAGGGCGTGCTGAAGATAGACGGCGAGGTCGGCAACAAGAAGCAGTACGACCCGCGCGACTGGGGCAAGGTCGCCGAGACCGCCATGGCGGCTCGCGTCGGCGAGGCCGCGAAGGTGCTCGGCTCGGCCGGTCACACCCAGGGCTGAGACCCACTCCACAGCCTGGAGGCACGGGGCGCGTCCGCCGGACGCCCTGTTCTGCGTCCGGTCGCCTCCCCTGCATGCCACGATGGGCGGGGGTGACCGTCGACGCCATCGCCTCCGAGTTCGCCCAGTTCGTCACCGAGTCGCCGACCGCGTTCCCACGCGGCCGCGGCCGCCCGCGACCGGCTCGTCGCAGCCGGGTTCACCGAACTCCCCGAGCTCGACGCCTGGCCCGTCGAGGCCGGCGCCTACGTCGTCGTCCGCGACGGCGCGGTGATCGCCTGGCGGCTGCCGGACGGCGCGACGCCGACGACGCCGTTCCGCATCCTCGGCGCGCACACCGACTCCCCGGGCTTCCGCATCAAGCCGAACCCGGGCGTCCGGACGGGCGGGTGGGAGCAGCTGAACGTCGAGGTCTACGGCGGTGCGCTCCTGTCGACCTGGTTCGACCGCGACCTGCGGATCGCCGGCCGCGTGGTCGACGCCGACGGCAGCGTGCGCCTGGTGTCGACCGACGCCGTGGCCCGGATCCCGAACCTGGCGATCCACCTGGACCGCGGGGTGAACGACGGCAAGGAGATCGACCGCCAGCGGCACACCCTGCCGATCGTCGGCGTGGACGGCGACGCGGGCGGCACCTCGGTCGTGGAGTGGTTGCGCGCTCGCCTCGGAGACGACGCCGTCTCGTGGGACCTCTTCCTCGCCGACACCCAGGCCCCAGCGCGGCTCGGAATCGACCGCGAGTTCCTGGCATCGGGCCGGATGGACAACCTGACGAGCGTGCACGCCGGACTCCGCGGGATCGTCGACGCCCCGGCCGACGGCGACCACATCCCGGTGTTCGCGGCGTTCGACCACGAGGAGATCGGCTCGTCGACCCCGTCCGGTGCCGGCGGCCCCTTCCTGGAGGACGTGCTCGGTCGCGTGCAAGAGGGCCTCGGCGCCACCCGGTCCGAGGCCGCACGGGCCTTCCGCGCCTCGTGGCTGCTGTCGAGCGACGCCGGGCACCTGGTGCACCCGAACCAGCCGGAGAAGCACGACCCGACGAACCGTCCGCGCCCCGGTGCCGGCCCGCTGCTGAAGATCAGCGCGAACCAGCGGTACATGACCGAGGCGAAGGGCGAGGCCGTCTGGGCCGCCGCGTGCGAGACCGCCGGCGTGCCGTGGCAGCCGTTCGTCAACGTGAACACGATCTACGGCGGCTCGACCATCGGCCCGATCGCGGCCACTCCGGCTCGGGATCCCGACGATCGACATCGGCGTCGGGCTGCTGTCCATGCACTCGGTCCGTGAGCTCGTGCAACACCGTCGAGGACCTCGCGGCGCTGCACGGTGCCGTGGCAGCGTTCCTGGCGTCCTAGAGCGTCACGACGACCTTCTGCGCGGAGACCCCGGCACGCTGGCGGTCGAGCGCTACGCCCTGCACGGCGCCCAGCTCCGACCCGACCACGAGGGGTTCGGGCAGCGCTCGGAGAGCTGCCGTCGGCGAGCCCGGCCGGCAGCACCTCGGCCCAGAGGCGGCGGCCGACCTCGTCGTCGCGCAGCAGGCTGCTCCCCCAGACGAACGCAGCCCGGATGCCGTGACGCCGGGCCCGTCGTCATCAGGCCTGCCATGGTGAGCCCGATGCGGCCGAAGACCGGGAGCATCGCCGGGAACAGCCGACGACGTCCGGCGAGCCCGTCGAGGGACACCGGCGTGCTGGCCAGGGCGAGCACGGTGCCACCGGTCCGTCGGAGCACCTCGATGCACACGGTCCGGCGGAGGCTCGTCCCGAGCGCGACGGCACCGACGACCCGGCGCCCGGCGATGCCCGCGACGAGTTCGTCCACGGCCCGGTCGCCGTGGTGGTCCACGACGACGTCCGCGCCGAGCGAGCGGACGAGGTCGGCGTTCCGGGGTGACGCGGTGCTGACGACGTCGTAGCCGGCGGCCCGCGCCAGCTGCACGGCGTTCATGCCGACGCTCGTCGACCCGCCCCAGACGACCACCACGCCGCGACCACCCGGTTGGACCTGCTCGTCCGCCCCGGGCATCGTCCAGGCCGAGGTGTGCGAGGGCTGGAAGAGCGCGCACGCTGCGGTGCTGGCGCCCAGCGGCAGAGCACGGCGGCCTCGGTGTCGCTGATCCCCTCGGGCGTCGGTGCGGTCCAGGCGTTCGAGCAACGCGGTGTGCTGTGGAACGCCCCCTCGCGCATCGGGGTCCCGCCCGCGGTCGGTGCCGGCGGCCAAGCCGAACACGCGGTCGCCGACGCCGAAGCGAGTGACGTCCGAGCCGATCGCGACGACCTCGCCGGCGACGTCGGACCCGAGGACCGCCGGGTAGCGCAGCTACCGGTACGTGACGGACCCGGTGCCCTGCACGACCCAGTCGACCGGGTTCACGGCGAGCCGCCCGGACGCGGACCACGACCTCGTCGGCCCGGGGCGCGGGCGTGGGCACGGGCTCGACGACGAGCGCTGAACGAGCGGATCGGAGGACGGCGGCGGAGTGCTGCGCGACACGGGTGTGCCCTTCTGCGGGAGTGATGACACTTGGTGCCCTCACCGTACCGCGTGACGACACCGGGTGTCATCACCTATGCTGACGGCATGGCGAGATGGGCGCCCGACACCCGGGAACGACTGCGCGCGGCGGCGCTCGAGCTCTTCGACGAGCAGGGCTTCACCGCGACGACGGTGCCCGACATCGTCGCCCGCGCCGGCCTGACGAACCGCCGGGCCGTTCTTCCGGCACTTCAGCGACAAGCGCGAGGTGTTCTTCGGCGACGACGAGATCCCGGCGATCGCCCGCCGTCTGCTCGCGACCGCGCCCGCGCACGTACCACCGCTCGCGCTCGTGTCCGAGGGCCTCCGGACCCTGGCCGCCGAACGCTTCGAGCCGCAGCGCGACCGTATGCGCTCGGCCCGTCGAGGTCGTCGACGCGGAACCGGCGCTCCGCGAACGGGACCTCCAGGAAGCAGGCCGACCTGCGCGACGCCGTCGAACAGGGGTTCGTCGAGCGCGGTGAGGACCAGCTGACCGCCCGGGTGCTCGCCGGCGTCACGGTCGAGTGGTTCCAGACCGCGCTCGAGGCCTGGCTCGCCGACGACGCGGGCGCACCGCTGACCGACCACCTCGACGCCGTGCTCGCACGGACGCGGCAGGTGCTGGGCCCAGCCCCCGGCCATCCGCTCAGGTAGGCGGCGAACTGCCCGAGGTCCTGGAAGACCACGACGAGCACCGGGACCATGCCGAGCACGATCGCCACGACCCCGCCGACGAGCGGCACCAGGGAACGTCCAGCGCCGCGACCGGAGCCGGCGCACCGACCACCAGGCGACGAGCGCGAACACCACGACGAGCACCACCGCGCGCACGAGCACCGCCGACGAGAGCGCCGCGGGGTTCGACAGGTCGGTGTACTGCTGCTCGACGACCATCCGGATGGTCGAGGCCGTCGTCCCCACGGACAGCGACTCGATGACCGTCCCAGAGGCCGACGGCGAGGAAGCCCACGGTCAGCACGAAGTCGATCGGAGAACGACCGAACCGGGCCGCGAGCGGAGCAGGTCGACCGTCCGGAACGAGGTACCGGCCGCGCCGTCGTCGCAGCCGGTCGGGGTGCCCCGTCCGCTGTCGGCCGTCCCGGTGAGGCGTTCCACGCTGGGGTGCACCCCCGGGGCCGCCGCGGCGGTCACGGACGGCGTCCTGCGCGGCCTGCTGCCGGAGCGCCCGCGAACGCTCCTCCTGTTCCTCTCCTCCTACGAGGCGCTCCTGCTCGACGAGCACCGGGTTGACCCAGCCCTCGGGCGCGTACTCGCCGTACTGGGGGTGCGGGGCGGCCGTGGACGCCCCGGTGCCGGAGCGTCGGCCGACGTGGCGGGGAGTGCGCCGCGACCCAGGCCGTCCGCCCCGTCCGGGACGCTGACCCGGATCGCGGGCCGGCACCACCCCGCGGACTCAGCCGTCCGGTCGTCCGTCGTTCATCGGTTCCGCCCGCCCAGCCCGCGTCCGGGTTGCCGGCCGCGTCGGTGCGGAGTTCATCGGGGAGCGAGAACATCAGGTCCTCGTGGGCGGTGACGACCTCTTCCACCGTGCCGTAGCCGGCGTCGGCGAGCTGCTTCCGAGGACCTCGGCGACGAGGTCCTCCCGGCAGGAGGCGCCGCTCGTGACACCGACGGTGCGGACGCCGTCGAGCCACTCCTGCTGATTCTCCGACGCGTAGTCCACGCGGTGGGCACGGGCGCCGTGCTCCAGCGCGACCTCGACGAGGCGGACGCTGTTCGAGGAGTTCGCCGAGCCGACCACGATCACCAGGTCGGCGGCCGGGGCGACCTTCTTGATCGCGACCTGACGGTTCTGGGTGGCGTAGCAGATGCTGTCCGACGGCGGGTTCTCGATCGCGGGGAACTTTCTCGCGGAGCAGACGGACGGTCTCCATCGTCTCGTCGACGCTCAGCGTCTGCGACAGCCAGACGAGGTTGTCCGGGTCGGGGACCTCGAGCGCGGCGACGTCCGCCGGCCCGTTGACCAGGATCGTCCGGCCTGGCGCGTGCCCCATCGTGCCCTCGACCCCTTCGTGGCCAGCGTGGCCGATGAGGATGATCGTGCGCTCGGCCTGGCGAACCGCGTGGCCTGGCGGTGGACCTTCGTGACGAGCGGCAGGTCGCGTCGATGGCGTGCAGGTCGCGGTCCGCCGCGCCGGCGACCACGGCCGGCAGGACGCCGTGCGCGCTGAAGACGACGTGGAGCCGCGCGGACCCCGGCGACGTCGTCGACGAACACCGCGCCCCGCTGCTCGAGCGTCGACACCACGTGGACGTTGTGCACGATCTGCTTGCGGACGTACGCACCTGCTCGCCGTACTGCTCGAGCGCGCCTTCTCGACGGCGACGACGGCACGGTCCACGCCGGCGCAGTACCCGCGCGGGGCCGCGAGCAGGACCCGCTTGGTGCCGGCGACCGGTTCGTCGCGCAGTCGTCCGCGCGCCGCGGAGACCCGCGGCGGGCGAGCGGGACCGTGTGGCCGCTGGTGATCGTCACGCCCCCGATGATAGGTGAGCGGATCGCAATGCAGGCTGGGCGGGGGCGCGGGCGCGGCAAGCTGGCCGGGCGCGCGGGGTGGTCGGGTCACGGCGGGCGCGCTGCCGTGTGCCGCGGGCGCGCCGTGTCGTCGGGATGCGGCAGCATGGGCGCATGGCGATCGAACAGGGACCCCGACGGCTGACAACCCGTGGCCCGTCGCACTGCTCGGGGCGAAGATTCGCGACTGGATCGACCGCTCGGCACTGCCTGGGTCGAGGGCGAGATCACGCAGTGGAACGTCGCCGGCGGCAACGTGTACGGCAAGCTCAAGGACATCGAGGCCTATGCGACCGTGTCGTTCTCGATCTGGTCGAGCGTCCGTTCCCGCGCCGGCGGACATCAAGCAGCGTGACCGGGTCGTCGCCGCCGTCAAGCCGAACTACTGGGTCAAGGGCGGCTCGCTGACGATGCAGGTCGTCGAGATGAAGCACGTCGGCCTCGGGACCTGCTCGAACGGCTCGAACGGCTGCGGCGGACCCTCGGCGAAGAGCTGTTCGACCCCGCGGAAGAAGCGTCTGCCCTTCCTGCCGCACCGCATCGGCCTGATCACCGGCAAGGACTCCGACGCCGAGAAGGACGTCAAGCTGAACGCCCAGCTGCGGTGGCCGCAGGTCGAGTTCCGCACCATCCACACCGCGGTGCAGGGCGAGTGCACAGTCGGCGAGGTCGCCGCCGCCATCCTCGAGCTCGACGCCGACCCGGACGTCGACGTCATCATCGTCGCGCGCGGCGGCGGCGACTTCCAGAACCTGCTCGGCTTCAGCGACGAGGGACTCGTCCGTGCCGCCGCGTCGACGCCGATCGTCTCGGCGATCGGGCACGAGGCCGACCGGCCGATCCTCGACGAGGTGGCCGACCTCCGCGCCTCCACCCGACCGACGCGGCGAAGCGGGTCGTCCCCGACGTGGCCGAGGAACTCGCGAACGTCCGGGCGGCGCGTGCCCGGATCGGCCAGTTCGTCGTACACGCTGTCGGTCGAGGCCGACCGGATCGCCGCACTGCGGTCCCGTCCGGCGCTCGCCTCGACCGCGTGGCTCGTCGACACCCGTGCCGAAGAGGTCGCGCGCGACCTCTCCCGCGCCCGCGAGTTCCTCGACCGGCGGCTCGAGCGCTCCCACGCCGACGTCGGCACCTCACTCGCGCGGCTGCGGTCGCTGTCACCGCGGGACACCCTGCGACGCGGGTACGCGATCGTGCAGACCTCGGACGGGTGGGCTGCGGCGCCGAGGACCTGGCCGCTGCGACGCCGGTGCACGTCACGCTCGGCACCGGGACGGCCACGGGCACGCCTTCGAGCCGGACGGGCCGGGGCCGGACGGGGTCTGACCCGGGTCTCGGTCCCCGACCCGGTTCTGCACAGGCTCCGCGCGGGCCCGCGGGTCGGTGGGCGCTCGGCAGGATCGAGGGGTGTCATCCCAGCAGGAACCCGGAGCAGCCCGACGTCCGGTCGCTGAGTTACGAAGCAGCGCGCGACGAACTCGTGCGCGTCGTCGCCGAGCTCGAGCAGGGCTCCGCGACCCTCGAACGCTCCCTGCTCGCCCTGGGAGCGCGGCGAGTCCCTGGCCGCACGGTGCGAAGAGTGGCTGATCGGCGCACGGGCCCGACTCGACGCCGCGCGTGCCGCCTCCGAGTCCGAGGACGGCGCAGCCCGATGACCGACCCCCTCGACGGCCGCCCGATCGTCGCCGAGCCCGGACGCCCCGAGACCGCCGAGGAGACCTGGGCCCGGAAGGACGCCGCGCGCACCGCCCGGCGACAGCACCAGACGGCGTTCAACCTCGTCATCGCGCTCATCGCGTCGCTCGGCATCGTGCTGTTCCTCGCCGCGGTCGTCGTCCGCCCCGACACCACCGTCGTCGACCGCGCGGTGGACTACCGCCAGGTCGCGTCGCAGGCGAAGGTGCCCGGCGTGACCCTCGCCGCCCCCGTGCTGCCCGACGGCTACTCGTCGAACCGCGCCGACTTCAAGGACAAGACGAGCGACGGCGTGAGCGTCTGGACCGTCGGCCTCATCACCCCCGACAAGCAGTACATCGGCCAAGTGCAGGGCATCAAGGCGAACGGCGACGCGGTGTCCAACCAGCTCGACCAGCACGCCGCCACCGGTACCCGCACGATCGCGGGGACGAAGTGGACCGTGTACGACTGCCGGGCCGAGGGCGACGACGCCGGCAACCAGGCGTACTCCCTGGTGTCCACGTTCGGCACGAGCACCGTCGTCCTGGCCGGCACCGCGAACGGCTCGTCGTTCTCCACCGTCGCGACGGCGGTCAGCAGTTCGCGAGCTGATGAGCACCCGCTGCAGCCCCATCCCGATCACCCGAGCAGATCAGCCCCGAGGAGCACCATGCCCGACCGCGCCGCCTCCACCCTGTCCGACGCCCTCCGCCTCCTCGTCGACGGCACGCACGCTTCGCTCGGACAAGCGCCGCACCGGCCGCATCGACCCCGACCGCCGGCTGAACCGAGTTGACCGGGTTCCAGGCGCCGTTCGCCAATGTCCTCGGCTGCTCCGACTCCCGCGTGCCGTTCGAGCACGTCTTCGACGCCGGCATCGGCGACCTCTTCGCCATCCGCAACGCCGGGCAGATCGTCGACGACGTCGTGCTCGGCTCGATCGAGTTCGCCGTCGTCGCGCTGGCACCCTGCTTCGTCGTGGTGTTCGTCATCATTCGCCAGTGCGGCGCGGTCGCGGCGGCACGCTCCGGCGAGCGCCGCTTCCCGGCCCGCATCTGCGGCGCTCCCCTCGCGGTCGACGCCATCGCGCCGAGTGTCGAACGCGTGCGTGCCACCGACGCCGAGGTCCCGCAGGAAGCCGTCGGTGCCGCCCACCTCGAGGCGACGCTGCGCCAGGTGATCGAGCGCTCCGGCGCGGTCTCCGACGCGATCGCCGAGGGTAGATTGGCCGTCGTCGGCAAGACCTACGACCTCACCACGGGCGAGGTCGCCATCGACACCGTCGGGCCAGGCCTGACCGACCGCCACGACGAACGTCCCGGACACCGGCGGCCACCCCCGCCACCGGGATTCCCCAGCCGGCGCGACCGCGGCCGGCGAGCACCCCCAGGAAGGACCACGACGACGTGACCGACACCACCACGAGCACCGCGACCGACGGCGACTACCGCATCGAGCACGACACGATGGGCGAGGTCCGGGTGCCGAAGACGGCGCTGTACCGCGCGCAGACGCAGCGGGCGGTCGAGAACTTCCCCGATCTCGGGCAAGGGCTCGAGTCGGCGCAGATCGTGGCCCTCGCCCGGATCAAGCGTGCCGCGGCGATCGTCAACGGGCAGCTCGGCATCGTCGACCCTGCCCTGGCAGACGCCGTCGCGAAGGCCGCTGACGTCATCATCGCCGTGAGCACCACGACTACCAGTTCCCCGTCGACGTCTACCAGACCGGCAGCGGCACGTCGTCGAACATGAACATGAACGAGGTCCTGGCGACCCTGGCGACCGAGATCGCCGGCACGCCGGTCCACCCGAACGACCACGTGAACGCCTCGCAGTCGTCGAACGACGTCTTCCCCGACCTCGGCATCGCCGTGACCGAGGCCCTCATCCGCTCGCTCGTGCCGCTCGAGCACCTGGTCGAGACGCTCGAGGCGAAGGCGACGCTGTGGGCCGACGCCGAAGTCGGGTCGCACGCACCTCATGGACGCCACGCCGGTGACGCTCGGGCAGGAGTTCGGCGGGTACGCGCCAGGTGCGTCTCGGCATCGAGCGCGTGAACGCGACGCTCCCCGCGGCCGAGGTCCTGCTGGGCGGCACTCGCGGTCGGCACCGGGATCAACACGCCGAAGGGCTTCCCGCAGCGGGTGATCGCCCAGCTCGCCGAGGAGACCGGCCTGCCGATCACCGAGGCGCTCGACCACTTCGAGGCGCAGGGTGCGCGATGCCCTGGTCGAGGCGTCCGGCGCGCTCAAGGTCATCGCGGTCAGCTTGACGAAGATCAACAACGACCTCCGATGGATGGGCTCCGGCCCGAACACCGGCCTCGGCGAACTGCACATCCCCGACCTGGTGCAGCCGGGCTCGTCGATCATGCCCGGCAAGGTCAACCCGGTCATCCCCGAGGCGACGCTGATGGTCGCGGCGCGGGTGATCGGCAACGACGCCACGATCACGTGGGCCGGCGCCTCCGGAGCCTTCGAGCTCAACGTCGCGATCCCGGTGATGGGCACGGCACTGCTCGAGTCGATCCGGCTGCTGGCGAACAGCTCGCGCGTGCTGGCCGACAAGACTGGCCGACGGGCTCGAGGCGAACCTCGACCGTGCACGATCGTTCGCCGAGTCGTCGCCGTCGATCGTGACGCTCAACCGGGTCATCGGCTACGAGGCCGCCGCGAAGGTCGCGAAGTTCGCCGTCGCCGAGGGCGTCACGGTGCGCGAGGCAGTGATCGCGCTCGGCCACGTCGGCGGCGAGGTCACCGAGGAGCAGCTCGACAGCTCCCTCGACGTCCTCAGCATGACGCACCCGAACCGCACGTGCCGGGCGCCGAGAACAGACACTGCAAGAACGAGGGCGGTTTCTCGCAGCGGTACAACGCTGCGAGAAACCGCCCTGCTTGCGCTTTGCGAGAAGCGCGGCGCCAGCCCTGCCCTACACGAGGTCGGGCGAGTCCAGCATCTCCGTCACGAGCGCCGCGATCGCCGACCGCTCCCCACCGGGTCAGCGTCACGTGCGCGAACAGCGGGTGTCCCTTGAGCCGCTCGATGACCGAGGCGACCCCGTCGTGCCGACCGACCCGGAGGCTGTCGCGCTGCGCGACGTCGTGCGTGAGCACCACCCGGGAGTTCTGCCCGATGCGGATGACCGTCAGGAGCACGTTCCGTTCGAGCGACTGGGCCTCGTCCACGATCACGAACGCGTCGTGCAGCGAGCGGCCCCGGATGTGCGTGAGCGGGAGCACCTCGAGCATGCCGCGCTCGACGACCTCGTCGAGGACGTTGTCCGACACCAGCGCACCGAGGGTGTCGTAGACGGCCTGCGCCCAGGGGTTCATCTTCTCGGACGTCCCCCGGGCAGGTAGCCCACCCTGCCCGCCGACGGCGTACAGCGGCCGGAAGACCATGATCTTCTCGTGCTGCCGTCGTTCGAGCACGGCCTCGAGTCCGCACAGAGCGCAAGCGCCGACTTGCCCGTGCCGGCGCTGCCACCGAGGGACACGATGCCGATCTCCGGGTCGAGCAGCGCGTCGATCGCGAGCTGCTGTTCGGCGGAGCGGCCGCGCAGGCCGAAGACCTCGCGGTCGCCACGGACGAGCGCCACCGAGCCGCCGGGGATCACACGGCCGAGGGCCGAGCCCCGCTCCGAGTGGATCACGATGCCGGTGTTGACCGGCACGCCCTCGAGCGAGGCGGAGCGGATCTCCTCCTTCTCGTACAGGTCCGACATCTGCTCGCCGGACACCCGCAGGTCCGTCACGCCGGTGTAGCCGCTGTCGACGGCGAGTTCGGCGCGGTACTCCTCCGCCGCCATGCCGATCGACGACGCCTTGACCCGCAGCGGCAGGTCCTTCGAGACCAGGCCGACGACGTCGAGTCCGTCGTTCTTGAGGTTCGAGGCGACCGCCAGGATCCGCGAGTCGTTGTCCCCGAGCTGCAGCCCGGACGGCAGGACCGACTGGTTGGAGTGGTTCAGTTCGACTCGGAACGACTCGCCCTCGCCGATCGCGATCGGGAAGTCGAGCCGTTCGTGTTCGATCCGCAGTTCGTCGAGCAGCCGAGTGGGCCTGCCGGCGAAGTACCCGATCTCCGGGTCGTTGCGCTTGACTCAGTTCACTGACGACCACGACGGGCAGGACGACTGCGTGCTCCGCGAAGCGGAACAGTGCCTGCGGATCGCTGAGGAGCAGTTCGAGGTCGAGCACGTACGTGCGCTGGGCGACCGAGGTGGACGAGTCCGCGGTGGGATGCTGCTGGGTTCCGCGAGAGACGTTCTGAGAGGTCACGACCACTCCATCCCTTCCCCGGGCCGCGCTCGGCCCGGTCCATGTCCTCGAACGCGGCCGTGGAGCGGGTCCCGGCGACTGCCAGCCGCTCGATCGGGCGCGTTGCCCGATGCGGCCAAGCTTTACGTCCGACCCACGACACGGCGCCAGCGACACGCTGTTCCGCGCGTTACGGTCACGTGAACAACGCGACCGCTCGCGGGCCGGGAGGCACGGTGCCGGACCGCCCCGCGCTTCCCGTCCGTCCCGGCGCAGCCCCGGGAGACTCGGCGACGCCGCTCCGCGACTCGCGTTGGGCGACGGCGCGGCAGCGGCTGCGCGCAGCGCGCTACTGCATCGTCGCGTACGACAGGCAGGCGTCGCGGAACATGTCGAGGTCTCGTCCGTCGTCGAGGCGAAGACCGACACCCGTGCGACCCCGAGCCGCGTCGTGGCGGTGACACCGTGGTTGTGGAACGCCGCGGACAGCGCGGTGAGGCGGCCCTGCGGCGGTCGGCGCACCACGATGCCGGCACGCTCACGCGGGTCACGGCTGGAGTCCACCGAAAGGCCGAACTCGTCGGCGATGTCGAACACGCGCTCGACGCGGTCGGTCACGCGCTCCTGCACGGCCGCGACGCCCACGGCGGTCAGCCGGTCGAGCGAGACCGCCATCCGGGCCTGCGCCACCGGGTCGATGCGCGTCATCTGGAACCCGGCGGCGCCAGGGCGGACGGCGGGGACCCGGTCGGCCAGCCGGTGGTGCCGTGCGGGCCGGACAGCGCCGGGCGCAGCCGGTTCAGTGCGCGGTCGCTGAAGGCGGTGAAGCCGGTGCCCCAGCCGGCGTGCAGCCACTTCTGGCCGCCGGTGGCGACGACGTCGGCGATCTCGTAGGGCGCGTCCACGACGCCGAAGCCCTGGATCGCGTCGACGATGAGCAGGCGGTCGCCGATGACCTCACGGATGCCGGCGAGGTCGGCGAGGTAGCCGGTCTGCCAGTCGACGAGGGACTCGCGACGGTGACCTCGTCGGTCAGACGCGACTCGATGAGCGACGGCGTCATCCAGCCGGCACCGGACTCGATGACGACGGGCTGCCTGCAACCCGCCGGTGGCCGAAGGCGGCGCTGGCGAGGGCGAGCGGCAGCGACGGGTACTCGTCGGCGGACACGAGCACGCCTCGGTCAGGCCGAAGGCGGTGTGCAGGAGCCCCGGCGTGGTGGCGGTCTGCGAGATTGACCTGTTCCTCGCGGCGACCGACGAGTCGGGCGGCGACGGTGCGCACCCGGGCGTCCTGCTCGTCGAGGGTCTCCATCGCGCCGAAGCGCATGTGCTCCTGGATCGTCCCGAGCACGCGTGCTCCTCGAGGACCGCCCGGTCTGCACCGGGGCTGAACGCGGCGTGGTCGAGGTAGCCGGGCTCCTCGGCGAAGCCGGCGGCGTGCTCGGCGATGTTCAGCAGGTGCAACCTTCCGTGGGACGAAAACCCTGTGAGTCTACACGGGATGGTTGATCGCGGGCGAACCCAGGGCCGTTCTGCGCAGCGAGCAGCGTCAGCCGTCGGAACGGCGGAACGGCGTGGCCGGGCGTCAGCCGCCCGAGCGCGCCGCGACCGCAGCCCGGTGTCGCGGACCGCGCGAAGGAAGTCGACCTCGCGCAGGTCGGGGTAGAACGCCTCGACGAAGTAGAACTCGCTGTGCGCGCTGCTCTGCCACAGCATGAAGTCGGACAGCCGCTGCTCGCCCGAGGTCCGGATCACCAGGTCGGGTCGGGCTGGCTCTGCGTGTAGAGGTGGTCGCCGATGAGAAGCTCCCGCGTAGGACCTCGGCGAGGGTGTCGAGCGTGCCCCCGCCCTCGCCGTGCGCCCGCACGATGCTCCGCATGGCGTCGGCGATCTCCCGCCGGCCGCCGTAGCCGACCGCCAGGTTGACGTGCAGCCCGGTGTGGTCCGTGGTGCGCCGTTCGGCCTGCTCGAGCGCGGCGACGAACGCCGGCGGCAGCCCCTCGTTCGCGCCGACGTGCTGGACGCGCCAGTCGCGGTGGTCGGCGAGCGTGCCCGCGAGGTCGGCGATGATGCCGACGAGTTGCTCGAGCTCCTCGCCGCCGCGCCCCGTGAGGTTGTCGGAGGAGAGCAGGTAGGGCGTCACGACCTCGATCCCGAGGTCGTCGCACCAGGTCAGGAACTCCGGGATCTTCGCTGCGCCGGCGCGGTGGCCGTGCGCGGCGGACTCAGCCCGAGCTGCTTGGCCCACCGCCGGTTGCCGTCCACGATCATGGCGACGTGCTTCGGCTTGGCCGCGTCGTCGATCTGCCGCCGGATGCGACTCTGGTAGGCGCGGTAGAGGATGCCTCGTCCTGCCCACCTCGACGCTGCCGCTCACGGGACGAACATAGTGCACCGCCCCCTGGGGAGCGAGCTGGTCACCCGGATGTTCGGCTGTTGCTCGGCTGACACCCATACGGTCGGAGCATGCACGCCGAGCACGACACCGGGACGCGCTCCCCCACGTCCCCTTCACCGACGAGGCCCAGACACCCGCGGCCGACCTCACCGAGACCCGGCCGGCATGGCGCGGCTGGATCCACCTCGGCGCGTTCCCGTTCGCCATCGCGATGGGCATCGTGCTCATCAGCCTCGCCGGCTCCCCCGCCGCGAAGGTCGGCAGCGCGGTGTTCATGGCGACCTCGCTCGCGATGTTCGGCGTCTCGGCGACGT
>NZ_CEEDDU010000007.1:0-24926 GCF_979253735.1 Curtobacterium sp. AC273 | reverse complement strand
TATGCTTCGTTCAGCCCTCGGAATTTCAGGTGTTTAGCCGTTTTCGCATTTATCGTGAAACGCTTTCGCGTTTTCGTGCGCCGCTTTCACGTGGACGATCACGGTCGCGCAAGCGGCCGTGACGACCCCGGCCGACGCCTGGACGGACCGTGGGCCGACCTGGTCGCCCGGGTGCGGTCCGAAGAGCGACCCGTCCTGACGCGTCGAGGAGCAGAAGCCGTCGAGTCGGTCTACGCCGAGCGACGTTCCTGCTCCTCGACGGGCCGGGGGCGAGGCGGGTACGGGCCGGGGGCGAGGCGGGGGCGAGGCGGGTGCGGAGCCGAGGGCAGAGGCGGGTGCGGGCAGCTTAGCTGGGCGCCGGCCCTCAGCCCATCTTCGTATTGACCGTCAGCCGTCGGGTCGGGCGCGATCATCGCGACATACACCGCGGCCGCCGCACGGCGGCGTCCGCGCCGACCCGCTCCGGGTCGACCAGGCAGCTTGCCGTCGAACTCGAGGCCCTTCGGCGTCGGCACCGGTCAGCACCGTGACGGACCCCGCCCGCGGCGACCCGAGCGACCGCGTCGGCCTCGGTCCGGGCGAGCCGCTGCCGGATCGCGTCGGCGTCGGCCTCGGGCACGATGACCCCGATGGTGCCGCTGCCGATCCGGTCGCGCTCGGCGTCGACCACCCGGAGCCACGGTGTCGAACACCTCGGCGCGCGCGACGGCTGAAGCCCGCTCGACGGGGTCGCCGTCGCGCACGGCCTCGTTCCGGGTGAGCCGTCAGGCCGGCGGCGTCCGCCGAAGAGGCCCCCCGCCGCCTCGACGATGGAGCGCGGCGTGCGGTAGTTTCACGGTGAGCTGCTCGATGCGGTGCTCGATCGGGATCTGCGGCGCACGACCTCGACGGCGACGGGCGAGGGCACCGATCACGTCGTCCCAGGTGCGGGCGGCCCCGGGCAGGGAGCCCTGCGCCATGTCGCCGACGATCATTGAAGGGGCGGAGCGGGTTGCGCCGGGCGAGGATCCGCCACTGCATCGGGGAGAGGCTCCTGCGCCTCGTCGACGACGATGTGGCCGTAGGTCCACTCTCGATCCTCGGCGGCGCGCTCGGCCGTGCTGCGGGCGTCGCCGCCCTCGGCGAAGGAGCCGGCGACCTGCTCGGCGGTGACGATGCCCTCGACGCCCATGTTCTCGATGGCCTGGCGCGCGTTCTCGATGTCGCGGTTGCGGCTCGCCTTCGCCGCACGCTTGGCGGCGCCGCCGGTCGGGTCGAACGGTCCGAGCAGTTCGGCGGCCTCGTCGAGGAGCAGGACGTCCTCGACGGTGAAGCCGGCACCACGGCCGCGTTCGAGCAGCGCGCGGCGCTCGGGCGTCCAGTGCGGGGTGAGGGACGCCGGCCAGTTCGGCCGAGGCGTAGAGGTCCTCGAGGAGCTTCTCCGGCGGCAGCTTGTAGCCACGCCGTGTTGAGCAGGACGCGGGCGTCGTACGACTGAGCGGATGAAGCTCCTCGCGCAGGACCTTCTCGTCGGCCTCGTCCAGCTGCCGTCCCGCGCTCACGCAGCTGGTCGGCGAGCAGGCGGGTCATCGCGTCGAGCGCGATCTTGTTGAACGTGACGCGGGCGGCGTTGTGCGGCTTGCTGCCGCGCAGTCCTGCGCGCGCTTCATGGCGCCTGGCGACGGGGCCGGGCGGGACCACGAGGCGTTCGCCCTCGGCGTCGAGCGTCACGGACTCGGTCGGCACGACCTGCCGGGAGCGCACCGCACGGCGGAGCAGCTGCGCCATCTCGGCGCGCATTGCCCTTCACCGCGGCGACCTCGCGCCGGTCGTAGCTTCGTCGCGTGCACGCCCGGGTAGAGCGAGGCCGAGCGATGGCCATCGACCCCGCCGGTCTCGCCGAGCGACAGGAGCACCTGCTCGATGTACGTGAGGAACGCCGGCGACGGCCCGACCACGAGCACGCCGGAGCCCAGGCCGCTCGCGGTACGGGGAAGTACAGCAGGTACGCGGCGCGGTGCAGCGCCACGGCGGTCTTGCCCGTGCCGGGGCCGCCTGCACGATGAAGGCGCCCTCGAGCGGGAGCGGATGATCCGGTCCTGCTCGCCCTGGATCATCGCGACGATGTCGGTCATGCGGCCGGTGCGCTCGGCGGTGACGGCCGCGAGCAGCGCGCCCACCGCGCAGGTGGGTCCGCTCGTCGTCGTAGAGGCTCGCGTCGAAGACTTCGTCCTCGATGCCGACCACGGCACGGCCGTCGAGCGTCAGGTGCCGGCGCGCCCGCATGCCCATCGGGTGCGCGGCGGTCACCTGGTAGAACGCGCTCGCCCCGGGGACGCGCCAGTCGAGCAGGAGCGGGCGGTGGTCGGCGTCCCGCAGGCCGACCCGGCCGATGTAGCGGAACGCGTCCTCGTCGCTGTCGGGCTCGGAGACCTCGAGCCGACCGAAGACAGACGGTCGCCGACGCGGTCGAGCGTGGCGATGGTGTCCTCGTAGAGCCGCGCGAACGCGTCGCGTTCACTGCGGCTCTGGTGGTTGCCGCCGACCGCCTGTCGGCGGCTCTCGGCGAGTCGCTGCTCGGCCTCGGCGGTCAGCTCGTCGAGCCGGGCGAACAGCCCGTCCACGTAGCCGCGCTCGCGGTCGATCTCGGTCAGTTCGGACACACACAACCCTTCGGGAAAGAGGGGTGTCAAGTGTAGTCCGCCGGACCGACACAGGAGACGGGAGGCGCGGTGCGCTCCGTCCATCCCGTGGGGACGACTACATCTCTTCGTGCGTGTCCGGGTCGCCGTCCCAGAGGCAGCTCAGCCCGGAGATCGCCGCGACCTCGTCGTCGGTCAGCTCGAAGCCGAACACGTCGAGGTTCTCGCGCTTGCCGGGCCGCGTCACCGGACTTCGGCACCGGGACGGCACCGATCTGGACGTGCCGGCGGGCGACCTGGCCCGGCGTCACGCCGTGGGCCGCCGCCGCGTCGACGATCGGCTGCTCGGAGAGGGCTCCGACCGCTTCGCGAGGGCTCCAGCTCTCGGTGACGATGCCGAGCTCCTGGTGCACCTTCCGCAGCGCCGCCTGCAGGAAATACGGGTCTGGTTCGACCTGGTTCACGGCCGGGGCGACACCGGTGGCGTCGACGATGCGGTGCAGGTGCTCCGGCGTGAAGTTCGAGACGCCGATCGAGCGGACCTTGCCGCTGTCGCGGGAGTCGACGAACGCCTTCCAGGTGTCGACGAACTTGTCCACCGACGGGTTCGGCCAGTGGATGAGGTACAGGTCGACGCTGTCGAGCCCCAGGTTGCCGAGGGTCTCGTCGATCGAGCGGTGCGCCTCGTCGTAGCCGTGGTGGCGACCCGGGAGCTTCGACGTGACGACGAGGTCCTCGCACTTCACCTCCTCGGATTCTCGGACGGCACGACCGACGGCGTCCTCGTTGCCGTAGTTGAGCGCCGTGTCCAGCAGCCGGTAGCCGCCGGTGATGGCGGTGCCGACCGCGCCGCGCCCTCGTCGCCGTTCAGGCCGTACGTGCCGAGGCCGAGCTCCGGGAAGCGGTGGCCGTCGTTCAGCTCGATCGTCGGGGCACCGACCTGCATCAGCGGACCCCGAGCAGGTCGATCACGAAGATGAGGGTCTTGCCGGAGAGGAAGTGTCGCCGCCGGCCGGGCCGTAGGCGAGCTCCGGCGGCACGACGAGCTTGCGGCGTCCGCCGACCTTCATGCCGAGGATGCCCTCCTGCCAGCCGCGCACGCGGCGCCGCGAGCGGCAAGTCGATCGGCTCGCCGCGGTTCAGGGCTGTCGAACTCCTCGCCGGTCTCGTCCTCGGCGCCGGCGTAGTGCACCTTGACGGTCGAGCCGGCGCTGGCGACGTCGCCGGAGCCCTCGACGATGTCGGTGATCACGAGCTCGGTGGGGGCGGGGCCCTCGAGGGCGTCGAACTCGGGCTTGCTGTTCAGGTCAGTCATGCCCGCCAGTCAACCAGAGAGCGCGGTCCCGGCGCCGCAGCCCCCGTCCGGCCCCGACAGGCACCAGAATGGTTCCACCGTGACACCATCGACTCCCCCCGCAGGACGCACCGCCGCGCCGCCGCATCCTCGCCGACCTCACCCCACTCCCGCCGCTCCCCGCCTTCGCCCGGCTCTGGGCCGGTACCGCGATCGCCGGCATCGGCACGCAGATGACCACCATGGCGGTCGGCCTCGAGGTCTACGAGATCACGCACTCGACCTTCGCGGTGGCGCTCGTCGGCGTCATCGCCCTGCTGCCGATGATCGTCGCCGGCCTGTACGGCGGCATGCTCGCGGACGCCTTCGACCGGCGCCTCGTCGCCCTCGTGTCGTCGATCATCGCCTGGGTCGCGGTCGCCCTGATCGCGACGCACGCCTGGCTCGACCTGCACAGCGTCCTGTTGCTCTACGTGCTCGCGGCGGTGAACGCGGTGGCCGCGACCGTCAGCAACGCCTCCCGCTCGGCGATCGTGCCGCGCCTGGTCGGCACCGACCTGCTGCCCGCGGCGAGCGCCCTGGGTGGGATCGCGTCGGGGTTCCAGGTCACGGTCGGCCCGGCGGTCGCGGGGGTCCTCATCGCGAGCGTCGGGTTCGCGCCGACCTACCGATCGACGTCGTCCTCTTCACCTTCGCCTTCCTCGGCGTCTTCACCCTGCCGCGGATGGCCGCCGACCACGGTGCGCTCCGCCCCGGGCTCGGCTCGCTCGTCGAGGGCGCGAAGTTCCTGCGGAAGTCGAAGAACATCACGGATGACGTTCGTGCTCGATATCGTCGCGATGACGTTCGGGCAGCCGCGGGTGCTCTTCCCCGCGATCGGCGCGCTCGTCATCGGCGGCGGCTCCATCACGGTGGGCACGCTGACGGCGGCCTACGCGATCGCGCCTCCTGTCGAGCGTGTTCTCCGGACCGCTGGGCGTCCGACGACAGGGCGAGGCCGTCGGCCGGGCGATCACCGCCTACGGCGTGGCGATCGCGGCCTTCGAGGTCGTCATCGCGCTGGCACACGTGCTCGGCGGTCGCTCCGGCGAGGCGTTCTCCGTGGGCATCCTGCCCGCGCTCGGGCTCGCGGCACTGTTCCTCGCCGCGGCCGGTGGTGCGGACAACGTCAGCTCGGTGTTCCGCAACACGATCTTGCAGGCGGCGTCGCCGGACGGGATGCGCGGCCGACTGCAGGGCATCTTCATCGTCGTCGTCACCGGTGGCCCACGGCTCGGCGATCTCTACGCGGGCTTGGTCGTCGCGGCCGGCATCGCGTACCCGCCGATCATCGGCGGCGTGCTCATCATCGGCCTCGTCGCGCTGCTCCTCCGCCTCGTGCCGTCCTTCCGCCGCTACGACGCCCTGCGCCCGCACGCGAACTGACGGCCTCCGCCGCCCTCACCCCCGCAAGACGCAACCTCGACGACTGCCCGCAGCGACATTCCCCTGCGCGCAAGCCGCCACGGTTGCGTTGTGCCGAAGGGGCGGGGCACGAGACCCGACCGAGGGCCGGACTGGAGGCGCGTGGCAGCGCCGCCCCCCGCCTCCAGGCCGTCACGTGTCGGGTACCGTACAACGCATGCCGGACAGCGCATCGCGCGACCTCCAGCGGACGGGAGTCCGCGCCGTGGTCCGGCGTACCTACCACTCGGTCATCCGGCACCGTGTCGTCGACGCGGCCGCGTCCCTCACGTTCTTCGCGCTGCTCACCGTCTTCCCGACGACGCTCACCGTCGTCTCCGCGTTGTCGATCGTGGACCGGAAGGGCGACAGCCTGTCCGACATCATCGCGGTGCTCGGGTTCATCGTGCGGCCGGAGACGGCGCAGCACCTCGAGGGGCCGCTCCGGCAGCTCCTCACCCTCGACAACCCGTGGCTCGGCTTCACGATCGGCGTCGTGCTGACGCTGTGGTCGCTGTCCGGGTACGCGACCGCGTTCGGGCGGGCGATGAACACCGCGTACGAGGTCGAGGAAGGGCGGCGGATCTGGAAGTTCCGCAGCATGATGCTCCTCGTCCCGCTGCTCATCATGGTCGGCGGTGCCATCGCGATCATGATCCTGCTCGGCACGCCGACGATCTCGGCGGCCGTGATCGGCAGCTCGGGTGGGCGCCGTGGATCGACGACGTCTGGAACGTCGCGAAGTGGCCGGTCCTGGCGGCGGACCTCGTCGTGATGGTGGCGACGCTGTACTACGCGACCCCGAACGTGAAGACGCCGCAGCTCCGCTGGGTGTCCGCGGGTGCCGGCTTCGCGATCGTGGCGTGGGCCCTGGCGACGGTCGGGTTCACGCTGTACGTCGAGACCATCGGCGGCAGCAACAAGGCGTACGGGTGGCTCGGCGGCGCGATCCTGTTGCTCGTCTACCTGTACATCTCGAACTTCGTGCTCGTCGTCGGCGGTGAGCTCGACTCCGAGGTGATCCGGATGCGGCAGCTCCTCGCCGGCATCGAGGCCGACGAGTCGATCCGGCTGCCGCTCCGCGACGTCACCCGGAACTTCACGCTCGCGCGCTGGCGTGACCAGGACATCGCGGCGGCGCACCAGGTCCGGACGCGGCGGCGCAGCGTGCCGAGGGCTGGCGGAGCCGCCGCGCCGACCGAGGAACACCTGCGCGACCTGTCGCGGCAGGTGCCGTCGGCGAACCCCCGATGCCCTGAGCGCGGCCGCGCGGCCGCGCATCCGCGCGTCCGCGCGTCCGCGCGGCCGCGGCCGCAAAACGCAACGTTGGCGACTGCTCGCAGCGGTACTCCGCTGCGAACAACCGCCACAGTTGCGTTTTGCGAAGGCAGGAAGCAGGGAGCCCGTCAGCGCTCGCGTGCCGCCCGGTCCAGCATCTCCTCGGTGATGACCGGGATCGCGCCCGTCGCCAGCTCGATGCCGGACAGCCGCGCGGGGCTGAGTACCCGCTGCACCTGGTCCTCCTCCATCAGCCCGGCCGCGACCACGAGCGTCGCGATCGGCGTCGAGGTCGTCAGCGCCGTGTGCGCGATCGACGCCGCGGCCGCGTAGCCGATGTACGGCGTGAGGGCCGTGACGACGCCGACGTTCGTGTCGACCTGCGCCGCGAGCTTCGCCTCGTTCGCCTCGATGCCGGTGATGCAGTGCTCCCGGGCGTTGGCGCAGCCCAGGGCCATCCACGCCAGCGACTGCAGGATCGAGTGCGCGATGATCGGCTCGAAGGCGTTGAGCTGCAACTGCCCGCCCTCGGCCGCCATCGTCACGGTGGTGTCGGCACCGGCGACGGCGAACGCGATCTGGTTGACGACCTCCAGGATCACCGGGTTGACCTTGCCGGGCATGATCGAGGACCCCGCCTGCCGTGCGGGCAGCGTGATCTCCCCAGTCCCGCCTGCGGGCCGGCGCAAGCAGCCGCAGGTCGTTGCAGATCTTCGAGAGCTTCGCCGCGCTCCGCTTCACGGTGCCGGACAGGGTCATGAACGCGCCGGCGTCGCTCGTCGCCTCGATGAGGTCGGGCGCCGTGACGATGTCGAGCCCGGTGACAACCTGCAACTGCCGTCGCACCTCGTCGCGGTACTGCGGGTCGGCGGTGATGCCGGTGCCGATCGCCGTCGCGCCGAGGTTCGTCTCGGCCAGCAGCGGCATCACGGTGCGGAGCAGGAGGACGTCCTCCTGGATGGTGTGCGCGAACCCGGTGAACTCCTGCCCGAGGGTCATCGGCACGGCGTCCTGCAGCTGCGTGCGCCCGACCTTGAGGACGTCCTGGAACGCCCGGCCCCGCTCCGCGAACGCGCCGGAGAGCAGCTCGGAGCTCGCCGATGAGCCGCTGCACCCCGAGGATCATCGCGAGCTTGACGCTCGTCGGGTAGGTGTCGTTCGTCGACTGGCTGCGGTTCACGTGGTCGATCGGATGGAGGACCCCGTAGTCCGCCCTTCTCGCGGCCGAGGAGCTCGAGGGCCCGGTTCGCCAGGACCTCGTTCGTGTTCATGTTCGTGCTCGTCCCGGCGCCGCCCTGCACGACGTCGACGACGAACTGGTCACGCAGCGCACCGTCGCGGACCTCCTGCGCGGCACGGTCGATCACGTCGGCACGCTCGGCGTCGAGCACCCCGATCGCCTTGTTCGCCCGGGCCGCCGCCTGCTTCACCATCGCGAGCGCCTCGATGAGGTCCGGGTACACCGCGATCGGCACCGAGGTGATCGGGAAGTTCTCGAGCGCCCGCAGGGTGTTGATGCCCCAGTAGGCGTCGACCGGGACCTCCCGCGATCCCAGGGAGTCGGTCTCGGTGCGCGTCTGCGCGCGGTCAGGGGCCTGTGCTGCTTCGTTGCCGGTCACGCCTGCGAGGCTAGCCCGTCCGGCCGGTCGGTTCCCGCCTCCGGCACGGGCGGGCGCGTCGTCGAGGGAGCAGGAATCGTCGGGTGGGTGCGCCGGACCCGACGATTCCTGCTCCCTCGATGCGGCGTGAGACGCGACCACGGACGGCCTGGAGGCGCGGTGCGGGCTGGCACCGCGCCTCCAGGCCGGCGCCAGGTCGCGTCACGCGACCGGTGTCAGTGGAACTGCGGGACGATCAGGTAGATGCCGTAGAGCACCGCTGCTGCGCAGATCGCGAAGCAGACGACCGACAGGGCGCGGAAGACGCGGACGCCCGGGGGCGTGTTGCCGGGCAGCGGGAAGCCGCTCGTGGCCGGGCCGACGGTGCCGTCGTCCTTCACGGTGTACTTGCCGGCGCGGGTGTCGGCGGCGCTCCAGAAGCGGAGGCCGACCGAGTAGACGGTGACCACGAAGCACGCGCCGACGAGGGCCACGATCGCGACGGTGAGGAAGGCGAGCCAGTCGATGCCCATCAGCGACGGCCTCCCTTGCGTCCGGCCATGCGGCGCAGGGTGCGCTCACGGCTGAGCTCGGCGCGGCGGGCGGCGACCGTCTCCGCGCGCTTCTTCCGCTGCAGGTCGCGCAGCTCCTTGCGGGTGAGGACAGCGTTCGCAGCCACGTCGACCTCGATCGCGGCGGCCTGCTCGTGCGGCTTCCGGAGCGACCAGAGGTACAGGCCCAGGATGACCACGGCACCGACGACCGCGTCGATCACGAGCCCGACGACGCCGAAGCGCGCGATGCCCGAGGCGACGGCCCCGACCGCGGCCGAGGCCGGCAGCGTGATGAACCAGGCGATGACGATCTTGCCCGCGGTCGACCACTGGATCTTCGACCCGCGGCGACCGAGTCCGGCGCCGATGATCGAGCCGGAGGACACCTGCGTGGTGGACAGCGCGAAGCCGAGGTGGCTCGACGCGAGGATCGTGGCGGCGGTGGACGCCTCCGCGGCGAAGCCCTGCGTGGCGCGGATCTCGGTGATGCCCGACCCGAGCGTGCGGATGATGCGCCAGCCGCCGGTGTAGGTGCCGAGCGCGATCGCGAGCGCACACGCCACGATGACCCAGAACTGCACGCCCTGGTTCGACGACTGTGCTTCGGACGCGATGAGCGTCAGCGTGATGACGCCCATCGTCTTCTGCGCGTCGTTCGTGCCGTGCGCGAGGGACACCATCGAGCTCATGAAGACCTGGCCGATCCGGAACCCGCCGCGTTCGTTCGGGAACACCGGGCGCCGGGTGATCCGGTACGCGATGCGCGTCGACAGGAAGGACACCAGCGCGGCGATCACGGGCGACAGGAACGCCGGGATGATCACGACCGTCAGGAGCGCCGCGTAGTTCACCGCCTGGAACCCGGCACCGACGATCGCGGCTCCGATCAGACCGCCGAACAGCGCGTGCGACGACGACGACGGCGGGCCACGCAGCCACGTGATCATGTTCCAGACGACCGCGCCGATGAGCCCCGCGAAGATCATCTCGGGGCTGATGGCGACGCCACCGGGTCCCTCGTTGATCAAGCCGTGCGAGATCGACGTCGCGACCGCCGTGCTGAGGAACGCACCGATGAGGTTGAGCACCGCGGCCACCGTGACGGCGACCTTGGGCTTCATCGCACCGGTGGCGATCGGTGTCGCCATCGCGTTGGCGGTGTCGTGAAAACCGTTTGTGAAGTCGAAGAAGAGGGCCAACGCGATGACCAGGACGACTATGAGTGTGATGTCCACCGCGGGCAAGTGTTCCTCATCAGGCGGTCCGAGGGCAAACCCTGCTCGCAACCTGGTGTTCACCGGCCCTTCACGTCTGTACAGCCGTGGACCCATGCCTCTGGGAGAATGGAGGTCATGGACACCGTCGAGCTCCTCATCCTGCTGGTCGGATCGCTCGTGGTGACCGGCTTCGCCCGCGCCTGGGGCTCCCCGCACCGCTGCTCGTGACCGCGGTCGCGCTGGCGGCGTCCTTCCTGCCGGGGCTGCCCCGATGGAGATCGACTCCGAGGTGATCCTGACGGTGATCCTGCCGCCGCTCCTCTACTCGGCCGCGCTCGACGTGTCGTGGCAGAGCTTCCGCGGGTCGATCAAGCAGATCCGGCGTCTCGGCATCTTCCTCGTCATCGTCACGGCGCTGGTCGTCGGGGTCGTGGCGTACTTCCTCATCCCGGACATGACCCTGCCCGCGGCGATCCTGCTCGGCGCGATCGTCGCCCCGCCGGACGCCGTGTCGGCCGCCGCGATCGGACGGAAGCTCGGGCTCCCCCGCCGCGTGATGACGGTCCTCTCCGGCGAGAGCCTGATCAACGACGCGGCCTCGCTGACCCTGGTCCGGGTTTTCACGCTCATCATCGCCGGCACGTCGCTGACCATCTGGCAGGACCTCGGGATCTTCGGGCTGGCGATCGGCGTCGGGCTCGTCGTCGGCGGTGTGCTCGGCGTGCTGGTGCACTGGATCCGGATGCGCATCAACGACCCGGTGGTCGAGACGATCATGAGCATCCTGCTGCCGTTCGTCGCGTACATCCTGGCCGAGCACCTCTCCGGCTCCGGCGTCATCGCGGTCGTCACCGCCGGGCTCTACATCGGCTACAACTCGCCGAAGGAGGGCTACGCGACCCGGCTGGAAGGCGCCCGCTGGGGACGAGCATCGACGTCATCCTCGAGGGCTTCGTCTTCGCCCTCATCGGCCTGCAACTCAACACCGTCGTGCACGACCTCGTCGTGAGCGAGCGCAGTCTCTCGCAGACCCTGACCGCGGCCGGCGTGGTGCTCGTCGTCGTCATCCTCGTCCGGCCGCTGTTCGTCTTCGGAGTCGTACGTCCGCAACCGCATCAGCGGTCGATGGCTCCGTCCGCTCCGGATCCGGCTGTCGCGCGGGCACCCGTCGCTGCGGTGGCTGCGCGGTACGAGCCGAACCGAAGCTCAACTGGCGTGAGCTCACGGTCATCTCGTGGACCGGCATGCGCGGCGTGGTCACCCTCGCGGCCGCGGTGTCCGTCGTGGTGAGCCCGACGAAGATCCCCGCCCAGGACACCATCTTCATCATCGCGTTCGTCGTCACGGTGGGCACCCTCCTGCTGCAGGGCCTCACGCTGCCGTTCGTCATCCGTGCGCTCAAGGTGCAGGACCCGGCAGAGGACGACGCCGACGTCCGCAGCGAGATGCGCCTGAACCAGCGCACGACCGAGGCCGCGATCGAACTGCTCGAGAAGCGCCGCCCGGACTGGTCCAAGCAGTACGGCGACGTGGCCGTCGACTCCGTCGTCAACCGCCTGAAGGCACGGCTCGAGCGGCAGGCCGAGACGTTCCGCCGCGACGCCGAAGAGGAAGAGGACCAGGAGCGCAACGCACCGGTCCGCCTCCGGGGCTCGCAGATCCAGGACATCCGGCGGGAGCTGCTCGACCGCCGCCGCGAGATCGTGCTCGAGGAGCGCGAGAAGGGGAACCTCGACGAAGAGGTCATGCGCCGCGTGCTCGTGACGCTCGACGCCGAGGAGCTCGCGATGGACTCGGCCCAGGCGTCCCGCAGCCGGTCCTGACGCGGGGCGACGCAGCCCCGGTCCCCCGCGGACGCAGCAGCGGGGGCCGCACGGCGTCCGGCGCGCGCCGAGCGGGCCGAGCGTATCCTGGCGCTCCGACCCAGAACAGGAGCGCATCGCCGAGTGAGCACGCCGCGGAACGACGTCCCCAGGAACAACGACCTCCCGGATCGCGACGGGGGGCCGCGGAAGGACTCCGCTCCGAAGCCGCGCACGACCCGCCCTTCCACGCGCGGTGGGTCGAAGCCACGACGGGGTGCCCCGGTCGCCGGCACCCGTCCGGCCCGGTCCGGCAGCGGCGGCCCCCACCGGCAGGCGCCGTCCCCGAGCCGCAGCGCCTCAGCCGGTACCGCCGCTGGTTCAGCACGCTGCACCCCTCGCTGCAACTGATCGGACTCCAGCTCTGGATGCCGCTCTTCTTCATCGTCGGCTTCTGCCTCTGCTACGTCTTCGCCTTCCACTCCCCGCACCCCCACGACGTCCCCGTCGCCCTGGTCGGCAGCGACCCGACGCTCGTCGCCGCGGTGCAGAAGGCGCTCCCCGGTGGGTACGTCTTCCACGTCTACGACTCGCTCGCACGGGCGAAGCACGACGTGATCGCCGGCACGATGGCGGTCGCCTACGACCCGAGCACGAACGAGGTCTTCAAGGCCAGCGCGCACCAGTTCCAGGTCGCCTCGCTCGTCCCCGTCACGCTGAGCACGGTCCTCACCGGCATCGGGGTCGCGGCACCCACGGTCACCGAGCTCGCGCCGCTGCCGACCTGGGACGAGTACGGCACCGTCGCGATGTACGTCATGCTCGCCTGGTGCATCGGCGGCTACATGGTCGCGATGTTCATCGGCATCATGGGCGGCCCGCTCCGGCACCGCACCCGGATGGCCGTCATCGTCGTCGGCGGCCTCGTCATCTCCCTCATCACGAACACGCTCGCCGGCCCGGTGCTCGGCGCGATCCACGGCCACTGGATCCAGCTCGTGCTCATCGCCTGGGGCTGGATCGTCGCGATCGGCCTCGCCGTCAACGGGCTGAGCTACTTCGTCGGCCGCTTCATCGCCGCCCCCGCGATGATCTGCTTCGTCTTCCTGTCGATGCCGTCGTCCGGTGGCGCCTACCCGAAGTGGTTCATGCCGGAGCCGTTCGCGTGGCTCAACCACGTCGTGGTCGGTTCGAGCATGGTCGACATGATCAAGCACCAGGTGTACGGCGTCGGCCCCGGCCCCGCCCGCGGCCTCATCACGATGGCCTGCTACGCCGCCGCCGGCCTGGTGCTCATGTACTTCGGCAAGCAGTGGTGGGAGCACCGCCGCATCCGCGCGATCGTCACGGGCCGCACGACGATGTTCCAGGACGCCCAGACCGCGAACCGCGAGTTCCTCGGCAAGCAGCGCGACGCCGAGCTCGAGCGCCACGGCCTCACCTCGACGGAGACCGGCACGCTGAGCGTGCTCCGCGACGAGGACTGGGAGGACGCCCGCGTCGGCGGCGACGTCTTCACCGGCGGACGGGACGGCCTCGAGACTGAGACCACGCCCACCGGCCGCATCGCCGTGGTGCGGAACGGGGACCGCTCCGGTCCGGCGCAACGGCCGGGAGGCGCGGGGACCGGACCGCGCACCCGTCCCGACCACCCGCACGGCCGGCACGCGGACCGGTAGCCGCCGCCCCGCAAGACGCAACGTCGGCGGTTGCTCGCAGCGCTGTACCGCTGCGAGCAACCGCCACGGTTGCGTTTTGCGGGCGGAGTAGCCTGGGGGCATGAACCCCCGCATCGCCTGGCACCGCGTCCTCGTCACCGTCGTCGTCGTGTTCCTCGTGCTGACGGTCGGGTTCTACGCCGCGAGCGTCCTGCTCGCCCCCGCTGACGGCCGGAACGTCGCCGGGCTGTTCGTCGGCTGGGCGATGTTCGCCATGATCGACGCCATCGTGTTCGGCATCATCGACTTCTTCGTCCGCCCGCTCGGCGGCCGGAGCGGCGACGCCGAGGTCATCGCCGCCGCCGAAGAGGCCCGCACGGGCAGCACCCGCACGCACACGCGCTAGGGCGGCTGCGCCTCCGGACGCCGGATCAGACCGCGGGTCGGACGCCGGTGCCGGTGAAGCCGGAGACGCTCGCGTTGTCCTCGGCGAACGTGAACCGCGCTCGGACCGAGCCGCCGGCGAGCACCCCCGGCAGCCAGTACCGCGCGTCGTCCCACATCGCGTCGTACGGCACGGCGTCGACCGGGATCCACCGGGGCTCGAGTTCGTCACTGCCCGACGGGCTGCCCTGCCAGCGGCGGCGGGCGAAGACGTCCGAGACCTGGGACCAGGACGGGCGGTACGGGAACCGGTAGTCCAACGTGCCACGTGCCTCCAGGTCGGCAGCCTCGATCCGCAGGCCGACCTCTTCCCGTACCTCGCGCACCGCGGTCGACCGCGGACTCCCCCGGCTCCCGTTTGCCGCCGGGGCCGACCAGACGGCCCGTGCCGAGGCCGCGGCGCTTCTCCCCCAGGAGCACCTGCGGACTGGACCCGTCGTCGCGCAGCAGGTAGACCACGACCACCGCGGGGTGCTGGGACTTGCTCTCGTCGCGAAGGGCCACGTGTCCAGTCTGGCCGAAGTTCTGGCGTAGGCTTTTTCCATGGCAGGCGTGCTGCGGGGCACCATGGCTGAGCCCCGCAGGACCGGGCGCAGCCTCGAAGTGCTGCGCGCCGAGGCCGCCGAGGAGATCTCGATGCTCGTCGAGCACCGGAGCCGTCAGGGCGAGGACCCGTGGGAGTTCATGCCGACGCTGCCCACCGTCGACGAGCAGGTCGTGCTCATCCTGCGCGCGGACGCCGTCGACCTCGACGAGGCCATCGGCAAGCGGAGCGCGCAGTGGTCGATGCACCCCGCCTCCGGACAGGGCACCCGGATGGGCGAGGAGTACCACCGCCTCCGCCGCATCGCGCTGCAGCACCCGGAGCTCACGCCCGCGGTGTGGAAACTGATGGGCGCGCTGCCCGAGGCTGGCTGACCGGTCCCCTGCACGGCATCGGGTCGTTCGTCACACGCCTGCGGTTTGATGGGGCCATGACCGAAACCGTCCTCGCCGTCCTCAACCAGCCCTCCCGCGACGCCGCACCGCACGACCCCGCGGCCGATGCCTTCACGTGGGCGAAGCCCCTCGAGGAACACATCCAGGTGCAGGACCTCGGGATCACCCGGGGCGACGGGGTCTTCGAGACCATCACGGTCGTCGACGGCCACCCCCAGGCGCTCGAGGCGCACATCGCGCGCTTCGGTCGATCCGCCGCGATGCTCGACCTGCCGGCCCCCGACGCCGAGGCGTGGCGTCAGGCCATCGAGGCCGTGTGCGCGCGGCTCGACCCCGTCCGTGAGGCCTTCGTGAAGACCGTCCTGACCCGCGGCGTCGAGGGCACCGACCGGCCGACGGGCTGGGTGTACGCGGCGCCGTCCGGTGACTCCACCGCAGCACGCACCGAGGGCATCTCGGTCGTCACGCTCGACCGCGGCTACCGTCACGACGTCGAGCGGACCTCGCCGTGGCTGCTGCAGGGCGCGAAGACGCTGTCCTACGGGGTGAACATGGCGGCCCTCCGTGAGGCAGCACGTCGTGGTGCGGACGACGCCGTCTTCGTCTCGACCGACGGCTACGTGCTCGAGGGAACGCGCGCGAACCTCATCCTGTCGGTCGGCGGCCGGCTCGTCACCCCGCGCACCGACATCGGGATCCTCGACGGCACCACACAGGCCGACGTCTTCCGGTTCGCCGAGCAGGAGGGCATCGAGACCGCCTACGAGCTCCTGACCGTCGAGGACTTCCTGGCGGCCGACGCCGCCTGGCTCGTGTCGAGCGTCCGGCAGGCGGCGCCCATCCGCGAGGTCAACGGCAACGCGCGGACCATCGACGCGGCGCTCACGACCGGCATCAACGACTTCCTGCTGGCGCGCGAGGTCTGACGACCGGGCGCGAGGTCGCGGTCGCGGGTCGCGGTCGCGGGTCGCGGTCGCGGGTCGCGGTCGCGGGTCGCGGTCGCGGGTCGCGGTCGCGTCCGGGTGACGGACGGGAGGCGCGGTGCCGGCTGGCACCGCGCCTCCGGTCCGTCGTGACCCGCTACCAGCGCGGGGTGGTGACGCCGGTCCCGTCGGCCCACTCGAAGACGGACGCACCGTCGATCCAGACGCGCGTCGCGCGGCTGGTGGCGTCGAGGGGGTCGCCGTCCCACAGCACGAGGTCGGCGTCGTAGCCCTCGGCGAGGCGGCCCACGCGGTCGCCGAAGCCGAGGAAGTCGGCCGGGTTGGTCATGAGCGCCTCGAGCGCGGTCTGCCGGGGCAGGCCCTCCTTCATGGCCGCGGTCGCCTGGTCGACGAGCATGTTGATCGGCACGACGGGTGCGTCCGTGGTGATCGCGACGCGGACCCCGGCAGCGGCGATGGTCGCCAGGTTCGGGATCCCGCGGTCGCGGGCTCGACCTTCGAGCGGCTCGTCGAACAGCGGCCCGTAGATGGCCGGGATGTCCTTCTCGGCGAGCACGTCGGCGATCTTGTGCGCCTCGGTGCCGTGGTTCACGACGAGGCGGTAGCCGAACTCCTCGGAGAGACGGATGGCGGTCGCGATGTCGTCGTGGCGGTGCGTGTGCTGGTCCCACACGAGCTCGCCGTCGAGCACGCGGACGAGCGTCTCCTTCGTGAGGTCGCGGGCGAACGGCTCGTCCTTCGCGGCGGCGGCGTCGCGCGCGGCGCGGTAGTTCTGCGCCTCGACGAAGGCGTCGCGGATGATCTTCGCGACGCCGAGGCGGGTCGACGGGGTCTGGCCCTTGCCGCCGTAGACGCGCTTGGGGTTCTCGCCGAGCGCGCTCTTGATGCTCACCGAGTCGGAGATGAGCTGCTCGTCGATCGTCCGGCCGCCCCAGGTCTTGATGGCGACGGTCTGGCCGCCGATCGGGTTGCCCGAACCGGGCTTGACGACGATGGACGTGATGCCGCCGGCGAGTGCGTCGCGGAAGCCCTCGTCGTCGATGTCGATCGCGTCGATCGCGCGGACGCCGGCCATGTTCGGCCCGGTCATCTCGTTCGTGTCGTTGCCGGCTTCGCCGTTCGCCTCTTCGTGGATGCCGACGTGGCCGTGCGACTCGACGAAGCCGGGGACAGCCAGGCGCCGCCGGCGTCGACGACCTCGAGCCCGGCCGGCACGGCGACGTCCGCGCCGAGGGCGGTGATCTTGCCCTGCTCGACGACGACGGTGCCGTCGAACTCGGGGGCGGAGACGGGGACCACGTGTGCGTTGGTGACGACGAAGAGGTTGCTCATGCCACCACGCTAGCGAGGCCCGGTGACAAGGCCGTCATGCATGTGGAATACCGATTCCTGGTGCCGCCGCGTGTTCCCTGCCTACCGTCGGAGCACGACGATCCCGCCCGGACGACGGAGGAACATGCAGCACACCCGACCGAACCGACACGACCGGCACTGGCCGTCGCACACCGCGACGACCGTGCCCTGGCGCAGCACCGTCCGCGGTCCTCGCGCCGACCGCGAGACCACGGCGGTCCGGGCGTCGGTCCCGCCCACCATCGCAGGGGCCCGGTGGACGCCGGACTCCGGCACCGCAGCGGTGCTCGACCGTGCCGCCGCGGCGCTCCGCGAGCTCGACGCGCAGCACGGTGCAGAGCTCACCGCGCTCGGTGGGGTGCTCGACCGGACCGAGGCGGTCGCGTCCTCCCGCATCGAGGACGAGCGAGCCGGCCTCGACGACCTCGCTCGCGCCGTCGTCGGCAGCCGTGCGAACGCCAGCGCGACCGCGATGGTCCGTGCCGGCGGGGCGATCGACGGACTCGTGACGGCGGCGGGTTCCGGCACGATCACCGAGTCGTCGCTGCTCGCCGCGCACCACCGGCTGCTGCGGGACGACCCCGTCGACGGACGCGACGCCGGCCGGTACCGGACCGTGCAGAACTGGATCGGCGGCGGACGCACCCGCGGCTCGCCCGGTACGTGCCGCCGCCGCCGGAGCTGGTGCCCGCCCTGATGGACGACCTGTTCGTGTTCCTGCACCGCGACGACGTCCACCCGGTCGCACAGGCGGCGATCGCCCACGCCCAGTTCGAGTCGATCCACCCCTTCACCGACGGCAACGGGCGCATCGGCCGGGCACTCCTCGCCGCCGTGCTCCGGCGGCGCGGGCTCACCCGGTTCGTCACGGTCCCCGTCGCCACGGCCCTCGTCGCCGAACGCGACCGCTACTTCTGGCACCTGGAACGGTTCCGCGACGGACGAGTGGACGAGTGGGTGCGCGACGTCGCCATCGCGGTCGGGACCGTCTGCGACGAAGCCACCCTGACGGCGTTGCTCCTCGACGAGGTCGCGGCGGAGCGGAGCACCGGCCCGTGCGCCGCCGGCCCACACGCCGTGGTCGGGCGGGCCCTCGCCGACGACCCGGTGCTCACCGAGGACCGCCTCGACGCGCTGCTGCACGGCGACCAGGGCACGGTGGACGCGGTGACCGACGACCTCTGCCGCGCCGGGGTCCTGCGGTCCGTCACCGCACGACGCCGTGACCGCGCCTGGGTGACGGTCGCCGCCGCCGACGAACTCGCCGCGTTCGGCGACCGCGTCCAGGCCGCCGTCCGACAGCGGGCGAATAGGGGTGGGGTGGTGAGCAGCGAGCACGCACAGGCCACCCCCTCCCACCGCCGCCAAGCGGCCGGTCACGAGGACCCACCACGGCATCGACTTCGTCGACGACTACGAGCTGCGGGACAAGGAGTCACCGGACACCCTGGCCTACCTCGAGGCCGAGAACGCGTACACCGACGCCGAGACCGAGCACCTGGGCGCCCTGCGTGACCGGATCTTCTCCAGGTGAAGGGCTACCGTGCAGGAGACCGACCTCTCCGTGCCCGTCCGGATGGGCGACTGGTGGTACTTCACGCGCACGGCCGAGGGCAGCCAGTACGGCGTGCACTGCCGTGCACCGATCGCCGGCCGCGACGACTGGACCCCGCCCGCGGTGGGCGAGGTGCCGGCACGCTCCCCGGGGAGCAGGTCGTCCTCGACGGCAACGCCCTCGCCGACGGCCACGACTTCTTCTCGCTCGGCACCTACGACATCAGCGACGACGGCACCCGCCTGGTCTACGGCATCGACGTCGAGGGCGACGAGCGGTACACGCTGCACGTCCGCGACCTGACGAACGGCACGGACCTCGGCGACGAGATCCCGAACACCGGCAGCGGCGCGACGTTCGACCCTCCGGCCGGTACGTGTTCCTCACCCCACGGTCGACGGCTCGGCCCGGACCGGATCTGGCGCCACACCGTGGGCACCAGCGCCTCCGACGACGTGCTCGTCTTCGAGGAGCCGGACGACCGCTACTGGGTCGGCGTCGGGGTCACCCGGTCGTCGCAGTACATCGTCATCGAGCTCGGGTCGAAGATCACGTCCGAGGCGCTCGTGCTCGACGCGGCCGATCCCACGGGCGAGTTCCAGGTCGTCTGGCCGCGCCGCGACGGGTCGAGTACGAGATCGAGCACGCCATCGTCGGTGGGAGCGACCGGTTCCTCGTACTACAACGAGGGTGCCGAGAACTTCGAGCTCGTCGACGTCCCCGCCGACGACCCGACCTCCGAGCGCGACCGCCGAGGTGGTCGTCGCCGACCCCGAACGCCGCATCGAGTCGGTCGACGCCTTCGCCGGACACCTCGCGCTCGAGTACCGGTCCGAGGCGCTCCCCGCATCGCGATCATCCCGATCGAGGGCGACGGCTACGGCGAGGCGCACGAGTCCCGTTCGACGAGGCCCTCTTCTCGGCCGGACTCGGCGGCAACCCCGAGTGGGACCAGCGCTCCGCATCGGCTTCACCTCGTCGTGACGCCGTCCGAGGTCAGCGACCTCGACCTGGCGACCGGCGAGGTGACCGTGCTCAAGCGGCAGCCCGCCCTCGGCGGCTACGACCCCGCCGACTACGTGCAGGAGCGCGACTGGGCGACCGCGGCCGACGGCACGCGCGTACCGATCTCGCTCGTCTGGCGCCGCGACGCGATCGACGCCGACCAGCCGGCACCGCTGCACCTGTACGGGTACGGCTCGTACGAGCACTCGATCGACCCCGGCTTCAGCGTGATGCGGCTGTCGATGCTCGACCGCGGCGTCGTGTTCGCCGTCGCCCACGTCCGGGGCGGCGGCGAGATGGGCCGCCACTGGTACGAGAACGGCAAGACCCTCACGAAGAAGAACACGTTCACCGACTTCGTCGCGGTGGCGTCGCACCTCATCGACTCCGGTCGCACCAGCGCCGACCGGCTCGTGGCCGAGGGTGGCAGCGCCGGCGGTACTGATGGGCGCGGTGGCGAACCTCGCGCCGGAACGCTTCGCCGGCATCCTCGCCGCGGTGCCGTTCGTCGACGCGCTGACGAGCATCCTCGACCCCGACCTGCCCCTGACGGTGATCGAGTGGGACGAGTGGGGCGACCCGCTGCACGACCCCGAGGTCTACCGCTACATGAGCGAGTACACCCCGTACGAGAACGTGCGCGACGACGTGCAGTACCCGAAGATCCTCGCCGTGACGTCGATCAACGACACCCGGGTCCTCTACATCGAACCGGCGAAGTGGACCGCGAAGCTCCGGGAGGTCGGCGCTCCTGTGCTGCTCAAGACCGAGATGGCAGCCGGGCACGGCGGTGTCAGCGGTCGGTACGACTTCGTGGAAGGAGCGGGCGTTCGAACTCGCCTGGCTCCTCGACGTGCTCGGGCTCGCCGACGTCAGCACCGGCAGCGGCGAACGCGAACCCGATCGCTGCCGGATGACGACCGCGCCGTGCTCGTCATCGACGTCCAGGCGGGGGTCGTCCGGCCCTGCCTCGACGGGCAGCAGGTCGTCGACCGGATCCACGGGCTCGTCCAACGGGCGCGGGCCGAAGGGCGTCCCCGTGGTCTGGGTGCAGGACGAACAGGACTTCCCCGTCCCGGGTCCGGACGACTGGCAGCTCGCTGCGCCGCTCGTCCGGCTCGATGCCGAGTCGCTCATCCGGAAGACGTACCGGGACCTCCTTCGCGGACACGCGACCTGCACGTGGTGCTCGCCGACCTCGGCGTCTGGCGGCTGGTGGTCACCGGCACGCAGACGGACTACTGCGTCCGGACCACGGCGCAGCGTGCCGCCGCCGAGGGCTTCGGCGTCACCCTGGTCGAGGACGCCCACACCACGACCGATGCCGAGTGGGGCGGCACCGTCATCGCGGCGGCGGACGTCATCGCGCACACGAACATGTACTGGAGCGGGCTGCGGTACCCCGGCCGCCGCTTCGACGTCGCGCCAGCGGCGACCGTCCCGCTCACCGCGTAGACCGCACTCGGGCGCTCACACGCGGTTAGCGCCTGCACCGCCTCGTCATAGGACTCCTCGGCCAGGCGGACCCGGTCACCGGCGAGCACGCCGTGCCCGAACGATACCCTCGCCGCCACGTTCGGCGAGGCCGGAGTGCACGCAGCACGTCGAGCGCGTGCAGCGACCACCCGCTCCGTGAGGTCGTCGGCGGCGTCACCGATGCGGGTCCACAGCGCATGCGGGAACGCGTCGTCTGCGCAGCACGTCCATCGCCTTCCGCGCACGGGTCGCCGCACGCCACGCGAGCTCGGTCGCCTCGCGCGCAGCGGTCTCCCGCTCGAGCACGGCGGTGGTCTCGTCGTCCTCACCCACGGCATCGCGCGCGAGTTCTCGACGCAGAGCTTCTCGACCCGCGGACACGTCCTGCGCGACCTTCTTCGGCGAGCGCAGCGGCCCCAGGCGGTCGGCTCCGGCCGCTCCACGGCGTCGTCGAGCACCGTCGAGCAGTTCGAGGAACGGTTCACCGTGCAGGAACGCGACTTGACGTCCGCACGGCCACGGCGCGGCGCTCGCGGGTGGCGGCGAGGATGCGTTCCCGCGTCATGGCGTCCACCAGGGCGTCCTGCGCCGGGGTCGACCCGCCCGCGGCGGCCAGACGCTCGACGAGGTAGTCGGCCAGTGCGGCACGAGCGGTCACCGCCAGCCCCTCGGCCGCCTCGACCGCGCGGTCGACGGTCTCGGTCGCCGGGAACGCGGGCCGGTACGAACCGGTCACCGCGGCGAGGCCGAGTGCGATCTCGGCCGTCTCGCGGAGGTCCGCCTGCCCGCCGGACCGGAGCAGTGCCTCTTGTTCGAGGAGACCCGACCGGAGCTTGCGCAGTCGCTTGGTGAGCGCGCGTGCCGCGGTGCCCTTCTCGGGCTTCTCGGCGGACCGGAGGCGGGCGGCGGGCGCCGTCCAGGCCGCGGGCGAGCTTCGACGAGACCGCCGCGGGGCCGGCGCCGACCGCCGCGAAGCGGCCGTCGAGGGCCGCGAAGAGCTCGTGCGCCACCTGCGGGTCGACACCACCGACGGTCTCGACCTCGACCTCGCGCCAGGTGCGCGGCGTCTCCGGGGCGTCGTCGTCGAGGCGCTGCGCGGTGACCTGGTCGTCGGCGAGCTCGGCGATCTGGTCGCCGTCCTCGTCAGGAGCCGGGTGACGGTGCGGGTCGTCGTGATGCGGACGACCGGACGCAGCCCGCGGCCACGGCGTTCTGTGAAGAGCGCAGCGAGGACCTCGTCCGGTACGGCGTCGGCGTCGTCGGTGAGCGGGAAGTGCTGCTCGTGCCGGACCGTGTCCGACTCGGAGCGCTTGATGTGCCAGCCGGCGTCCGGTCCCCCCGGTGCGCCGGCGGACGGTCACCCGCGCGGCCACCAGGTCGTAGCGCTCGGTGTCCCAGTAGGTCGCGTCGAGTTCGAAGGGGTCCTGGTGGTCGGTGCGGAGGACGCCGCCGACGCCGATCAGGTCGGGGAGGGCACCGCCCTCGGGCAGGTCGTAGGTTCGCTCGATCTCGAGGTGCGTGTCGCTCACGCGCTCTTGTCTACCAGGGCTTCCGGGTGCTGCTCGACCCGGGTGGGTGCATCTGTGGAGAACCGGCTCGCGAGAGCACCGGCGGCGATCACCGACATCGCGGGCATCCCGACGACGAACGGACTCCACCGGAGCGGCAGGGAACTGGTACAGGGTGCCGCTCCAGTCGAGCGCCAGGACCAGGCACGGGCAACAGGGCGAGGGACCAGGTCCAACCCCGAGCCGGACGGACTGGCGACGAAGCCAGCCCGCGAGCGCGAGGAACAACGGGATCGTCCGGGACCAGGAACGCCGCGGTCACGGCGGTCAGTGGGGCGAGCACGCCGGTCACGGTCGCGGCGGCGAGCATGCTCGCCCCGACACGTCGCCGAAGCCGATCGGGGTGCGGAGCGCGAGCGCCGCCAGCGTCAGCGCCGTACCGGGCACGATGAACACCAGCGTCCAGAGCCCGCCGTGCCGACATCCGATCGGACTCGCTCTCACCTCCGTAGTTCGGCTGGAGGATCAGCCAGGCGCCGGCGGCGAGCGACAGGAAGCGCAACGGCGACCAACACGGGAACCGTGCGGATCGTGGGGCGCGGGCCGGACGTCGAGCGGTGGTGCGGTCATGGATTCCCCCCAGGTGGATCCGGTGGCCCGCGCGTCCGGTGGAACAGCGCGGTGGTCAGCGCACCGAACGCGAGTGCGGTCGGCGACAGGTCGAGTTCGTGGCGCGTCGCGGACGTCGGCGGCCCACTGTTCTCGGCGGGCGGTCCGGTGCGCGGCGGGCGACACGGCGACGGCCGCGTCCACGAGGAGCCGGTCGAGGGCGCTCACGAGGTCACCGGCCAGCCGCTCGGGCGTGCGGGACGGAGGGTGCGGGCTGCCCCGGCAGCGTCGGTCATCGCTCGGCCACGAGGCTCCTGGGCGGCTTCGACACCGTCGGCCGTAACTCGTGGAGCCGACGGCGCGGTCCGGACCGGTCCGCGTCGTCCCACGACGACCGGATCCACCCCTGCCGCTCGAGGCGTTCGAGGATCGGGTACACCATGCCCGCCTGTCGCCCGAGTGGCGCGAGTCACGAGCAGGCCCCACACGGGTCCGTCGCTCGAGAGCAGGGCGTCGAGGACGTCGAGCTTGTGGGTGCCGTCACGCGCTGGATCGGTTGCATGCTCTTCAACCTACCTATGTAGATTAAGCCGCACAAGACCCCCAGCAGGACTAGTAGCCTCGAGGCCAGCGAGCGAGACGATCACCTGCGACGCGTTCGTGCCGGAAGCCGGCGGCGTCACCATGTTCACGACCACCTGGTGCGGGTACTGCGCACGCCTGAAGAACCAGATGACGAAGGCCGGCGTGCCCTACACCGAGGTCGACATCGAGCAGACCCCGGGCACGGCGGAGTTCTTCGTCGCCGAGGTCAACGGCGGCCCCAACCAGACCGTGCCGACGCTGGTGTTCCCCGACGGCAGCACCGCGACGAACCCGTCGCTCGCCGAGGTCCAGTCGCGCATCTGGACGGCACGCACCCCCGTACGAACATCGCGCCCCGTAGCCACGGGGGCGCGATGTTCGTGCCGGGTGCACCGGGCGGAGCCAGAGCCACGCCGGGCGGCGCCAGGCCGCGCCAGGCCGCGCCGGGCGGCGCCAGCCGCCGCGGACTAGCCCCCGAGCGCCTCGGTCAGCAGCGCCGCCATGTCGTCGAGCTGGATGTCGCCCAGTCGACGAGCTCCTCGTCCGAACCGTCGAGCGCGCGGGCGGCCAGGGACGCCTTCGAGTCGATGAGCTCGGCGATCTTGGTGTCGATCGTCTGCGCGGCGATGATGCGCCACGCGGTGACCGGCTCTTCCTGCCCGATGCGGTGCACGCGGTCGATGGCCTGGGTCTGCTCCGCCGACGTCCACGACAGCTCGGCGAGCACGACGTTCGACGACACCTGCACCAGGTTGAGGCCGACGCCCGCCGCGGTCAGCGAGGCAGACGATGACGGCGACGGTGGTCAGTTCGAAGGAGTCGATCTCGGCGAAGTGCCGCTGGGTCGAGCGTCTGGTCGCCGCGGACCGTGGCGGTGCGGAGCCCCGGCGTGCGAAGACCTCCTCCGCCTGGTCCATGACGTCGAGGTGCTTCGCGAAGAACACGACCTTGCCGACGTTCGAGGCGACAGCGCCGCGTAGTCCGCCGCGAGCTGGGCCTTGGCGCGGCCGATCCGCCGGATCATCGAGACACGTTCTCGCCGG
>NZ_CEEDDU010000006.1:0-433837 GCF_979253735.1 Curtobacterium sp. AC273 | reverse complement strand
TGGGTGTTTAACCGTTTTTCGCATTTATCGTGAAACGCTTTCGCGTTTTTCGTGCGCCGCTGGTGAAGATGAACTACCTGGCGTCCCCGCCACTGGTCATCGCGTACGCCCTCGCCGGGTCGATGCACTTCGACTTCGACAAGGACTCGCTCGGCACCGACCAGGACGGCAACGACGTCTTCCGCCTGCAGGACATCTGGCCCGACGCGGTCGAGGTCCAGCAGGTCATCGACGCGTCGATCGACACCGAGATGTTCACCCACGAGTACGGCTCCGTGTTCGAGGGCGACGACCGCTGGAAGAACCTGCCGACCCCGACGGGCGACACCTTCGAGTGGGACACCGAGTCGACCTACGTCCGGAAGCCCCCCTACTTCGAGGGCATGACGATGCAGCCCGACGCGGTGTCGGACATCTCCGGCGCCCGGGTGCTCGCGAAGCTGGGCGACTCGGTCACCACCGACCACATCTCGCCGGCCGGTTCGATCAAGGCGGACAGCCCGGCGGGTCAGTACCTCGCCGAGCACGGCGTCGACCGCAAGGACTTCAACTCCTACGGCCTCGCGTCGCGGCAACCACGAGGTCATGATCCGCGGCACGTTCGCGAACATCCGCCTGCGCAACCAGCTCCTCGACGGTGTGGAGGGCGGCTACACCCGCGACTTCACGACGCCGGACGGTGCACCAGTCGTTCATCTACGACGCCTCGCAGCACTACCAGGAGCAGGGCATCCCGCTCGTCATCTTCGGCGGCAAGGAGTACGGCTCCGGCTCGTCGCGTGACTGGGCGGCGAAGGGCACGAACCTGCTCGGCGTGAAGGCCGTCATCACCGAGAGCTTCGAGCGCATCCACCGCTCGGGCAACCTGATCGGCATGGGCGTCGTCCCGCTGCAGTTCCCCGCCGGCGAGTCGGTCGAGTCCCTCGGGCTCGACGGCACCGAGGTCGTCTCGATCTCCAGGAGCTGACGGAGCTGAACGAGGGCCGGACCCCGAAGACGGTGCACGTCACCGCGACGCCGAGCGAGCACTCGCCCGCCGGCAAGCAGCCGATCGAGTTCGACGCGGTCGTCCGCATCGACACCCCCGGTGAGGCGGACCACCGCAACGGCGGCATCACTGCAGTACGTGCTGCGTTCGCTCACGTCTAGCCTCCGCCCTCCCCACCCCCGCAAGACACAACCTCGGCGGTTGCCCGCAGCGATACAGCGCTGCGGGCAGCCGCCCCTTCGAGCCGTTTCGGGGGTGACCGGCGGACGGACTGGAGGCGCGGTGCCAGCTGGCACCGCGCCTCCGAGTCCGTTGTCCCCCCACGCGGATATGGTGGGGGACCAGCCCCACGAAAGGAGCGCCCGTGGAGTCTGCTCCCCAGCATCACGTCGCCGCGCGACCTGGAAGCGTCTGTCGGACGCACAGATGACCGACCTCGCCGCGGAGATCCGGCGCTTCCTGCTCGTCGCCGAGGTGGCGAAGACCGGTGGGCACCTGGGTCCGAACCTCGGCGTGGTCGAACTGACCCTCGCGATGCACCGCGTGTTCGACTCGCCGCACGACGCGTTCGTGTTCGACACGGGGCACCAGTCGTACGTGCACAAGCTGGTGACCGGGCGGCAGGACTTCTCGCGGCTGCGCGAGCGCGGGGGGCTCGCGGGCTACCCGCCGCGGCCAAGGCCGAGTCCGAGCACGACATCGTCGAGTCCTCGCACACGTCGTCCTCGCTGTCGTGGGCGGACGGCATCTCGCGTGCGTTCGTGCAGGCGGAGCAGACGGACCGCACGGTCGTCGCCGTGGTGGGCGACGGTGCCCTCACCGGCGGGATGACGTGCTGAGGCGCTCAACAACATCTCCGACGGCAACAACCGCCGGCTCGTGATCGTGGTGAACGACAACAGGCGCTCGTACCGCGCCGACGATCCGTGGCATGGCGCGGTTCCTCAGCTCGGTGCGGACGCGACGGGAGTACCGCGCGCTGTGCGAGACCTCCCGGGCGGTGGCGGAAGCCGGTTCGGCGCTCCGGGACCAGGCGATCTACCGCGGGATGCGCGGCGGACTGCACGGCTTCCTGTCGCGGTTCACCAACAACGAGGCGCTCTACTCGAACCTCGACATCAAGTACATCGGCCCGGTGAACGGCCACGACCAGCGGGCGATGGAAGCCGCGCTCCGGCAGGCCAAGGAGTACGGCGCCCCGACGATCGTGCACGCCATCACGGAGAAGGGCCACGGCTTCGAGGAAGCCGGCGCTCCGCGACCAGGCGGACCAGTTCCACGCCGTCGGACACATCGACCCCGAGACCGGCGAGTCGCTCGACGTCTCGTCCGGTCCGTCGTGGACGTCGGTGTTCGCGTCGACCCTCGCCGACGTCGGCGCGTCGGACGAGAAGATCGTGGCCATCACCGCGGCGATGCTCCGGCCGACGGGGCTGCACCTGTTCCAGGAGCGCCACCCGTCGCGGGTGATCGACGTCGGCATCGCGGAGCAGCATGCCGTGACCACCGCCGCGGGGCTCGCGTTCGGAGGACTGCATCGTGGTGGCGCTCTACGCGACGTTCCTCAACCGGGCGTTCGACCAGGTCCTCATGGACGTCGCCCTGCACAAGGCCGGCGTGACGTTCGTCCTCGACCGCGCGGGCATCACCGGCCCTGACGGCCCGTCGCACCACGGCATGTGGGACCTCGCGCTGCTGCAGGTGGTCCAGGGCATCCGCATCGCCACGCCCGTGACTCACCCACGCTCCGCGAAGGTTCCGCGAGGCCGATCTCCGTCGACGACGCCCCGACCGTCCTGCGCTGGTCGAAGGGCCAGGTCGGTCCGGACATCCCGGCGCTGCGGCGGCTGCCCGACGGCGTCGGCGTGCTCCACGGCGCCGGAGTCCGGCGCTGAGGAGGACGTCCTCCTGGTGGCGGTCGGCTCCGATGGTGCCCGTCACCCTCGAGGCAGCCACACTGCTCGAGGCGCAGGGGATCGGCGTCACCGTCGTCGGCCCGCGATGGGTGGTGCCGATCCCGGCGTCGCTCATCGACCTGTCCAGCACCACCGACTCCGTCATCACCATCGAGGACGGCGTGCGGATCGGCGGGGTCGGCACGCGGCTGCGGCAGGACCTGCGGGCCGCCGGGGTCGACACCGGGGTGAACGAGCTCGGACTGCCGGACGCCTTCATCGACCACGCCTCCCGCTCGCAGATCCTCGCCGATGCGGGGCTCACCGCGCAGGCGATCGCGCGCGATGTGATCGACCAGGTGGTGGGCACGAAGCTGCCGCGCAGGCGAAGCCGGCGCGGTCGCGGTCGTCCGTCGACGGCTGAGCGGGGCGCCGCGGCGGCCGGATGTGCGCGGGTGCGCGTGTGGGTTCGGGCGCGAGGTGCGTGCGCGAGTGCGGGCGCGCGCGTGCGTGCGTGGCGCCGGATTTGCACCCCGGTGCGGACACCGCGCCCCGGTGTACGGGGGCGCGATGTTCGCGGAGGGGTGCGATCGCGTCATCGGGCCGGCGGGACGGCAGGCGACCTCGGCGCCGGCGGCATCGGCGGCTCGCCGACGAACCACGAAACCGACATCGAACCGGCCGCAGCGGTCGGTTCGACGTCGGTTTCCGTGGGGCGCATAGCGGGAGGCGGGGCCGACGATCAGCGGGTCGTGGAACGCCCCGCCGAAGACACGCTCCGAGGCGCCGGAGCGGTCGAGGTACGGGCTGATCCCGCCGGCCTGGAACGGGTAGCCCGCGCCGAGGATGAGGCCGAGGTCGATCTCCTCCACGTGCTGGACCACGTCGTCCTCGAGCGGTGCAGCTCGTCTGCGAGGGCGTCCTCGAAGCGCCCCTGCATCTCGGCAGCGTCCACCGGCTGCGCATCACGCCGAGACGGCGCGACAGAGCTTCACGGCGGCTGGGTCGTACCCGGTCGCGTTGCCCTTCTTGTCGCGGGTCAGGATGTGCCCGTACTCGGCGATCTTCTTCAGCCCGTCGCCGGGGTAGAAGCGCTCCGGCCAGGCCGCGTGGTGCGAGTCGAGCACGTGGGCGCCGACCGGCAGCCCGACGAGCTCGAGGAGCTCGAACGGGGACATCGGGAGCCCCAGCGGCGCAGCACCGGCCGCGACGACGTCGAGCAGAGTGCCCTCCTCGACGCCGCGCATCGCCTCGCCGAGCACCCGCGCGAGCACCCGGTTCACGACGAAGCCGGGCTGGTCGGCCGTGATGATCGCCGTCTTCTTCAGGGTCTTCGCCACCGCCAGCGCCGTGACGAGGGTCTCGTCCGAGGTCTGGGCCCTCCGGACGACCTCGAGCAGCGGCATCACCGCCACCGGGTTGAAGAAGTGGAACCCGACCAGGCGTGACGGGTCGGACAGCACGGAGCCCATCTCGGACACCGACAGCGACGAGGTGTTCGTGGCGAGGATGGCGTCCGGCGCGATGACCTGCTCGATCTTCCGGAAGACCTCCTGCTTGACGGACATCTCCTCGAAGACTGCCTCGATCACCCAGTCGGCGTCGGCGAAGGCGTCGTAGGACACCGACCCGGTCACGAGCGCCTTGATGCGGTTCGCGTCATCGGGGGAGACACGGCCCTTGTCGAGCAGCTTGTCGACCTCACCGGAGATCCGCGACACACCGCGTCGACCCGGGACTGGTCGACATCGGTGATGACGACGGGCACACCGAGACGGCGGGCGAAGAGCAGGGCGAACTGGGACGCCATCAGCCCGGCGCCGAGGACGCCGACCTTCGTGATCTTCTTCGCCTCGACGCCCTCGGGGGCGCCGACCGGACGCTTCGCACGCTTCTGCACGAGGTCGAACGCGTACATCGACGCGGCGAACTGGTCGCCGGAGATGAGGTCGGCAAGGGCGTCGTCCTCGTCGGCGAACCGCTCGTCCAACGATCCACCGCGAGCGGCGGCGACGAGGTCGAGCGCCCGGAACGGCGACTTCGGGACGGTGCCGATCTTCGACGCGACCTGGCCCCGAGCGACCTTGGCGACCGTGCCCCACGCGGCCTTCTCGATGATGCCGGGCTCGTTCTTCCGGACGACCTTCGTCCGGCCGGGAGTCACGCCGTCGACCCACGTCACGGCGGAGGGCAGGAAGGTCACCGACGGGATGAGCGCGTCGCCGATGCCGAGCTCGACCGCGGCCGGCCCGTCCATGAGGCGGTTGTTCTTGAGCGGGTTCTCGACGATGACGCGGAGCGCCTTCTCGAGTCCGATCAGGCGGGGAGCGGCGTCGCGCCGCCCCACCCGGGGATGATGCCGAGGAACACCTCGGGCAGGCCGATGCCCTGCGCCGCCGACGAGAACACGCGGTAGGTGCAGTGCAGGCCGATCTCGAGCCCACCGCCGAGCGCGATGCCGTTGATGAGCGCGAACGAGGGGACGCCGAGGTCGGAGAGCTTCCGGAGGGTGGCGTGGCCGAGGGCGGCGAGGTCGTGCGCGACCTCGCGCGACGGCACCGAAGCCGCCTGCGACAGGTCGGCGCCGGCGGCGAAGCAGTACTCCTTGCCGGTGATCGCGACGGCCTGGATCGTGCCGGCGGACGCCTCGGTCCGGAGGGTGTCGAGCACCCCGGACAGTTCGTACAGCGTGCGCGGTCCCAGCGTCGACGGCCTTGTAGTCCTTGCCGTTGTCGAGCGTGATGAGCGCGAGAGGCGTGCCACCCGAGGGGAGCGCGACGTGCTTGACGTACGAGTGGGTGACGACCTCGTCCTCGCTGAGCGCGAGGGCCGGTCGTTGTCGGTGGTGGTCACGATCACGAGGCCTTTCGTGCGGCGGAACGGCTGAACGACGAGGTTCTCCCAGATGACGGTGCCGCCCTGGCCGAGCCCGATGCACATCGTGGTGATGCCGTACCGGACGTCGGGACACTCGGCGAACTGCGCGGCGAGCTGGGTCATCAGGCGGACCCCGCTCGAGGCGAGCGAGGTGGCCGACGGCGATGGCGCCGCCCCAGCCGTTCACGTTCGGGGAGTCCTGCGCGATGCCGTAGTTGTCGAGGAAGGCGAGCACCTGGACGGCGAACGCCTCGTTGATCTCGAAGAGGCCGATGTCGTCGATCGACAGTCCGGCCTTGGCGAGCGCCTTGTCGGTGGCGGGGACGGGGCCGATGCCCATCACCTCGGGGTCGACGCCCGCCGAACGCGAACGAGACCATGCGCATCTTCGTCGGCAGGCCGTGTTCCTTCGCGGCGTCGGACGACGCGAGCAGGCTCATGGTGGCGCCGTCGTTCAGGCCCGCGGCGTTGCCGGCGGTGACCCGACCGTGCGGCCGGAACGGCGTCTTCAGGGCGGCCAGCGCCTCGAGCGTGGTGCCGGGTCGCGGCGGCTCGTCGCTGGACACGATGTCCCAGCCCTCGCCGTTGTTGACCTCGACCGGCACCAGGTCCGGCTGCAACTTGCCCGCGGCCCACGCCGGCGGCGTAGCGCTGCTGGGACTGGACGGCGTAGGCGTCCGTGCGGTCCTTCGTGATCGCCGGGAAGCGGTCGTGCAGCCGCTCGGCGGTCAGGCCCATCACGAGTGCGTCGCTCGCGACCATGCGCTCCGCGACGAACCGCGGGTTCACGTCGGCGCCGAACCCCATCGGGTGGCGGCCCATGTGCTCGACCCCGCCGGCGATGGCGACGTCGGCCGCGCCGAACGCGATGGCTCCGGCGAGCGTCGTGACGCTCGTCATGGCACCGGCGCACATCCGGTCGATCGCGTACCCGGGAACGGTCTTCGGGAGGCCCGCGAGCATCCCCACGGTCCGGCCGAGCGTGAGCCCCTGGTCGCCCTGCTGCGTGGTCGCCGCGGCGGCGACGTCGTCGACCGCGGCGCCGTCCAGCGAGGCGTTCCGGTCGAGGAGCCCGCGCATGGCGTGCACCGCCAGGTCATCGGCACGGGTCTTCCAGAACACCCCCTTCTCCCCGGCTCGTCCGAACGGTGTCCGAACGCCGTCCACGAAGACGACTTGCTGCCTTTGGCAATCTGGGCCTCCAGATCCTCATCGATCACGCCGGGGCACGTTCCGCCCCGACCGGCCGGGTCACACCCCGGCATGCAGGACGACGCTATGCCCCGATGCTGGGCGGACGCATGCCGGTTGGGGCGTTCCTACGACTCCGTGTTGCTCTCGGCAGCAGGCTCCTGTGCAGCAGCGACAAAGGCGTGCGCGATGATCGACGCGGTCTCCTCCACCTGCCACGGGCGGGCGTCGTGCGCGGCGAGCACGGCGCCGACGGTCTCGGTCGCGATCGGCGTCGGCGGCTCCCACGAGACGGTGCGGAGCGTGTCCGGCGTGAGGAGGTTCTCGACGGGCAGGTCGAGTTCCTCGGCGCGGGCGACGACGGCGGCACGGGCGGCCTTGTAGCGGCGGTCGGCGGCGGGGTTCCGGTCGGCCCAGGCGCGGGGCGGCGGCAGCGTGGCCTCTCCGGTGCCGCGGAGCTTCGGCAGGTCCTCGGTGGTCCGGCCCTCCTCGACGGCGGCCCACCAGCGGTCGAGCTCGGAGCGGCTGGCACGCCCGGTGAACGCCTTCACGCCGCTCAGCTCGCCCTTCGACTCCGGGTTCGCGGCCGCTGCTGCGACGATCGCGGAGTCGGGGATCGTCCGTCCGGGTGCGATGTCGGCCTCGCGCGCGAAGGCGTCGCGGGCGAGCCAGAGCGACCGGGCGATCGCGAGCGCACGGGCCCCGCGGAGCGCGTGCATGCCGGACAGCCGTCGCCAGGGCTCGGCGCGCGGGGGCTTCGGCGCACGGTGCAGCACGGCGGCGAACTCCTCCGCCGCGATGCGGGTCTTGCCGGCGACCTCGAGTTGCTCGGCGAGGGCGTCGCGGAGGTCCGGGAGCAGCTCGACGTCGAGGGACGCGTAGACCAGCCACGACTGCGGCAGCGGACGGGTCGACCAGTCGGCGGCGGAGTGCGCCTTCGCGAGCGTGATGCCGAGCAGCTGCTCGACGACCGCCCGAGTCCGACGCGTGGGAACCCGGCGATGCGGGCACCGAGCTCGGTGTCGAAGATGCGCGTCGGCACCAGGCCGACCTCCTGCAGGCACGGCAGGTCCTGCGAGGCGGCGTGGAACAGCCACTCCTCGTCGACGATGGCGTCCTGCAGCTCGGAGAAGTCGCCGATCGGGATCGGGTCGAACAGGAACGCACCGGCGCCGCGGCGGAACACCTGGATGAGGTAGGCGCGCTGCGAGTAGCGGTAGCCGCTGGCCTGCTCGGCGTCGACCGCGACTGGGCCGTGCCCGGCGGCGATCGCCGCCACCGCGTCGAGGTACTCCGCACGCGACTCGATCACGTGGACGGCGTCGTGGCCGGCCTCGAACGGGGACGCTGCCGGAGCGGCGGGGTCAGTCACGTGCGGTCCTCCTCGGGGCCAACAGGGTCACGCCGTCCGACGCGGGCGGCAGACCGGCGAGCATCGCCACGATCTCCTCCCACGCCTCGACGTGTGCGGTGAGGTCGTCCCCCCGCGGGGTCCACGACGCACGCAGCTCGAGCTGTGCGCCGTCGCCCTGCGCGGAGAGGTCGCCGTAGCCGCGGGAGATGATCTTGGTCGCCGTGCCGGACGCGCGGTCGTACTCCGCGCCGTGCGCCGCGAGGGCGTCCACGAGCCAGCTCCACGTCACGTCGGCGACGAACTCGTCGACGCCGATCTCCGGTTCCAGCGGCGCCTGCGCGAAGGTCACGATGCGGTAGGCGCCGCCCCAGCCCTCCGGTTCGTCGGGGTCGTGCAGCGCGATGAAGCGCCCCGTCCCCAGGTCAGGTCGATGCCGTGCACCGCGCCGGACACGTCCGCCGCGAGGGCGATCGAGAACGGGGCGATCCGTGACGGCGAGGGGATCTCGGTGATCGTCGTCTCGGCGCGGGTGCCGCCCGACGCCACGAACGCACGGAGCCGCGCGAAGGCGTCGGGCTCTCGGGTTTCGGACACACATGCAGACTAGGCTCCGGGCCATGTCCCGATCCGCGCGACCCGCCGAGGACGTCGTCCAGGAGACCGCTCGATCGGCCGGGTTCATCGCACTCGGCGCTGGTCTGGCAGCTGCCGCGGTGGGGACGGCCGTCATCGGTGGCTTCGTCGCCGCCGTCGCCCGCGCCGTGGTCACCCCCGACCGCAAGCGCAACGAGCGCGTCCCGATCCACGCCGTCGACCCCGTCCGGAAGACCGTCACGATCGAGCGCACGGCCGACACCGAGCTGCAGGGCCGGTACTCGCTCTGGTTCGGCGGCGGCACCGGCCACATGCGCGTCGGCGAGGTCCTCGGCACGACCGACACCACCGTCACGCGCCGCATCATCACGATCGACGCCGGCGACCCGACCGCCGCACGTCGCGGTCGCTGGGGCGGCTGGTTCTACCTGACCCCCGGCGAGCTCGACGTCCCCGTCGAGGACGTCGACGTCCCCACCCCGAACGGCCCGGCGCCCGCCTGGGTGATCCGCGCCGACGACCCGGACGCCCCGTGGGCCGTCCTCGTGCACGGCCGCGGCGTGACCCGCGCCGAGACGATCCGCGCGGTCCCGGTCTTCCGGGCGGCGGGGTACTCCGTGGTGCTGGCGAGCTGGCGGAACGACGGCGTCGCCCTGCGCAGCGTCGACGGCCGCTACGGCCTCGGCAGCACCGAGTGGGAGGACATCGACGCCGTCCTGCGCTGGCTCGCCGGCCGGGGCGCGTCGAGCGTCGTCCTGATGGGCTGGTCGATGGGCGGCGCCGTGGTCCTGCAGACCTCGTCCGCTCCCGCTTCGCCCACCTGGTCGACGGGGTGGTGCTCGAGTCGCCCGTCGTCGACTGGCACGCCGTCCTCAAGTCGCAGAGCCAGCTCCTGCGCCTGCCCCGGCCGGTGCGCAAGGTGGCGCAGCGGCTGCTCCGCACGCCGGTCCTGCACCGGGCGACCGGCCTGCACCGGCCCGTCGACCTGCGGGAACTCGACATGGTCGCGCGGGCGGACGAACTGTCCGTGCCGATCCTGCTCCTGCACAGCGACGACGACGGGTTCGTCCCGTCCTCCGCGTCGCACCGGTTGGCCGAGGCCCGGCCGGACCTGGTCCGGCTCGAGGTGCAGACGACCGCGCGGCACACGAAGCTCTGGAACTACGACGCCGACTGGTTCGACGCGCGCATCCTCGCGTGGCTCACCGAGGTGGTCCAGCGGGACGACGCGACCAGCGCGCGGTAGACGCGACCGGCCGAGGAGGCGCGGTGCCAGCTGGCACCGCGCCTCCCGGCCGTCAGGCGGTTGCGTCTGCGGTCTGCAGCCCGACCTGTCGCTGCACCCGGCCGAGCATGCCGACCATCCCGCGGATCCGCAGCGGGCTGACCGCCTCGGAGAGCCCGAGCGTCAGCGGGTAGTCGGCCGGCACGGCGAGCACCTGCGCGACGGTCAGGCCGGACAGGCCCTGCGCCAGGATCGAGGCGAAGCCACGGGTGGTCAGCGCCTCGCGCGGGGCCGTCGCGTGCATGCGGACGACGTCGTCGGGGTCACCGTCCTCGCCCACCGTCACCGTGATGAAGACGGGGGACTGGCACTCTCGACGCGTTCGAGTTCGTCCTCGTGGCCCTGCAACCGTTCGGGCAGGTGCCGGGAGCTCGTTCGAGAACTCGAGGAGGAGCTGCAGCCGGTCCTGCTGGGACAGCTCGAGGAAGTCGTCGCGGATCTCGGCGAGGGGCTGGGGAGTACGTCGGTCATCGGTTCGGCAGCGTACCCGGTTCGGTGCCGACGGCGATCGGGACGCGGACGGCGCTGCCCCACTCCGTCCACGAGCCGTCGTAGTTGCGGACGTTCTCGTAGCCGAGCAGGTGCTGCAGGACGAACCAGGTGTGGCTCGACCGCTCGCCGATGCGGCAGTAGGCGATGACCTCGTCGGCGTCGCCGATGCCGGCGCCCTCGCGGTAGATCGCGTCGAGCTCCTCGCGCGACCGGAAGGTGCCGTCGGGTGCGGCGGCGGTCGCCCACGGGATGTTGACCGCGGTGGGGACGTGGCCGGCGCGGAGGGCGCCCTCCTCCGGGTAGTCCGGGGCGGTCGTCCGCTCGCCGCTGTACTCGGGCGCGCTGCGGACGTCGATGAGGGGCTTGCCGAGGTGCGCGAGGACGTCGTCCTTGTAGGCACGGATCTCGGTGTCGATGCGGTCCACGACCGGGTACTCGACCGGTGTGACCGTCGTGGGGTCGGTGGTGATCGCGCGGTCCTCGGCGATCCACTTCGCGCGGCCGCCGTCGAGGAGACGGACGTCCTCGTGGCCGAAGAGGGAGAAGACCCACAGCGTGTAGGCGGCCCACCAGTTGTTCTTGTCGCCGTAGATCACCACGGTGGTCTCGCGGCCGATGCCCTTGCCGCCGAGCAGCTCCGCGAAGGCCTCGCCGTCGACGTAGTCTCGCAGCACCGGGTCGTTGAGGTCGGTGTGCCAGTCGATCTTCACGGAGCCGGGGATGTGCCCGGTCTCGTAGAGCAGGACGTCCTCGTCGGACTCGACGACGACCAGGTCGGGGGTGTCCGCGTCGAGCTGTTCCTGCAGCCACTCGGTGGAGACGAGGCGCTCCGGGTGCGCGTAGGCGGTGAACTTCTCGGACGGGTCGACCGGGTGCGGTCATGGTGGGCTACCTCCAGGGTGCGGGCGACGTGCTCCGACGGATCGTCGGCACGGCACCGGGACTAGGATCGGTCGTCGGTGCCTCTGGGCAACGGTACGCGGACGTCCCGTCGCCTCCTGCAACGTGACACCGCACGACATGCTTCCCGGAGGGTCTCGCAGTTGCCACAGCCAGCTCGTCTCGTCGACCGTGACCCGCAGGTCACCCCGCAGCAGATGGCAGCGTCGCTGGTCCCGCCGCCCCAGTTCACGGAGGCGTCGTTCGCGTCGTACCGGCCCGACCCGGACTACCCGTCGCAGGCGGAGGTCCGGGACGCGGTGGAGGCGTTCGTCGTCGCGGGACCGGAGGCCGCCCTCGCCGCGTCGCGGGCTGTTCGGGCGTCGGAAGGCCGGCCTCGACGGAGGCTGCCGCCACGTCCGGCGTCTACCTCGACGGCGGCTTCGGGGTGGGCAAGACCCACCTGCTCGCCGCGGCGTACCACGCGGCCTCCGGCCGGAAGACCTTCGGCACCTTCATCGAGTACACCGCGCTCGTGGGCGCCCTCGGGTTCCAGGGCACCGTCGACCTGCTGCGCGGGACGGCGCTCGTCTGCATCGACGAGTTCGAGCTCGACGACCCGGGCGACACGATGGTGATGACCCGGCTCATCAAGGAGCTGTCCGAGACCGGCACCCGCTTCGCCGCGACGTCGAACACCCCGCCGGGGCCCTCGGCGAGGGACGGTTCGCGGCACAGGACTTCCTCCGTGAGATCCAGGCGATGTCCGACCGGTTCGACACCCTGCGCATCGACGGCCTCGACTACCGCCGCCGCGCGGTCGACGAGTCGGCCCGGGTGGTCACCGACGTCCCGGGTCGCTGCCCGCGGGCGAGGTGACGCTCGACGACTTCCGGACCGTCGTCGCGCACCTCGGCTCGGTGCACCCGTCGAAGTACGTCGCCATGGTGGAGGGGCTCGACGCCGTCGGACTGACCGACGTGCAGGCGTTCGCCGACCAGACCGACGCGCTCCGCTGGGTGGCGCTCGTCGACCGGCTCTACGACGCGCAGGTCAGGATCGTCGCGTCCGGCACCCCGCTCGACCAGGTCTACCCGGAGTCGATGCTGAGCGGCGGCTACCGGAAGAAGTACCTCCGCGCTGCCAGCCGGGTCGTCGCGCTGTCCCGTGCCTGATCGTCTGCACGCCCCTCGTTCAGGGGACTGACCGGGGTACGAAACACGACGTTTACACGGAGCGCCCTCGCGTTACACCCGCGAAACACTTCGTGCTCCCTCGTGAAACCTCACGTCGCCAGACTCGTCACACCCGAAGCGGTCCAAGAGCCGTTGGTGCAATCGAGAGGTGAACAGATGCTTGATCAGGGCAACACGACGTTCGTGTTGGTCATGGCGGCGCTGGTGTTGTTCATGACACCCGGCCTGGCCTTCTTCTACGGCGGTCTGGTGAAGGCCAAGTCCGTCATCAGCATGATGATGATGTCCTTCGGGGCGATCGCCCTGGTGAGCGTCCTCTGGGTGCTCTACGGCTACGCGATCGCCTTCGCCAACCACGGTGACGGCACGGCGGTCTCCGGCGTCGTCGGCTTCTTCAGCATCGACTGGAACCAGATCGGCCTCGGCCAGGCGTTCGAGGAGGCCAAGGCCTCCACGATCAACGCCGCGTACCCGTCGATGGCGTTCGTCGGCTTCCAGGCCACCTTCGCGATCATCACGGTCGCGCTCATCTCCGGCGCCATCGCCGACCGCGCCAAGTTCGGCGCCTGGATGGTCTTCGCGGGCGTCTGGGTCACCGTGGTGTACTTCCCGGTCGCCTCGTGGGTCTTCAACCTCACCTCGGGCTGGGCCGCGACCTGGGGCGTCATCGACTTCGCCGGTGGCACCGCGGTGCACATCAACGCCGGTGCAGCGGGTCTCGCCCTGGCGATCGTCCTCGGCAAGCGCGTCGGCTTCGCCAAGGGTGCGCACAAGCCGCACAACCCGCCCTTCGTCCTGCTCGGTGCCGCGATCCTGTGGTTCGGCTGGTTCGGGTTCAACGCCGGGTCCGAGGGCGCTGCTGACGGCATCGCCGCGATCGCCTGGGTGAACACGCTCGCCGCCCCCGCCGCCGCGATCCTCGGTTGGCTGCTCGTCGAGAAGCTCAAGGACGGCAAGGCCACCTCGATCGGTGCCGCCTCGGGTGCCGTCACCGGCCTCGTCGCGATCACGCCGGCATGTGCCAACCTGACCCCGGGCTGGGGCATCCTGCTCGGCTTCATCGCGGGCATCATCTGCTGCTTCGCGATCGACTGGAAGTACCGCCTCGGCTTCGACGACTCGCTCGACGTGGTCGGCGTGCACCTGGTCGGCGGCATCGTCGGCACGCTGTACCTCGGCTTCTTCGCCAACGACACCGGCCTGATCTACTCCGGTTCGTTCGCCCAGCTCGGCAAGCAGGCCGCTGCTGCCGGTGCCGTCGGCGCCTACCTCGTTCATCCTCGCGTTCATCATCGGCATGATCATCGAGAAGACGATGGGCTTCCGCGTCAAGACCGAGGACGAGGTCGCCGGCATCGACACCGCCGTCCACGGTGAAGAGGGCTACGTCCTGTACGAGGACCGCGACGAGACCCCGGTCTCGGTCCGCTAGGCACCAGCACCACCCGTCCGACGGGCCCCGCGCACACAGCAGCGCGGGGCCCGTCGTCGTGCCGGGGTGCGCGCGGTGCGCTGCGGCGCGGGCTGGGTTCGATCCCGAACGGCGAGCGACCGGTAGGGTTCCGGCGTGGACGACGTCACCCTCGCGCACCCGCTCGTCGACGCCGTCGGTCCCGGCTTCGTCGTCTCCGAGACCGACGCCGCGATCGTGTCGCTCTCCTCCTCCCGCATGGGCGTGGTGCTCGAGACCCGGGCTGCCGACCTCGCGTTCGTGCTGCTCACCCCGCCCACGAGCCGCCTCACCCCGGCGATGCTCGCGATGCTCCGGCGCACGAGCAGCGCGTGGGTCGTCCGCGAGGGTGATCGCTACCGCGCCGCCGGTTCTGCCGAGGTCGTCGACGACGTCGCGACCGCGATGCTCGCCCCGCAGGCCTCGCCGCGCACCAGCCGGCTCGGCGCCGACGAGGTCCCCTGGGTCGAGCTGATCGTGTCCGTCCACCACCCCGCCACGGAGCAGGCCGGCGTCGGCCGCACCGTCGAGCTCCTGCTCGAGGGACTCGCCGGCATCGCGCCCACCGCCTGGGGCACCGTCGAGCCGGCCACGCTCGCCTGGAGCGTCGGCGCCGTCACCGACTTCGCCCGCGGGCGCGCCCCGTCCGACCCGGCTCGTCGCCGTCGCCCCGGTCGACGGCGGCGTCGCGGCGGTGCAGCTCCGGATCGAACGGTCCGCCACCGGCGTCACGGAGGAGACACGGTTGGCACTGCCCCGGCCGGGAGGCACGGTGCCGGTCCCCGGGAACGACTCGCCTCCGGTGGACGGTCCGGTCGTCGACGTCCTGGCCGACCTCGCGCGTCGACAGCGCGTGCTGCTCGCAACGGCGTGGCGGTCGGGCGGGCACGCAGACGCGACCCTCGCCGCTCGGCAGCGCGGCATGCCCGTCCCCCTCGGAGCGGTCGTGGGTGCCGCCGCCGTGCGGGACCTCGGCGTCGACACCGGTTCGTTGCCGGTGGGTGCCGCGCCGGTCGGGACGCCGCGGGTGCCGTCGCTGCTGCTCGACTTCTCGCCGCCGACCGCAGGGCTGACCGGGGGCGCCGAGGTGGAGGCCCGCTGGCGGCGGCTCGCCGAGCTCGGCACCGCGCTCGGCCCCCGTGCCGTCGAACTGCTCGGGTTCGGGGCGGACCGATGAGCGCCGAGTGGACCATCCTCAGCGCCGAGCACGTGGACGCCGCAGCCGTGCTGACCGGGGCCGCTGCGGTCGACCCGATGATCGGCATCCGCCAGCTCTGGGCGGGCGATGCGTTGCAGCTCGTTTCGGACGACGGGGTGGTGCTCCTCACGCTCTTCCAGTCCCGCCGGCTCGACAGCGTCATCGACGCGGAGCGGCTGCTCACCAGACCGTTGTCGGTGGCGGGTGATCGGCTATGGTGGACCGAGATCCACGCGGCTGCGCAACCCCGTTCCGGGGGACGGCCGAGCGGATCGTGCGCAGCATCGCGGACGCCGCCGGGGGAACGGCGGAGTCCCGAGCCGTGCAGTGACCACGCGATCGCTCTGACCGAGCGGGACCACGACCAGGGGGAGCCATGGGGAACGGCTGGCAGATCGAGCCCGCGGGCGTGCAGACGACGCTCACCGACACCGAGACCGCGGCGACGAACCTCTCGACCGCTTTCGACGGTCTCGCCGACGCCCACGCGGCGCTCACGACCGCCGTCGGGGACGACCAGGCGGTCGCCGGCGCCGTGGCCGCGCTCATCGAGAGCCACACGGCCCTCCTGACGCGCGTGGGCAACCACATCACCGCCGGTCTGGCCGGCGCTGCCACCGCAACCCTCGCCTACTACCACGGTGACGAGGAGATGGCCGCGACGGCGCAGACCAACGCGATCCGTGCCTCCAGTACCGGCGATTTCTCGGCCTTCGACCTGGGTGGTGACCAGTGACGAGCCAGTGCCGCGCCGACGGCCTGATCGATCCGGATGCGATACCCGGCGCGAACATCGACGCGGCGAAGGTCGAGACCGCCGGCACGGCGTTCTCGACGTCGGCCACCGACGTCGAGACGCGCGGCGGCGAGGTGAAGACCGCGTGGGCGAAGCTCGGCAGCAGCTACACGACGCCGGACTCGGCAGACCTGCTCGCGGTCATGGACGGCGTCGAGACCGACACCGCGGCACTCGCCGCGACCCTGCAGAAGGCGTCGACGTTCATCGGCGACTACGCGACGGCGGTCGCGCCCATCGCGAAGCGGCTCGTCGAACTGAAGGCCGAGGCCGCGACGTTCGTCGAGAAGGCGCTGAAGGGCAAGACCGTCGGCCCGTGGGACCCGGAGCACCCGGCCAACCAGGGCATCGTCGGTCTCGTCCAGAACTTCGGCGAGGTGCTCGACGACGTGCACCTGCCGTGGGACCAGTACACGCCGTACGTCGACGAGAACAACGAGCTGCTCACCAAGGTCGCCGAGCAGGAGACGAAGCTCTCCGCCGCGTCCGCTGAGTGTGTCAACGCGATCAACGGGCTGCGTACCGACATGTGCCTGGCTCCGGTGCAGGCCGTCGACTACACGGCCGCGGTCAAGGCGAACGAGCCGATGCCGTGGGGGAGCACCGGGCGCGGCGACCAGTCGTGCCAGGAATCGTTCGACTCCGGGGTGTACGACGCCGCGAAGGGCACGGTCGAGGGACTCGGCGGCCTCGTCGGCTACAACTCGCAGACCGGCGAGTGGGGCGACGGCGACTGGGCGGCGCAGTCCTGGAAGGGCTTCGCGGAGTCGCTCGGGCTGATCGTCCTGATGGGCAGCCCGCCGCTCCTGATCGCCGCGGCGCTGCCGAAGGGCGTCCTGCCGGATGTCGTCGGTGACACCGCGCGGAACATCATGGACCAGCAGAAGACCCTCGTCGAGGGCTTCGTCGGGTCGCCGGAGGACTGGCGGGACGACCCCGCTCACGCTGCCGGTGGTGCCGCGTTCAACATCGGCACGCTGTTCATCCCCGGCGCGGGCGAGATCGGCGCGGGCGCGAAGGTGGCGGCGCTCGGGTCGCGGCTCGCGGTGCTCGGGGCGGACGGCAGCAAGCTCGCGGCGATCGGTTCGAAGGTCGCGGCCGCCGGCACCACGATCGTGCGCGTCGGAGATGCGCTGTCGAGCCTGCCGGGCAAGGCGTTGTCGGGAGTCTCGGACCTGCTGGCGCGGGGGCGTGGCGGGTTCGCGGATGCACTCCGCGGACTCGGGGACAGGATCCCGACCGTGAAGGTCAGCGTCGAGCACGCCATGGCGACGCCGGACGGGTTCGGCGTCGGGGTCGGGCGGCCGCACATCGAGGTCGGGCATCCGGAGCCGGGGTCGCACTGGTTGCACTCGGTGGCGGATCACGTTGAGCCGTCGGGGACACACAGGGGCGGACACGGTGATCAGGTGGTCGAACCAGCCGCACCGCCTGCTCGTGACCCCCACACGGCGATCGCTCCGGGGACCAGCCGGTCATACGGACGCGTGGAACTCCAGTCTGATCACGCGACCGCGACGTGGGAGCTGGTGAAGCGCAACAAGGCCGGAATGGCCGAGCAGCAGTACTTCACCGGGATTCACCAACCAGGTGACGGAACTGTGCCGGAACTCGTGATCCGGACCGATGACGGGAGAAAGGTAGCCCTGGACGGCTTCCGAGTGGAGGCCGGCGAACGCGTCTTCGTGGACACGAAGGGCGATCACTCGTTCTGGTACACGTTCAAGAAGTGGACGCCCGAGCAGTTGTTCGCGAAGGACGGCGCTGAGATCGACAAGGTGGTCTCGAACATCCGCCGGCAGCTTCAAGCAATTGAGGACGTCGGTGGCGGCCGACTAGAATACATCGTGACGGACAGACGCTTCGGCGAACTCCTCGATGACACGCTCGTCGACCAACGGCTCGACGTCGATGTGATCATTCGGTCGATGCCATGACGACGGACGGAAAGAATTGACCTCGATCTGGACCACGCAGCAGCCTTCGATCCGGGTCCAGTGGGGAACCCGGTCGTTCGACGCAACTGGGGTGATTGCGGCGTTGCGAGAGTCATTGAAGGTGTTGGCGCTCTGCGGACCGCCATTCGCTGGCCCTTGGACCCTCCTCGACCCCTCCTCCCAGGACGCGGACGGCTCGCGTGTCGACGAGCTCGCCGACTCCGCCGTCGAGCTCCTCATCGAACGAGGAGTTGCGCGTAATCATGATGGTCAGCCATTTCCGCAAGACGGTTACGGTGTGACGTTGGTGAGCATGCCGAGCGAGGGTGTCGGGGCCTCCTTGCGACTGCATGTCGGCGCGTCGGTGACTCGGCACATCGTGAACGAAGTTGCAGTGTCACTTCGGGCGCTCGAACCAGGAGCGTCAGTAGACCTCCGGGACTCCTTCGGAAAACATCAGGCCGAAGTCGTCCGGAGACTCGTCGAACTTTGGCATGCCGATCTCGCGCAGGTCTCCGTGCGCGACGCCAACCGGAGTCAGAAACGACGTGCAACCCTCATCGGTCTGACCAACTTCTTCCGCGGAGACCACAGTTCCGTTTTGTCCGCGATCGACCTGCCGACGGCAGCGAAGACGACGGTCGCGGACGGGGGCACATGGCTCATGATCGATGACGACTCCGACGACTTGGTGACAACAGTGGCGAGCATCGTGGCGACCGCCGATGTCATCGAGGATGCCGGCGGCCTCATCATCTCTTCTTGATCGCCGTCGTGGACTCGCATGACGGTGCGTAGCGGTGGCCAGACAATTCGGCAGATCGTGTTTCGAGGTGCAACGGCCGGCGAGCCGCGGGTGATGATCACCCCGGACCCGCGTGCCTGGAATGCGGCGACTCTCCGTCGCGCATCCTCGTCGCTGGGCGGTCTGCTCCCAGCAGCGTTCTAGCCGTCGTGGGGATGAACTACGACGATGCGCCTGCCCTCTGCGGGACGCACTCGAAGGCTTCTCGGAGGCTTTCGCGATCACAATCCGATCCGAAATCCGGAACATCCTCCATTCTGGTAGCAGCGATGGGGGCGTGTTCTCGCTGATCTCGGGGTTCAACGCAACCATCGATCCAGTCGAAGACTTCAGAGTCGGCGGTCGGGCCTTGTCGGCGCTTCCGGGGAAGGCGTTGTCCGGGGTCTCGGACCTGCTGGCGCGGGGGCGCGGCGTGTTCGCGGATGCGCTCCGGCGGCTCGGGGACAACATCCCAACCGTGAAGGTCAGCGTCGAGCACGCCAAGGCGACGCCGGACGGGTTCGGCGTCGGGGTCGGGCGGCCGCACATCGAGGTGGGGCGTCCGGATCCGGGGTCGCACTGGTTGCACTCGGTGGCGGACCGGGTCGACGGTGGGTCCCACCGCGCCGAGTCGTCCGCGGGGCTGATTCCCACACCGGAACGATCGAAAGGCCGAATTCGATCAAGTGATCGGACGGCGGTTCAGCGAAGGTGTCTTCACGGACGAGAAGCAGATGTGGATGCAGTTGTTGTGGGACTAGAACAGTCCGGGGGGCTTCGTGGTCCGTACCGCTCACCCGACGAAGCTCGGAGGCTGACGTGACAGGCATGACCGAGATCGGGTACGAGAACTATTCAGCTACAATCCCACTCCTCGGGGGCTTCCTCGAGAACCTCTACCAGCGTTGGTGGGACGACTACTCGTCCGTTGCCGCCTACATCGACTTCTACATCGCCGGATTCAGCGGGGAGGAGCTTGCGGAGACGCGGAAGGAGTTCGTCTCGTTACGTGTGGATGGCGCAGAGGACGGCGAGGTGGAGTCGTTCCTTCGCCGTATGAACGCGAACTACCGCATCGGTTCGGGGTCAGGTCGAGCGTTGTTGCGGGAAGTGGGGCAGCGAGTCGACGAGCTCGCCAACGGCGCGATTCCGAAGGCCTTCGACTGAACCTGCTCGGGCTTCTTCATCAAGACCGCATTCCCAACGCCTCCGGAGGTGTGATACATGCCTGAGATCGAAGATCTGGGTACGGTGGAACTTCGTCGAACATTTCCCGCGCTTCCATCTCTTCTCCCTGCAATCTTCTACCCCGCCTGGGAGATGGACTACCGTGATGCGTCTGAAGCATTCGATGATGCCCGCGTCGAGAGCCACGTCTCGCATGAGGCGGCAACAAGGGCCGGAGGCCTCGCCGATTGAGTTCTGCAGCTGAAGTCATCGACCAACAGGATGCGCTCGCGATGCTCACGTTCGACCGGCTGGGATCAGGGTGGCAACGTTCGACGAGTGTCTTCGTCAGTCTCGGCGTGACCGCGCGGATCGAGCGGGCCGTCGACACTGGCGTTGCAGTCATCCACACCCCTCCCGCTGACCTCGCGGAATTCGAGGCGTGGAGTCGACTGCGCGAAGTCATGGCCGAACCAGAACAGGGTGCCTGGTTCACAGGGCTCCTGCGCCTCGATTCACGTGGTGCTCAGCAGTTCGAGTTCTCCTGGGACGACGAGCCCCGATGGCCACTGTTGATCGACATCGATGGACAGCTCGTGGACTCATTGCCGGTGGAGAATTCGGAATTGCGAGAAGACATGGTGATGCATCCGCGGCCTGCGTCTACGACACCACCATGGCTCGTCGAACGTCTCGGCGCATCTCCGCTGCACTTCTCCGACAGGTGGGACGCCCGACTCGAGCCGCTCGGGAGCAGCTCGAACTGGTCGATCGTCCGGGAAATGGTCCGTGACACGATCCAGCTGCTCGGCGATGATCGAGATGCCATACTGGAACGTGATGTGATCACGGAAGCGGTTTACAGTGAACTGCTCGCATCGACACGGGTGAGTCAGATGATGCGCCTACTCCGAGATGCAGCGGCAGCTGGTGTGGTCGACGACCCGGCGCAGCAGAATTCGGACGAGGGTAACCCGTCGCGAGACGCGATCAGCAACGACCAAGCGTTCCATTGCAACGTCGTCGTGCTGCTGTCGCTCATCGACCAGCTCGCGGACCAGGAGATCGCCAACGTCGTGAGCTCTTGAGAGGAGCTCCGGGGACCACTCCGATTGTCGCTCCTGCGGCACGCCGTTCCCGGAGGACACGTTCTGGGGGGCCTTCAACCTGTGGCTCGAGGGTCCCGAACCGAGGCTCTCCTGCGGGAACTGCGGGAAGACTGCCCTGATGGGCGAGCACGACGCGGTCGGGAGCATCGTCGTCAGTCCGCTCGGGATCGTCATGTCGGGTGACGGTTGGGATCTCGTCCGGGAGCTCCTGGGCGCGCTCCGAACGGACTTCGGCGGTCGCTGGACGTGGGTGAGCTACCACCCGCAGCGGCTGCCCGCGTCCGCGCGCGGCAGGATGAAGGCGTGAACTCGACGACGAGCATCCTCAGCAACCTCCGCCCCGTCGGCGGTACCGCCCTCCAGGCCGACCACCCCCGCACCGTGTACCGGGCGAACACCGAACCGGTGGGGCCGGACGCCTACCCGCCCGGTCTCGCCGAAGTGATCGACCTCCGCCGGGTCGACGAGACCGCCGCCGTGCCGCATCCGCTCGCGGCGTCGCCTGGCTACCGAGGTGTCCCGATGTTCGATCCGTCGTCGGGGCTCGAGTCGGCCGCCGAGGCGATCGCCCTCGAGGACCAGTACATCGACTGGCTCGACCGGCACCGCACCGGGATCGCCGAAGCACTCCGCGCCGTTGCTGCCACCGACGGTGACGTGTTGGTGTGCTGTTCGGCCGGGAAGGACCGCACCGGGATCGTCAGCGCGCTGCTCGCACGGCACTGGGGCGCGGACATCGACTCGATCGGTAAGGACTACGCGATGAGTGCGGAGCGGCTCGTCGACCGCTTCGCGCGGGAACGCGCAGCGAGCGCCGACCCCGAGGCCACCGCGATCGCGCAACGGTGCGTGCCGGAGATCATGACCACGGTCATCGATCACGTCGAGCGTCGCTGGGGCTCGGTCGACGCGTACCTGCGGGCGATCGGCCTGCAGGACGACGAGATCGCGCGCCTCTGATCGCGACGCTGGTCACGCTCTGGACGTGACCACGCACTGGAGGCGCGGTGCGGGTCCGACCCGCACCGCGCCTCCAGGCAGATGGTCGCGTCAGCGACCCGCTGGTTCCGTCGGGGACGTCACCAGGCGTAGTCCTCCGGCGAGGTCTTGTGCCCCGGGAAGATCTCGTCGAGCCGGTCCAGCGCACGCTGGTCGAGGCGTATGTCGACGGCGCGGACCGCGGACTCCCACTGCTCCATCGTGCGCGGGCCGGTGATCGGCGCCGTGACGCCGGGCTGGTGCAGCAGCCACGCGAGGGCGAGCTCGCCGGGGGTGTGGCCGAGCTCCTTCGCGAAGGACTCGTAGGCCTGGAGCTGGTCACGGTGCGAGTCGACGTACTCGGCACTGCGACCCGAGAGGCGACGCGAGCCGTTCTCGGTCTTCTCGATCACGCCGCCGAGGAGCCCGCCCTGCAACGGGGACCACGGGATCACGCCGAGGCCGTAGTGGCGGGCGGCGGGGAGGACCTCGCGTTCGACGTCGCGGACGACGAGGTTGTAGATCGACTGCTCGCTGACGAGGCCGAGGAAGTTGCGGTGCTTCGCGGCTTCCTGCGCCTGGGCGATGTGCCAGCCGGCGAAGTTCGACGAGCCGACGTAGAGCACCTTGCCCTGCGCGACCGCGAGTTCCATGGCCTGCCAGATCTCGTCCCACGGGGTGTCCCGGTCGACGTGGTGCATCTGGTACAGGTCGATGTGGTCGGTCTGCAGGCGGCGCAGCGAGGCGTCGAGCGACTGGCGGATGTTGTACGCCGAGAGCTTCCCGCCGTTCGGCCAGTCGATCATCTCGCCGTAGACCTTGGTGGCGAGGACCGTCTTCTCGCGACGTCCGCCGCGCGCTTGGCGAACCAGCGGCCGATGATCTCCTCGGTGGCGCCCTTGCCCACCGAGCCGCCGTAGCCGTTGGCGGTGTCGAAGAAGTTCACGCCGAGCTCGTGCGCCCGGTCCATGATCGCGTGCGAGTCGTCCTCGCTGGTCTCCGGGCCGAAGTTCATGGTGCCGAGCACTGCGCGCGAGACCGACAGCCCTGTCCGTCCGAGATGTGTGTAGTCCATCACCTCGGTCTACTCGTGACGCGCTGGGGGAGCCAGGGCCTGGGAGTACCGGTCGGGGTTCGGGGAGTAGGCAGGATGGGTCAAGCGAGAGGAGCCACCCATGCCAGCCAAGGACGAGATCCCCAGCACCCTGCAGCGGTCGCCGGAGCACGCGCAGGAGATCTTCGAGAAGGCGCTCGACTCGGCGAACGAGTCCTACGGTCCGGGCGAGCGCGCGCACCGAACGGCGTTCGCCGCCGTGAAGCACGAGTACGAGAAGGTCGGCGACCACTGGGAGGAGGAGGAGTCCTCCGGGCCGTCCGACTCCGGCGCTGCCGGCTCCCGGGGTTCGGGTTCGGGTTCGGGTTCTTCGGGTTTTTCGGGTTCTGCGGGTTCTGCGGAGGAAGACCGAGGGTGGCGTCGACGCGAACGCCTCGAAGGCGCACCTGAGGGACATCGCGAAACGGCTCGACATCAGCGGCCGGTCGACGATGAACAAGGACGAACTGGTCGACGCGATCAAGAAGGCGAACGACCGGTCCACCGCGGCTGCCCGAAGTGACGTATGCCGCGCCGCGCATGACCGGGTCACGAGGCGGAGTAGCGTGCCGAGGATGAACACCCCAGCACTCCGTGGCAGCCGGATCCTCGGGTTCGGGCACCACCAGCCCGCCAAGGTCCTCACCAACGACGAGCTGTCGACCATGGTCGACACGAACGACGAGTGGATCCGCACCCGTACCGGCATCGAGACCCGGCACATCGCCGGACCCGACGACACCGTGACGTCGATGGCGATCGAGGCGGGCCGCAACGCCCTCGCCGACGCGGGGGTCGACCCGTCCGAGGTCGGCCTCGTCATCGTCGCGTCGACCACCCACCAGGACCGAGCGCCGTACACCGCCGGTCGGGTCGCGGCGGCGCTCGGCCTCTCCGCCCAGGCAGCGCCGATCGACATCAACACCGCGTGCTCCGGTTTCGAGTACGCCCTGGGACTCGCCGACCAGTCCGTCCGGATGGGGTCCGCCGACACGGCCCTCGTGATCGGGTCGGAGGTCCTGTCGAGCATCGCCGACTGGACCGACCGCTCGACCTGCGTCCTCGTCGGGGACGGCGCGGGCGCAGCGGTCGTCGGCGTCTCGGACACGCCGGAGATCGGACCGGTGTCGTGGGGGAGCGTGCCGCACCTGCTCGATGCCGTGCGGGTCGAGGGCGATCCCGGCCACTTCAACCAGGAGGGTCGCTCGATCTACCGCTGGGCCATCACCGAGGCGGAGGGTCACGCGCGTGCCGTCGTGGAGGCCGCCGGGCTCACGCTCGACGACATCGAGGTGTTCGCGTTCCACCAGGCGAACCTGCGGATCATCGAGCCGCTCGTCACGGCGCTCGGCGGCGAGTCGAAGTTCGTCGTGCGGGACGTGGTCGAGTCGGGGAACACCTCGGCTGCGAGCGTCCCCCTCGGGTTGTCCAAGGCGTGGTCGCGGGGCTCGCTGCCCGAGGGGCGTGCCGGCGCTGCTGTTCGGGTTCGGCGGGGGGTTCGCCCACGCCGGGCAGGTGGTGACGACGCCGGTGCGTCGCTGACGCGGTGGTCGCGAGTCGCTGACGGACTGGAGGCGCGGTGCCAGCTCGGCACCGCGCCTCCAGTCCGTCACAGGGTGGCGGGCCGTCAGTTGTGCTCGCCTGAGCGGTCCGGGGTGTCGGCCCAGAGGTCCTCGCGACCCTTGCGGCGCGTGAGCGCACGGCGCTCCTTGGGCGCCTTCTCCGGCTTGACGGCCTTCGGCTGCTTCGGGTCCTTCGAGTTCTTCGCGTCCTTCGGTTCGAGCACGATCGGGAATTCTGCCTGCGGCATCCCGGAAGCCCGTGCGCGAGGCCTGGATCACCTTGCGTCCGAGCGCGTGGTTGCCGAGACCGCCCACGGCGGCACCGATGCCGAACGGCAGCGCCCGGCCGACGATCGTCGTGCCCTGACGCGCTGCGAACCGCTTGATGAACTGGTCGCGGACCTGCCCGCCGATCCCGTTGACGACCTGCTTCGGCAACGAGGAGGTCACCATCTCGCCCCAGAACGCCGTCCGCACCTGACCGCCCGCGATCTGACCGGCGAGCTGGTTGATGAGCTGCGTGCCCGGGGTGCCGAGGATCATCGCCATGACGAGCAGGCAGCGCGCGCTCCGGGTCGTCGAGCGCGATGCCGTGCACCTCGGTCACCGACTGTGCGAAGAGCGCCGTGGTCTCGAGGAAGCCCAGGGTCTCGACGCCGCTCAGGCCGAGTGCCGCGGCCATGCCGACGCCCAGGATCACCGCACTCGCACCGACTGCTGCCCCGCCACCCGTGACGGCGGTCAGGTACTGGCGTTCGAGGATCTGGATGATCTCCGCCGGTGTGGCGTCGGGGTGCCGTCGACGGAGGCTCCGGACGTGCGCGACCACGACCGGACGCTGCACGCTGAGCACGCGGTCGAGCATCTTCACCCAGCCGGTGGGTTGCTCCGGCACGGGAACCCGTGCGCTGGGATCGTCGGATCGGGACGTGACGTCGGAGACCGGCAACGGCACGATCGCCTGGTCCTTCTGCTCTCGGGCCATGGCCACGACGGTACGCCGCGCGGATGGGAGCGTCGTCCGGATGGCGTCCCCCGGCGGGTCGGATTCACCGACACGGCACACCCGCGCGCACGAGCGCCGTCCGCACGCGATCAGGGTCCATCAGGTCCGCCCAGCTGAGGCGGACGACGTAGCGGACCTCGGGGAAGGAGCGGATGAAGTCCTCGCGCCGCTTCTCCTGCCAGTGGGCGTCGGCGGTCGATCGCCCGGGGTCGTCCGAGTACTTCGATCTGCCGTCGACCTCGACGACGACGCCCTGTGCGGGAACCAGAAGTCGACCACGGCGGTCCGCTCGCCGTGCCGAGGGCGAAGACGTGCTGCTGCTCGGGCTCGGGAGCGCCGACCTGCCGCAAGCGGACGCGGCACACCGACTCCGCCGGCGACTCCGACGGCGCGGACCCCATCGCGATCGCCAGTGCCGCCTTCGCATGCCCCTTCTCGAGTCGCTCGGTCTCGCGCTGGAGCTCGCTGGGCTGCGACGCGACCGTTCGCAGTGCGTGGTCGAGCACCGGGAGTGCTCCGAGCAGCGGGCGGGTCGCCGCGATGTCGACGACGGTCCGAGCAGCGGTCGTGGAACGGAGGCCGTGACGGTCCAGTGTCCCTGTTGGCGGTCGGTTCCGGGCGCCGTGACGGACGAACCAGGCGGTCACCCTGGTGTGGGTCGTCGTCGGGTCGGAGACGTGCACCTTCGCGGGCCACTGACCGATGTACGGCAGGCCGAGGACGGCGCATGCCGATTCGTGGGACAGGACGTCCTGTTGTCCGGAGCCGGCTGCTCGAGGCCCGGACGAGGACGACGTGCCGTTCGTTCGGGTACAGGCCGTCCAGCGAACCTGGCTCGACGAGCACACCCGGTCGGATCCGTTCCAGTTCGCCGCGCTTGGCCGCTCGCTCGACTGCGCGTCGCTCGGCGCTCGGGAGTCCGGTCGTCCCTGATGAGTCGGATGTCGTCTGCTCTGGTCACGTGCTCAGCGTCGCGGAGCGCTTCGCGCGGGTGCCGCACGTTCGGCGATCCGTGGACAAGCGGGGCCGTTAGCGCCGGTGTGGAGGAGCGGTGTCGCTTGATGCGTGTGCACCTTGCGACGAAGCACGCGTCGATCGACTCGTGGAAAGTCGATTCATGCGCGTGAAACGGGTGCGTGTGCATGTTGCGACGAGGCACGCGTCGATCGACTCGTGGGACGTCGAAGTATGCGTGTGCAACTTTCGACGGGGGCCAGACGCGACGCCGCGCCCGGGCCGCCGGCCGCGCCGCCGCGCGCCGCGCCGCGCCGCGCCCCGGCGCGCCGGGGCGCGGCGCGCCGCGCTCAGCGCCGGGCGAGCTCCGCGCGCAGCGGCAGGTCCTGGTCCTCCAGGATGAGCTGGGCGCCGGCGGCGGTGCGGGCGTTGACGACGATCGGCGCGAGCAGGTTCACCGTCGTGCCGGACGCGCCCGGGTTGGCGACGACGAGGAGCATCGCGTCCGCCGGGTCGGTCAGGGCGAGCGCGCTGGCCTGCTCGTCGGTGAGCTCGGGGGCGTACGACGGCAGGTGCACGGCGGCGTCGAGCACGAAGAGCCGCTCGTCCTCGCCCACGAGGGTGAACAGGCCCTCGGCGCCGGCGACGGGGTCAGCGTGAAGACGGGTGCGGGGGAGAGGCCGAACGGCGGGACGGCGAAGGTCAGGTCGATGCTCATCGAGGTAGTCCATCAGGGTCGGCTGCAGGACCTTCGCGGTGACCCGCGAGGGCTGCCTGGTAGTTGGTCTGCTGCACCTGCAGGTCGAGGACGGCCTTCGCGAGGTCCTTGTCCTCGATGCCGGCGCGACGGTTCTCGAGCGAGACGGTCGCGGTCTTCAGCGAGTCCTGGGCGGCGAGGGCGGCAGCGTGCCGGACGCCGACGCCGGCCTGGGCGCCGCGCACGGTGGTGAAGCGCCGCGTCGACTTCGCCGATCTTGGCGTTCACGTTCACACCGTTCTGCAGGTCGGTGACGATCGAGTCGATCATGCTGAACACCGACGACGACCCCGAGCCGAAGACGTCCGTGCCGGGGGTGTCGACCCGCACGGTGGTGTCGTCGCCGATGCGCCGGGTGACGTCGGTGCCCGAGGGACCCAGCCGGTCGCCGGGTCGTACGGGGTGCCCGAGGTGGAGGACCCGGCGAAGACCGAGCGGGTGCCGTAGGTGGTGTTCGCGCGGGACTCCAGGTCCGTCTTCAGCGACCGGAACTGCGTGATGAAGGCGTCGCGGTCGGTGTCGCTCATGGTGGCGCTGTTCGCCGCCTGCACGGTGAGGTCGCGCACGCTGTTGAGCACCGAGTACACGCTCGACAGGGTGCTGTCGGTCGTGGCGAGCCAGCCGACGGCGTCGTTCGCGTTGCGCGTGTACTGCGCCGCGGCGGCCTGCTCCTTGCGCACCTGCATCGACGACACGGTGCCGACCGGGTCGTCCGAGGGACGCTGGATGGTCTGCAGGGTGGTGGCCTGCTCGGTGAGCTGGGCGAGCTTCGCCGCCCCGGCCTGCAGCCGTGCGGACGCGGCCGCCATCGACATCTGGGTGGTCACACGGGTGATCACGGTCAGCCCCTCCCGACGAGTCCGACGCGGTTGATGATGGTGTCGAGCATTTCGTCGACGGCGGTCAGGACGCGCGCCGCGCCCTGGTACGCGTGCTGGTAGCTCAGCAGGTTCACGTTCTCCTCGTCGAGGTCGACACCGGCGCCGGACTGCTGCTGGGACCGCGCGTTGGTCAGCGCGAGTCCGGTCAGCGTCGATTCCGACGCGGCCGACCGGGAGGCAGTGCCCACCCCCGCCACGAACGTCGCCCAGGTGCGGTCCGCGCCGTCGGACGCCGCGCCGAGTCGCGAGAGTGCGTCACTGAACGAGTCGTCCAGCTGCCCCGACGCGTTCCGCGTCGCCCAGGCCGCTGCCGTCCGTCGGCACGACCGTGAGCCCCTGCGCCGCGGGGACGCCGGCCGTCACCGCGAAGAACGCGGTGCCGGTGGTGCCGGCGGGCGTCGTGCCGGTGGCGTGCACGGCGTTGACCGCCGTCGCGAGCTTCGTCGCCACCTGGTCGTACGAGGCCGACGCCTCGGCGAGGGCGCCACCGGTGCCGTTCGCGGTCGCGGGTGCGAGGAGGAGAGGTTGCCGCCGATCGTGCCGCCGGACATCGACACCGCGCCGGCGGTGCCCGAGGTCCACGTCAGCGTGACGGGAGCGCCGTCGGCCAGGCGTTCGCCGCCGCCGAGCACGACCGAACGCGCGTCGGAGCCCTGCACGATGGCGTTGCCGCCGATGAGGACGTCCACGGTGCCGTCGCCGTTCGCGCGGACCGTGCCACCGGCGAGGGTCGCGATCTGCTCCGTGAGCTGGTCGCGCTGGTCGAGGAGCTCGTTCGCGTTGCCGCCCGAGGCGAGCGTCGTGCGGATCCGGCCGTTCAGGTCGGCGACCTGGGTGGCGGCCGCGTTGAGCTGCTGCACCTGGCCCTGCACGGTGCCGTGCACGGAGGACCACTGGGCGTCGACGGCCTTCGAGCCGGTCGCGAGCACGCTGGCGACGGTCTTCGCAGCTCCGATCACGGCGCCGGCGGCACCGGGGTCGTCGGGGTGGGTCGAGAGTTCGCTCCACGAGGACCAGAAGGCGTCGAGCTTCGCCGACAGCCCGTCCTTGCCGGGTTCGTTCAGGCCGTCCTCGAGCGCCGAGGCGCGGTCGCGCGGGCGTCGGCGTACGCCGAGGACCCGGCGGCGACGCGGACGCCGGCATCGAGGGTGAGGGAGCCGAGGCGGGCGATGCCGTCGACCGAGACGCCCTGCCCGGCGAGGGCTGCGGTGCCGCGCATGAAGCCGGTCTGCGCCGCCGGGATCGACGACTGCGTGACCCGCTGCCGCGTGTACCCGGCGGTGCCGGCGTTGGCGATGTTCTGGCCGGTGACGTCGATGCCGGCGCGTGCGGCGGCGAGTCCGGAGTAGGCGGTGGCGAGGGAGCCGAAGGTGCTGACCACGGTTACAGGGTCCCCTCGAAGAGCCGGGCGCCGTCCGAGCCGGAGCCCGAGGTGCCGGTGGCGTCGTAGGTCGCAGCGCCGGTGACCGACCCCGCGAGGGTCTCCTCGGTCGCCTGCGCGGCGGTCCGGAGGAAGCGGTCGTTCTCGTCGCGGAGCACCCCGATCTGCGTGGTGAGCTCGATCATCGCGGTGAGGTGTGCGGCGAGGATCTCGCCCCAGGGGCCGTTCGGCGCGGCGGCGACGACCTCGCGCAGGGGAGCGTCGGCGGGGACGCCCCACTCCTCGGCGACCTCGGCACTCGACGCGGCGCGCTCGAGGCCGGTGCTGCGGAGGCGCTCGAGGACCTGCTCGACCTCGCGGCTGGCGTGGGACACCCAGCGGGAGCGGCCGGCGGCGAGCAGCAGCTGCTCCTCCTCGAGCTTGAAGGTGAGCAGCTCGAGCAGTTCGCGTTCGCGCCAGAGCACGGCGGACAGTTCGTTCACGCTCATCAGCTCCTCCCGTGGGGGTGTGTGTCGGTCATCCTGCGGACAGCGAGACCTATCGGCGTGCGCTAGCCGGGCGTAAGGTGCGGGATCACGCAAGACGGCGTGCGGGGGCCGGGCCGCGCCTCCAGGCAATGACCCAAGACGGGGGACAAGAACGACCGTTCCCGACGCGGGGTCCCCCAAAATGACGACCGGGAAACCACCCCCACACCCCCGCACTGGGGACGGATGTGCACGCGTACAGGGCTTTGCCAGCCGATACATTCGAAGCGCACCCCGGGGACACCCCGGGGCCGCGTCTCAGGGGCGCGGAGCGCACCACCCGGAGGGACCCGGGTGGTTCTTCGGCGTACACACCGGCCATCCGAGGCCGGCGTCAGCCGTGCCCACGGACGGGGCAGTCATGCCGGGATGACCAGGGGAACAACATGGACCGCACCGAACGCAACGCGATGATCGTGGAGCACCTGCCGCTCGTGGGCTACATCGTCGCCGACGTCCGTGCACGTGCCACGCACCTCGACCGCGACGACCTCGCTGCCGTCGGATCGCTCGCGCTCGTCGCAGCGGCCGACGCCTTCGACCCCGACCTCGGCGTGCCCTTCGGCGCCTACGCCCGCACCCGCATCACCGGCGCGATCGCCGACGACATGCGCTCCGCCGACTGGGCCTCCCGCGGGACCCGGAAGCGGATCCGCGAGACCCTCGCCACGCAGGAGGCACTGTCCGCCCGGCTCGGCCGCAGCGTCCGCGTCGAGGAGATCGCCGACGCGATGGGTGTGGACCGGCAGACCGCCGCCGACGCGATGACCGACGCCGCGCGGACGGTCAGCCCCCTCGACGAGACCGTGCACGACACGCTCGCGGCCGACCTGCCACTCCCCGGCGAGGACCTGCTCGAGGCCGAGAAGCGCCGCTACCTGCGCGCCGCCGTGCACGCGCTGCCCGAGCGGATGCGCTTCATCGTCGAGAACGTCTACTTCGGTGACCGGACCGTGACCGAGGTGGCCGCCGAACTCGGCATCACCCACTCGGCCGTGTCGCAGCAGCGCTCCGAGGCGATGCGCCTGCTCCGAGACGGCCTCGCGGCGCACTACGGCGACGAGGGCGTGGCCGTCGAGCCCGCCTCGCGCACCACCGCCGCGCGCCGGAGCGCCTACCTGGCGCGGGTCGCCGCGAACGCCGCGGCCGGCGTCGCGCGCGCCGTGCACGACGTCGCCACCCCCGCGGTCGCGGCGAGCTGAGACCTCGACGAAGAGTTTTTCGTCGAACCCCTAACGACTCCGGCCAACCGGTCGAGAGTCATCCATGTCAGCCCACGGACGGGCCGACGCAAGACCCAGATTTCACGGAGGAAACCACCATGGGTATGTCCATCAACACCAACCTCTCGGCACTCAACACGTACCGGAACCTCAACGCGACGCAGAACGACCTGTCGAAGTCCCTCGAGAAGCTCTCGTCGGGTCTCCGCATCAACCGTGCTGCCGACGACGCTGCCGGTCTGTCGATCTCCGAGGGGCTGAAGTCCCAGGTCGGTGGCCTCACGGTCGCCGCCCGCAACGCGCAGGACGGCATCTCCGTCGTGCAGACCGCTGAAGGTGGCCTCACCGAGGCCCACTCGATCCTCCAGCGCATGCGCGACCTGGCCGTCCAGGCCGGTAACGACTCGAACAACGCGGACTCGCGGACGGCGATCTCGACCGAGGTCACGGAGCTCCAGAAGGAGCTCTCCCGCATCTCGGACTCGACGCAGTTCAACGGGATCGACCTGCTGAAGGGTGCCGGCAACAACAACGGCGCCTCGCTCACCTTCCAGGTGGGTGCCAACGCAGGCCCGGCGAGCCAGATCACGGTCGACCTGACCGGTGCCGACGTGGCAGCGGTCGCGACCGCTCTCACCGTTGGTGACGGCACGGGCGGCACGATCGCGTTCGACACGGCTGCGAACGCGCAGACCGCGATCACCGCGATCGACAAGCAGATCAAGGCCGTCTCGACCGCTCGTTCGAACATCGGTGCCATCCAGAACCGCTTCGACCACGCCATCAACGTGACGAACGTGGCCAAGGAGAACCTCACCGCTGCCGGTTCGCGCATCACCGACGTCGACATGGCGCAGGAGATGGTCAAGTACACGCGCGACAACATCCTCAGCCAGGCCGGCACCTCGATGCTCGCGCAGGCGAACCAGAGCACGCAGGGTGTGCTCTCGCTCCTCCGCTAGCACCGGATGACGCCGCCGTCCGGGATCGTTCAGGTTTCCCGGGCGGCGGGTCGCCCACACCCACCACCACCTCCGACGGCAGGGAGCCCTCGATGTCGTCCGTGTCATCGGCCAGCAGCCTCGCGATCGACGGCCTCGTCAGCGGCCTCAAGACCACCGACCTCATCAACTCGCTGATGAGCGTCGAGGGTGTCCCGCAGACGCTCCTCAAGAACAAGCTCACCAGCACCAACTCGTTCATCTCGTCACTGCAGACGATCAACAGCCTGGTGCAGACGCTCGCCACGAAGGCGAAGGACGCCGCCAAGGCCACGTCGCTCGACGTCTTCGCCGCCACGAGCTCCTCGACGGCCGTCACCGCCACGACCGGCGCGAACGCGACCGCCGGCTCCGTCACCTTCTCGGTCGGCGCGACCGCGTCGGCCCAGGTGGGCGTCACCGCCGCGATGTCCACGTGGTCCGCCGCCGCTGAGCCGCTCACGCTCGTCGGAGCCGACGGCACGAAGACCACCGTCACACCGGCGTCCGGGTCACTCGACGACACCGTTTCCGCGATCAACAAGTCGGGGGCGGGCGTCACCGCGACGAAGGTCGCCGCGGGCGCCGACGCCGACGGCACGAGCTCTACCGCCTGCAGCTCACGTCGGCGAAGACCGGGTCGGCCGGTGCGTTCCAGGTGTACCGGGGGACCACCGACCAGGTGGCCGCCGGCACTGCCACGAACGTCCTGACCGAGGTCGGCGCGGCCGTCGTCGCACAGGCGAAGGACGCCAGCGTCACGCTCTGGGCCGGCACCGCCGCCGAGCAGGTCGTCACGAGCGCGACGAACACCTTCACCGACCTCGTCCCCGGACTCACCGTCACGGTGACGAAGCCGACGACCGAGGCCGTCACGGTCGGCGTCACACAGGACACCACCAAGGCGCAGGCCGTCGCGTCCGGGCTCGTCGACGCCATGAACGCCGTCACCGCGTACTACGGCTCGAACACCGCGGTCACGAGCACCACGAGCCCGACCACCGGGACGACGAGCACCACCGCCGGCGTGCTGTCGGGTGACGGCACGACCCGCGACGTCGTGCAGCGCCTGACGAGCACGATGTCCGCCCCCGTGGGTGGGAGAGTCCCCGTCGTCGATCGGCATCTCGATCACGAAGGACGGCGACTTCACCTTCGACGCCGACGCCTTCCAGAAGGCCCTCGCCACCGACCCCGAGGGCACGCAGGCGATGCTCTCCGGCATCGCGGGCAACGTCGGCGCCGCGGCCACCGCCGCCTCGGACAAGTACGACGGCTCGATCACCACGAGCATCACCGGGCAGCAGGCCGTCGCGAAGGACCTCAACACCCAGATCGACAGCTGGACCGACCGGCTCACCGCCCGACGCGCGTCCTGCAGACGCTGTACGCGTCGCTCGAGACCAGCCTCAGCAAACTCCAGTCCCAGTCGAGCTGGCTCGCCAGCCAGCTCGCGTCGACCTCGAGCTGACCGGAACCACCGTGAACACCTTCGACCTCCAGGCCGCCGCCTTCCGGCAGGCCGCCCAGCCACGCACCGTCACCGACCAGCGCCGCGCCCAGTACACGAACGAGGCCGTGCTCTCGGCGACGCCCGCGCAGCTCGTCACTGATGCTCTACGACCGGCTCCTGCTCGACCTGCACCGCGCCGAGGCCGCACAGACCTCGGCCGACTGGGAAGCCGCGCGCGAACAGCTCCTGCACGCGCAGGCGATCGTCGGCGAGCTGTCCTCCCACGCTGCGCATCGACGTGTGGGACGGCGGCGAGGGGCTGCTGGCCATCTACAACTACGCCTCGACCTCGCTCATCACCGCGAACGTCCACCGCGACGTGCAGGCCACCCGCGACTGCATCCGGATCCTCGAACCGCTGCGGCAGTCGTGGCACGAGGCTGCGGCGTCGCTGCCGGCGGTCACCACGGCCGAGCGTCCGGCGGGCGGTGCGCTCGGTGTCGCCTGAGACCTCCGCGTCGAACGACCCGGACCGGACCGGCTGGGAGGCCGTACTCGACCAGCTGGAGCGCGACGCCGCACCGACGGCCGGTCCCGTGACCGGTTCGGGGTGGTCGGAGCCGACCGGGCTGGGACCGATCCCGCGCGAACTGGTGGGGCATGCCTCCCGGCTGCTCGCCGCGCAGCGGGACCGCATCACGTCGCTCGAGGTGGGACGGCGTTCGGCGGGGAGCACCTCGGGGCGCTCCGGGCGGTGGACGCGACGCGCGGAGCCGCGCGGGTCCGTGTACCTCGACGCGTCGGCCTGACGCGCGGGCGCTGCCGCGGGTGCCGGTCGCAACATGCACACGCATGAGGCGACACAGCACCTCGTGATCGACGGGTGTTTCGTCGCTCGATGCGCACGCACGTGATGCGTGTGCATGTTCCGACGATCCACTTGGTGATCGACGCGTGGGATGTCGGAACATGCGCACGCGACCACGCCGTGCGCCCCGCACGCGCCCCGCGCGCCCCACCCGCCCCGCGGGCGACACCGCCCCCCGTTCGGGGCGACGCCTAACGCGCCCCACGGCCCGGCCGACAGCGCACCACGAGCACGGATCGCTCACCAGTTCGGCCACGGATCGGCCACCGCCAATCGGCGACATCGACAGGGGATGTCGCAGATCGAGGGGACAGTCCACCGTGTTCGATTCCGTGACGTCGGCAGCGCTGCAGAGCGCGCTCGACGGACTCTCCATGCGCCAGCGCGTGATCGCGAACAACGTCGCGAACATCAACACGCCGAACTACCACGCCGAGAAGGTCCAGTTCGAGGACGCCCTCGCGAAGTCGATCGTCGACGGCAGCGGCAGCACCGCGCCGACCGTCGCGCGGAGCCTCGAGCCGACGAACACGAACGGGAACAACGTCAACCTCGACGAGGAGACGCTCTCGAACGTCGACACCGTGCTCCGCTACCAGTTCGCGACGCAGGCGATGAACTCCGAGCTGACGAGCGTCCGTGCGGCGATGCGGACCAACTCGTGACGACCTTCGACGCGATCGGCATCGCGAGCACCGGCATGACCGTGCACCGCAAGTGGCTCGACGCGGTGTCGGACAACATCGCCAACGCGAACACAGTGAAGTCGATGGACGACACCGCCTTCCAGGCGCGCTACGTCGAGGTGCAGGAGGGTGCCGGCGTCTCCGGCGCCTACGTCAAGGGCGCCGCGTTCGGCAGCGCCGCCGGCCGCGTCACCTACGACCCGGACAACCCGCTCGCGAACGAGGAGGGCTACGTCCGCATGCCGGACATCGACCTCGGCACGCAGATGGCGGACCTCATCATGGCCCAGCGCGGCTACCAGGCGAACGCCGCCGTGGTCGACCGTGCCAAGACCGCCTACGAGGCGGCACTCCAGATCGGGAAGAACTGATGCCCATCGACGCCGTCAACGGTGTGACCACCAACGCGATGACGAACGCGCTGACCTCGGTCTCCGGCACGTCCAGCGACGTCGGGACCAGCGCGACGAGCGCCACCGGCACGAGCGGCGCCGGCTTCGCCGCGTCCCTCGGCAACGCCGTCGACGGGTTGCAGCAGCTGCAGAAGCGACTCGAAGACGCTCGCGCTCAAGGCCGTCACCGGCAACCTCGACGACATCCACGACGCGACGATCGCCTCGACGCGTGCCCAGGTCACCCTCGAGCTCGTCGCCGCCGTCCGCAACAAGGGCGTCGACGCCTTCAACGAGATCATGAGGATGCAGGCCTGATGCCCGTCGCCGTCAAGGACCTCTTCGGTCGCCTCGCCGCCTACGTCAAGGGCTTCAGCGCCGCCCAGCGGACCATCGCGATCCTCGTCATCGCCGCGCTCGTGCTCGGCGGTTTCGCCCTCGCGAGCTGGCTCGGCAAGGCGTCCTACGCGCCGCTGTTCACCGGCCTGGCCGCCACCGACGCGGCGAGCGTCACGGACCAGCTGCCAGACCGACGGGGTGCCCTTCCAGCTCACCGACGGCGGCGCGACGATCCTGGTGCCGCAGGGCTCCGTGTACTCGGAGCGCCTCAAGGCCGCGTCGAACGGCCTGCCGTCGTCGAACGAGGGCGGCTACTCGCTCCTCGACAAGATGGGCGTGACGAGCTCCGAGTTCCAGCAGGACGTCACGTACAAGCGTGCGATGGAGGGCGAACTCGCCAAGACCATCGGTGCGATGGACGGCGTGCAGACCGCCACCGTGCAGCTCGCGATCCCGGAGAAGACCGTGTTCGTGGCCGAGGAGAAGGACCCGACCGCGTCGGTGTTCATCGCCACGAAGAACGGCGCGGAGCTCAGCACCGACCAGGTCCAGGCGATCGTGCACCTGACGAGCGCCGCGGTCGAGGGGATGCAGCCCACCGACGTCTCCGTCGTCGACTCGAAGGGGCAGACCCTCTCCGCCGTCGGCACCGGGGCGACCGGCAGCGGCGCGGACCAGGCCGCCGACTACGACGCCTCGACGAGCAAGAAGGTGCAGGACCTGCTCGACACCACGCTCGGCGTCGGCAACGCGAGCGTCGTGGTCTCCGCGACGATGAACCAGAACTCCGGCACCCGCACGTCCGAGTCCTACACGACGCCGACGACCGGTCCGGTGGCGCTCAACGAGTCGTCGTCGACGGAGCAGTACGGCTCCGGGTCCGGCGCCGGCAAGGGAGCCACCGGGGTCCTCGGCCCGGACAACATCGCGGTGCCGAACGGCACGGCGAGCACCGGCACCGGCGACGACGGCTACACGAACGAGTCCGCGACGAAGAACAACGCCGTCGATCACACCACCGAGACCACCCAGCTGCCCTCGGGCGGGCTCGACCGGCAGACGATCTCGGTCGCGCTCAACTCCAAGGCCGACGCGGTGCAGAACGCGAACCTGCAGAGCATCAACGACCTCGTGGCCGCGGCCGCCGGCGTCGACACCGCCCGGGGCGACCAGGTCCGCGTCGCGATGATGGACTTCGACACCAGCGCCGCCGACCGTGCGACGAAGGCGCTCGAGGCCCAGCAGAAGGCCGACGAGCAGGCGTCCCTGTGGTCGGCGATCCGCACCGCGGGCATCGTGCTCGGCAGCCTGCTCGCGCTCATCGCGATCATGGTGTTCCTGGTCCGCCGCAGCCGGAAGCAGGAGCGCGAAGCCGTCGACCTCGGCGAGCTCGACGCGTTCGGCGGCGAGACCTTCCAGCTGCCCCTGGCAGTCGACGGGGCCGACGACCGTGCCTCCCTCGGCGCCGGCGACGCCCCCACCGTGGCGCTGCCGAGCATCCCGCACGACGACGCCCCGACCGAGGTGCTCACCACCGAGGAGATCTCGGCCGAGCGCCGCCGCCAGGACATCTCCGCCCTGGCCGAGCGTGACCCGAAGCGCACCGCCGAGCTCCTCCGCGGCCTGCTCGACGACCGGGCGAGCGTGGTGAGCGCCCTGACCCCGGCCTCCGCCGCCGGCAACGCCGACCGTCCGCTCAGCGGCGCCCAGAAGGTCGCGCTCATCCTCATGCAGATGGAGACCGAGCGCGCCGCCGAGGTGATGAAGCAGTTCACCGAGATCGAGGCCGAGGAGATCTCCGCCGAGATCGTCCGGATGCGCCGCGTCGAGGACACCGTCGTCGACCGCACCCTCACCGAGTTCCACCGGATGACCCTGAGCGGCCGGCTGCAGAAGCGCGGCGGCAAGGAGACCGCGCTCGGGCTGCTCGAGGCCTCGTTCGGTGCCGAGCGGGCCGCGGGCGTGATGGACCGTCTCGCCTCGAACCTCGCCGGGCAGTCGTTCGACTTCCTCGACGACGCCGAGCCCGGACAGGTCATCAGCCTGCTCGAGGGCGAGCTGCCGCAGACCGTCGCGCTCGTGCTCGCACACCTCAAGCCGGCCCAGGCCAGCGCCGTCCTCGCCGGCGTCGACGAGCGCGACCGCACCGACGTCGCCCAGGCGTTCGCGACCATGGGCAGCGCGACCCCGGAGGCCGTCGGGATCGTCGCCGGCGTGCTCCGACAGCGCGCCGGGGCCGTCGTGTCCCCGCGCGAGAGCGTCGAGGTCGTCGGCGGGATCGCACCCCTGGTCGAGATCATCAACCGCTCCGACGTCGCCACCGAGAAGGCCGTGCTCGACGGCCTCGAGGCGCGCGACCCGGAACTCGCCGAGGACATCCGGTCCCGGATGCTCACCTTCGAGGACATCGTCAAGCTCGGAGTCCCGCGACATCCAGCAGGTCCTGCGCGGCATCGACTCGAAGCTCCTCGCGACCGCCATGAAGGGCGCCGCCGCTCCCGTCGTCGAGACGATCCGCGCGAACGTCTCCGAGCGCAACCGCGAGCTCCTCGACGACGAGCTGCAGGCGATGGGCCCGGTCCGCGTCTCGCAGGTCGAGGAGGCGCGCGCCGAGGTCGTCCGGTCCGTCCGCGAGCTCGAGGCGCAGGGCGTCATCACGGTCCACCGCGCCGAGGAGGACGAGCTCGTTGACTGACACCACCGTCCAGCGCATGACGTTCCCCGTCATCACCGGCACCTCTGACCGCGACCGCGCCGCGGCGCGACGTGCGCGGACACGCCGCCGGGTACGCCGCGGGCCTCCGCGCTGCACAGGCCGAGACGGACGCCCTCCGCGCCCGGCTCGAGGCCGAGCACGCCGCCCGCGTCGCCTCGATGCACGCTGACACCGCGCGCCGCATCGCCGTGCTCGACGCGGCCACGACCGCGATGCTCTCCCAGGTGACGCCGGTCCTGGAGGCCGCGGAGCAGTCCGTCGCGGCCGCCGCGCTCGACCTGGCCGAAGCCGTCGTCGGGTACGCGATCCGTGCCTCCAGGCCGTCCGCACGCAGCGCCCACCGGACCGGCGGACGCCCACGGCCTGGAGGCGCGGGGGGCGTCCGGCGCGGAGGCGACCGTCATGCGGGCGCTCGCCTCCATCGACCGGACGGTCGCCGTCGCGATCCGGCTGAGCGTCGGCGACGCGGCCCGCGTGGCCGACCTGGACCTGCCCGTCCCGGTGGTCGCGGACTCGTCCCTCGTCGACGGCGACGCCGTCGTCGACCTGCCGGACGGCCTGCTCGACGCCCGCATCGCCACCGCGCTCGGACGCGCCCGCACCGCGCTGGGGGTCGCCTCGTGACCGCGACGCTGCTCCGCCCCCGTGGCCTCGACGATGCGCTCCGCCAGGCGGCGCCGCGGCGCGTCGGGGTGGTCACGAGCGCCGTCGGCGGGCTCGGGCTCACCATCGCCGGGCTCGACGCACGCGTCGGCGAGGTCGTCACAGTCGGTGCCGAGGGTGGCCCGCTGACCGCCGTCGAGGTCGTCGCGACCGACGTCACCGGTGTCCGCTGCATGCCGCTCGGACGCCTTACCGGGGTCACCGCCGGCACGCCCGCTCGACCCACCGGACGGCCCGTCCTCGTACCGACCGGCACAGGGCTGTTCGGCCGTGTGCTCGACGGACTCGGACGGCCGATCGACGACCACGGGCCGCTCGTGGGTGCCAGCGGCGAGCCCGTCGAGTGGGTGCCGCTCGACCACGCGACGCCGAACGCCATGGCACGCACGCGCATCGACACGCCGATGCAGCTCGGGGTCCGGGTGCTCGACACCCTGACGACGGTGGGCCGCGGGCAGCGCATGGGCCTGTTCGCCGGTTCCGGCGTCGGCAAGTCCTCGCTGCTGTCGATGATCGCGCGGGGGAGCGACGCCGCCGTGAACGTGATCGCCCTGGTGGGGGAGCGCGGCCGCGAGGTGCGCGAGTTCCTCGAGGACGACCTCGGCGCCGAGGGGCTCGCACGCTCGATCGTCGTCGTGTCCACCTCGGACGAGCCCGCGCTGATGCGCCTGCGCGCCGCGTTCGTCGCCACCCGCATCGCCGAGTCGTTCCGCGACGCCGGCCAGGACGTCGTGCTCATGATGGACTCGCTCACCCGCGTCGCGATGGCGCAGCGGGAGATCGGGCTGTCGGTCGGCGAGCCGCCGGCCGCCCGGGGCTACCCGCCGTCGACGTTCTCGGTGCTCGCCGGGCTGCTCGAACGCGCCGGGACCGACCGGATCGGCAGCATCACCGGCCTGTACACCGTGCTCGTCGACGGTGACGACCACAACGAACCGATCGCCGACGCCGCCCGCAGCATCCTCGACGGTCACGTCGTGCTCGACCGGAAGCTCGCGATCACCGGGCACTTCCCCTCGGTGGACGCGCTCGGGTCGGTGTCCCGCGTCGCCTCGAAGGTGACGACCCCGGGCCAGCGCGGTGCCGCGACGACGCTCCGGAAGGTGATGGCCGCGCGGAAGGCGGCGCAGGACCTGCTCGACGTCGGCGCGTACCAGCGGGGCACGAACCCGCTCGTCGACGCCGCCGTGGACCACCAGGACGCGATCGACGCGTTCCTCCGGCAGGGCATGGACGAGCGTGCGACCTCGGCTGCGTCCTGGCAGCACCTCGGCATGCTCGTGCAGCAGTTGGCGGTCGTCTGATGGCCCGCCGCTTCCCGCTCGCCGGACTCCTCCGCCTGCGGCACGCCGAACAGGACCGTGCCGCCGCCGCCCTCGCCACCGCGAACGAGCGGGTGCGCGACGCCGCCGACGCCCGGATCGCGGCCCGCCGCAGCCTCGCCGACGTCGAGGGGACGCAACCGATCCAGGACGCCGCCACCCTCAGCGCGGTCGCCGCCGCACGTGCGGCCACCCGCGGCATGCTCGAGGAGCTCGACGCCGTCGTCCGCTCCCGCCGCTCCGACGCCGACCAGGCGCAGGACTCCTACAACGGCGCCCGCCGCTCGGCCCTCGGGCTCGAGAAGCTCGAGGCGCAGCACGTGGAGCAGCAGACCGCGGAGGACCTCCGCACCGAACAGAACGCCCTCGACGAGATCGCGGCCCGACGCCGCGCGGAAGGTGGTGCCCGATGAGCGTGGACGCCGTGCTCTCGCGGATCTCCGAGATCCGGACCCAGATCGACGCCCTGCGCACCGGGACGGCCGCGGCACCCTCGTCGTCGTCGTCGTCGGCGGCGTCGTCCGCTGCCGGCACCGCGACGTCCAGCGCGTTCGCGGACGCCCTGGCCACGGCCACCGGCTCGCCGGCCGGGACCGCACCGGCGAAGGCCGCCCCGGCCACCTCGGTCGACGCCGGTACCGGGACGCTCGCGACGGGCAGCGGTGCCACCGGCTCGGACGTCGTCGCGGACGCCAAGAAGTACCTCGGCGTGCCGTACGTCTTCGGCGGCACGACCACGTCGGGCATGGACTGCTCCGGCCTCGTGCAGACCGTGTTCAAGGACCTCGGGGTCACGATGCCCCGGGTCGTGCCGGACCAGGCGAAGATGGGCGTCGAAGTTGGCTCCTTGAAGGACGCGCAGCCGGGCGACCTCATCATCCCGAAGGGCGAGGGGCACGTCGTCATCTACGTCGGCGACGGCAAGGTGCTGCACGCGCCGCGACCGGGCAAGGACGTCCGGATCGTCGACAACTGGTACAAGGACTCGGACATCGCCACGATCCGGCGCATCGTCCCGGCGCAGGCAGCACCCACCGCCGCGACGGCCGTGCACGCCCCCGGCTCCACCGACCTGCAGACCGCCGCGCTGATGTCGCTGATGAACTCCGGGAGCGCCGCATGAGCGTGACGATCGCCACTCCGACGCCGGTCGCTCCGGCGGTGTCGAAGCCCTCGGGCGGGCCGGCCCAGCGCGGCAGCGCCGACTCGTTCGGCGCTGCCCTGGCCGCCGCCGCGCCCGACGCGCACCGCACGGCCCCCGCGACGCACCCGATCGCCGCGACGCCGATCGCCAGGCCGGTCGGGACGGGGATCGGGACGCCCGCGAGATCGCAGTCGGGGACGGTTCCGGACGCGACCGTGCCGCCGAAGTGCGATCTCACCGAGGGGTTCGGCGACGGACGCGGCCGGGAGCGCCGACGCGCCCGACGCGGCCCTGGCGAGCGAGTCGGCGGCGGCGTCGGCGACGGCTCCGGGCGTCGTGAGCGTCCGGACCCGTGGCGATCGACCCGACGACGAGCCCGACGGCATCCGGCACGACCGGGATCGGTGCGGCGAACGGCGCCACGTCGGACGCCGCGACGACGGCAGCGGCAGCAGCGACGGCTTCCGTGGTGGACACCCTGTCCGCAGCCACGCCGGTCGGACCGGTGCCCGCGTCGGCCGACACCCGGGCAGCCACGGCATCGGCACCACTGCCGACCGCGTCGGCCCCGAGGACGAGCACGGCGACGAGCACGCCGCCCGTGACGCCGACGCCGACGCCGACGCCGGCGCCGACCCCGTCGACCCCGACCCCGTCGAACCCGGTACCGGTGGCGAACGGTGCGGGCACCGCGGCACCGACCGCAGGCGTCAGCACGGCTACCGCGCCCACGACGACGGCACCCCCGACGACCGCACCCGCCGCCACGCCGATCGCGGCACCCGTGGCCGCCTCGACGACGGCGACGACGCCCGACCTCAGCGCCACGCCCGGCACCACCACGACCGGCACCCCCGTGGTGCTCACCACGGCGGCCGACCCTGCCGACGCAGTCCCCACCACTCCGAGCACCAGCCCGACCACCTCCGCGACCGCGGCGACCGCAGCCGGCGTGGCCGAGCCCGGTCAGCCGGACGCGACCACGGGGAGCGGAGCCCAGACCGGCCACGGGAACGACGGGGGCCGATCGGAGCAGGGCGATCCGGGCCTCCAGGCCGTGACCGCACCGCGCGGTGCCGAGACGCCCTTCGCGGTGCCGAACACCTCCGCGACGGCGGCCCCCGCGGCCTCCGGAGCGGTCGCCGCGAACGCGCCGGCGCCCCTCGCCCAGCAGCTCAGCCGCCCCGTGTTCACGCTCGCGCAGGCCGGCCCGGGGGAGCACGTCGTCACCGTCCAGCTGACGCCGGACGCGCTCGGGCCCGTCACCGTGCGGGCACACGTCACGGCGCACGGGATGCACGTCGAGCTGTTCGCGGCCTCGGACGCGGGCCGCGACGCGGTCCGCCAGGTACTGCCCGACCTGCGCCGCGACGCAGCCGGCACCGGCGTGTCGACCACCCTCGACCTGTCCTCGCAGAACCAGCCGGACACCCGCTCCGGTCACGACGACCGGCCCGTTCCGGCGGCTCCCCGCGTCGACCCCGGCCTGGAGGCGCGACCCACCTCGCGCACGCCCGGCACCGCCCACACGCCCACCGTCCGCAGCGTCGGACTCGACGTCCTCGCCTGAGCGACGACACCTCGCACTGGCGAAACCGAAGGGAACGACCATGCCGATCGACGGCATCACCGGCTCCGTGGACCAGGCCGCACAGGCCGCGGCCCTCGCCGCCAACAGCACCTCGCAGAAGTCCCAGACCATGGACTCCGAGGTCTTCATGAAGCTGCTCGTGACGCAGCTGCGGAACCAGGACCCGTCCTCTCCGATGGACACCAACCAGATGATCAGCCAGCAGACGCAGCTCGCGATGATGGAGCAGATCACGAACCAGACCACGACGGCGAACGAGAACTTCTCGCTGCAGATGCGGATCGCCGCCGCCAACCTCGTCGGCAAGCAGGTCAGCTACACCGACGCCGTCAGCGGGAAGCCGGTCACCGGCACCGCCTCGGCCGTGTCGTACGCGAACAGCGTGCCCACGGTCACCGTGAACGGGAAGGAGGTCGCCCTCGACGTGATCTCCGGCATCACCACCACCGCTCCGGCCTCCTGACCACGCTCCTTCCCCTTCCGCTTCCCCTTCTTCTTCTTCCTGCTCTTCCTGCCTCTCCGAAAGGACGCACCATGCTCCGCTCGCTCTACTCCGGGATCTCCGGGCTCCGCTCGCACCAGCAGATGCTCGACGTCACCGGCAACAACATCGCCAACGTCAACACCGTCGGCTTCAAGGCGTCGTCGACGGTCTTCCAGGACACCCTGTCGCAGATGACCCAGGGTGCCGGCGGACCGCAGACCGGCATCGGCGGCACGAACCCGGCGCAGATCGGCCTCGGCGTGCAGGTCGCCGGTGTCTCGACGAACTTCGCGCAGGGGTCCGCCCAGGCCACCGGCAAGGCGACCGACCTGATGATCTCCGGCGACGGGTTCTTCGTCACCCGCCTCGGCAACGACACCGTGTACTCCCGCGCCGGAGCCTTCGACTTCGACGCCGACGGCCGCCTGGTGTCCGCCGACGGCAAGATCGTGCAGGGCTACCCGGCCACGAACGGCGTCGTGAACGAGAACGGCCAGCTCGGCGACATCGTGCTCCCGCTCGACGCCGCCGCACCCGCCGTGCGCACCACCACCGCCGGCGTCACCGGCAACCTGCCGTCCGAGACCGCCGTGGGTGCCGTCATCACCCGCGACGCGACCGTGTACGACTCGTCCGGCGCGAAGCACACCATGTCCCTCGCCTACACGCGTACCGCGGCCGGCTGGGACGTCGAGGCGAGCGACGGGCAGGGCACGAAGGCGACGTCGTCCCTCACCTTCGGCGCGGACGGCAAGCTGACGGCCGGCGGGACCGTGACCGTCGGGAACATCGCCGTCGACATGACCCAGCTCACCGGGTTCGCGACGCTCAACACGGCGTCGATCGCGTCGCAGAACGGCAGCTCGGCCGGCTCGCTGCAGGGCTACTCGATCTCGAAGGACGGCACCGTCGTCGGCACCTTCTCGAACGGGGCCTCGCTCGCCATCGGCCGGGTCGCCCTCGCCACCTTCGCCAACCCGGCGGGCCTCGAGAAGACCGGCGCCTCCGGCTACCGGGCGACCGCGAACTCGGGCAACGCCTCCGTCGGCGCACCGGGCTCGCCCGGGGTCGGCCAGCTCGCCTCGGGCACGCTCGAGATGTCGAACGTGGACCTGTCGCAGGAGTTCACCAACCTCATCGTGGCGCAGCGCGGGTTCCAGGCGAACGCGCGCATCATCACGACCTCGGACGAGGTGCTGCAGGAGCTGACGAACCTGAAGCGGTAGGTCTGGCGCGGGGCCGGGGCGCTCTCGCGATCGTGCGGGGGCGGCGTTGGGTCGTGCGCGCGGGCTGCGTCGAGGGAACAGGAATCGTCGGGTCGGGGACTCCCACCCGACGAATCCTGTTCCCTCGTTCGTCCCCGGGCCGGGGCGGGCGTCGGGGCCGGCGCCGGGGTTGCGCACGATCTCACCCGCTCGGGGTGGCCCGTGCCGCCGGGGGATCGCCCAGCATCGCCGCAGGGCCACGCGCACCGGGTGCGGGCTCCGCGACCGAGGAGGACAGCGATGCCCAAGGACAAGCCGAACATCCTGGTGATCTGGGGCGACGACATCGGGATCACGAACCTGAGCGCCTACAGCGACGGGCTGATGGGGTACCGGACGCCGAACATCGACCGGATCGCGGACGAGGGGATGCGGTTCACGGACTCCTACGGCGAGCAGAGCTGCACCGCCGGCCGATCGTCGTTCATCACGGGGCAGAGCGTGTTCCGCACCGGGCTGAGCAAGGTGGGGATGCCCGGGGCCGACCTCGGGCTCCGTGCCGAGGACCCGACGATCGCCGAGGTGCTGCAACCGCACGGCTACGCCACGGGGCAGTTCGGCAAGAACCACCTCGGCGACAAGAACGACTTCCTGCCGACGGCCCACGGGTTCGACGAGTTCTACGGCAACCTGTACCACCTCAACGCGGAGGAGGAGCCGGAGTCGGCGAACTGGCCGTCCGTCGAGGAGTTCCCGGCGTTCAACGACCGCGCTCGTCCACGTGGGGTGATCCACTCGTGGGCGACCGACGAGGACGACGACACGGTCGACGGCCGCTACGGTCGCCGGGGCAAGCAGCGCGTCGAGGACACCGGGCCGCTGACGAAGAAGCGCATGGAGACCATCGACGAGGAGTTCGCCGAGGCCGCGATGGACTTCATCGGACGGCAGGCGGAGTCCGACACCCCGTTCTTCGTCTGGATGAACACCACGCACATGCACTTCCGGACGCACCCGAAGCCGGAGAGCATCGGGCAGGCGGGCCGCTGGCAGTCGCCGTACCACGACACGATGATCGACCACGACCGCGTGGTCGGATCGCTCCTCGACCAGCTCGACGAGCTCGGGATCGCGGACGACACCATCGTGATCTACTCGACCGACAACGGGCCGCACATGAACACCTGGCCGGACGCCGGGATGACTCCGTTCCGCAGCGAGAAGAACACGAACTGGGAGGGCGCGTTCCGTGTCCCGCAGATGATCCGGTGGCCCGGGCACATCGAGGCGGGATCGATCTCGAACGCGATCATCCAGCACCACGACTGGTTCCCCACGTTCCTCAGCGCGGTCGGGGACTCCACGACGGTCGACGAGCTCAAGAAGGGCAAGACGATCGGCGACCGCACGTACAAGGTGCACATCGACGGGTACGACTTCCTGCCGTACCTCACCGGCGAGGTCGAGAAGGGGCCGCGACCCGGCCTGGTCTACTTCTCCGACGACGGCGACGTCCTCGCCCTCCGGTTCGACAACTGGAAGGCGGTGTTCATGGAGCAGCGCGTCAACGGGACGCTGCAGGTCTGGTTCGACCCCTTCGTCACGCTCCGGGTGCCGAAGCTCTACAACCTGAGGACCGACCCGTTCGAACGCGCCGACGTCACGTCGAACACCTACTTCGACTGGTTGTTCGAGAACGACTACCTGCTGCTCGCCGCGACGACCCTGGTCACCGAGTTCCTCGACACCTTCGAGGAGTTCCCACCCCGGCAGCGTGCGGCGACGTTCAGCATCGACCAGGCCGTCGACAAGTTGCAGTCCTTCCTCGCGGGCGGGGACTGAGCATGCCGGACAGGGCACGGTCCTCGACGGCGATCCGCACCACCACGGTGCGGATCGCCGCCGGCACGTTCACCATGGGGTCCGACGCCCACTACCCGGAGGAGGCCCCTGCTCACCAGGTCACGGTCGACGCCTTCGCGATCGCCCCGGAACCGGTGACGAACCGGGAGTACGCGGCGTTCGTCCGCGAGACCGGCTACCGCACGGTGGCGGAGCGACCCCTCGATCCCGTTCTGTACTCGGGCGCCCCGCCGGAGAACCTGCACGCCGGCTCGATGGTGTTCACCGGGACGAGCGGTCCGGTCGACCTCCGGCATCTCAGCCAGTGGTGGGCATGGACACCGGGCGCGAACTGGCGCCGTCCGTTCGGACCCGGTTCGACCATCGCGGACCGTGCCGACCACCCGGTGGTGCACGTGGCGTACGAGGACGCGGACGCCTACGCACGGTGGGCCGGGGCCCGGCTGCCGACCGAGGCGGAGTGGGAGTACGCGGCGCGCGGCGGACTCGACCAGGCGGAGTTCACCTGGGGTGACGATCCGGAACGGCCAGGCGGACCGCGCGCCAACTACTGGCACGGTGCGTTCCCGTGGCGTGCGGAGCGGGGGTACGGGCGCACGACACCGGTCGGGTCGTTCCCGCCGAACGGGTACGGCCTGCACGACACCGCGGGGAACGTCTGGGAGTGGACCACCGACCGGTACGTCGAGCACACGGACGCCGGCGCGACGGCGCACGACTGCTGCGCGCCGGAGGACGACTCCGGTGCAGCGGTGGAGCGGCGCGTGGTCAAGGGCGGGTCGTTCCTCTGCGCGGACAGCTACTGCCGGCGCTACCGTCCGGCCGCCCGCCGTGGGCAGGAGACCGACACCGGGATGAGCCACATCGGCTTCCGCGTCGCAGCCGGGTGAGGCCGGCGGCCGTCGTCGCCGCAGATCTCGTCCGATGCGGATGAGGCAGCGCAGTGACGGAGCACGGAGGCTGCACCACATGACAGAACTCCCATCCTGGCGCGACGGGCGGACCCGTGACGCGATCCTGCAGTACGTCGCCGACGTCGCCGACGTCACCGGCGGCCCCGACCCGCTCGCTCCGGCCGAGCGGGTCGCCGTGTTCGACAACGACGGCACCCTGTGGACCGAGAAGCCGGTCCCGACACAACTGCAGTGGCTCGTCGCGCAGTGGGCCGAGGCCGCTCGGACCGATCCGTCACTCGCCACGACGCAGCCCTACGCTGCGGCAGCGGCCGGCGACCTCGCCTGGATCGGGGGAGCGATCGACCGCCACACCGCCGGCGACGACAGCGACCTCGGTCTGCTCTTCGCCGCGGTGACCCGCGTGACCGCCGGCGTCAGCGTCGAGCGCTACGCCGAGATGGTGGCGGAGTTCTACGCGTCGAACACCCACCCGTCGCTCGGCGTGCCCTACCCGGAGACCGTGTACCAGCCCATGGTCGAACTGGTCGACCTCCTGCACCGGAACGACTTCGCCTGCTACGTCGTGTCCGCGGGGGAGCGGGACTTCATGCGCTCGACGATCTTCGACGCCTTCGGCATCCCGCCCGAGCGCGTCGTCGGCACCGCGTTCGGCCTGGAGTACGTGGACGGCGAGGTCCGGTACGGCAACGCGCTGGCGTTCTTCGACGACGGCCCCGAGAAGCCGGTGCGGATCTGGTCGCGCATCGGTCAGCGGCCGGCGATCGCGGTCGGGAACTCGGACGGCGACCGCGAGATGCTCGAGTACGCACGGCCCGGCCGGTCCGGTCTGCGACTGACGATCCACCACGACGACGACACCGGACGTGGTGACGTGCCCTACGACAAGGGTGCGGAGCGGCTCCTCGGCGAGGCGGCCGCACGGGACGTCGTCGTCGTGAGCGTGCGGGACGACTGGGCCCGGGTGTTCCCCGAGGCGTGACTGCGCCGGCGTCCTCAGATCTTGATCGGGAACATCGCGAGCAGGACGATCCCGGTGACGGCGCCGGCGAGCGCGGTCAGGAAGAGCGTCGTCCGAGCCCATCCGCGGAGCTCCCGTTGCGAGAGCGCCGCAAGGAACAGGACCAGCGCGAACAGCACCGTCAACAGCGAGTAGTCGTCGCCGCGCTGGTTCGCCTCGAGGGCGGAGTCGAACCGTGCGTCGGCGCGCTCCGACAGGGCCTCGGCCCGCTCGGTCCCCGCCGGTTCGTAGGACGGGACGGCGAAGGGTCCTGTGGCGGCGCGCCCGTCGGCCTCCCACGCGCCGAAGGCCTGTCGGAGTTCCGGGGTGAAGCGATCCTGCACGTAGGAGCGGAGCTGATCGTCGCCCTTCGCGTCGGCGAGGACCCACTGCACCCAGATCGTCAGGTCCCACTGTCGGGCGTCACGGGCCTCCGACGAGGCGTCCGCCGCCTGCACTCTCGCGCTCGACGCCTGACTGAACGCGATCGACATCTCGCCGCCCCACTTCGACGACTCGAAGCCGCACCATGCGGTGAGCACAGCCGTCACCGAGAGGAGGATCACCGTGAGCAGCTCACGGCCGCCCGCCCGGCGACGACCGCTGTCCTGGTCCTGGTCGCTCATCGCCCCACTGTCGCCGGGCGCGGACCGGTGTTCATCGCCCGGAGCGGGTGAACCGGCTTCGGCGTCGACGGGGGACGATCGCGCCATGTCCGAACTCATCATCATCGCGTTCGACGACGAAGCGCTTGCCCTCGCCGCCTACGAGCAGGTGCAGCTCCTGCAGGACCGCACGTTCGTGGAACTCGGGGGGATCGCGCTGGTCCGCGTCGACGAGCGCGGGCACCTGCACGTCGAGACCCCCGGCCGGTCCGCCGAGCTCGGGGTCCGCGCCGCGTCGAGCGCGGTCTTCGGCACCGTGCTCGGTGCGCTGTTCCTGATGCCGTTCCTCGGGCTCGCGGTGGGCGGGGTGATCGGGGCGCTGTTCGCCGGACTCGACCGCACGACGATCGACGCCGGGTTCCGCGAACGGGTCGCCGCGGTCCTGGCACCGGGGCGCTCGGCGGTCGTCGCGTACGCCACGGCCGTGCGGGACGAGGACTTCCGGCAGGCGCTCGACGCGTTCGGCGGCACGGTCGTGCAGACGACGCTCACACCCGACGACGAGCGCGCCATCGCCCACGAGCTCACCGAGCTGCGGTGACGCCCGTCAGCCCGTCAGCCCTGCGGCCCGTCGAGATCGAGGTGCTCCGACAGCTCCGGGTACGCCCGCGCCTGCTCCACGAGCAGCTCACCCTTGCGGACCACGCCCCCGACGCTGTCGGCGCCGGCGACGAACCGCACCGGCGGCGCGTCCAACTCGGTCACGGCGAGGAGGGCCCGGGCGAGCTTCGCGGGGTCGCCCGACTGCCGCCCCTCCATGCCGCGGAAGAACTCCCGGGTCCGCGCCGAGGCCTCTGCGTAGTCGGGTACCTCGACGTCGCCCCAGAAGGTCGAGTCGCCCTCGGCCAGCAGGTCGGTGCGGAAGAACCCGGGCTCGACCACCGTGGCGTGCAGGCCGAACGGCGCGATCTCGTCGTGGAGCGCCTCCATCCATCCCTCGAGCGCGAACTTCGACGCCGCGTACGCACTGCCGCCCGCCCCGGCGACGATCCCGGCCGTCGAGCTGATGGTGACGACGTGCCCGGAACGCTGCCGCCGCATCACGGGCAGGACCGCTCGGGTGACGGCGAGCGCGCCGAAGAAGTTCGTCTCGACCTGCGTTCGGAACCGCGCCGCTGAGACCTCCTCGAAGTACCCGGCCTGGAAGCTGCCAGCGTTGTTGACGAGCACGTCGATGCGGCCGAAACGCTCGACCGCCGCGTCGACCGCGGCCCGGGCGGCACCCTCGTCGGTGACGTCGAGCGCGACGGGCAGCAGCGAGTCGTGTGACCCGACGGCCGCGACCACGCGGTCGGGATTGCGGGCGGTGGCGACGACGTGGTGGCCGGCTTCGAGAGCGGCGCGGGCGAAGTCGACGCCCATCCCGCGGCTGGTACCCGTGATGAGGAAGGTCTTGGGGACGGTCATGGTGTCATCGAACCGCGTGGCACTCCGGTGAGCGAGGTGTGCGGCAAACGGGGCACACCAGAACCCCCTTGCGGACACGCGGTGGGGCTGGGTACCGTCGCGGCCATGACCGATCCACGCGACGACGACGACCTCGCCGACTTCCGCGAGGCGCAGGACACCGACCACGAACCGGAGCCCGTGGTGCACGACCCGGACGACCTGCCGGTGGTGGACGACGGCGACGACGAACTACTGCCGGACGACGACCGTCCGGTTCCGCTCGACGACGACGACGACGAGGCCTGACCGTCAGCGAGCGAGTCCGAGCACCACGTCCCCGACAACCCTCGCCGCGCGGGCCGAGGCGCCGTCCAGGTGCTCGCGGAACTCGTCGCCGTCCGGGGCGCACAGGTCGCTGATGGCACGCACCGAGACGAACGGCATGTCGTGCACGTGCGCGAACTGCGCGATCGCCGCCGACTCCATGTCCACCGCGGCCACGGCGGGGAACGCGGTGCGGAGCAGCCGGGCGCGGTCCTCGGTCACGAAGACCTCACTCGACCCGATCGTGGCGGATCGCCAGGCGGTACCCGGCGTCGGAGCCGAGGGCGAGGTCGACCAGGCGCGCGTCGGGCGCGTAGCCCGTCGGCATGCCCGGCACCTGGCCGAGCGCATAGCCGAACGTCGTCGCGTCCGCGTTGAGGTTCACGTACCGGTCACCGACCAGGACGTCGCCGATCTCGATGCCGTGCATGAGCCCGCCCGCCGTCCCGACGTTGATGACGGGTACCCCTGGGCCGAAGTCGTGGAAGCAGTGCGCGACGGCGGCGGTGGCGTTCGTGAAGCCGATGCCGCTGCGGCGGACGGCGACCGTCGCGCCGCCGACGTCGAGGAGGTGGTGCGGGTCGTGTCCGCCGACCGGTCCGTCGAGGACCGGCACGCCCCCGAAGCGATCAGCGAACGCCGCGACCTCTTCGCTCATGGCAGCGATGACCACGGCGAGGGGGCGTCGAGGAGCAGGCACCCGTCGATCCTCGCACGAGGAGCGGCACGTCCATCACCCGTCCGACCCCCGCCGGGAAGGCGAGGTCTCCGGCACGGAGCGCCGCAGTCCGCCGACGGGGACCCCGACGGCCCGGAGTGCCGCGTCGAACTGCTCTGCGAGGGGCTGCTCGTCGTCGCTCGTCCACGATGCGACGCCGTCCGGGCGGAACAGCGTGAGCCGGGGGAGCCCGGGGCCGCGGTCGTCCGCCGTTTGCTCGACGAACGCGATGACGATCTCGTCGGACAGGACGTCCAACGCGTTGTCGACGGCCGCGCGGAGCGACGGGTCGGCGACCAGGAGCACCGGCTTCCCGTCGCTGAACATCGAGCCGAGTGTCGTGGGCGCGGCGGGCGGCTCGTGCGCGGCGCCCCGCACCACCCGGACGTCCGGGAGCGTGCTCTCGGGGCGCAGACCCGCGAGCCAGGTGCCGATCTCGCGGTTGCCGTCCGCTGTGCCGACCAGGCGCTCGAAGGTCGCCCGGATCGCGAGGGTCGCCGGCTCCGCCGCGGTGATGAGGGCGGACTGAGTCAGGGTCGAGGTGCGGAGGGACACACCGAAGGCGTGCCGTTCCGCTGCGTAGTCGTCGAGTGCGGTGTCCGCCAGGGTGCCCCGGACGACGGCGGCCGCTCGCCAACCGAGGCTCATCGCGTCCTGGATGCCGGCGTTGAGGCCGAGGCCGCCGGTGGGCCAGTGGATGTGCGCTGCGTCACCGGCGAGGAGCACGCGGCCGGCGCGGAACGTCGCGGCGAGACGGTTCTCGTCGCCGAACCGCGACAGCCACGAGGGATCGTGCACGCCGAGGTCGGTGCCGGTCATGCGCCGGACGAAGTCGCGCAGCGTCTCGAGGTCGAGCTGCTCGTCGGTGGTCTGGTGCTCCGGGTCCCAGCCGGTCAACCGGAAGCGCCCGTCCGGCAGCGGCGCGACGATGAGGGCGCCGTCGGGACGGACGATCCGCGTCCCCGGTGCCGGCGGGCTGTCGAGGAGCACGTCGCCGACGAATCCCCATGCCCGGCTGGCCTCGCCCTCGAAGGGGATCGCCGCGAGCTGCCGGACCGTGCTGCGTGCCCCGTCGCACCCGACGACGAGCGCCGCCGACACGGTGTGCTGGACACCGCCCCGCGAGTAGGTCACGGCCACCGGTGCGTCGGCGTCGTCCTGGTCGATCCCCGTGACGGCCGCACCGGTGACGATCTCGACACCGAGGCGCCGTGCGCGTTCCTCGAGGAGGTGCTCGGTCGTGGTCTGCGGCACGAGCAGCATGTACGGGAACGGCGTGTCCAACCCATCGAAGCGGATGCTCTCGCGGAGCAGCCCGAAGTGCCACGCCGGCACGGGCCGACCGGCCGCCAGGACCGGCGCCACCGCGTCACGGAGCGCCAGGACCTCGAGCGTCCGGGGCATCATCCCGAGGGCGCGTGCGTGCGGCGATCGCTCCGAGCGCTTCTCGAGGACGACGGTCCGGACGCCGGCGGTCGTGAGCTCGGCGGCGAGCCACAGCCCGGTCGGGCCCGCACCCACCACGACGACGGTGTCGGACGAAGGGGATCTGGTCTCCATGGCGGTCCTGCTCCTGGTGCTGCTCGACGACCTGTGCGGGGCGGGAAGTCCGCCCCGGTAATCGAGTCTACGGGCCTGTAATGAATACACCTCCGTGGATTCACCTATCCTGGTGCGATGACGACCCGGGCCTACACCTCGCAGCGCCGCGCCGAGGGCGCAGCACGGACACGGGCGGACATCCTGCGGAGTGCTCGCGCGCTCTTCTCGGCCCACGGGTACGCCGGCGCCACCGTGCCGCGGATCGCGGCCGACGCCGGGGTCTCGGTCGCCACGGTGTACTCGGCGATCGGCGGGAAGGTGCAGCTGTTCATCGCGTTGTTCGACGACGCGGCCGGTGACCCCGCCGTCGACGAAGCGATGCGGACGGTCGCTCGGGCGACGACGACCGAGGAGGTCGTCCGGGCGATCGGCCACGGCACGCGGCTCGTGTCCGAGCGTCACCGGTGGATGCTGACCGAGATGGACGACAACGCCGGGGTCGATCCCCTCATCGCCCGCCGGCTCGCCGACGCCCAGCAGGAGCTCCGACAGCGCCTCGAAGGAGCCGCCCGCCGCGTCCGAGAACTCGACGGCACCGGTGCCGGGCCGCTCGACCAGGTGACCACCACCCTGCTGTTCTTCTTCGGCGTCGCCGCCTGGCGGACCCTCCGCGACTCGGACTGGACCTGGGACGACGCGGAACGGTGGCTGGTGCTGCAGGCCGGTCGAGCGCTGAAGCCGTGACGTGACGAGCGCCGCGCGTCGACGAGCCACGGCGTAGCGTCGGCGACACCGTGCTCACCGCGACCGACGGGTGGTCGCGCCACGGACGATCGAGAGGACGCACATGCGCTCACGCACCAGCACCAGCACCAGCACCAGCACCGCAGCCGTCACCGCCACGACCCTGCTCCGCGTCGCACTGGGCGCCGTGCTCGTCTCGCACGGCTCCCAGAAGCTCTTCGGCGCGTTCGGTGGCGGCGGCATCGAGGGCACCGCACAGGGCATGCACGCGATGGGCTTCCGTCCCGCTCGCCGGAACGCCGTCCTCGCGGGTATCGGCGAGGCAGGCTCGGGCGCCGCGCTGGCCCTCGGCCTGGCCACGCCGATCGCCGGGGCCGGTGCGGCGACGACCATGGGGGTCGCCTCGAGCGTGCACACCCCGAACGGGTTCTTCAACGCGGACGGCGGCCTCGAGCTGCCGGCCTTCCTCGGGTTCTCCGCTGCGATGTTCGCGCTCGGTGGCCCTGGTCCGGTGTCCCTCGACCACGCCACGCGGCACGTGTTCGACCGGCCGTGGCTGCGGGTCGTCGCCCTGGCAGCGGTCCCGGTCGCGATCGCGGTCCAGGTGTCGCAGCGGCGGAAGGCGCTCGCCTCCGACGCCGCCGCCCCCGCGGACGCCACGCCCGACGACGCGTAGCGGCGCCACGCCCGCGGACGCCACCCCGAAGACGCGCAACGGCGCCGCCCCCGCGGACGCCAACCCGAAGACGCGCAACGGCGCCACGCCCGCGGCCGACGGAGCGGTCACGCGCCGGGCACGGCTCAGACCGGCGTCGACCCGTCCAAGCGCGCCTCTTCCGCGTCGTACCCCGCGCGCACCTGCCGCAGCACCAGGTCGTCGATCTCGTCGGCGTCCCGCAGCCGCAGCAGCGTGGCGGCCTTGTGCTGGACGAGCGCGAGTTCGAGGGCGACCGCGTTGTCGTGCCGCTGCAGCGCCGGGTGGTCGTCGTCGTCCTCCTCGCGGGCCTGGATGACGTCGAGGTGTGCCTCGTAGTCCTTCCGCACCCGCTCGACGGTGGCCTGGTCGGCACCGGTCGACCGCGCCAGCCGGGGGAGGGCGTCGAGCGCCTCCTGGATCGCGGTCCGTTCGGCGTACCGACGTTCTTCACCGACGGACTCGTCCTCGGGCAGCGCGGCGTACCGCAGCACGGCCGGCAGCACGAGTGCCTGGCCGACGATCGTCACCACGACGACGCCGGCGGTGACGAAGACGATCAGGTCGCGGTCCGGGAACGCGGCGCCGGACTCCAGCGTGCGCGGCACGGCGACCGCCATCGCGAGCGAGACCGCTCCGCGGAACCCGGCGAAGCCGCTCACGAGCCGGTCGCGGTGGCCCTCTCGCGGGGCACCACCGGTCCGCCGGGTGACGACCCAGATCGTGCCCCCGGCGGCGTTCAGGAACGCGAACCGCACGAGCACGAGCGCGACGGCCACCGCGGCGATGATCCCGGTGGCGCGCACGAGTTCGGACGTGTCGAGGGCACGCGCCGCGACCATCGCCTCGATGCCGACGAGGACGAACAGGGACCCGTTCAGCAGGAACGTCAGGAAGGACCAGAACGCCCGGACCTGCTGCCGGGTCTCAGCGCGGTCGAGCTTCGGCGCGACCTGGCTCACCACGATCCCGGCCGCGACGACCGCGAGCACCCCGGACGCGCCGATGGCCTCGGCGGCGAGGAACGCGGCGAAGGGCACGAGCAGGGTCACCATGTTCTCGAGCACCACGGTGTCGACCCGACGGAGGACGAGCGTACCGAGCCACGCCGCCGCGAGCCCGGCCGCGACCCCGCCGAGGTAGGACAGCACGAGCATGCCGGACACGTTCCAGAAGGTGAGTTCCTGCGTGCCGACGGTCACCGCGACGGCGATCCCGTAGACGACGAGCGTGGTGCCGTCGTTGACCAGGCTCTCGGCACGCAGCACGGTGACGTTCCGCCTCGGGAGCATCTTGGTGAGCACGCCGACCGCGGTCGCGTCGGTCGGGGCCACCGCGGCACCGAGCACCCAGGCCGGCCCCCACGGCAGTCCGAGCAGGTGGAGCAGCACCGCGACCGCACCGGCGGTGACCACGACGAGCAGGGTCCCCATCAGGACGATGCCGCGCAGGTTCTTGCGGATCTCCCGCAGCGACGTCGTCAGGCTCTCCCAGTACAGCAGCGCCGGCAGGAACAGCAGCAGGACGGCGTCGGCGGGCAGCTGCACGTGCGTGAACTGCGGCACGAGCGCCAGTCCGGCTCCGAACACCAGGAGCAGCACGGGCGGCGCGACCCGGATACGGTCGGCGATCCCCGCCGTCACCGCGATGGCGAGGCCGAGCACGACCACCAGTTCAGGTCCCAGCACACGCACTCCTCGTTCGACCGACACTCCAGTCAACGCGCCGTGCGCTGTGCGCGCGCACCCGGCCGCGTCCTGCGGACCGGACAGGGGCCAGAGACGGTACCGACGGCGGCCTGGAGGCGCGGGGCGGGCCGGCACCGCGCCTCCCGGCCGTCAGGTGGTCACCCGCCCCCGCAACACGCAACGACGGCGGTTGCTCGCAGCGCTGTAGCACTGCGAGCAACCGCCGAGGTTGCGTTTCGCGGAACGGACGAGCCGAGCCTCAGTCGTGGAAGGTCTCGATGGAGGCGCCGAGCGAGTTGAGGCGCTCCTGCAGCTGCTCGTAGCCGCGGGCGATGATGCCCACGTTGCGGAGGACGCTCTCGCCCTTCGCCGCGAGCATCGCGAGCAGGATGACGACCGCGGGCCGGAGGGCCGGCGGGCAGCTGACCTCGGCGCCGGAGAAGTGCGTCGGACCGGTCACGTCGAGGCGGTGCGGGTCGCGGAGCGTGACGCTCGCGCCGAGTCGGGTGAGGTCGAGCAGGTGGATCGCCCGGCCCTCGTAGACCCAGTCGTGCACGAGCGTGGTGCCCTCGGCCATCGCGGCGATGACGACGAAGAACGGCAGGTTGTCGATGTTCAGGCCCGGGAACGGCATTGCGTGGATCTTGTCGATCGGGGCGTGCAGCTCGGACGGGTGCACCGTGATGTCGACCAGGCGGGTGCGGCGGTTGGCGGCGGGGTACTCCTCGGACACGTCGAAGCGCAGGCCCATCTCGGCGAGGGTCGCGAGCTCGATCTCGAGGAACTCGATCGGCGCGCGCGTGACCGTGAGCGTCGACGCGGTGACGATGCCCGCGGTCAGCAGGCTCATCGCCTCGACCGGGTCCTCGCTCGGCCAGTAGTCCACGACCTCGTCGATGCGGCTCTTGCCGGTGATGCGGAGCGTGGTCGTGCCGATGCCCTCGATGCGCACCCCGAGCAGCTCGAGGAAGAAGCAGAGGTCCTGCACCATGTAGTTGGGGCTGGCGTTCCGGATGATCGTCTCGCCGTCGCGGGCGGCCGCGGCGAGGATCGCGTTCTCGGTCACGGTGTCGCCGCGCTCGGTGAGGACGACGGACTTCGTCGGGACGGCGGTGTTCGCCACGCCGACCTCGTACCAGCCGGACGTCGCCTCGACGTCGACGCCGAACGGGCGCAGGGCGATGAGGTGCGGCTCGACAGTGCGCGTGCCGAGGTCGCAGCCGCCGGCGTAGGGCAGGCGGAAGGACTCGTACCGGCCGCTCAGCGGGCCGAGGAACATGAGGACGCTGCGGGTGCGTCGGGCGGCGTCGGCGTCGATGGCGTCGAGGCGGAGATCGGCGGGGGCGACGATCTCGAGGGTCTCGCCGTCCTCCGACCAGGTGACGGTCGCGCCGAGGCTGCGGAGCACATCGATGATGCGGTCGACCTCGACGATCCGCGCGACGCGGTGCAGACGGGTGACGCCGCGGTTGAGGAGCGAGGCGCAGAGGAGCGCCACTGCGGCGTTCTTGCTCGAGTTCACGGCGATGGAGCCGCTGAGCTTCCGGCCGCCCTGCACGCGGAGGTGCGCCCGCTGGGGTGCGCCGCCGATCGAGACGATCTGCTGGTCGAGGGCGTCGCTGATGCGGGTGAGCATCTCGAGCGACAGGTTCTGCCCGCCCTGCTCGATGCGGTTGATCGCGCTCTGGCTGGTGCCGACCCGTTCGGCGAGTTGCGCCTGGGTCATGCTGCGTCCCTTGCGGGCGCCACGGATGAGGGCCCCGACCTCGCGGAGGGGTGCCGTCGTGGCGGTGACGGCGGGACTGACGACGGTGGTGGTGTCGGACATGGCGTCACGCTAACACGCTGGTGAGATAAAGCAGCAGCGCGGAACGCCCGGTTCACGCGTTTTTCCAGGTTGAATACGTCGTATCTGAGAATTCGGGGGACGCGATGGGTCCGCCAGGGTCAAGACGGCGACAGGGTCCCGCGCACGATCGAGTCACCGGAGTGCGTCGGGTCGCCGTCGTCCGCCTCGGCCGACACGTCGACGACCGGGAAGGCCGCGGTGTCCATCGCCGCGGGCACCGTGAAGCGGCCGCGGTCGCCGTCGAGGAAGCCGACGCTCACCAGGCCCTTGAGGTCGGCGCGCATCATCCAGACCTCGCGGAGACCCCCGGCGTCCTGTTCGTCGCGCGCACCGCGCAGGTCGACGACGAGGGTGGTCCGGCCGTCGCGGTCGCGTTCGAGTTCGGCGGTCCCGCTGGAGCCCTTCCAGGACGGCAGGGCGTCGAGTTCGGCGCTGGCCAGGACGGTCTCGGAGCCGCCGCGGGGAAGTCCGGGCACGACGCCGGCGACGACGCCGATGCCGATGAGGACCGCCAGGACCCCGACGCCGGAGAGCACGACGGCGAGCACGCGACGACGGTTGCGCGCGCGGCGGCGGTGGGGCGCGGTGTCCGCGCGCGGCTCGGTCCGCGCCGCCGGACGCTGCGTGTCGACGGTGTCCGCGGGTGCGCGCTCGGCGTCGGCGATCTCCGCCGCGATCCGGTCCCACACCCGCTCCGGCGGCGCGGTCAGTCCGACGTCCGCCGACGACCGGGTCACCGCCGCGACGCGTTGCAGCGCCGCGACCTCGTCTCGGCACAGCTGGCAGGACGCCAGGTGCTCGGCGACGTCGTTGTCCGCCACCTCGTCGGAGACCGCGAGCATCGCCAGCGTCTCGTCGTCGACGTGCTTCATTCGATCACCTCCAAGCGTGTTCGGAGCCGAGCCAGACTTCGGTGGATGTGACTCTTGACGGTGCCGAGTGGCAGGTCGAGCCGTTCGGCGATCTCACGATGGCTGAGGTCGTCGTAGAACGCCAGTCGCATGACGCGTCGCGGGACCTCGCCGAGCCGGTCGAGCTCCCCGGCGACGAGCGCCCGCTCGGCGAGGTCGAACGTCGGTTCCGGCGCCGCCGTCGTCTCCTCGACGACGTCCGGGTCGGCCGCGCTGGCGTGTCGGCGGCGCTCGGTCAGGGCATCGGCGATGCAGTTCCGGGTGATGCCGACCAGCCACGCGCCGAGTGGGGCGCGCGACGGGTCGTAGCTGGCGCTCCGCTGCCGGGCCTTCACGAACACCTGCTGGGTGACGTCCTCGGCGGCGCTCGGGTCGGCCAGCGCCCGCAGTGCGAGCGAGTACACGAGCGACGACCACCGGTCGTACACCGCGCGGAGCGCGTGCTCGCTCCCGGCGCTGAACGCGTCGGAGAGTTCGCCGTCGTCCGGGAGGGTGGTCGTCACGTCGTCCTGTCGCTGCTGTGGTCCTCGTCGACCACACGCTGATCGGTACGGCTCGGTCCGGCGTGTCGCCCATGGTCCCGGTCTCCTCACGCCGGGTCGGCGGTGATCACGAGGTTGCTCTCGTAGTGGCGGGTGGTCGTGTCGAACGCGCCGCCGCAGGTCACGAGCACCAGCTGACGCGGCCCGTGGTCGCGGAAGACCGAGGCCCAGGGCAGCCCCTGCTTCTCGAGCATGCTGACCGAGGTGATCCGCCACCGCGTCGCGGCGCCCGCAGCGTCGGTGAGGGTCACGGTCGTGCCGTCGGGGACGTCCTGCAGGTGGGCGAACGGTCCGGTGCCGTAGCCGACCGCGTCGACGTGCGCGGCGATCACGACGGTGCCCTCGGGGGCGGACGGAGCAGCGCCGAGCCGGTACCAGCCGGCGACGGCCGGGTCCGGCGGCAACGCCATCGCGCCCGCGTCGTCGACACCCTCGGGCCGGACGGGGGCGGTGACCCCGGCCCAGTCCACGTCGATCCGTGTCGGGGCAGGGCGCTGCCGGACGGGCGGGAGCGTCGCCGCGGCCCGGGGCACCGCGGTGGAGAACGCCGACGGTGCCGGGGTCGGTGTCGCCGTCGGGGTGAGCGAGGGGGTGCCCGCCGGGGGGTGGGGGTCCCGGCCGGCGAGCACCCGGTCAGCACGGCGACGGCCAACGCGGCGACGACGAGCGTCGTCGCGGCGGACCGCACCGTCCGGGGCGTGTTCAGCGCCCCGAGTCCGCACGCTCGGCGGACGCCGTCACGTGGCGGCGGCGGAGCCGACGGCGCCGACGGCCACCGCTGCGGCGATCGCGGCCGCGGCGATCCCGGCTGCACCACCCGCGAGCGGCGCGGTGTTCGTCGCGACGAGTCCGGCGTTGCCCGCCGGGACGCCGTTCGGGGTGCCGCCCAGTCCCTCGATCGTCTGCGTGGCGAGGGCGAGGTTGCCGTCGTCGAGGCTGCCCCACGCGTAGACGACGGTGTCGGTGCCGGCCGTCACCGCGACGTCCGCCGGGCCGATCACCGGGTCGGTGGTGCCGGTCGCCGCGACCGAGGCCGAGACGGTGCCCGCCGGCAGCTCGAGCGCCTGCTCGTCCGGGTTCGCGAGGTTCGAGACCACGGCCTTGCCCCCGGCGAGGACGTCGACGGCCGGTGCGGCGGCGACGTGCCGGACGATCAGGCGGCCCTGACCGGCGGGGACCGCCGAGGTGTCGTTCGTGAACAGCGTGGCGGTCGGGGAGCCGTCCGTCTTGTCGTGGGCAACGGCGGTGTAGTTCGCCCCGCCGTCGAGCGTCACGTCGACCGGTCCGATGATCGGCTTCGACGCGTCCGCGGCGTCGGACGCCGTGATCGCGAGCTGGTGGGCACCGGCCGGAACCATCATCGGGCCGGCGAGCGAGCCGGGCTTGAAGTCGTCGAGGGCGCGCTTGCCGTCGAGGTACACGTCGACGGTGACGGCGGGCACGGCGTGCAGGACGGAGAGCGTCGCGTCGCCGGTGGCGGCGGTCGCAGCGGTCGCGGGCATCACGGCCGCAGCCGCGGCCAGCAGGACGCCGGCACTCAGGCCGGTGGCGAGGGTCTTGCGCATGGTTGGTCTCCTTCTCCCACGACGTCGTCGTCGACGTCGTACCCCCACTACCGGCCGGTGACCCCGATCGGATGCACCCCGACGCGACGGATTCCGGGCGCGGCACGACGGGCGGCTGCTAACGGCACCCGCCCGGCCGCCGATAGTCCTCCGTGCAGGCCCACGGACGGGCCGCATCCCGCCCCACGGACGGCGGCGGGACGATCGAGAACCAGGACGGGCCATGATCGTCGTCACACGACTCAACGGCAGCGGATTCGCTGTCAACCCGGACCTCGTGGAGCGCATCCAGGAGACGCCGGACACGACCCTCATCATGGTCGACGGCGCGAAGTACATCGTGCGCGAGTCCATGGCCGAGGTCATCGACCGGATCGCCGCGTACCGCGCCCGGATCGTCACCATGGCGTACGGCACCGAGCTGCCGAACACGCGGAACACCACCGGACCCCAGCCGACGCTCGCCGCGGTCGCACCGCTCCGTACGCAGGACGGGGTCGCTGAGATGGACATCGCGACGATCATCGGGATCCTGCTGGCGTTCGGTGCGCTCTTCGGCATGGTCGAGATGGAGCACGTCGAGCTCGCCGGCCTGTTCCTCCCCGCGCCGATGCTGCTCGTGTTCGGTGCCACCATCGGCTGCGGCATCGCGAGCACCACGCTGAAGGACGCGATCGCCAGCTTCAAGGCCGTGCCGAAGGCGTTCACCGGCAAGGTCACCCCGCCGCAGGCGGTCATCGACGACGTGGTCGGGCTCGCCGAGACGGCCCGTGCGAACGGGCTGCTCGCCCTCGAGCAGGAGGCCGACAAGCACGACGACCCGTTCATGAAGAAGGCGCTGCAGAACATCGCGGACGGCACCGACGGTGACGAGCTGCGGATCCTGCTCGAGGACGAGATCGAGTCGAACGCGGCACCGGTGCGGAGCGCGAGCGCGTTCTTCATGGGCCTCGGCGGGTTCGCCCCGACCGTCGGCATCATCGGCACCGTGGTGTCGCTGACCCACGTGCTCGCGAACCTCGGCAAGCCGGACGAGCTCGGGCCGCTCATCGCCAGCGCCTTCGTGGCGACGCTCTGGGGCCTCCTCACCGCGAACTTCATGTGGCTGCCGATCGGTGGCAAGCTCCGGAAGCTCGCGCAGCTCGAGGCCGACCGCCAGACGCTCCTGATGGAGGGGCTCCTCGCCGTGCAGGCCGGCAGCCAGCCGCGCCTCCTCGGTGAGCGCCTCACCGCGATGGTGCCGCCGTCCGCCCGCGGTGACGCCAAGGCCGGCAAGACCAAGGCCGGCAAGGGCGACGCCGGCGTCGACGACCAGCAGCTGGCGGCCTGACGATGAGCGCCAACCCCCGGGGCCGCGGTCGCGGTCGCGCGAAGAAGGGCCACGACGACGCCGAGCACCCCGACGAGCGGTGGATGGCGTCCTACATGGACATGATCACCGTGCTGATGTGCATGTTCCTCGTGCTCTTCGCGATGTCGACGGTCGACCAGCAGAAGTACATCCAGCTGAAGAACTCGCTCGCGACGGGCTTCGGCGAGGTGAAGTCGCAGAAGATCGACACCGCCTCGGGCACCGTGGTCACGAAGGACCAGGTGAAGGACGGCTCCGGCTACTCCGAGGACAAGTCGCAGGCGGACCACTCCACCGCCTCGTCCGGCGCGAAGGACACGAACGTCGACCCGGCGTCGACCGTCGTGCCGACGACCGCGACGAAGGCGGACGTCGCCGCGGCCCAGAAGGAGCTCGACGACCTGCAGGCCATCGAGGCGGCCATCAAGGGCAACCTGGCGAAGGCGGGACAGACCTCGAACGTGCAGTTCACGGTCGACGCCCGCGGCCTCACGGTGCGGCTGGTCGGCAGCGAGACCTACTTCACGACGAACAGCGCGGACCTGTCCGACCAGGCGAAGCGGATCATGGACGCGATCGCGCCGGTCCTCAGGACGAGCAGCCACGACGTCAGCGTGGAGGGCCACGCCGACCAGCGGAACTCGACCGCCCCGTACGCGACGAACTGGGAGCTCAGCTCCGCACGGGCGACGGGGGTCCTGCGCGACCTCGTCGAGCGGGGCGGGATGCCGGCGGAGCACATCCAGAGCGTCGGCTTCGGGTCGAGTCGTCCCCTCGCGAAGGGCGGCACCGACGCCGACCTCACCCTGAACCGCCGCGTCGACATCGTGGTCCTGTCGAACCAGGACCAGGACGTCAGTGCGCTCATGCCGGCGCTGGCGAAGGCGCAGGACGGAGCGAACCAGGGCTGACACCGCGGGCCGGCCGCCAGCCCGCCGCCGTCCGGCCCACCGCCCCAGAAGGGGGCACAGCACTGACGGGTGCCGCAGGGCGGACCGATAGACGCACCCGTGACCGAGACCCTGCCAGCGCCCGAGGTGTACGACTTCGCGCGCCCGTCGACGCTCGCCCGCGAGCACGCCCGGGTGCTCGAACTCGCCTTCGAGACCTTCGCGCGCCAGTGGGGCACCCAGCTGACCGCGAAGGTCCGCGCGGTGAGCCAGGTCACCTGCGAGCAGGTGCAGATGACGACGTACGACGAGTACGCCGCGTCACTGCCCGCGCTCACCGGCATGGTGCTGCTGCCGATCGCGGACGTGATCCCGAAGGGCGTGCTGCAAGGTCCCGCTCGACGCCGCGCTGACCTGGGTGTCGCACGCGCTCGGCGCCTCGAAGCCGCTGCCGACGCCCGACCGCACGTTCACGCCCATCGAGCAGGCGCTCGTCCGGCGCATCGTCGAGGACGCCCTCGACGACCTCCGCTACTCGTTCGGCGGCCTGCTCGCGCACGACGTCACGGCCGGCGGGTTCCAGTTCAACTCGCAGTTCGCCCAGGCCGCCCAGAAGGGCGACCTGATGATCGTCGCCTCGTTCACGATCCGGGTCGGTGACAGGGTCTCGCCGGGGACGCTCGCGCTGCCCGCCGACGCCGTGCTGCCGCAGCTCGGCGAGGCCGCCACCCACGTGTCGCCCGCCGACGCCCGCGCCCTGCTCGACGCGCAGCTCGCCGGGGTGCCGGTCGGCGTCAGCCTCCGCTTCGCGTCGGCGCCGGTGCTGCCCTCGCAGGTGCTCCGGCTCGCCGTCGGTGACCTCCTGCCGCTGCCGCACCCGCAGCACCGTCCCCTCACCATCACGGTCGACGGCGAACCCGTCGGCACGGCCGCGGTCGGCGCGAACGGCTCGCGCCTCGCCGGCATCGTCGTCACCACCACATCGGAGCCCAGCGCATGACCGTCACCACCACCCTCCACACGCAGGCGGCCGAGTCGCTCGTCGCGCAGCTCCCGACTGCGGCTCCGTTGAGTGCGGTGCTCCAGCCTGGAGGCGCGGCTCCCGTCGCCCTCGAAGCGGCCGGTGACGCGGTGGTCGCGTCGTTCGTCGGCGGCCTGTCGGCCGACCTGGTGCTCGTGCTCACCGACCTCGAGGCCGTCGCGGCCGCGGGCGGCACCGAGCACGGGATCGTCGACGTGACCGACGTCCTCCGTCCGTCGCTCGAGGCCGCCGCGGGCGTGCTCGGCGTCGGGGTCCTCGGTGACGCCCGCCGCGAGTCGGCGACAGCGCTCCTGGCCGACCCGGACACGGTGGTGTTCGAGCTCACGGCCGGCGGCGTCCCCGGCGGCTGGTTCGCCCTGCGCGTCCGCGAGAACGGCACCGTGTCGGCGCCCAGCGCGGCGGCGACCACGATCCCGACCGGCAACCTCGGCCGCATCAACAACGTCGAGATGACCCTGACGGTCGAGATCGGGCGCACCCGTATGTCCGTCCGCGACGTCCTCGGCATGGAACCAGGAGCGGTCGTCGAGCTGGACCGCAGCGCCGGTGCCCCCGCCGACGTGCTGCTCAACGGTCGGCTCATCGCGCACGGCGAGGTCGTCGTCGTCGACCAGGACTACGCGGTGCGCATCACGAAGATCCTCGACGTCGCCGAATCCCTCTGAGCCCGGCCGTGGACACGCTCGTCATCGCCCTCCGCGTCGCGCTCTCGCTCGGCGTCGTGCTCGCCCTCATGTGGGTGCTGCACCGACGCATGGCGAAGGGCCAGTTCGGCGCGGGCAAGGCCCGGGGTCGTCGTTCGGCCTCGGTCGAGGTCGTCGCCCGCCAGGGCATCGGCGGCAAGGCGAGCGTCGTCGTGGTCGACGTCGAGGGGGAGCGCCTCGTGCTCGGCGTCTCCGAGCACGGCGTGGCGCTGCTCACCAGCGGGCAGGCGCCCGCGCCGGAACTGACCATCGTGACGGGCCCCGTCCAGCTGCCGGTGCGTCCGACACCGTCGGCCGAGCAGTTCCGTCAGGAACTGGCACAGCAGACGGCAGCCGAGCCGCGCCTCCCGGCCGACGCGGCGGAGCCGCTGCCCATGCGCCCGCGGAACCGCCGCGCGCAGCGGACCGTCGTGCCGACCTCGGCGCAGCTGCAGGGCTCGATCCTGTCGGCCGAGACCTGGCGGCAGGCCGCAGCGGCGCTCCGGAACCGGCGGGCCGGGTGACCGCGGCGCGCACCGGACGCGTCCTCGCGCTCGTCCTGCTGGGGGTGACGGTCGTCGCCGGCTTCCTCATGCTCACCACGACCGGCGCCCACGCGGCGGGCGTCGATCCCGGCCGACCGCGCCGGCATCGCCGACGCCGCCCGCGAACGGTGACTTCAGCGTCAGCGTGAACGGCCCGGACGGCACGCCGTCGTCGGCGGTCGTGACCCTCATCGGCATCACGCTCCTCAGCGTCGCGCCGGCGCTCCTGCTCATGATGACGTCGTTCACGAAGATCTTCGTGGTGCTCGCGATGACCCGGAACGCGCTCGGGCTGCAGTCCATCCCGCCGAACCAGGTCATCGCCGGTCTCGCGCTGTTCCTGTCGCTGTTCGTGATGGCACCGGTGCTCGGGCACATCAACGACGACGCCCTGCAACCCTACCTCGCCGGCCACATCGACTTCGCGAAGGCCGTCGAGGTCGGCACTGAAGCCCCTGCGGACCTTCATGCTGCACCAGACGCGCGAGGAGGACGTCGCCCTCATCACCCGCGCCGCCGGACAGGGCAACCCGAAGACGATGGCCGACGTGCCGATGACGACGGTGATCCCGGCGTTCGTGATCTCCGAGCTGCGGAGCGCGTTCATCATCGGGTTCGTCATCTTCATCCCGTTCCTCGTCATCGACCTCGTCGTCTCCGCTGCGCTCATGTCGATGGGCATGATGATGCTCCCGCCGGTGATGATCTCGCTGCCGTTCAAGATCCTGCTGTTCGTCCTCGTGGACGAGGTGGGGCCTCATCATCAAGTCGCTCATCGAGAGCTACCACGTTGTCTAGCGCCGTCGTGTCAGGGGGACTCGCATGAACCAGCAGGCCGTCATCGACCTCGTGCTGCAGGCGCTCCTCGTCTCGGCGAAACTCGCAGCCCCCGTCCTCGTGACGTCGCTCGTCGTGGGCTTCGCGATCTCGCTCTTCCAGTCGGTCACGCAGATCCAGGAGGTCACGCTCTCGTTCGTCCCGAAGGCCGTCGCCGTCGCGATCGCCCTGGTCGTCTGCGGCAACTGGATGATCTCGGAGATGGTCGCGTTCACCCACGTCGCCTTCGACATGATTCCCAAGCTCCTCGGGTCCGGCTGATGGACCTCGTGATCAACGGCGACCGCCTCGAGGCGACGATGCTCGCCGGCGTCCGCCTCGTCGCGTTCTTCGTCATCGCGCCGCCGTTCTCGTACCGTGCGTTCCCCGGCACCGTGAAGGTGATCCTCGGCATCGGCCTGGCGATCGGCGTCGCCCCCAAGGTCGCCGAGGGGTACCACTCGCTCGACACGGGGCCGTTCCTGCTCGCCCTCGTCACGCAGCTCGTCGTCGGGCTCGCCCTCGGGTTCCTCGTGTTCCTGGTCTTCGCGGCCGTGCAGTCCGCCGGCGCCCTCATCGACCTGTTCGGCGGCTTCACCCTGGCGCAGGCGTTCGACCCGCAGTCGCAGGTGAACGGCGCGCAGTTCACCCGGCTGTTCCAGATGGCGTCGCTCGCGCTCCTGTTCGCCTCGGGCGGCTACCAGCTCATCGTCGGCGGACTCGTCCGGTCGTTCGACGCCGTGCCGCTCACCGGCACGTTCGAGCTCGGCGGGATGGCGTCGCTCCTCGTCACCGCGCTGTCGCAGATGTTCCTCGCCACGCTGCAGATCGCCGGACCCCTCGTCGTCGTGCTCTTCCTCGCCGACGTCGGCCTGAGCCTGCTCACCCGCGTCGCACCGGCCCTCAACGCCTTCCAGATGGGCTTCCCGATCAAGATCGGCCTGACCGTCGTCTTCGCCGGCGCACTCTTCATGGCCCTGCCGTCCGTCGTGTCGTCCCTGACCGGCGACGCGGTGGCCGCGATCACGGGACGGGGGTGACCCGATGTCGGACAGCGGAGAACGGTCCGAACAGGCCACCCAGAAGCGGATGCGCGAGGTCCACCAGAAGGGCCAGATCGGTCGGTCGCAGGACCTCGGCGCGTGGATCGGCATCGCCGCCGCGGCCGTGATGATGCCCGCCGCCGTGGGCAACGCCGCCGCGGCCGGGTCCGACCAGCTCCGGGCCGTGCAGCGCGTCATCGCCGACCCCACGATCGGCACGATGAACGAGGTCTTCCACGGCGCACTCGGCTCGATCGGTGCCACGCTCGGCCCGATGCTCGTCGTCGTCCTGGTCGCGGTCGTCGCCGCGGCGGTGGCGCAGGGCGGGGTGCACTTCCGGAAGATGGCGCCGCAGCCCGACCACTTCGATCCCGTCGCCGGCCTGAAGCGCGTCTTCGGCACGCAGGCGCTCTGGAACGGCGTCAAGGCGCTGCTCAAGACCGTGGTGGTCGGCCTCGTCCTCTGGTTCGCGGTGCAGGCGCTCGTCCCCGTCCTGATGACGAGCGGGTCGCTGCCGCTCTCCGCCGTGCTCGACGCGGCCGCCGCGGGCACCGGCACCCTGATGCGTGCCGCGATCGCCGCCGGACTCGTGCTCGCCGCCCTCGACGTGTTCGTCGTGATCCGTCGGAACCGGAAGCGCACCATGATGACCAAGCGCGAGGTCAAGGACGAGAACAAGCACAGCGAGGGCGACCCGCTCGTGAAGTCCCAGCGCCGGTCCCGCCAGCTCGCGATGAGCCGGAACCGCATGGTGCAGGCCATCGGCACGGCCGACGTCGTGATGACGAACCCGACGCACTACGCCGTCGCGCTCAAGTACGAGCCGGGCAAGTCCGCGCCGCGGGTCGTCGCGAAGGGCGCCGGGCCGGTGGCGAGCATGATCCGCGACCACGCCGAGCAGGAGCGCGTGCCGATCGTCCGCGACGTGCCCCTGACCCGTGCGCTGCACGCCGCGTGCGAGCTCGGGCAGGAGGTCCCCGTCGACCTCTACACGCCCGTCGCCCGGGTGCTGTCGTTCGTGATGGCGCTCAAGGCCCGGGGCGCCGCGGCCGGCACGCACGCCGCACCCCGGCCGACCACGCCCGACGAGGTCGCCGCGGTCATCGACCCGGCCTCGCTCACGGGTGACCTCCGACCCCGCAAGCTCCGCCCGACCACGTCTCCTGAAGGGGTGCCCGCATGAACCGCAAGGACCTGCCGAAGCTCGCCGTCCCGGTCTTCATCGTCGGCATCATCCTGCTGCTGATCCTGCCGGTGCCGTCGTTCCTGCTCGACTTCCTGATCATCTGCAACATCCTGCTGGCGCTCGTGATCCTCCTCACGACGCTGTTCGTGAAGAAGCCGCTCGACTTCTCGGTGTTCCCGTCGCTGCTCCTCGTCGCGACCCTGTTCCGGCTCGGGCTCAACGTCGCGTCGACCCGCCTCGTGCTCGGCGAGGGCTTCGCCGGCGACGTCATCCAGGCGTTCGGGCACGTCGCGGTCTCCGGCTCGATCATCATCGGCGCGGTCATCTTCCTGATCCTCATCGTCATCCAGTTCGTCGTCGTGACGAAAGGCGCCGAGCGCGTCGCCGAGGTCGGGGCCCGCTTCACCCTCGACGCGATGCCCGGCAAGCAGATGGCCATCGACGCCGACCTGAACGCCGGGCTCATCACCGACGAGCAGGCGAAGGAACGCCGCGCGTCCGTGTCCGCCGAGGCCGACTTCTACGGTGCCATGGACGGCGCGTCGAAGTTCGTCAAGGGCGACGCGATCGCCGGCATCCTGATCATCGTGATCAACCTGATCGGCGGCATCGCGATCGGCATGCTGCAGAACGGGCTGAGCGTCACCGACGCCTTGTCGAAGTACGGCATCCTGACGATCGGCGACGGCCTGGTCACCCAGATCCCGGCGCTCCTGATGGCGGTGTCCACCGGCATGATCGTGACCCGCTCGGGCGCCGAGTCCGAGATGGGCTCGTCGGCGGCGAACCAGCTCGGGCAGTCCAAGAACGCGCTGGTGATCGCCGGCGTCGCCGCGATCGCGATGGGCTTCATCCCGGGCATGCCGATCCTGCCGTTCCTGCTCGTCGGCGCGACGCTGCTGTTCACCGGCTGGCGCATCGGCCAGAACGCCAGCCGTGCCGCCGCCGCGAGTGCCGAGCAGGAGGCGCTGGCCGCCGCCGCGCCGACCGCGGACACCCCAGAGGACCTCATCGAGCAGATGCGCGTGCACGCCCTCGAGATCCTCCTCGCACCCGACCTCGTCGACATGGTGTCCGGCTCATCCGACGACCTGCTCGGCCGCGTGCGTGCGCTCCGCCGCAAGATCGCGATCGACATGGGCATCGTCGTCCCGCCGGTCCGCACACGGGACAGCATCGAGCTGCCGCCGTCGACCTACGCCATCCGGATCGCCGGCGTCGAGGCCGGCCGCGGCACCGCCCCGTCGCGGAGCGTCCTCGCGCTCGGCGACCACCTCGAGGGCCTGCCGGGGGAGACGACCGTCGAGCCGGTGTTCGGCCTCGCCGGCAAGTGGGTCCCCGCCGAGCTCCGTCACGCCGCCGAGATGACCGGCGCCACCGTCATCGACCGCGTCTCCGTGCTCGTCACGCACCTGCAGGCGATCATCGGCGACAACGCGGCGCGGCTCCTCACCCGCGAGGACGTCAAGGTCCTCACCGAGGGCGTCAAGCAGGTCAACCCCGCCGCCGTCGAGGAGCTCGTCCCCGGCATGCTGTCCCTCGCCGAGCTCCAGCGTGTGCTGCAGGGCCTCCTCGCCGAGCGCGTCCCGATCAACGACCTCGGTCGGATCTGCGAGGCGCTCACGCTCCGCGCGAAGGTGTCGACCGACCCCGAGGGCCTCGTCGAGGCCGCCCGCGCCTCGCTCGGCCCCGCACTGCCCGCCCGGTACCTCGACGGCGGCACGCTCCGGGTCATCATGATCGACCCGCTGCTCGAGCAGTCGATGCTCGAGGGCCTCCGGCCGTCCGAGCAGGGCACCCAGATCGTGCTCGACGCGCACCGCATCGAGCAGGTCCTCGGCTCCCTCCGCGACGCCGTCCGTGCCGTCGAGGACCAGGGGATCTCCGCCGTCCTGGTCTGCGCCCCGCAGCTCCGCCCGGCCGTGCACCGCATGGTGTCCGCGCAGTCGAACGGCCTGCCGGTGCTCTCCTACCAGGAGGCCACCGCCGCGGGCTCCACCATCGAGACCGTGGGAGTGGTCCGTGCCGCCGACCCGATTGCAGCGTAACGGCGCCACGCTCGACGAGGTCCGCGACGCCGTCCGGGCCGAGTTCGGCGCGGGTGCCCGCATCGTCGCGGCCGAGCGCGTCACCACGCCGGGCATCGGCGGTCTGTTCCGCAAGGCGCACGTCGAGGCGACCGTGGAGGTCCCCGCACCCGACGAGGTCCCGACCGCGCGGGTGGCCATCGCCGACGGCGTCGTCAAGCGCGTCGGCATCGCGGCGCTCCTCGCCGACGCCGAGGAGGCCGAGGCGCGCATCGCCGGCGGCGACGGCACCGCGATCACGCGGGCCGACGCGTTCGCGTCGGTGCTGGACGGCTTCGTGGCGGACGGGATCACGGGGAGCGCCCCGCGCCCGACCGGACCGGTCGCCGAGCCGGGCCGGCCTGCCGATGCCGTGTCGCGCCTCCAGGACGTGTTGCTGCCTGGAGGCGCGGACCGCGCCCTCGACGACCGTTCGGCCACGCGCGTGGCCGCTGTTCCTGCCCCGCAGTGCGGTCCGCCGACGGCGACCTCGTGCTGCTCGTCGGCCGCCCCAACGACGTCGACGCGGCCGCGGGCATCTTCGCGACGCGGTACGCGCTCCGCCCCACGGACGCCGCGGACCGACGGAGCGGCATCCTCGCCCGGGCCGAGGGCGTGCGCGACGGGGCTGCGCTCCTCGCCGTCGCGGCGTGGGACGACGCGGCGACCGTCGACGGTCTCGCACCGGACCAGGTGTGGGTCGTCGTCGACGTCGGGCGGAAGCCGTCGGACTCCGCCGCCATGCTGTCCGCGGTGGCCGGACGGGCCGTCGTGGCCGGGGTCGTGGCCATCGGCGCGGGCGAGACCGCCACGCCGGAGTCGGTCCACCTGCTGGGGGTGCCCGTCCTGTCGCTAGGCTGAACGGGTGCTGGTACTCACGCGGAAGGTCGGCGAGCGGATCCTCGTCGGTGACGACATCGTCATCACGGTGCTCGACAGCCGCGGGGACGGCGTCCGCATCGGCATCGACGCACCGCGCGGGGTGAAGATCCAGCGCGAAGAGGTCGTGCGGGCCGTCACCGAGGCGAACGCGTCGGCGTCCGCGACGGCTGCCGACGACGACGCCGAGGCGCGGCTGCGCCGGGCGCTCGGGGACCTCGGTTCGCCGGGGGCCGACGGGGCGGACCCGCGGGGCTGATTGCCGTTCCGGGCGGGCGTCTGCTGGGCGCGTGCGTGTGCCGGGCGCGGGCGGTGTTGCACCCCCGCACGGACGTCGCGCCCCCGTGTGACGGGGTGCAACGTCCGTGCGGGGGTGCGATCGACGCGCGCCACTAGGGGCGGGGCTTCTTCTCCTGCTCGGGGAGCCGCCCGGCAGCGGCTTCGGCGGCGAACCACGCCCGCGCTTCGTCCTGCCGAGCCTGCTCGGCACCGAGGGCGATGGGCGCGCGGACGTGCCCGGGCTCGTAGCCGAACGAGTCGAGCAGCTGCGGGACGACCGGGCGCACGCGGGCGACGAGCCGGTCGATGTAGGCCGACACCGCACGGGCACGCTGCGCGGTGAGGCGGCCGTGCAGCAGGTACCAGTCGAGGTGCTGCTCGAGCAGGCCGAGCGCGAACAGGTCGCGCAGCCAGACCAGGACGCGTCGGGTGTCGCCCTCGGGGACCTCGTCGATCGCCTCGGTGAAGGCGTCCCACTGCATGAGCTCGGCGTGCGCCTTGGCGGCCTCGATGAGCTCGTGCTGCGAACGGTTGAGCAGGAGTGCTCCGCGCGCACGGTCCTTGCCGGCGGAGGCGAGCCGGAGCCCGATCTCGGTCACCGTCGTGTCGACGCGGCCGGCGAGCAGGTCGCGCTGCGTCCGGGCGTCCTGCAGGTCGGTCACCGAGGCGGCGAGCGAGCCGCGGTCGGCGACGGTCTGCCCGATGCGGCGGAGCCCGGTGGCGTCGGCGAGCTTCGCGGCGGCCTGGGCCGCGACGAACTTCGCGGTGGACGCCGGGTCCTTCGGTGCCTTCGCGCGGAAGTCGGTGAGCAGCCGCTTGCCGACCAGCTGCAGCAGCACGGTGTTGTCGCCCTCGAAGGTCACGTAGACGTCGAGGTCTGCACGGAGCCCGGTCAAGCGGTTCTCGGCGAGGAAGCCCGCGCCGCCGCAGGCCTCGCGCGCTTCCTGCAGGGTGTCGAGCGCCGACCAGGTCGACATCGACTTGAACGCCGCCGCCTGGGTCTCGAGGTCCTCGCGGCGCTGCGGGGTGTCCTCGCGGCCGCTGAACACGTCGTCGAACGTGCGGAGGAGCTTCTCGTGGGCGAACGACTGCGCGAACACGGTCGCCAGTCGGGGGATCAGCCGGCGCTGGTGTCGCCCGTAGTCGAGCAGGACGCCCTCGGTCCCGTCGCCGGTGGGGAACTGGCGGCGCTGCGCCGCGTAGGTGAGGGCGATCTGCAACCCGATCTTCTGCGCCACCACCGCGGCGCCGTCGAGGGACACACGACCCTGCACGAGCGTGCCGAGCATGGTGAAGAACCGGCGGCCGGGGGAGGCGATCGGGGACGAGTAGGTGCCGTCCGCGGCGACGTCGCCGTAGCGGTTCAGCAGGTTCGTGCGGGGGACCCGGACGTGGTCGAACCACAGCCGGCCGTTGTCGATGCCGTTGAGGCCGCCCTTGACGCCGTCGTCCTCGCCGCCGACGCCGGGCAGGAAGGCGCCCTCGTCGTCGCGGAGGGGGACGTAGAACGCGTGCACGCCGTGGTCGACGCCGTCGGTGACGAGCTTCGCGAACACGACGGCGGCCTTGCCGTGCAGCGCCGCGTTGCCGATGTAGTCCTTCCACGCACCGCGGAACGGCGTGTGCACGACGAACTCCTCGGTCGCCGGGTCGTACGTGGCGGTGGTGGCGATGCTCTGGACGTCCGAACCGTGCCCGGTCTCCGTCATCGCGAAGCACCCGGGGACGTCGAACGAGACGATCCCGGGCAGGAACTCGCGGTGGTTCCGCTCGGTGCCGAGGTGGTGCACGGCCGAGGCCGAACAAACCCCACTGCACCCCGGCCTTGATCTGCATCGAGGGGTCCGCGGTGACGAGCTCCTCGAAGGCGGCGAGGTTGCCGCCGTGGTTGCTCTGACCGCCGAACTCCGACGGGTAGGGGCGCTGGATCGCGCCGGCGTCGACGAGGACCCGCAGCTGGTCGAGGGCACGGGCCCGGTGCTCGGGGATCGGCTGGCCCTCGATCTTGTGCAGCGCCGGGTCGAGCGCGAGTCGGCGCGAGGTGCGGCGGTCCTCGGCCCAGCGGCCGAGCAGCAGCTCGGCGAGCAGGTCGACGTCGATCCGGACGTCGGTGTCCGTGCCACCCGTCGGCGTGCCGGCGGCGGGGTCGCCGGCGGCGTCGGCCTTCGGCGTGTTCGTGCTGTGGACGGGTGCGGTGTCGACCATGGGCGGAGCCTTCCTGAACTGCGGTGTCCGGTGTTGCAGAAGCCACGCTACCGACGGCGCTGCGAGCCGCCCGAACGCGGTCGGCCCGCACAACCCCGCCGTGGTCTCGCACGCTGCCGGGTGGTGGGAACCCTCCAAAGACGCGCGTGCGCCATTCGTGAGACAGCTTCGACGATTGGGGGGGGGGGGGGGGGGGGGGGGGGGGCACGGCCCTCCGCCGAGGGGCAGACTGTCGGGCATGTCAGGCACCACCGCACCACCGGAACGCACGCGAACCTTCTTCGGGCAGCCGTTCGAACTGTCCACACCGTTCGCGGTCGAGCTCTGGGAGCGGTTCTCGTTCTACGGGATGCAGGGCATCGTCCTGATCTACATGTACTACACGGTCTCGCAGGGCGGCCTGGGGATCGACAAGGGCATCGCGAGCGGCATCATGGGGGCCTACGGCGGCGCCGTGTACCTCTTCACGATCATCGGCGCGTGGATCGCCGACCGGCTGATCGGCGCCGACCGCACCCTGTTCGGCAGCGCCATCGTCGTGATGCTCGGGCACATCGCCCTCGCCCTCATCCCCGGTGTCGCCGGGGTCGGCGTCGGCCTGGTGCTCATCGCGCTCGGCTCCGGCGGCCTCAAGGCCACGGCGACGACGATCGTCGGCGGCCTCTACAGCCGCGAGGACCCGCGCCGCGACGCCGGCTTCTCGCTCTACTACCTCGGCGTCAACCTCGGCGCGTTCTTCGGCCCGCTCCTCACGGGGCTGCTGCAGACCTCGCTCGGCTTCCACTACGGCTTCGGCCTGGCCGCGGTCGGCATGGCGGCGGGCCTCGTGCAGTACGCGATCCGCCGCAAGAAGCTCCCGGAGTCGGTGCGCCACGTCGCGAACCCCGTCGACCGCCGCCGGCTCCCGCTCGTCGGCGTGCTCGTCGTCGTGGCCCTCGTGGTGATCCTGGTCGCCGTCCTCACCGGGCTGCTGAACGTCGGGAACCTGCCGACCGTGGTGGTCTCGATCGTGATCCTGGCGACCATCGGCTACTTCGTCGTGATCCTGACGAGCGGCATCACCCCGCAGGAACGCTCGCGGGTCCTCGCCTTCATCCCGCTGTTCATCGGCAGTGCCGTCTTCTGGTCGCTCTACCAGCAGCAGTTCACCGTCGTCACCGTGTACTCCGACGAGCGGCTCAACCGGTCGCTGTTCGGCTGGGACATGCCCGTCTCGTGGGTGCAGTCGATCAACCCGGTGTTCATCATCGTGCTCTCCGGGGTGTTCGCCGCGATCTGGACCAAGCTCGGGCCGCGCCAGCCGTCGACGCCGACCAAGTTCGCCTTCGGTACCGGCATCATGGGCGTCGCCTTCCTGCTGTTCCTGCCGTTCGTGAACAGCGGCGAGAACGGCACGCCGCTCCTCGCCCTCGTCGGCATCCTGCTCGTCTTCACGATCGCAGAGCTCCTGCTCTCGCCCGTCGGCCAGTCCGTCGCGACGAAGCTCGCCCCGCCGAAGTTCCAGACGCAGATGGTCGCGCTGTTCTTCCTGTCGGTGTCGCTCGGCACCGCGGTGACCGGCGTCCTGTCGCGGTACTACGACCCCGCCAACGAGGCACCGTACTTCGCGATCCTCGGTCTCGTCGCCGTGGCGGTCGGCGTCGTGCTGCTCGTCCTCGTCAAGCCGGTGCTGAAGCTCATGCGCGGCATCCGCTAACCTGGGGTCAGCCAGACCGGCCCCGCAACCAAGGAGTCACCAATGCTCGAACTCATCGCAGGCATCATCATCGGCGTCGGTGTGCTCGGTGGTGTCGGCACGTGCATGGCCGTCGCCGCCATGATGAAGAGCGGCTCGGAAGAGTACTAGGCCGCTACTCGGCCGCTGCCGGTTCGACCGGCACCAACTGACGACTCAGGACGGTCGCGCGCTCGAAGGGGCCGCGGCCGTCCGTCGTGTAGGCGGGCTCGTCGAACGCGACGTTCCACGCCCGCTGCGTACCGCCGAGCTGGGCGCCCGCGGCCGCGACGATCACGCCGATGGGTTCGTCGGCCCACTGCTCGCCGCCACGGTCGATGCCGACCACGCGCACGAGGGCGCCGATGCCGAGACCGGCGGAGTCGTCGGGGCGGGGGCTGGGGGAGCGGCGTCCGAACACGTCTTCACCGTAGCGTGCACGCCCTGACGCCCCGCGCCGAGCAGAGCGCAACGCGCCGCGCTCGTGTCCCGCGAGATCGCGGTTTCGCGGCGCACTGCCCGGCCGCCCCGTCACCAAGTGCGATTTCGGCAGCCGTGCAGCAGCCGTGCGGCGGCCGTAGGGCGGCGTGCGCCCGCGGGCGAGCGGGCGCACGCGCCGCTCCGGGCACCGAGCGTGAGCAACACGGCCCGCTCGGGCGCGGGCGTCGAGCCGGTGACGTCGTCGGCCTGGAGGCGCGGGGCGGGCTGGCACTGCGCCTCCAGGCCCGCAGGTGCGCACACCGAGCGGGCGCAACGCGCCGACGAGATCGCACGTTTGCGCGGCAGCCCCGGCCGCCCCGCCACGAAGTGCGATCTCGGCACAGCAGGCAGGCCGGGCGCCAGCCGCGCGCGTCAGACCCGCGCGATCTCGGTGATCGACGAGTGGCCGGTGTCCGGGTGCTTTCGCATCGACAGGAGGCGTTCCATCGACGGCTCGAGCGCGGTGACCTTGTCGAGCGGCGCACTCACCACGAGCTGGAACCCGAGGCGGAGCCACGCGGTGACCGCACGCCCCGCGAACTCCGAGTCCGCCTTGATGAACGCCTCGTCGAGGAACACCGGCGCGAACCGGGGCCGCGGACGGGTCTCGTCACCGAGCTGGTAGCGGAGTGCCGCCCCGACGATGAACGCCACGAGCTCCTGCGTCTCGCCACCGGACTTGTCGCCGAGGGACGAGTACACGCCGAGGTCGTTGCCGTCGGTGTCGTACCGGACGGCGGTGATCTCCATGTGCCGACGGACGTCGAGCACCGCGTCGCGCTGGGTCGTGCGACCGCGGGGTGCGTCCGTGTCGGGGGCGGATCACGGCCATGAAGCGCCGGAGCCGGCGGAACCGGGTCTCCAGCACGTCGTCGGTCAGTTCGGTCTCGACCGAGGCGGACAGCGCACGGAGGCTCCCGGCGGAACTGGGTGACGTCCTCGCGCGTGACGCGGCGGATCTGGATCTTCAGCCGGTCGCGGTTCGCGCCGAAGGGCAGTTCGCGGAGGATCTCGTTGACGGGCTCGAGGCGCTCCTCGATCTCGACGACGGCACGGTCGAACGCGCCGGCGAGCGGGACGAGGTCCTCGCCGCTCCACTGCGACAGCCGTCGGCGCCACTCGCTGCGTCGGGCGTGCAGGCCGGTCGCGACGATCTGGTCGAGGATCGCGTGGTAGTCCGGGTACGAGGCCACCCCGGTGCCGAGGTTCGGGTCCGGCCAGGCATCCTGGTAGCGCTGGAACGTCAGGGTGAGGGCCGTCGATGCCGACGCGGCACCGTCGAGCGCCTGGGACAGCCGTTCCTCGAGGCGTCGCCGGAGCCGCCGTGTGGCGTCGTCGAAGCCGTCGATGCCGTCCGGGGCGCCGACCTCTTCGAAGGTCTCCTCCAGGAGACGCGACTGCGCGGCGTCCGGCAGCGACTCCGGGGTGTCGTCGAAGCGCGACAGGATCTCGGCCGCGGCGTCCTGTCCGTCGACGAGGACGGCGTGCCGTTCGTCGAGTCGCGCGACGGTGAGCCGCGCAGCCGAGCGGCGGTCCGCTGCCTCGTCGAGCGCCTTCCGGAGCCGGGCGACGGACTCGCGCAGCGTGCGGAGGCCGTCGTCGGCGGCGAGCAGCGCGTGCCGCTCCTGGTCGAGGCGGGCGAGCGAGGACTCGAGGCCGTCGACGTCGATCGCCTGCCACGTGACGTCCACGACGTGCTGGTGCGCGGCGCGGATCGTGTCGAGCGCCGCGAGGTCCTGCGCGACGTCGGTGCGCCGGGCCTCGAGCGTGGCGAGGTCCTGCGCGATCGACGCCAGCTCCTGCTCGACCGAGGCGACGCGCGCTTCGTTCGTGAAGCCGATGACGTTGGCCTGCCGACGGTCGCCGTGCGCACCTCGTCGGCCGTCGCGGAGCTGGCCGGACTCGGTGACCCGACGGCCGCCGCCGCCGAGCTCGGACGCATCGGCGACGCAGCGGGCGTCGGTGCGGTCAGACTCGATCCGCTCCCGCACCCAGGTGCTGAACGGCGACGACTTGATCGCGAGCTTGCCGGACACCATCGAGGGGTCGCCGTCGAGGTCGATGTGCGGCCCGGTCGGAACGCCCTCGAACTGGATGCGGACCGGCAGCCGGAGCGCGTCGATGGCCTCGCTGAAGGCAGCGAGGCGGTCCTGGTCGACGAGCAGTGTGCGGGCGACGGGCGCGAGCACGGACTCGATCGCGGTGCGCCAGCGCTCCTCGCCGGGCAGCACGTCGAGGAGCTCCGCGACGAACGGCAGCTCCGAGGGGTCGATGCCGGCCGCGCGGGCCATCTGCAGCCGGGCCTCGTGCATCGGCAGCGGCATGGCGCCCTGCCGGTGTTCGAGCGACTGCCGTTCCTGGCGCAGGGAGCGCTCCCGGTCGAGGAGCGGGTACTCCTCGCGCGTCAGGGCGTCGCGGCGGTCGTCCAGGTCCGAACGCGCGGCGGCGTACGTCCCGAGGAACTCGTGCGCGGCGCGTTGGATCGCGGTGAACGACCGCTCCGACGACACGGGCGACCCGAGGACCGCGGTGCGCTCCTCGAAGACGGTCCGGGTGCGGACGACCGCGTCGCGTTCCCGGGTGAGCCGATCGATGCGGTCCTCGAGCTGGCCGAGCGCGTTGCCGCCCTGGTCGCGGAGGCGTGCCTCGACGTCCCGCAGCTCGACCTCGACGGCGGCGTGCCGGGCCTCGGCCGCGGCCACCTCGGCCCGCGACGCCGTGCGCTCGCGTCCGTTGCGCGCGACCTCGGCGTCGAGCAGGGCCCGCTTCCGCGAGGCGGTCCAGTGCGCGAACGGGGAGACCTCGGCGCCGGTCGCGATGCCGTCGAGGGCTTCGGCGGCCGCCGTGGCGCGGGCGATCTCCTCGTGCAGCTCGACGATGGGGGAGAGGATGCGGACCTTGCGCTCCTCGGTGTCCATCGCCTCGTACGCCTCGTCGAGCGCGGAGAAGTGCGCGAGGGCACGGTCGGCGGCCTCGTACGTGCCGGGGGTCTCGAGCACGAGCGACTTGTAGAGCGCGTCGACGGTGGGCAGGTGCTGCCCGGCTTGGATCCGGGCGAGCAGGCGCATCGCCCGGTTCCCGCCGCCGGAGTCGCCGATGCCGAGCCGCGTCTGCAGCGTGTACGCGAGCTCCTGGTAGGTGTCGCGGATGACGAGCCCTGGCACGCGACCGGTCAGCTCGAGGTGGTGGAAGCGGGACGGCACGAACTCCTCGAGCCGCCGCAGGTCGAACGTGTCGTCGACTGTCGCCATCGTCATCTGGATGTCGCCGACGCCCCGCGCACGCTTCGGCACGATGTACGCCCGCAGCACCGTGAAGCGGCGCTCGTCGTCGTTCCGGAACGTCACCGCGGCCGCGCCCCACGTCGTCCTGGTCGTCGCCGCGCAGGTTCACGTCGCGCAGCGCGCCGGACTCCGGGTCGCGCCGCGTGTCCACCTTGCCGCGCAGGTACGTCAGCAGGTTGCGCTGGTCAGCACTGCGCGCGCGCCCGGTCGTCGCGTCGTTCGAGGCGCCGTTGAACGGCACGTCGGACGGCATCATCACGGCCAGGTAGGCGTCCATCAGGGTGGACTTGCCGGTACCGGACGCCCCCGAGATCAGGGTGGCGGTGCCGGAGAGCTCGACCTGGCGGTGGCCGTGGAAACCACCCCAGTTCACGACCTGCATCGACTCGGCGCGCCACTGCGCGACGGTGTCGAAGAGCGCGGCCATGCCGTAGGCGTCGGTCACGGTGTCGGTCATGCGTCCGTCTCGCCTTCGTCGTCGGTGTCGGTGTCGTCGGCCTGGAGGCGCGGGTCGTCCCCGTCGATCGGCTCACCGTCCGGGGTGGTCGCGTCGGCGGACGCCGCGTCGGTGGTCGTCGCATCTGGCCGCGCTGCGTTCGTCCGCAGCCAGGTGTCGAGGTCGAGCAGCCGCTCGAGGGGGAGCAGCACCTCGACGACGCTCGCCACCCGGAAGCGGTCCGGGTCGGTCGTCTTCACCAGGATGCGCGCGGTGACGAGGCGCTCGATCGCCTTGGCCACCCGGCCCTCGTCGCGCGTGCGGTCCGTGGCGGTCGCCGGACGGAAGCCGGCGACGTGGCCGAGGATCTCGGAGCGGTCGACGACGACCTGGTCCGGGCCCGGTCGTGCGTCCGCCCGCAGGCGCATCCGCAGGTAGACGAGGACGAGCGTCTCCTCGCGGGTGTACGGCACGTCGCGCAGCAGCGTCGGGAACCCGCGGCGTTGGCTCTCCGAGCGCGCCTGGCGCTTGCCACGCGACCTCGCGGTCACGGTCCACGTGCAGTTCGAGGAACAGGTCGTTGAGGCGCGACCGCAGCTGATGCTCCGCGTCGAGCACCGCACGCCACTCGTCGGCGTGCGCTCGCGCGCTCCACGTACGCGTTGCGGAGGAGCGCGACGAGCGCACTCGGCGCTGCCGGTCGTCGAGCCGGCCCTCGTGCGCCCTCGAAGAGGGCGAAGCTCGTCTCGTCACGGTCGTCGTCCTGCAGGACGGTCGTGGGGTCCTCGAAGGGGACGGTCTCGTCCACCGGTGCCGGCGTCGTGTCGCTCACCGTGCCTCCTGTCCGTTCTGGTCGTCGGTCGTGGCGGGGGTGACCGCTCGGTGTTCGTCGTCGAGCGCCGCGGCCGGCATCCGGAAGGCGACCGCGCTGCCGTCCGGCCGCACCGTGTGGTGCAGGGCGACGCTCGCGGCGGCCTCGAAGTCCTCGTGCCCGGTCAGCAGGTGCGCCAGGCCGAACAGCTCGACCGGTCGGCGCTGCTCGGGCGGCAGGCCGTGGAAGGCCTCGACGCTCGTGTCCGCCTCGGCGAACCGCAGGGCTGCCCGGAGCTCGGTGAGGAGCGGGCCGCCGTGGCGGCGGAGCGTCTCGACGTCGAGGTCCTCGAACACGTCGTCGTCCGGCTCCTCGATGGGCGGCGGTACCGACTCGGCGTCCGGGTCGTAGAAGCGTTCGCGGAGGGTGCCGACCTCGGCGGTCGCCGGGAGCAGCCCGAGCGGGAGCCGATCGCGGGCCGACCCCTCGTCCATCCACGTCGCCAGGCCGCGGTTGATCGACCGGATGACGGCGTCGAGCTCACGGTCGCGGACGACGTCGTGCGCCACGATCTGGTCGCGGAGCGTCGCCGTGAGCTGCCGGCGCTGCGCGAGGACGTCCTCGATGCCCTGGCGGAGGATGCTCACCGTGTTCCGGAAGGCCCGGCGCTCCGCCGCCCCGAGGGAGTCGGCGAACGGGTGGGCGAGGATCGTGGCGATGTCCTCACGGAGCCGCAGGAGCAGGGCGTCGTCGCGCAGCAGCTCGAAGGCCCCTTCGAAGGCGCGGCCCTCCGGCGTGGCCTCCATCAGGTTGTCGGTGCGGGCGAGGTAGTCGTCGAGGATCTCGCCGATCGGACGGACCTCTTGCCGGAAGTCCTCGACGATCGAGCGGTGCATCGTCGCCACCGCTTCCTCGACGCGCTTGAAGTCGCTCGGGAGCTGTCGGATGAGGTCGGAGATGTTCGTGTAGCCGTCGCGCATCCGAGCGTCGTCCACCGTGTCCAGGTCGCCCCGCTCGAGCCGCTCGCGCTCGGCCTGCAGCTCGGCGATCTGCGCGTCGATGCGACGGATCTGCACGTCGGGGTCCGGCTCGGCGCGGGCGGCCCAGCGGTGCACCGCGTCGACGATCATCGCGAGCCGGCTCTCGCTGATGAGCGCACGGTCGGAGGACAACGCGTCGACGAGGGACAGCGCCTCGAGCGCGTGGCTCGTCAGGGAGTACTGCTCGTCGCCGTCGGGGGAGTTGGACCGGACGAGCCACTGCGCCGCGACCCACTCACGGCAGAGCGCACGGCCGTTCGGGCGGGCGTCCGGTTCGCCGGGCTGCGCCTGCTGCTCGTTCGGTGCCTGCTCGCTCGCGGGCACGCGGGCGCCGGTGGCCTGCAGGCGTGCGACGTGCTCCTCGACCTGCAGGTGCATCCGGTCCGCGGGGACGTACTGCACGTCGCGGTCGAACACCGTGCGGAACACCGCGAGGACCGTGGCGCTCGTGGGGCGGGACATCAGCCGCAGGGTCGGACGGTCGAGGACCGCTCGGACCCGGGCGAACTCGAGGTCGACGTCGGTCATGGGCCCCTTCGTCCGGTCGGGTCGGCTGCTCTGCGATGAAAAGAGCCCGACGCGACTGCGCCGGGCTCTTTCGGTGTTCTTCAGGCCCTGGATGGGCACGTGGGCGATACCAGACTCGAACTGGATGACCTCTTCGGTGTGAACGAAGCGCGCTACCAACTGCGCCAATCGCCCCTCGCACTTGCGTGCGGATCGATAGTAGCGGATGTCGGGAGGTGGATCGAACACGGCGCGCCTCCCGGGTGTGGCGAGACCGCCCGACGCCCCGACTGACGCGCATCACGGTGGCTCGATCCGCATGAACACGGGGGACACGCCCGGTGAACGGGAACGATTTTGGTGGAACGGCGCGGGTTCGTATAGAGTTTACGACGTCGCCGCGAGAGCGGGCCGACGAACGGACGTGGCTCTGGTCACGTCTTGCGGATGTGGCGCAGTGGTAGCGCATCACCTTGCCAAGGTGAGGGTCGCGAGTTCGAATCTCGTCATCCGCTCGAGTGTGGGGCTTCTCGGAGTCCTACGACTCACCAGAGGGTATCCCACCGTTCGGGTACTCACGGAGACGTGAACCTCGATGGTGGGGTGGCCGAGAGGGCTAGGCAGCGGCCTGCAAAGCCGTCCACGCGGGTTCGAATCCCGTCCCCACCTCCAGTTCCACCCTCCAAGACCCTGCACGAACTCCGGTTCAGACAGGGACTTGGGCGATTGGCGCAGCGGTAGCGCGCTTCCCTGACACGGAAGAGGTCACTGGTTCGATCCCAGTATCGCCCACCACAGGAAAGCCCCCGGCGGGACCACCAGGTCCGGCCGGGGGCTTTTCGTCGTTCACGGGGGTGGCGCCGAGTCGCGGGGCTCCGGACTGCGCGGCGCTCCCGCGTCCCGCACACTGCACAACGAACGCCCGTCCGCACCACGCGATCGTGCGGTTCGGACGGACTTTGGTCGTGCGCGCGGGCCAGACACGCCGCGCGCGGCGACCGCCGACGTCCCTGCTGGTGACACCGGTCGGCCACGGTGGCAGGATGACCGCGCATGGTGACCTCGCACGTGATCAAGCCCCTGACAGCGGAGACGTTCCCCGCGTGGAAGGCCCTCGCCGCGAAGCACAACGGCGTCTGGGGCGGCTACTGGTGTTCGTACTTCCACGGCGACACCGCCGACACCGAGAAGCGCGAGCACGACGGCCCGACGTTCAAGGAGCGGTTGATCGGCGAGGGTGTCGCGCACGCCGCCCTCGTGTTCGACGGCGACGACGCGATCGCCTGGTGCCAGTACGGCAGCCCCGTCGAACTGCCGAACATCTACCACCGCAAGCAGTACGAAGCGGGGGAGTCCCGCCCGGCACCGTGGCGGATCACCTGCTTCTTCGTCGACCGGGACCACCGGCGTTCCGGGGTGGCGTACGAGGCGCTCAGCGGGGCGCTCGACCTCATCGCCCGGGCGGGTGGCGGCGAGGTCGTCTCGTTCCCGAACGAGCTTCACCCCGGGCAAGCGGACGTCCTCGTCCTTCTTGCACAACGGCACACGAGCGATGTTCGAGCGGGCGGGCTTCACGTTCGAGCGCCACATCGGGAAGAGCAAGACCGCCATGCGGCTGACCGTCCGGCCGGGATCGTCGGAGCCCACCGGCGAGTGATTCTCACCCTCGGGGCGTTGAGCGGTACACGGCCGGAGCGACGTCGTGCACGGACTTGAAGACACGGCTGAAGTAGAACGGATCCCCGTAGCCGACCGCCCGTGCGATGGACTCGATGCTGCTCGTCGTCGTGTCCAGGAGCTCCCGCGCTCGACCCATGCGCACCTGCGTCTGGAACCGCACCGGGCTCGTGCCGACCCGCTGTCGGAACTGCGAAGCGAGCGCGACGGACTCATCCGCGCCATGGCGGCGAGTCCGGCCACGCCGATCGGCTCCGCCGGGTTGGCGACGATGTAGTCGCGGGCAGCGTCCACCACCGGGAGAGCGGACGCGCCGGCGACCTGTTCGGCGCACAGCTGTGCCATCAGGTGCCACGCAGCGCCGGACGCGGCGAGCAGGCTCGCGTCGGTGTCACCGCGCTCCATGGCGGCGACGATCTCCTCGATGAGGGACACCGGTCGGTAGACGTCTGCAGGTGCCGTACCGGCTGAGCCGCCGTCATCCCGCTGCTGTGCAGGAACTCCTCGAGGTCGCGGCCGGTCAGGTGCACCCACCACAGCGTCCACGGGTCGTCGGCGTCCGCCTCGTAGGAGGCGCGCGACGTTGGGCGGCAGGACGACGACCTGGCCACGGCGGACGTCGTGCCGGACCCCGCTGACGCGCACCTGGCCGCCGCCGAGCACGCAGACCAGGACGACGCACTGCGATGTCCCGACCGGGCGCCCTTGCCGTGCGCCTGTGCCGGGGGAAGTAGCCGGCGTCGGTGACCACCAAGTGTGCGATCCCGGGTTGGGTCATCGCCTGGCGGACTCGTCGAGCGGGTAGGACGCGGAGGCGTTGTCCGGGAAGCCGTCTTCGATCAGCACGCTCCCATCGTGCGCGACGATCGTCGTATCGTCCAGGTATTCCGTCGGATCGACCGTTCCGTGGCACCCGAACGCCTCCGTACGATCGCTGCATGCTCAACGAAGAGTCGAGGCTCGATCTCCCTCCGATCCCCGCCGACCAGGCGGGTCTCCCCGTCGCGGCCTGGTCCGAACCGCTCGTCATCGACACGTACGAGCCACTCGACCCGGATCGGTTCCCGCAGTTCCTGGACCGTCGGGTGTACCAAGGATCGTCCGGGGCGGGTGTTCCCGCTGCCGTTCCACGAGCGCATCGCACAGGACAAGCAGCCGCACCTGTGGCAGGCCGTGCATCTCGAGAACCGCTGGGTGCGCGTCGTCGTCCGGCTGGAGCTCGGCGGTCGCATCCACGTGGGGTACGACAAGACGACCGACCACGACTTCTTCTACCGGAACAACGTCATCAAGCCCGCGCTGGTCGGGCTGGCCGGACCGTGGATCTCCGGTGGCGTCGAGTTCAACTGCGCAGCACCACCGGCCGGCGACGTACCTGCCGACCGACGTGTCGATCGAACGCGAGGCCGACGGATCGGTGACCGTCTGGTGCTCCGGACCACGACCCGTTCGCCCGCATGAAGGGCATGCACGGGATCCGGCTCCGTCCGCACTCCTCCGCGATCGAGGCTCGCGTGCGCCTCTACAACCGAAGCGAACGCACCGAGACGTTCCTGTGGTGGGCGAACGTGGCAGCCGCGGTGAACGACGACTACCAGAGCTTCTTCCCGACGGACGTGCACCACGTCGCCGACCACGCCAAACGAGCGGTGGCGACGTTCCCCAGCGCCTGGACGCGACCTACTACGGCGTCGACTACCCGGCGCGGGTCGATGCCGACCACCCCGACGCCGACCGACTCGACTGGTACCGGAACATCCCCGTACCGACGTCCTACATGGTCACCGACACCGAGGACGCGTTCTTCGGCGGCTACGACCACGGGCGGGAGGCCGGGTTCGTGCACTGGGCGGACCGACCATCTCGCCGGGGAAGAAGCAGTGGACGTGGGGCAACGCACCCTTCGGTCACACGTGGGACGCGATGCTCACCGACACGGACGGCCCCTACGTCGAGCTGATGGCCGGCGTGTACACCGACAACCAGCCGGACTTCTCGTACCTGGAGCCCGGAGAGACCAAGAGCTTCTCCCAGTACTGGTACCCGATCAGCGGAATCGGACCGGCGATGCAGGGCGACACGGACGCGGCGATCCGGGTCGACGTGGTCGGCGTCGCGACGCTGCGGATCGGTGTCTCGTCGAGCGTGGTGGCGGACGACGCGGTGCTGCGGATCGAAGATCGGTCCGGCAGGGTGCTCGACGAGCTGGCAGCGGACTCTCGCCCCGGGCGAACCGGTGATCGTCGACTGGACCGTTCCGGCCGACGTCGCCCCGTTCGACGTGCGGGTCGCGGTGTGCGCCGGGAGCGGAGCTCGTGCGGTTCTCCCGACGACCGATCCCGGAGGGACCCGTCGACACACCGGCGGCAGCGATCGCACCGCCAGCACCGGCATCGGTGGCCACCGTCGAGGAACTCGTGCCCATCGGCGGCTACCTCGAGCAGTACCGGCATGCGACCCGATCGCCGGAGCCGTACTGGGAAGAAGCGCTGCGCCGCGACCCCGGGGACGTCCGCGCGCACATCGCGCTGGGCAATCGCCGGTACGCCGCGGCGGACTACGCCGGCGCCGTCGAGCACCTGCAGAGCGCCGTCGACCGTCTCACCGCCTGGGCACCGAACCCGTCCGACGGCGAGGCGCACTACCGGCTCGGCCTGGCGTTGCTCGGTCCGGCCGTCGCGACGACGGTCGGCGCGCCCTGGGAAGGCGACGTGGAACGCAGCGCAAGCGGCCCCGGCGCACCTGGCGCTGGCACGTTCGATCGCCGGCGAAGACCCGTCCGCGGCGCTCGAGCACGTGGAGGCCGTCCTGCGACACGATCGGGAGCACCTCCAGGCGCGCGACATCGCCGTGGTGGTGCTCCGCCGACTCGGACGGACCGGGGAAGCGGAGACACTCCTCGCCGAGACGCTCCGTCTCGACCCGCTCGACCAGTGGGCACGCCACCTCGCCGGACGCCTGGTCAGCGACGATGCCACCACCCTGCTCGACGTCGCACTCGAGTACCGCTCGGTCGACGGGTTCACGGAGTCCCCAGCAGCTGCTGGCCCTCGCCGAGGCCCGAGCCGGCCGTCAGGCACTCGGGCAGGTGAACGTGCGGCCGTTGGTCGCCGTGCACGTCGCCGACCTCGCGCTCCAGGCCGGTCGACTCGACGACGCCCATCGCGCCGTGGTCTACGCGGGCAGCGACCGACCACACGAACGCGCTGCCGTCACGACTCGACCGACGTCGATGCACCTGCGCCGGGTCGTCGCCTTCGATGCCGGGGTTCCGGTGCTCTGGTCCATGCTCGGCTCGTGGCTCTACGACCGAGGCCGTGTGGAGGAAGCGGGCGACAAGTTGGCTACGGGGTCGCCGGCCGGGGCGACGGGCCTCGACGCCGCCGTGCTGCACCGCAACCTCGGTGTCGCGGCCGTCAACGTACACGGTGACCCCCGCAGCGGCCTCGCGAACACCACGCCGCGGCTCGGCGAGCGCTGCCGGACGATGCCCGCCTGCTGTACGAGGCGGACGAACTCGCCGCCCGTACCGGGACGAGCGCGGAGGAACGACTCCGGGTGCTCGACGAGCGAGCCGATCTGGTGGCGGAGCGCGACGACCTCACGTTGAGCCGCGTGGACCTCCTGCTCGAGCTCGGTCGTCCCGAGGACGCCGCGATCGTCCTGTCCGGTCGGGCGTTCCAACCGTGGGAGGGCGGGGAAGGCCGGGTGTTGGCGGCCCGGGACCGGGCGGCATTGGCACGCAGTCGTGCTGCGCTGGCAGCCGGGGACGCGGTGGCCGCGGCGGACGCCGTCCAGACGGCACTGCACCCGCCGGCGTCGTTGGGAGAAGCCAGGCACCCGTTGGCCACGACCGCCGACCTGCACCTGGCGCTCGGTGACGCGCTCTCCGAGCTCGGCCGGTCCGCGAGCGCGGAGGAGGCCCTGGCGGACCGCAGCCGACGCACACGGCGACTTCTCCGACATGGCGACCGCGCCGTTCACCGAGCGGAGCGTCTGGTCCGTCGCCGCGCTCGATCGACTCGGCCGACGACCCGCAGCCCGACAGCGGCTCGACGAGTTGGCTGCGTTCATCGACGAGTCGCCGCGGCGCCGACGGACATCGACTACTTCGCGACCTCGCTGCCGACCATGCTCCTGTTCCACACCGACCCCGCGGAGCAGCGCGACTCGCTCGTCGCCCGGCTCCGGGCCCTGCACGCGGAACTCTCCGCGTCCCGCACGCTCCACGTCGCGGACGCCGTCCTCGACTGACTCCGGGCCCTTCGCCCGAACCGGCAGTGTCGCCGGATCCAGAAAGGAACGATCCACCACTGACCCGAACCCACCTCCGACGAGCCGCAGCCATCGCCGCGGGCGTCGCCGCCGTGGCACTCGCCCTCAGCGCGTGCTCCGTCCCCTCCGCCGGCACCGGCAAGGGGTCCAACCTCCGCATCGGTGCCATGTACCTCGACTCCCAGGGCTTCTACGGCGGCGTCAAGAAGGGCGTCGAGGACGCGGCGGACGCGTCGGACACGAAGGTGAAGTTCCTCGAGTCGACGTCCGCCGGGGACGTCTCGAAGGAGAGCTCCTTCATGAACACGTTGGTCTCGTCGAACGTGAACGCCATCATCATGTCGGCGGTATCCACCGACGGCAGCCTGCCCGCCGTGAAGCAGGCGTCGAAGGCCGGCATCCCGGTCGTCTGCTACAACACCTGTGTCTCCGACGCCGCCGTGCAGAAGTACGTCTCCGCGTACGTCCTCGGCGACCCGGCGAAGTTCGGGTCCATGCTCGGCGACAAGGCCGCCGAGTACTTCAGGGGCAAGGGCATCGACGCTCCCAAGATGGGCGTGATCAACTGCGAGCAGTACGAGGTCTGCAAGGAACGCTTCGCCGGCTTCAAGGACGCGCTCACCAAGGCGCTCCCCGGCGCGCAGTTCGTCGCGAACCAGGAGGGAGCGGAGGTCGACCAAGCCGTCCCCACTGCCGAGCAGATGCTCAGCGCGCACCCCGACCTGGACGGCATGTACGGCGAAGCCGGCGGTGCGACCGTCGGTGCGTACAAGGCCGTCGAGAACCGCGGGCTGGTGGGCAAGGTCGCGGTCTTCGGGTCGGACATGACGAGTGACATCGCGAGTGAGCTGCAGAAGGGCACGACGCTCAAGGCTGTCGTCGACATCTCCGGGATCCAGGCGGGGAAGCTCGCGTACCGACGCCGCCGCCAAGGCCATCGACGGGAAGGGCAAGAAGGGCGACGTCGTCGACGCTCCGATCGACCTCTACCAGCCGGACGACGCTGCGAAGTGGCTGGAGACCCACAAGGACGGCCTGCCCTGAGCGCAGACCGACCAGGGCGGCGGTCCGGCATCCTCCGGCCCGCCGCCACCCACACCGAGAGAGGTCCGTCGATGACGACAGCACCAGAACGCAGCACCCGTCCCGCGATCGCGGAGGTCCGGGGGAGCGAGGAAGCAGTACCCCGGGGTCGTCGCGCTCGACGACGTCGACTTCACGATCCAGCCCGGCGAGGTCCGAGCCCTGCTCGGGCAGAACGGTGCAGGCAAGTCCACGCTCATCCGTCTGCTCTCCGGCGTCGAACGCCCGGACACCGGCGAGGTGCGCATCGACGGCGAGCCCCTGGACGGCGGGGTGAACGAGGCCGGTCGCCGTGGCGTCGCCACCTGTTACCAGGAGCTGAGCCTCATCCGCGAGGTCACGGTGGCCGAGAACCTGAGTCTCGGGAAGTGGCCGATGGGCGGGTTCGGGATCGATCGACGACGGATGACCGCATCGGCCCGAGCGACGCTCGAGCGCCTCGGAGCGGACATCGACCCGGACGCGGTCGTCGGGACGCTCACCCTCGCCCAGCAGCAGATCGTCGAGATCGCCCGCGCCGTCCAGGAGGAGCCGAAGCTCCTGATCCTGGACGAGCCGACGTCCGCACTCGCCTCGGCCGAGGTCGACGTCGTCCTCGGCACCGTCCAGCGTCTCTCCGCCGAGGGAGTGGCCGTGCTGTACGTGAGCCACCGGATGGACGAGATCCGACAGATCGCCGACACGGCGACGGTGATGCGGAACGGGCGCGTCATCGAGACCGTCTCGATCAGCGGTGCGGACACCAACCGGATCATCCACCTGATGCTCGGGGAAGCGCTCGAGTCGACGGTTACCGTCCGCACGGCACGGACGGACGGCGAGGTCCTGCTCCGCGTCGACGACGTCGTCCTCGCCCCGAAGCTCGACGGCGTCTCGTTCGAGGGCCGCGCCGGTGAAGTGCTCGGCATCGCTGGGCTCCTCGGCACCGGGCGGACCGAACTGCTCCGAGCCATCGCCGGGTACGACCGGATCCGCTCGGGAGCCGTCTCCGTCCGGGGCCGGCTCGAGCAACACCCCACCCCGCAGGATGCGGCAACTCGGTGTCGGCATGACACCCGAGGACCGGAAGGGGACCGGGATCATCCCGGGGCTCGGCATCGACGAGAACATCGTCATGTCCGACTGGAGGCGGGTGTCCTCGGGCGGTGTCCTCGCGTCGGGCAAGATCCGCGAGGCGACGAGGGCCCTCGCCGGGCGGCTCGCGATCAAGGCGGACGACATGACCCGACCGATCAACACCCTGTCCGGAGGCAACCAGCAGAAGGCCGTCATCGCGCGGTGGTTGCACGCCGACAGCGACGTCCTGCTGCTGGACGAACCCACGCGGGGCGTCGACGTGCAAGCCAAGGCGCAGATCTACGACATCATGCGCCAGGTCGCCGACAGCGGGAAGCTCGTCGTCTTCGTCTCCAGCGAGGCCGAAGAGCTCCCGCTCGCATGCGACCGGGTCCTCGTGCTCCGTGGCGGCCGGATCCGCGAGGAGTTCCGCGCGCCCGACATCACCGTGCCCGACGTCCTCGCCGCTTCGATGGGGGTCGCCTCCGATCCCGGCGCCCACCCGGCGACGACACCCGCACAACCCACCGACCCGACGGACGTCGACGTCCGTGCCGAGTGAAGGAACCGACATGACCACCACCGTGGAGAACACTCCCGAGACCACCACCGGTGCCGCCGACGCCCGGCCGGGCCCGTTCACGCGCGCCCGACGCGCCATCGGCGGCAACACCACCCTCGTCAACATCGTCGGGCTGCTCGTCGCGATCGTCCTGCTCTACGTGTACCTGACCTTCAACGCAGTCGGGTTCTTCACCGCTGCGAACCAGAGCGGGCTGCTCCGAGACGCTGCGCTCATCGGGGTGGCCGCGACCGGCATGACGCTCGGTCATCATCGCCGGCGAGATCGACGTGTCCACCGGCCCTGCGGTCGCCCTCTCCAGCGTCGTCGCCGCGTCCGCCATCTCGCAGTGGGGGCTCCCGACGTGGTTGGCGATCATCCTCACCCTGGCCATCGGCACCGCGTGGGGATCGCTCGCGGGCATCCTCCGGGCGCGCTTCGCCGTCCCGTCTTTCATCGCGACCCTCGGTCTGTGGAGCGTCCTGCGCGGCCTGGCCCAGTTCGTCACCAACGCCCTGCCCGTGCAGATCCCGGACGCCGACCCCGTGATGGACTTCCTCAACGGCGACGTGCTCGGCATCCCGACACCGGCCATCGTGATGATCGTCGCGTTCCTCGTGTTCGGGTTCATCGCCCGGAAGACCCCGTTCGGCCGCTCCGTCTTCGCCATCGGCGGCAAACGCGCCGGCGGCGCGCCTCGCCGGCATCCCGGTGCGCCGGGTACGGGTCGCGCTCTTCGCCATCACGGGATTCCTCGGGGCGGTCTCCGGCGTGCTGCTCACGGCACGCCTCGGTTCGGGCAACTCGACCGCCGCCAACGGCCTCGAGTTCGACGTCATCGCTGCGGTCGTCGTCGGCGGCACCGCGATGACCGGCGGCCGTGGCAGCCTCATCGGCACGTTCCTCGGGGTGATCTTCATCACGCTCATCGGCAACGGCCTGGTGCTGCTGGGCGTGAACTCCTTCCTGCAGAACGTGGTCCGCGGCGTCATCATCGTCCTCGCGGTCCTGCTGAACGTGACCCTGTCCCGCCGTCGCGGGGCCCGAGAGGACGACTGACATGACCATCACCGACGTGACCCACACGACCACCACGACCATGCCCGGCGTCTACCTCCCCGGAGACTCCACGGCGGAGGTCCGCCAGGTTCCCGTGCCCGTACCCGGGCCCGGGCAGGTCCTCGTGCAGGTGGGTGCCTCGGGCATCTGCGGCAGCGACATCGGGTTCATCTACCGCGGCTACAAGACCCACAAGGGTCTGGGCGGAGCGCCGGCCTACAAGGGCGTCGTCGCGGGGCACGAGCCGTCCGGACGCATCGTCTCAGCCGGCCCCGGCGTGACCCGCTTCGCCGTGGGGGACGACGTCATCGTCTACCACATCCAGGGATGCGGCCGGTGCCGGAACTGCCGGAGCGGGTACTTCATCAGTTGCACGGATCAAGCACACAAGGCGTCCTACGGATGGCAGCGCGACGGCGGGCACGCCGAGTACGTGCTCGCCGACGAGTCGACCCTCGTCCCGCTCCTCGGTGACCTGACGTACGTCGACGGTGCGCTCATCGCGTGCGGCTTCGGCACCGCGTACGAGGGACTCGTCCGGACGAGGGTCCACGGCGGCGAGGACCTGCTCGTCGTCGGACTCGGTCCGGTCGGTCTCGCGGCGGCGATGCTGGGCCGGCTGCTCGGCGCCCGCCGGGTGATCGGCGTCGAGCGCAGCCCGGAGCGGATCGCCTTCGTCGAATCGACCGGACTCGTCGACGACGTCGTCCTCGCGGACGAGCACGCCGTCGACCGGATCATGGAGCTCACCGACGGCGTGGGCTGCCAGGTCACGGTCGACTGCTCGGGCTCGACTCCCGGTCGGTCGACGGCCGTCGACGCGGCCGCCGAGTGGGGACGGGTGGGTCTCATCGGGGAGGGCGGGCGGCTCGAGACGGAGGTCTCGGACACGCTGCTGCACAAGCAGCTCACCGTCACGGCGTCCTGGGTGACGTCCCTGCAGGGAATGGAGGACGTGACCGGCATGCTGGCCGCCGCTGGGCTCCACCCCGAGGTCGTGGTCTCGCACCGGCTCGGGCTCCTCGACGCGGACGAGGGCTACCGTATCGCCGCGGCGGGCGCGACCGGCAAGGTCGTGCTCGTCCCGCCGACTGCTCCGGTCCGGTGAGCGTGGACCTCCCGCTCCACACGCTGCGGCGCGACGGTCTCACGGCGGTCTTCGCCCCGTCGCTCGGCGGCCGGTTGCTGTCCCTCCGGGTCGACGACGAAGAGGTCCTCTGGCAGAACCCCGAGCTGCTCGACGCGCGCTTCCGGCCGGTACTGCCGTTGGAGGAGTGGCCGGACGGAACCGGCGGGATGAGCACCTGGGCGAACACCGGCGGATCGAAGACGTGGCCGTCGCCCCAGGGATGGACGACGCCGGACGAGTGGCACGGCCCGCCGGACGGTGCGTTCGACTCGGGCAGGTGGGAGGTCCTCGACGAGACCGCGACCACGATCTCGTTGCGCAGCCCGGACGACGGTGCCACGGGTCTGCGGATCGTCCGCGAGTTCGTCCTCGAGGGAGCCGGCCGCATCACCGAACGGATCACGTTCGAGAACCGCGGCGCGACCACCTCCCGGTGGGCTCCGTGGGAGGTCTGCCAGGTCCGGACCGACGACGGCGGGACCGTCCTGGTCGAGGGTGCAGCCCTGACCGACGAGGTCGACCTCGGCACGTGGGAGGGGAGCGCGCCGTCGGTGGAGCAGCCTCGGGGTCGCCCTGCCGGTCGGCGAAGGTGTCACCAAGCGCGGGTACCGGGCCGGGACCGCGATCACGTACCGGCGCGCGTCCGGCACGGTCCTCCGCCTGCACGCGGCGGAGGAGGACGGCGAGGACCGATCCGCCGTGTTCCCGGACGGCGGATGCCGCTTCGAACTGTGGGCACAACGCCCGGTGTCGGCCGCCATCGCCGACCTCGAGGACCTCCGACCGGACGCGCACCTCGTCGAGCTCGAGGTGCTCGGTCGGCGGACGCCGCTCGACCCGGGGGACGACCGTACCGTCACGGTCCGCTGGGACGTCGGCCACGCCGCCTCCCTGAACGCACCGGGCCGCCGACGATCCGCTGTCGCTCAGCGATCCACGCGCCCCGCGAAGCGGTACCGGAAGCCGGTGCCGGTGTTCGCCGTGACGACGACGTCGTAGTACCCCCAGGGGTCGAGCGGCCACCGGACGGTCTCCCGTCCCGTCCCGTGCACGTGGGCGGTGTCGGTGTGCTCGACGAAGTCGTTCGAGGAGAGGTCGAACCGCACCTCGGCGTGTCCGTCGTTCTCCAGCACGACCTGCAATGCAGGCCGACCCCGGTGGTCCGCGACGACCGAGGCGTGGGGGAGGCCCACATCGGTCCGGTCGCCGGGCACGACGGTACCGGCGAAGCGGCGGAGGAACCGGTCGGGTCCGTAGACGCTCACGTCGTAACGGCCGTCTGTCGCCGCGGTCTCCCACACCCACTCGGACGAGGCGCCTGCGGCGATCGTCCGCGGCTCGGCGCGGAACGGCAGCGCGATGTTCGGGTACACCAGGTGATTGATGCCCTGCGTCCCGTCGTTCGCGAGCGTCAGGGTCACCCGGCCGGTCCGCCGGTCGACGGCGGCGTCGGCGTCGGCGCGCTGCCGGTACGGCAGCGCCCGGTGCTTGGCGCTTCCGGCTTCCTGCGCTGGCATGCGCTGGGCGCCGACCGCGGGTTGCTGGATCGGGGGTTTGGTGTGATCGGCGTCAGCGGCGGAGACGAGTGCCTGCGTCTGGTCGAGGCCCGGCACGACGTCCGCCCCGGGGATGCTCGTGTCCGGTGTCGTGAAGTCGAAGCAGCTCGTCAGATCGCCGGAGACCGTGCGCCGCCAGGCGGAGATGTTCGGCTCGCGTACCCCGGTGACCTGCTCGAGGAACCGGATGACGGACGTGTGGTCGGACACCTGCGAGTTGACCCACCCCCACGGCTCCACGGAGACACGACGGTCATCGGGACGCGGGCACCCATCCCGATCGGCAACCCTGCGACGAACTCGTCGGGCGTGCCGGGCTCCGGGAACGGCGCGACGACGTGGTCGAAGTAGCCGTCGTTCTCGTCGTAGTTCACCAGCAGGACCGTCGAGGCCCAGGTCTCCGGGTTGCTGAAGAGCGCTTGCACGACGGCGTTCGTGTAGTGGGCGCCGTAGTCCGGGCTCGCGGCGGGGTGCTCGGACCAGCCGTAGGGCGCGACGACGTAGGAGACCGTCGGCAGGCTGTTCGTGGCGCAGTCGTGCCCGAACTGGCCGAGCAGGTGGTGGACGTCGAGACCCTTGCCGGAGTTCGGCTTCCAGCCGTCGTGCAGTCCGGCCCGTTCGGCGAGCTGCTGACGCGCCGGGTCGGACGACGCGAGGGCTTCGTGGTACTGCCCGAACAGCCAGAGCGGGTTGTCGCCGTAGTCGCCGACGTACGGGTCGGCGCCGCTGTCCCCGACCTCGTCGTTCGCGTACGTCTTCCAGGAGACACCGGCCGCCTGCGAAGTCGTTCGGCGTACGTCGTCCACGAGTACACCGGGTCGTAGTCGGCCGGGTTGTCCGTCGCCGGACCCTCGCGGCCGCCCGTGGGGTCGATGGTCCCGGACCACTGGTAGAGCCGGTTCGGGGTCGTGGGGCCGTTGAGCGAGCAGTGGTAGTCGTCGCAGATCGTGAACGCCTTGGCGAGCGCCCGCTGGTACGGGATGTCCTCCTGGGTGAAGTACCCCATCGTCTGGGCGCTCTTGGCGTCGACCCACTGGTTCCAGGCGCCGTCGTTCCACGCCGTGTGGCCGCCGCTCCACGAGTGGTCCAGCCCGCCGGCGTTCTGGGCGTTGTACTTCGTCGTGTCGAGCCGGAACGGCAGCATGACGCCACCGTCGGTGCGCGCCGGTGCGGGCTGGTGGAAGACGTCCTGGCCGGTGGGCAGCTCGAGCGCCTGCTTGTCCGAGAACCCGCGGACGCCGGGCATCGTGCCGTAGTAGTGGTCGAACGACCGGTTCTCCTGCATGAGCACGACGACGTGTCGGACGTCCTTGATCGTTCCGCTCCGCGAGGCCGTGGACGCCGCAGCGCTCGCGACCGCGCCGCGACCGAACGCGGAGCCGGCGGCGACACCGGCCATGATCGCCGCGGCGCCGCCGACGAGGGAGCGCCCGCCGACTGACGCCGGAGCGGACCGTCGTGGGGTACGTGGCGTCGGGAGTGAGTGGCGGTGCGCCGGTCAGGGTGACGTCCGGGGCGCCGCGCTCGGGCTTCCTCGTGCTCATCGGGGCCTTCCAGGTCGAGGTGGTGGGGAGTGGTGTCGTCAGGGCCGACCGCATCGCCGTCCAGCCGCGGTGGACGCCGTCCGCGGAGCAGACCGAACGCGCCGAGGGCGAGCAGGGCGAGCGCGACGGCGGCGAGGCCGAGCAGGCCGGTGGTGCCGGTGAAGGCGAGCGGGCCGGACGGGCCGGACGCTCGGTGGTCGGACGCGTGGTGCGGCCCGGGCGAGCCGGACGCGGCGACCGGCGCCGCGCCTCCAGGTCGCCCCGGACCGCCCGCGGGACCGGAGCCGGCGTCCGCGCGCAGGACGAGGCTCGCTGCGACTGCCGCGTGGTCGGAGGTCCACCGGTTCGCACGGGACCCTGCCACCGGGAACCCGTCGACGGCGGTGTGCGCCTCGGTCACGGCGATCCGACCCGACACCAGGACGAGCGTCCTGTCGTCCAGTGCTCGCAGGGACCTCGACCGCGGCAACGGCGGTGTTCGGGACAGCGGGCCGGCCGTCGAAGACGTCAGTGGTGGCACCCGGGTGCGAGGCCACCGACGGGTTGGCCGTCCGGAAGGCGTCCCGCAGGCCGACGGCGGTGAACGCGCTCGTGACCGGCCAGGCGACCGGTCCGGCGCCGCACGTGTCGTCGGTGTGGGTCCAGTCGAGGTGGGAGGGCGAGCGCAACGCTCCGAGCAGCACCACCCGGGCGCCGCCGACCCGGACGTCGGACCGCACCCGCGCCGCGATGGCGGCGGCCGCGTGGGCGGTGTCCGTGGCGCGCTCCGCCGCCACGGTGCGGTCGGCGCCCTCCGTGCAGACGGAGGCGGGGTCGACGGAGTTCGCTGGCAGGTCGACGTCCCAGACGACGACTCGCGTCCCCGCGACGTCGACGCTCACGCTGAGGGCCTGGAGGCGCGGGGAGACCCCGGTGCGCGGGTGCAGCGGCCAGGGGGACAGGACCGCCAGCCCGTCGGCGGACGGCTGCTACGTCCCACCCGAGCGCCGCAGCCAGCGCACCGGGTTCGTCGCCGTCGGCGTCCTGGAGGGCGAGCAGACCGATCCGGTCGACGAGGACCGAGCGGGCGAGCTTCTCGACCGGGTCGTCGACGTGGGAGCCGCCGTCCCAGGCCTCGAGGGTCTCGGCCTTGAGGGTCGGCGGTGTCCCGGGTCGGCGATCGGGAACTCGACGACGACCGAGCCGGTCACCCCCGCGCCGTCCGTGGCCGCGACCGTGAGCAGCGCCGGGTGCACCGGCGAGGTCGACGGTGCTGTCCCCGTCAGGACGCCGTCCGCGGCGACCGAGACCCACGACGGAGCCCGACGACTTCGCGAACACCGGGACCCGCTGCGGGTGCGCTGCCGTCCGTGGACCGCCACAGTCCCGCCACGCTCCGGCCGATGGACGCACCTGCGCGAGTGGTGGGTTCGACGACGTCGTCGAGCAGGAAGTGCGGGGTGGTGGCGGCTCCGCTGCCGACCAGCGGCGGCTTCGGCGCCAGGGTGAAGGTGATCGGAGGTGCGAGCTGCTGGTAGCCGTCGGCGTGGAGGAGCACCGCGGTGATCGTGACGTCGGCCGGCAGTCCGGCAGTGGACAGGCCGGCGGTGCCGGTCGTCGTGACGGGCACGTAGGTCCAGGTGGTGGAGGCTCCGTGCGACTGTCCGCCGGCGGGCACGGACGACGGATCGGCGTACACGCCGATCCAGTTCTTCTCATCCGGCGAGTCGGTCGAGAAGCTGAACCGGATCGTGTCCCCGACGTGTGCCCCGGTCGACTCGAGGTGCAGGGTACCGGTGCCCGACGGCCCCGCGGGAGCCGCCGCGAGGGTGAAGGTCACGGGTTGTGCGAGCCACCGGTACCCGTCCTGCGCGAGGAGGTAGGCGACCACCGGGTGACCCGGGGTGAGGGCGGTGGACGGGATCGTGACGGTGCCGCCGTCACCCGGGACGTACGCCCAGGCGGTGCTCGCACCGACGTGCGCCTCGTGGACCGGTGCCTGTGCCGGGTCGTCGTACACGGCGACCCAGTTCTTCGCGTCGGGAGTCGTGGTCGACCACGAGAACCGGAGCGGCTGTCCCTGGGTCGGGTTCGTGGTGGTGAGCTCGAGCCGACCAGCCGGAGCCGGAGCCGGAGCCGAGGAGGGGCTCGACGTCGGCGTCGTCGGCGCTGTCGTGGTGGTCGCCTCGGTTGCCGCGGCGGGGATCGCGCCAGCGGCGAACGTCAGCAGCGTCGCGAGCAGGCCGACGGAGAGCCAGCGGACCGGGGATCTGGTTGAGGGCACCCGAGCATGACAGCGAGGCACGCTGAACCGGTCCTTGCACGACCGTGGCATCGGGGTGAACGCAGGCGGTAGGAACGCCTCGTCCCTGTCCAGGTGCCTTGGCCGTGATCGCCGTGATCCCGGTGTTCACCCGTTGGTCGCCCGGGTGCACCTGGACAGGTCGAGCGAGTGACGGCACGCTCGAGCGGTGCACGCACTCTTCCGGGACATCGCCGACGACCTCGCCGACCGGGTTCTCCGAGGCGAGTTCGACGTCAGCCACCCCCTGCCGTCCGAACACGAGTTCGCCGCGGACTACGGAGTCGCCCGTGGGACCGTGCGGCACGCCCTCGAGGAGCTGCGGTCGGCTGGCCTGCTCGACGCCCGACCGGGAGCACGGTGGCGGATCCGCTCCGCTGCTCGGAGCCAGGAGGCCGGGCGGCTGGAGTCCTTCGCGCAGTGGGCCCGCGCACAGGGCAGGGACCCCGGGGGCATCGTCGTCTCGGCGGTGGCGGCGCCGACGACCGTCGTCGAGCGACGGCGTTTCCGGTGCCCGTCGGACGAGCAGGTCCTGCACGTCACCCGGGTGCGGACGCTCGACGGCGTCCGGGTCATGCTCGAGCGGACGACCTACGCACCCTGGGTCGCGGCGGTGATCCGGTCGATGCCCGACTGGCAGACTTCGGTGACCGCCGCGATGGAGGACCGCTTCGGCATCCGGATCGGCTCGGCGGCGAGCACGGTGGACGCGGTCGGCGCCTCGGTCGAGGACGCGGGATGGCTGGGCGTACCCGCCGGTACGGCCCTGCTCCGGATCCAGCGGAGCAGCGTCGCCGAGGACGGTCGTCCGCTCGAGTCGAGCGACGACCGGTACGTCGGGGGTCGGTTCCGCTCCGGGTGCGGAGCGCGCCGCAATGAGGTGCGCGGGCCGGCAGCACCCCCGTCCAGGGGTGAGTTCCGCTCGTTCCCGCTGGACCTGCCGTCCAGGGCGCATACTTCGCAGACCGGAGATCATGTCGGCGTCGTCGACGCGGACATCGTGCCTCTCCCACGCAGACAGGTGCCGCCATGGCAACGTCCCCGTTCCTCCGCTCCGTGATGACGGGATGTGCCGGCCTCGGTTTCGCCGCGTCCCTCGTGCTGCTCTCCACGTCGGGGGCGTCCGCCGCGACGGTGATCGACGGCCCCGTGGGCCTCGGCACCGCGGCGACCTACGGGGTCCTGGGCGCCAGCGCGGTCACGAACACCGGTCCGTCGGTGGTGAACGGCGACGTCGGGGTCTCCCCGGGCACCTCGATCACCGGGTTCGGCGCGCCGTCGCCCGGTGTCGTGAACGGGGTCGTGCACCGGACGGACGCCGCCGCTGCCCAGGCCCAGCGGGACACCACCACGGCGTACGACGTCGCGGCGTCCCTCACGCCGACGCGCTCCGGCCTGAGCCAGTTGAACGGCCTGTCGCTCACCCCGGGCGTGTACTCGGGCGGTGCGCTCGCGCTGGCGAACACCGGCGCCCTGAGCCCTGGCGGGCAGCGCGGACTCGGTGTGGGTGTTCCAGGCCGCGTCGACGCTGACGATCGGGTCGGGAACCCGCATCACGATCACCGGCGGCGCGAGTTCGTGCAACGTCTTCTGGCAGGTCGGCAGCTCGGCCACGATCGGCACGGGCGCCCGGTTCCAGGGCACCGTCCTGGCGCAGCAGTCGGTGACCGCCACCACGGGTGCGACGGTCGTCGGTCGACTGCTGGCCCGGACGGGTGCGGTCACGCTCGACACGAACACGATCACCGCTTCGTCCGGCTCGCCCCGCTGCGGGGACACCGGCCCAGACCCCCGCGCCCACGATCACCTCGGGCGCGCCGACGCCCGCCACGGTCGGGCAGCCGTACTCGTACACCGTGACCGCCACCGGCACCCCGTCGCCGACCTTCACGGCGACCGGGCTCCCCGCCGGCCTGACGCTCGACGGCACCACGGGCGTGATCTCGGGCACCCCGACCGCACCGGGGTCGTCGCCGGTGACGATCACCGCCTCCAACGGGGTCAACCCGAGCACCACGACGACCGTGACGATCACGGTCCGACCCGCGGCGCCCGTGTCGACACCGACACCGACCCCGACCCCTTCGGCCACGCCGTCCACCCCCGCGACGACGCCCGCCGGGAACGGCGTGCCCACGGCCGTGGCCGTGAGCAGCGGTGACCGCGGCACGGCCGGCGAGTTGGCCTACACGGGCTCGGACCCGACGGTCCCGCTGAGCATCGCCGGTGGCCTGCTCGCCGCGGGCATCGCGCTCACGGTCGTCGCCCGTCGCCGACACGCCGGCGGCCGGACGCTCCCCGCCCACCGCCGGCGCTGAGCACGACCCACGGCCCGGCCCTGGCCAACCAGTCCGGCCGGGCCCAGCTCAGCCCAGCCCAGTCCGGCCGGGCCCAGCCAGGCCCAGCGAGGCCGGCCCCAGCCCGGCCGGGCGCTACTCCGACGCCGTCCGGGTGTCCTCGGGCTCGCTGAGGACGCTCAGCACGTTGCCTGACGGGTCCCTGAACCAGGCGATCAGTGGACCACCCCGTCGGTTGATGCCCTGCTCGTCGGTCATGCCCTCGTAGTGCTCGAACACGACACCGCGGCCGACGAGCTCGTCGACCGCGGCGTCGACGTCCGCCACCGGCAGGTTCAGGACGGTGAAGGACGCGGGCTCGTGTGCGTCGCCCTTCGGGTAGACCAGGACCGGGTGTCCCTCGCCGACGTGCAGCAGGAGCATGCCGTGGTCCTCCGAGGTCTCGAAGCCGAGGACGTCCTCGTAGAAGCGGCGAGCTTCGGGGACGTCGCGGACGGAGAACCCACTGAAGGCGTTCCGGGTGTCGATCACGGTGCACACTCCTCGCGCGGGGCCACCTGGTCCCGTCATCGACACCATGCTCCTCCGCCGCGACGGTGAGCGGAAGGCCCGTCGGAGGAGAACCGCCTCAGTACCCGCGGGCCTGTTCGATCTCCCACCGGATCCACGCGTCGAGCTGCGACTTCGCGCTCTCGAGACTCGTGTGCACGCCGGCCAGGTCTCCGTCGCCGAAGCGCACCACGTACCGGGACTCGAGGGTCACGCTGCCCATCACGGCACTGCCGGAGACCGCCTGCCAGGTCCACGGGTCGACCTCGACCCACCGCACCTGTTCGGTGAGGGACGGGCCCGTTCGGGGGAGGGACGTCATGGGTACTTCCGGTCGGCTTCGGACGAGGTAATCGTTCCGGCGGCCGGGGGCTCGGGTCACCTGTCGCAGACGGTAGTCCGGTGCGGCTGGGTACGCCGCTGTCCGGTGGCACCGGTCCCGGCCACGCGCCGGCCGCAGGGTCGTCGCGGTGGCGCGCGCGCCTCCCGGCCGCCGTGGTGGTGACCGCCTGGAGGCGCGGCGCACGGCCGACGGACCGGCCCACTCCTGGTGGCCCTTCCGCGGTCGGTCAGCGGAAGCGCTCCACCATCGGGCAGGCGAACGGATCCCTCGCGGCGAGCCCGACCTCGTTGAGGTACCGCACCACGATCGCGTAGGAGCGCACGAGCGTGGTCTCGGTGTACGGCACGCCCTGCTCGTCGCAGTACCGCCGGACGATGACGCGGGCGGCGCGGAGGTTCGGACGGGCCATGCTCGGGAACAGGTGGTGCTCGACCTGGTGGTTCAGGCCGCCCATGAAGAACTCGACCCACCGTCCGCCGCTGATGTCCCGGGATGTCAGCACCTGGCGCGAGAAGAAGTCGACGCGTCGCCCGGGCTCGATGATCGGCATGCCCTTGTGGTTCGGCGCGAACGCGATCCCCATGCAGAAGCCGAACACGGCGAGCTGCACACCGAGGAACGCGAACGCCATGCCGAGCGGCAGGAACCAGAAGACGGCACCGAGGTACAGGACGAAGCGTCCGGTGAACACCGACCCCTCGGCCCAGCGGCGCTTGACCGTGCCCCGGCTCGTGTAGGTGCGGATCGACTGCCAGTGCAGGTTCACGCCCTCGACGAGGAGCAGCGGGAAGAACGCGTACCCCTGCACCCGGACGAGCACACGCAGGAACCCGGTGCGACCGGCGGCGTCCTCGGGGCGGAACGAGATGGCGTCGAACGAGATGTCCGGGTCCTTGCCGACCGTGTTCGGGTCGGCGTGGTGCCGGGTGTGCTTGTTCGTCCACCAGGCGTAGCTGACCCCGGTGAGGAAGGTGCCGACGTAGCGGGCCGCCCGGTCGTTCCAGTGGTGCGACGCGAACACCTGGCGGTGCGCTGCCTCGTGCGCCGAGGAACGCGAACTGGGTGAACAGCAGGTCGAGCACGCCGGCCACGACGAGCTGCCACCACGAGCCGCCGAGCACGGCGAACGCGCCGGCGGTGACGGCGAGCAGGACGGTGAGGACCGCGACGAGTCCCCAGTACCACCCGGTGCGCGGTCGGAGCAGGCCGGCACCGCGGACCTGCACGAGCAGGGCGGAGTAGGTGGAGGTCGTGTCGGACCGGCCGGATCGTGGAACGGTGCTGCGGTACCCCGTCGGTACGCGCGCTGTCGTCGCTCATGGTGCACTCCCGGTTCGAGCGGTGGCGCGGTGTCGCACTGGGGCAGCGCGCGTGGGTCGGAACCGGGGACCGGGGCTCCGTGGGGACGACGACGCTGCGCGGCGCCGTGCCGATCGAGGCGCCGCTCAGGGAATCGTGAGGCGCCGTTCGATGACGGCGTGCGCCACGTCGGCGAGGAGCATCTGGTGCGCGCGCGCGTGCCGGCGGAGCATGCCGAACGCCTCGTCGGTGCCGACCTGGTGGGTGTGCGCCACGAACCCCTTCGCCTGCTCGATCACGACACGGCTGTCGAGGGCCCGCTGGAGCTGCACCTGGGTGGTGGTGGCGTGCTCCAGGCGCGCTGCTGCAGGATGCTGATGGTGGCGACGTCGGTGAGTGCCTGCGCCGCCTGGGCGTCCTGCCCGTTGAGGGCGCCCTCGGTCTCGCGGAACAGGTTGAGCGAACCGAGGGTGGTGTCGCGGAGCCGCATCGGGATAGCGTGCACGGACGCGTAGCCGGACGCTGCCGAGGCCGCTGCGAAGGCGGGCCACCGACGGGTCATCTCCGCCGCGTCGTGGACGGAGACGAGGCGGCCGGTGGCGACGCACTCGACGCAGGGACCCTCGCCGGCGTCGAGCTGCAGCAGCCCGAGCAGACCCGATCGCTCGCTGGTCGACGCGAGCACCTCGAGGTCGCCGTCGGCGTTGACGAGCAGGATGCCCGCGGCGGACGCGTCGAAGAGCTCGACCGCGCCGTCGACGAGGGGTCTGCAGGACGTCGACCACGTCGTAGTCGTCGACGAGCGTGTCCGTCAGCGTGACGAACGTCTCGATGAGCCGGTGTTCCCGCGTCGCTGCCATGGTGCGTCCAGCCTAGGCTGCGGACCCGTCCGGGGCAGCAGTGCGCGCGGCGTACAGATCGCGGAGGAGCGCTGCCTCGGCGGCGTGGTGCACGAGTTCGTCGACCACGTGCAGGACGAACGACAGGCGGGAGTCGTCGGCGTACGGACCGGCGACCGGGCCGATCGGTGCAGCACCCTCGGCGTCGAGGCCCCGCACCAGGGTGGCGAACCGGGTCCCGGCAGCGACGACGGCAGCCACGGCGGCGTCCGCCGATGCTGCCGGGGCGATCGGCGGCGCACCCGTCGGGTCCTCGCCGAGCCACTCGCGGTTGCGGTCGTCGCCCAGCGTCTCGGCGAGGTGGTCGAGTCGCCACCGGATGGTCACCCGGGCATCGTCGGCGACGGGCTGCCACTCCCACTCGTGGTCGGTGAGACCCGCCATGCGGTCCTGGAGGCGCGTGGTCGCGTAGTCCAGCAGGCCGGCGACGTCCGCGGTCGCGGTCACGGCGTGTCCACCGGACGGTAGACGGCGATCGGGGGCGCCTGGTCGTCGCCGTCGTCGTGGCTCTCGCCGCTCGACAGCCAGGTGCGGCCCTCGTGTTCGATCGTCGTCGGCAGGTCGCCGTGCACGAGGATGCGGACCGCCGGGTCGTCACCGTCGACGAGGTCGACGCCGTGGGCTTCGGTTCCGCCGGGGTTGTCGTGCACGTAGCTCATGGTCCGATCGAACTCCGGCGGGCTGGGACACGCCCGGTCCGGGCCGGATCACGCTGCGGGCGACGGTTGCGGGTAGAGTGTCCATGTACGCGGATGTGGCGCAGTGGTAGCGCATCACCTTGCCAAGGTGAGGGTCGCGAGTTCGAATCTCGTCATCCGCTCAGAAGAATCAGCGCTCGGAAGAACCAGAAGGCCCCGGTCGAGAGACCGGGGCCTTCTGCGTGCATCGGGGCTCTGCGAGTACCGGGCCCTTCGCCGCGCATCGGGGTGCGGCGGGGCGTCCGGCGTGCGCAGGCTTCGGGTACCCGCGCCCGCCGGACGCGCGGGCTACCGTGCCCACTGGAGGCGCCGGGTGGGTGGCCCGGCGTCGTCCCCGGGAGAGCATCCGGAGCCGAGGGCCGATCGGACGGGTCGTCTCCCACGTCCTTGCGGGAAACCGCACGGTTCCCGCAAGGATCCGGACGACGGCGTGCGCCGGGCGTCAGGCCGGGGGTGCTGCCACCGCTCGCGCGCCGGGCAACCCGACCCAGCGCCGCTCCGGGGTGTCGACGAGGGTCACGAGGACGGTGTCGCAGTCACGGCAGCGCGCCACCGCGCCCATCGCGGTGGCGTACACACGGGTCACCGCGAGGACGCCGAGCGACCCGCAGCCACTGCACCGCAGGACCGCCAGGGTCGGGTCCGGGCCGAGGACCTCGGTGAGCGGACCGGCCAGGGCGTTGCCGTCGAGGGTGGACATCAGCTGCCTCGAACCGTTCGGCGCGCACGTCGGTGGTGTCGTGCCCGAGTTCCCCGAGCCACCGCAGCACCTGCTCCACGAACGGCGTCGAGCCGCACACGTACACGAGGGCACCGGCGTCGGGCGGGAACACCGCGGCCGCCAGGGACTCCTTCGTCAAAGCCGTCCGGCCGGCACCGTCGAGCCCGCGGGAGCCGTACGGGCTGTACACGTGGGTGACCTCGACCCCGGCCGCCTCCGGCGCGGGCGAGCTCGGGGCGGAAGAAGACGTCGTCGGGGGTGCGGACGGCGTAGAGCAGCCGGAACGGTCGCCGCGTCGCCGACGTCGGCGTGCGCCCCGGCGATCGCGGCGAGCGGGACGATGCCCGATCCGCCGGCGATGAGCTGCACGGGGCGGTCCGTCGCGCCGGGGTGCCAGACGAACCAGCCGCCGAGCGGGCCGTGCACCTCGAGCGCGTCCCCGACCTCGACCGCGTCGACGAGGAACGGCGAGACCTCGCCGCCGTCGACCCGGTCCACCGCGAGCAGCACCGAGGTGCCGTCACCGGACGAGGCGATCGAGTACGAACGGGACGCCTGGTAGCCGTCCTCGGCGGTCAGCCGCACGTCGAGGTGCTGCCCGGGGTCGTTCCCCGGCCAGCTCGGCACGTCGAGGACGATGCGGCGCGCGTTCGGGGTCTCCGGCGCGACCGACGCGACGGTCGCGGGGTGCCAGGCCGGCCGCCTGCCGGACCGGGCGGGCGTGCTCGGGGTGCGCTGCGCCTCCAGGCCGGTGTCGGGGAGCGTCACCAGTACCGCTCTTCCTTCCACGGGTCGCCGTGCAGGTTGTAGCCCGCGTTCTCCCAGAAGCCCGGCTCGTCGTCGGACTGCATGACGATGCCGCGCACCCACTTGGCGCTCTTCCAGAAGTAGAGGTGGGGGACGAGCAGTCGGGCCGGGCCGCCGTGCTCGGGCGTCAGCGGTTCGCCGTCGGCCTCGAACGCGATCCAGGACTGCCCGTCGAGGAGCTCGTCGAGGGGGACGTTGGTCGATGTAGCCGCCGTAGCTGTGCACCATGCAGTACTCGAGCGAGGTCTCCACGTCGGCGAACAGGCGGTCGAGGGGCACGCCGCGCCACGGCATGTCGAGCTTCCGTCCAGTGCGTCACGCAGTGGATGTCGACCTGCACGTCCTCGACCCCGAGCGCGTGCACCTCGTCCCACGTCCACCGGTGCTGGCCCGACTCGGTCTGGATCGAGAAGGCCCACTCGGAGGGCTCGATCTCGGGGGTGGCACCGGCCGACAGCACGGGCCAGTCGCGGACCAGGGTCTGCCCGGGCGGGATGCGGGGGTCGTCGCGGTCGTCGCGGCGGCCGCCGAACCCGCGCGTGAACGTGGCCATCGGTGCTCCTTCGTCGGGACGGACGGGTGCCCGTGGTCCGATCCTGCCGCGTCGCGGGAGCGTCGGGCGAGCGCCTGTGTAACGGGTTGGTAAACGTTGTCCCGACGTGATCGTGCGGACGGATCCGCGTACGGCTGCGGATCGACGCGGTCCGGCGACTCCGGGCGATGCGTCACAGGGGCTGGGTCGGGAGCAGAAGCCCTCTATCGTTCACCGGAACGATTACAGGAGGGGTCACCCCGAATGCAGCCCATCGTCCCCGAACCCCGGAACGCCCGCGGCCCGAGCCGCCGAGCGCTCCTCACCGGCGCCGCCGGACTGGCCGGCCTCGGCCTGCTCACCCTCACCGGGTGCAGCTCCGGCGCGTCCGCCGGCACCACGACCCTGCCGGAGGCCGCCGCCACCGGCACCGCTCGGCAGGGTGGTCGCCTGCGCATCGCGCGCCCGGCCGCCTCTGCCGCCGAGACGCTCGACTCGGCCAGCTCGCTGTCCGCGTACGAGTACCTCGGCGCGCTCTACAACCGGCTCGTCAAGCTCGACCAGCAGGGCCGGACGATCCCGGACCTCGCCGAGGAGTGGACGGCGAACGACGACGGCACCGAGTGGACGTTCCGGCTCCGGAAGGGCGTCCGCTTCCACGACGGCTCCCGCTTCACGGCCGACGACGCGATCGCCAGCATCCGGCACATCCTCGACGAGAAGACCGGCAGCCCGCAGGCCGGCGTGCTCGGCGAGGTCATGGACGCGCAGTCGATGACCGCGGTCGACCCGTACACGCTCCGCTTCGCGCTGACGAAGCCGAACGCCGAGTTCCCGTCGCTCCTGACCGCGTACCAGTGCTACATCGTGCCGGCCGGCGCCATCGCGGACATCGGGAAGACCGGCATCGGCACCGGCCCGTTCCGGCTGTCGTCCTTCACACTGGCCGGTGCCGGCAGCGTCGAGGCGTTCGACGACCACTTCGCCGGCCGGCCGGTGCTCGACGGCATCGACTTCTACTCGATCCAGGACACCACCGCCCGGGTGAACGCCCTGCTCGCGGGGCAGATCGACCTGATCTCGCAGACGAACCTCGACTTCGCCACCGCTCGGGTCGTCGCGGCCTCCGACCGAGCGACCATCGCGCGGTCGAAGAACGCGCAGTGGTACACGATCCCGATGCTCGCGACGTCCGAGGAGTTCCGCGACCCGCGGGTGCGCCAGGCGATGAAGCTCGCCTACGACCCCACGAAGATCGTCGACACCGCGCTGCAGGGCACCGGCTCGGCCGGGTGGGACAACCCGGTGCCGCCGCAGCTCGCCGCCTTCGTCGACGACCACCGCGAGTACGACCCGGACAAGGCGAAGGCCCTCCTCAAGGCCGCCGGGCGCGAGGACTTCCGGACCGCGATCTACACCTCGTCGTACGAGTCGGTCTTCACGCCGATGGCCGTCGCCTACCGTGACGCGGTGGCCGACGCAGGCATCACCCTGACCGTGAAGAACGCCAGCTCGGACTCGTACTACACACAGATCTGGATGCAGAAGCCCCTCATGGTGAGCTACTGGTTCACCGGGCGCCCGATCGACCAGCTGCTCAACCAGATCTTCCGATCCGGCTCGTCCTACAACGAGAGCGCCTGGTCGAACGAGACCTTCGACGGGCTGCTCGACGACGCCCGCGCCGAGATGGACGACGCCAAGCGCCTGACGTACTACCAGGACGCGCAGCGGCTCATCGTCGCGGACGGCGCCGACATGACCCCGATGTTCGGGGACCGGCTGGTCGGGCTGTCCCGCGACGTCGTGAACTACTCGGAGTACGGCTTCGAGTTCGACTACCTCCGGATCGGACTCCGCCGATGAACGTCCTCGTCCCCGTCCTCCGCCGGCTCGGCATCGCCGTCCTCACGGTGGTGCTCGCCTCGCTGTTCGTGTTCCTCGCCGTGCAGGCCCTGCCCGGAGACGTCGCGCAGCAGCTCCTCGGGCAGAACGCCACGCCCGACGCCGTCAAGCAGCTCCGCGAGTCGCTCGGCCTCGACCAGAACGTCTGGCTCCGGTACCTGCAGTTGGCTCGGCGGTGCCGTGCACGGCGACTTCGGCACCTCGCTCGTCAGCGGGGAGCCCGTCGCCCCGACGCTCTTCACGGCGTTCCGCAACAGCATGCTCATCGCCGTCCCCGCGATGATCGTCGGTGTGACGATCTCCCTCACGCTCGGGGTCGTCGCGGGCGTCCGTCGCGGACGTCCGTCCGACCGGGTGATCTCGATCGTCAGCCTCGTCGTGATGAGCGTGCCGGAGTTCATGGTCGCGAGCGTCCTCGTGCTGCTCTTCGCGATCGGCCTGCCGCTCTTCCCCGCGGTGGTCCTGCGGGGCAGCGACGCCACCGTGGCGGAGCTCCTGCCGACGATCTGGCTGCCGATCATCGTCCTGACGCTCGCCATGGCGGCGTACATCGTCCGCACCGCCCGGTCGTCGACGATCGACGTGATGGCGTCGGAGTTCGTGACCACCGCCGAGCTCAAGGGCCTGACGATGCGGCGCGTGGTCTGGAAGCACGCGGTACCGAGCGCCCTGCTGCCGACGCTCAACGTCGTCGCGCTGAACGTGGCCTGGCTGCTCGGCGGCGTGGTCGTCGTCGAGAACGTCTTCAACTACCCGGGGATGGGCAAGCTCATGCTCGAGTCGGTGTTCAACCGCGACCTGCCGACGATCGAGGCGATCGCGCTCCTCAGCGCCGTCGTCTACGTGGTGTGCAACCTGGCGGCGGACCTCGTCGCCCTCGCGCTCGACCCGAAGCTGCGGACCCGCCAGCGCCGCCAGCGCACCCGGAGCCGGACGCGCCCCGGTACCTCCGCGCGCACCTCCCGGAAGGCAGCAGCATGACCGCGACCGCCCCGCGCTCCCGCGCCGTCCTCGGCGCCGCCGTCGCACCGCTCCGCAGCTCGACCGCGCTGAGCATCGGTCTCGGGCTCATCGCCCTGCACCTGGTGCTCGCGGTGCTCGCCCCGGTGATCGCCGGCCACGACCCGGTCGCGACGAACAGCGCCGACGTGCTCGCCGGGCCGACCTGGACGCACTGGCTCGGCACCGACCAGTACGGCCGCGACATCCTGTCCCGGACGCTCAACGGCGGCCGGTACGCCCTGCTCGTGACCTTCCTCGCGACGACCATCGCGGTCGCGGTCGGGACGTTCCTCGGCGCCGTCACGGCGTACGCGGACAACTGGTTCGACGAGGTCGTCATGCGCATCGTCGACGCGCTCCTCAGCGTGCCGTCGATCCTCGCGCTGCTCGTCGTCGTGACGGTGTTCGACGCCGGCCTCTGGGTCATCGTCCTCGCGGTCACGATCGTCTACGCCCCCGCCGTCACCCGGGTGGTCCGGGGCGCCGCGCGGAGCGTGATAACGCAGGACTACGTCACCGCTGCCCGGGCCCGCGGCGAACGGCCGCTCTCGATCGTGTTCCGCGAGATCCTGCCGAACGTGCTCGACGTCGTGCTGGTCGAGTACGCGATGCGCGCCTCGTGGATCGTGCTGCTCGTGGCGTCGCTGTCCTTCCTCGGCTTCGGTGCGAACCCGCCGACACCGGACTGGGGCCCTCATGGTGCAGGAGAACCGCACCGCCCTGACCGTCGTGCCGCTCGGCACGCTGGCGCCGATCGCGGCGCTCGCGACCCTGGTCGTCGGTCTCAACCTCGCGGCCGACGGCCTGAGCAAGTCGCTCGGCGTCGACCGGGCGAAGCAGGGAGTCAGCGCATGACGCACACCGACACCGGAACGGCCCCGGCCGACACGGCGACCGCACCGGACCCGATCGTCCGCGTCGACGACCTCGCCGTCTCGTACGCCGCCGGCCGCCGCACCGTCCCCGTCGTGCGGGGCGTGTCCTTCGCCATCGAGCAGGGACGCACCCTCGGGCTGGTCGGGGAGTCCGGCAGTGGCAAGTCCACCGTCGCGCGGACCCTGCTCGCACACCTGCGCGCCGGTTCCACCATCGAGCGCGGCACGGTCCGGGTCGACGGTGCCGACGTCTTCGCCCTCTCGCCGGCCGGCCGCCGGGCCCTCCGCGGCGGCACCGCCTCCGTCGTGGCGCAGAACGCCGGGCAGGCGCTCACCCCGTCGATGCGCGTCGGCGAGCAGATCCGCGAGGCCCTCCGCGCCCACGGCGAACCCGACGGCCCGGACCGGGTCGCGGAGCTCGTCCGGCTCGTCCGCCTGCCGGATCCGGACGCGATCGTCCGGCGGTACCCGCACCAGCTCTCCGGCGGCCAGCAGCAACGCATCGCGATCGCGATGGCCGTCGCCGCCCGCCCCCGGGTGCTCGTCCTCGACGAGCCCACCACGGCGCTCGACGTGGTCACCCAGGCCGCCGTCCTCGACCTCATCGCCGACCTCGGTCGCGAGCTCGGCATGGCCGTGCTGCTCGTCAGCCACGACCTCGGCGTGGTCTCCGCGATGGCGGACGAGATCGCCGTCATGCGCGACGGCGAGGTCGTCGAGCACGCCGCCACCGCGGCGCTCTTCGCCGCTCCGCAGCACGAGTACACGCGGGCCCTGCTGGCCGCGGTGCCGGACGGGCGACGGCCTGGAGGCACGGCCCACCCGCTCGGATCGGTGACCGTCTCCGAGTCGCTCGCCGCCAGGGCGACCGGCACCGCGCCTCCCGGCCCGCACGTCCGTCCCGTGGTGACCGCCGAGGACCTGGTGATCCGGTACGGGCGCGGCCTGCCCGCCGCCGTCGACGGCGTCTCCTTCACGATCGCGCCGCGCGAGACCCTCGCCGTCGTCGGCGAGTCCGGCAGCGGCAAGTCGACGCTCGCGACCGCCCTGGCCGGCCTGGTGCCGGCGGAGTCCGGCACCTTCACGTTCGACGACGGCACGACGAGCGGCGACCTGCGCGAACTGATCGCCAAGGGCGGTCCCCTGACCTCCGACGCGGTGCAGCTCGTGTTCCAGAACGCGGACACGTCGCTCAACCCACGGCGTACAACGTCGGGGCGGCCATCGCGCGGCCCCTCAAGCTCTTCACCGGCAGCACGTCCCGTGAGCGGGTCGGCGAACTGCTGACGCAGGTCGGTCTCGGACCGGAGTTCGCGAGCCGGCTGCCGGTACAGCTGTCCGGCGGCCAGCGCCAGCGCGTCGGGATCGCCCGGGCGCTGGCGGCCGAACCCCGGCTCGTCGTCGCGGACGAGATCACGACGGTGCTCGACGTGCAGGTGGTGCAGGCCGGCATCCCGTCGCTCCTGGCCGACCTGCAGCGGGAACGCGGGCTGAGCCGCCTGTTCATCAGCCACGACCTCGCCGTCGTGCGCGGCGTCGCCGACCGCGTCGCCGTGATGACCGGCGGGCAGATCGTCGAGATCGGACCGACCGAGCGGGTGTTCGGCGGTCCGAACCACCCGTACACCGCCGACGCTCCTCGCGGCGACGCTCGAACCCGGCAGCACCGTGCTGCCCGACGTCGGCGACGGGGTCCCGCGCTGGCGTCACGCCGCGGGGTGGACCGACCGGGGCGACGGCCACCACACCCGGAACTGGGAGGACGCATGACCGGCCACACCGCACCCGGGCCCGACCCGGCGCTGCCCGACGGCGGCCACACCGACCCTGGGCCCGGAGCCGGCGCTGCCCGACGGCGGCCACACCGCACTCGGGCCCGACCCGGAAGCTGCCCGACGGCGTGACCGTCCGCGACACGAGTGGATCCTGATGCCCGACGGCGTCCGGCTGCACACGCGGATCTGGGCGCCGGCGTCGGCCGCACCGGACGCGCCGGTCCCCGTGCTCCTCGAGTACCTGCCGTACCGGCTCGACGACCGGACGGCGCCGCGCGACTCCGAGCGACACCCCCGGTACGCCGCACGGCTACGCCTCGGTCCGGGTCGACATCCGCGGGACCGGGTCGTCCGACGGGTCCTTCGACGACGAGTACAGCGAGCGAGGAACTCCGCGACGGCGAGGCCGTGATCGCCTGGCTCGCCGAGCAGGAGTGGTCCACCGGGGCCGTCGGCATGTTCGGCATCTCCCGGGGCGGGTTCCTCCAACGCCCTGCAGCTCGCCGCCCGCGCGCCGGCGGCGCTCAAGGCGATCGTGACGGTCTGCTCGACCGACGACCGGTACGACAACGACGTGCACTACGTCGGCGGTGCGGTCCTCGGGATCGACATGGCCGCGTGGGGCGCGACGATGTTCGCGTTCAACTTCAGAAGGCCGCCGCGGCCTCGAGGTCGTCGGGCCGTCGTGGGCGGCCGCAGTGGCGCGACCGCCTGGACTCGAACCGACCGATGACCCCGGTGTGGCTGTCGCACCAGGAGCGCGACGACTACCGGCGGCACGGCAGCGCCGCCGAGGACTACGACGGCATCGGCGCCGCGGTGCTCGCCGTCGGCGGCTGGGCCGACCCCTACCGCGACGCGGTGCTCCGCGCCTGGTGTCGAACGTGCAGGCCCCGGTGAAGGGCATCGTCGGGCCGTGGTCTGCACCAGTACCCGGACCGCGGGCTGGCGCCGGGTCCATCGATCGGCTTCCTGCAGGAGACCCTGGCGGTGGTGGGACCAGTGGTTGCGCGGGATCGACACCGGGGTCGAGCAGGACCTCGCCGGCGCTCCGCGCCTGGATCAACGAGGGCGAACCCCCCGCCACGTACTACGAGTCGCCGCGCCGCGGCCGCTGGGTCGGCGCCGAGGCGCGGCCGTCCGCGGCGACCCGTGACGACGTCGCGGCGTGCTGTCGACGCTGCGCGGTGGGTCCGACGGGCCGGTGGTGGTGCGGTCGCCGCAGCACACCGGTGTCGACGCGGGTCGGTTCTTCCCGTTCGGCAACGCCACCGACCTGCCCCCGGACCAGCGCGCCGAGGACGGTCGCTCGGTCTGCTTCGACCTGCTGCTCGACGAAGCGGTCGACGTGCTCGGCACCGTCCTGGTGCGCCTGACCGTCACGAGCGACCAGCCCCGTGCCACCGTCACCGTGCGCCTGTGCGACGTCGCCCCGGACGGATCGTCGACGCTCGTCACGCGTGGGGTGCCAACGCCACGAAGCGGAACGGCATGGACGACGACCTGCTCGAACTCCGGGGTCCCCACCGTGCTGCCGGTCCGGCTCGTGTCGACCGGCCACCGGTTCGCGGCGTGGACAATCGGCTCCGCCTCGCCGTGCGTCGACGTCGTACTGGCCGTATCCGGGCCGCACGGCACCGACGCCACCGTGACGATCGACCCGGATGCCTCGAGCGTCACCCTGCCCACCTGGACCCGGTCGACCGACGACGGAGTGGTCTTCGCCGAGCCCGAACGGTCCGAGCCCCTCGTGATCGAGCGCGTCGCGCCGGCCGACCCGCTGCCGCAGCGGACCGTCACGCACGACGTCGAGACCGGGGAGTGGACGCTCGACGTCGACCCCGGCTACAAGGCGGACGCGTGTACCCGGACGGGCTGGTGTTCACGGAGGACGCCCGGGAGACGTACCGCATCACGCAGGACGACCTGACCCTCAGCGCGGGCGTCGTCGCGGTGGTCGATCGGGCTGTCGAAGCCGGAGTGGCAGGCGCGGTTCGAGACGACGTCCGAGATGACCGCCGACGCCGAGGCCTTCCACCTCGTGAACACCGTGCGGGCGTGGGCGCGCGACGGCGGAGCGGACGTCCCCGAGATCCTCGTCGCCGAGCACACGTTCGTCGACGACGTGCCGAGGACCTCGGCGTGACCGGCACGACCCGCTACGGCGGCAGCGGCCCGAGGTCCGGCGGGCGATGATCGTCGACGCCGCCCGCGCCGTCATCGTCCGACAGGGCCGGCGCTGACTGGCCCGGACATCGCGGCCGCGGCGGACGTCTCAGTCGGCACGGTGACGTACCACTTCGGCAGCGTCGCGGAGATCCTCAACGAGGTCGTCGTGCTCGAGACCGAGCGGTTCTACGGCGCGATCGTGGCGGCCGTGGACGCCGAACCCGACCCCCGTCAGGGCGCTCCGGATGCCCGTCGCGCCCCTCTTCGGCGACACCGAGCAGGTCCGGCAGTACCAGCGCATCTGGTCCGACTACTGGACCGCGGTCGCGCGTCGACCCGAGGTGGCGGCCGAGTACGCCGAACGCATCCGCGTGGAGCTCCGTCTCGTTCGGGTCGTCCGACGCGGCACCGACTCGGGCGTCTTCACACCGGCGGAGTCGCCCGAGGTCGTCGCGCCTCGCTCGCGGCGCACAGCGACGGCGTCGCGACGCAGATCGCCCAGGGGGTGCTGACCCTGACGAACACGGTCGCGTTGCAGTGGATGTGGACGTTCCTGGCGCACGAACTCGGTGTACGCCGCGCGTATCGGGGAACGACGCCTGACCCCTTGTGATGAGGCGCTTCCCTTACCGTTGCAGCATGGCACGGACCCGGCGACAGCCCAGCGAACGCATCCTCCTCGCCGGTGGCGTCGACGACCTGCCCGAGATCACCCGCATGCTCGAGGACCTGCTCGAGAACGCCTACGGCCAGGTCTTCGTCGAGGTCGCCCTGGACGAGCAGGTCCGGGTGCTCCCGGCACCGCCGGCAAGGCCGGGCCTGCGACGTGGCTGGTCCGGAGCGCCTGCGAATCCGCCGTCGCGCCCCTGGTCTTCGCCGACCACGGCGAGGCACTGGCCGCCGCCGTCACCGGCTGGGCGTCCGGAGTGCGTCGCCGACTGCGAGCCCCGCACCACCGTCTGGATCGGCAAGCCGGACAGTCTCGGGGTCGAGCGGGCCCGGTCCGTCGTGCAGATCGAGCTCACCGACGCGGGGTTCCCACTGTCGGCTGACCCGCACCGCGGGTAAGGTCAGCCCGCTTCCTTGCGGCATACAAGAGAACCGGGCACTGTTGTGACCATCGGTTGCACTCCGCCGGCCAGCACAGGTCCAGCGGGTCGGTGTGGCCACGAGGTAGGAGGAAGCACAGCTGACCACGCAGAGCACCACCACGTCCAGCACCACGACCACCACGTCACCGTTCTCGACGACGCCGGAGCTCGCCGCCGGGGTGGCACAGTTCGCCCCCGTCGTGATCGACCTCGAGGCACTCGTCGTCAACGGCAAGCAGGCGCACCGGCACGTCCGCGGCCGCAACTTCGTCGGCGTGCACGAGCTCCTCCGACACCATCGTCGACATCACCAGGAGTGGGCCGACCTCGCCGCGGAGCGCATCGTCGCCCTCGGCCTGCCGGTCGACTCGCGCATCTCCACCGTCGCGGCGAACACCACCACCCCGCCGCTGTCGGAGGGCTTCCAGAACTCCGACGTGACCATCACCGAGGTCATCGAGATCGACGCCGCACTGCTGCAGGTCCGCCGTGCCGTCGAGGGCCTCGACGAGGTCGACCTCAACTCGCAGGACGTCGTCATCGAGATCGAGCGCGCCTGACCAAGGACTGCTGGCCTTGCAGGCGCACCGCCGCCTGAGTCGCGATCATCGCCTCGACGGAGGCGCTGGTGCCAGCTGGCACCGCGCCTCCCGTCCGTCCGTTCGCGCGTCCGTCCGTTCGCCTGCGGTCGAAAGATGGACACGCATCTTGCGACACCGCACTCGTCGATCGACGCGTGGATCGTCGAAACATGCACGCGCACCGGATGCGTGTTCAACGGTGACACCGCACGAGTCGATCGACGCGTGGATCGTCGGAACATGCGCACGCACCGGATGCGTGCGCACGCACGACGCCCGCACGAGCCCCCGCCGCCGCCGCCGCCCCGCGCCCCGCACGAAGCCCCCGACGCCCCCGCTGACGCCCCGCCCGACGCCCGCCGGCCAGCGCCCGCACCACGTTCACCTGACCGACGCCACCGGTTCACCCGCCTGTACCCCCGCACAGCCATCCACTCCGGATGGCACCTGTTCGGGGGCACAGACAGGGAGACCACCCCATGCAGCACACCTTCCGCAGCGCCGCCGCCGTGCAGCGCTCGCACTCGGCGCCGCGCTCATCGCCGGCGCCATCGCCCTGCCGGGCGGCCGAGGCCGTCGGGCAGCTCGCACTGACCAGCACGGCGGTGCCCAGCGCGCACCCGGCGACCAGACGCAGGCCGTCCGCCAGGCGATCAAGAACGCCAACGCGAAGAACGTCATCCTGCTCATCGGCGACGGGATGGGCGACTCCGAGATCACCATCGCCCGCACCACTACCAGTACGGCGCCGCGGGTCGCCTGCCGGGCCTCGACGCCCACTACTGACCGGCTCGTACACGACGTACTCGCTCACGAAGGACGGCGCGAACAAGGGCAAGCCGGACTACGTCACCGACTCCGCGGCCTCCGGGCAGCGCGGGGCGACCGGCACCAAGACCTACGACGGCGCCATCTCGGTCGACATCGACGGGAAGCCGCAGCAGACGCTCCTCGAGCTCGCGAAGGCGAACGGCCTCCGCACCGGCGACGTCTCGACCGCCGAGATCCAGGACGCCCACCCCGGCGGTCCAGGTCGGCACGTCGGCTCCCGCTCCTGCTACGGCCCGGACACCGCTGCGTGCGGCACCGACGCCCTGCAGAACGGCGGCCTCGGGTCGATCAGCGAGCAGCTGCTCAACGCCCGCCCGGACGTCACCCTCGGCGGCGGCTCGAGCGAGCTTCCAGCAGACCGCGAAGGCCGGTCAGTACGCGGGCGACACGCTCTTCGACCAGGCTTCGCAGCGGCCGGTAGCCCAGGTCGCGCCGACGCGGCTGGCCTCACGGCCGTCCGGAAGGCCGACCAGAAGCAGCCGCTCCTCAGGCTGTTCACGCCGGGCAACTTCCTCGACCCGCTACGCACCGACCACGGCGACGGGGGCGGCGCCGACCAGGCACCCCGTGACCTGCACGCCGAACCCGGCGCGACTCGACACCGGGCTGTCGGCTGGCTATGCTGCCGAACAAGTCGATCAACCTGCTCGACCGTGGAAGACGCGGCAAGGGCTTTTCCTACAGGTCGAGGGCGCGAGCATCGACAAGCAGGACCACGCCGCCGACGCCTGCGGCCAGATCGGTGAGACGATCGACTTCGACGAGGCCGTGCAGTCCGCGCTCGCCTTCGCCAAGGAAGGACGGCAACACGCTCGTCATCGCGACCGCCGACCACGCCCACTCGAGCCAGATCGTCGACAACACGCCGCCGACCTCGCTCTCCACGGCCCTCTCCACGTCACCGCCGACGGCGCGACGATGAAGGTGTCCATGGCACGCGTGGGCGCGGGGCCTGCTAGCAACACCGGCACCCAGGTCCGGATCGCCGCGTTCGGCCCCGGCGCCGCGAACGTCGTCGGCCTGACCGACCAGACGGACACGTTCTTCCACGATGTCCGAGGCACTCCGCCTGAACGGCGACCTCGCGGCCTGAGCCGCAGCCCCGTCGACCTGTCCGTCCGGGTCGCCGCGACCCGGGCGCGTGACGGTGACCGGCTCGAAGTTCGCCGGTGACCGCCAGGTGCGGGTGCAGGTCGGGGTCGACCGACCTCGGCACGGTCGACGTCATCGACGGCTCCGCGTCGGTGCAGTGGAAGACCGTCGCCGGCAAGGCCACGGTCACCATCACGGGCGTGCAGTCCGGCAAGCAGGCCGCGAAGCAGGTCCGCGTCCAGGCTACCGACGGCAGCAGTCGCCGACGGCAGCACGACTTCCGGGACCGGCCTGGTCGCCCCGCTCAGAGGGGAGACCAGGCCGGTCTCGTACGCCAGCACGACGGCGTGCACGCGGTCCCGCAGCTGCAGCTTCGCCAGGATCCACCCGACGTGGGTCTTCACGGTCTGCTCCGCGATGAAGAGCTCGGCCGCGATCTCGCCGTTCGACCGCCCCTTCGCCATGAGCAGGAAGACGTCGCGCTCGCGGTCGGTCAGCACGTCGATGGCCCCGGTGGGCGCGGCGCGGCCGGCGGCGGACCCGCGACGAACGCCTCCACCAGGTGCCGGGTCACCCGCCCCGCAGTGCCAGCAGGGCCTCACCCAGGCCACGGTCCGGACGGCCTGGCACGAGTTCCTCGGCGCTGGCGTCCTTGAGCAGGAACCCGCTGGGCACCCGCCCGCGCAGCGCGTCGAACCACGTAGTCGTCGATGTCGAAACGGTCGATGAGCATCATCACGCGGAACGGGTCGGTCCGTCGTGGCCGCCCAGTGATCCGCCGGGTCGCCTCGGATCTCGTCGAGCTCCGGCATCGCGAACGTCCATCAGGATCGACGTCCAGCCGCAGCGCGCTCGCCTGGGCGACGCTGGCGTCGAGCACCGTTCACCGCCTGGCCCACGACGTCGACGTGGTCCTGGGCCTGGAGGATCGCAGCATCAGTCCCATGCGGAACATCTGCTGGTCGTCCACCACCATCACCGCGCGTCATCGGGTTCCTCCGCCGGCTTGCCGGTGAGCGGGTGGGCAGAGTGCACGTCGACCGAGAAGCCGCCGTCCGGGCCCGCGCCGTGGACGATCGTGCCACCGAGCGCGGCTACCCGCTCGCGCATCCCGGCGGAGGCCGAAGCCGCCGTCGTCTGGGGGAGCCGCGAGCCGGTGGCGCGGTGGTGGCGACCGTGACCCGGAGAGCCGAGCCGTACTCGACCGTCACGACGGTGGGACGCGGCCGGGCGCGTGCCGGGCCACGTTGCCGTGGAGCGCCTCCTGCACGACCCGGTAGGCGGTGAGCTGCGCGAGCTGGTCGACGTCGTCCGCGGGGCTCAGCCGCTCCTCCACCGGGATGCCGGCGGCAGCGGTCGCCTGCACGAGCGCCGGCAGGTCGGCCAGGGTCGGGCTGCGCCCGCTCCGCCTCGCCGTCGCCGCGGAGCGTGCCGAGCAGTTGCCGCACGCGGAGCGCCGTGCGCGACGTCCTCGCGATCGCGGCGAACTCGGCGCGGGCGCCGGGTGGCAGGTCGGCCACCCGGTACGGCGCCGACTCCGCCTGCATGGACGACGGACATGCTGTGCGCGACAACGTCGTGCAGTCGCGGGCGATCCGGGAGCGGTCCTCGACCGAGCGGCGCCGGGCCTGCTCGAGCTCGGCGTCGCGGCGGGCGGCGGCGAGTTCCTCGCGGATGGAGCGGCGCTGCCCGATCACGACCGCGGCGGCGGCGAGCACCAGGGTGTTTCCCGCGTTGACCACGAAGCTCGTCGCCCAGACGTCCGCGTCAGCACCGAGCGGCTCGGCGTCACCGCGACGAGCAGCAGGCTCAGCACGGCCGCCGCGGTCCACACCGTCGCCGTGACCTGCCAGGCGCTGCGGACGCCGAGCACGACGAGCAGGACGCTCAGCTCGATGATGCCTTCGTCACCGGCCGGGCCACGGACCGGTGCTCGGCGCCGGTCAGCAGGCCGAGGGCGGCGAGGCCCGCCAGGTGCACGACCGAGGCGGCGCGCGGGTACAGCGGGGCGAGGCCGATGGTCAGCGAGAGCACGGCGGTGACCAGCATCGCGACGGGCACCGGCACGCCGTAGTACTCGACCGTGACCGGGGCGGCGACCGCGAAGAGCGTGACGGCGACGACGACGAGCCCGATCCGGACGGACAGGAGGACCAGGACGGCCGGGGCGCCGGGGGCTTTCGCCGACGCTGCGGTCACGGGTACTCGCCCTCCCGGTCGGGGCGGTACGGGGCGCGGGCAAGGTCGCGCCTCCGAAGCCGATGCTACCGATCACCCGGTCCACCACGATCCCGAGCCCGGCCGCGACCACCATCGACACGACCGCGGCGACGAGTGGTTCGTGCAGCACGCTCGACGCGGCGAGGGCGATGCCGATCGACGTGGCCGACCACGCGGCGCCGGCGATCGCGCTGATGACGAGGAAGCGACGCAGGGCAGCTTCGTCGCGCCGGCCGTCATGTTCACGGCGACCCGCCCGACCGGGATGTACCGGCCGACGAGGATGAGGCTCGCGGAACGCCGCCGCATCTGCCGCTCGGCGAAGGCGAAGGCCACGGCGATGGGCCGTCTCGAGTGCGCGAGCCGGCGAGGCCGATCTGCTGCCCGATCCAGTAGGCGACCGAGTCACCGGCGACGGCACCGGCCGCGGCCACCAGCACCCCGGCGAGCACCGGCTGCCCGGAGGCCGCGGCGATGGCGGCGACCGGGCGACCAGCGCGGACTCTGCTCGGCAACCGGTGGGAAGAACCCATCGACGAAGCAGAGCAGGAAGAGGACGACGACGACGAGCGGACTCGCTGCCAGCTCGACGACGAGCGGGGTGACCTGGTCGAACACGGGCGACGCTCCTCTCCGCCGACGGACCTCGTCGACGGGATCGACGCTACGGAGGCGCCGGGCGGCTGCCATCCCGCTGTGCGGTCTCGACCCACCTCCCACCGTGGTGTGACGCGACCCTGGTCGGTCGGGGCGAACAACAGCACGTCCGGGGCGTCCACCCGACGGTCGGTCACGGTCGTCGGCGCCTCGAGGTGCACCGCGCCGGACGGCAAGGCGATCCCGACGCCACCGAAGCGCTCCATGACCCGCCACTGCGCGACGACGTCCTCGCCGGCGCGCTCCGGCGGCAGCGCCTCCCAGAAGCCGAAGCCGCCGACCGCGACGAGGGCCTTCGCGGTCGTACAGCACGCACGCACCGACCCAGGCGACGCGGTACGGCACCCAGCCCCCCGGCTCGACGTCGAGCTCCGCCGCCAGGTGCGCCGGGTTCGCGGCGTTGTGGAGCGACCAGCGGTCGAACGCCGGCGTGCCGTGCGCCGGACGACCTCCTTGCACGACGGGGCACAGTCCCAGCGCTCGAAGGACAGACGCCCCGTGCGGCCGCTCTGGTCGTCCAGGCAGGACAACCCCGCACGGGGCTGCCGACGAAGCCGCAGCGCAGGGAGCGGAGCGCGTCGAGCATCCGGGCGATCGTGCCCGGTTCTGGAGCCAGACGTCGTCGTCGAGGAACAGCACCGCCGGGGCGGGTCGCGTGCGCGAGGAGGAACTGCCGGCGCTCGGCCAGGCCACGCCGTTCCGGGTGCGTGAGCAGCGTGCGACGGGCCGGCCCTGCGCCTCCAGGACGCGCACCACGGCGGCCACCGACGGCGCGGCGGCGGCGTGCCCGTCCCCGGACTGGTCGCCGAGGACGAGGCGCAGGTCGACGCGTCGGTCTAGGCCGCCAGCCCGGCCAGCGTGGTGGCGAGTTCCGCCGGCCGGCCGACCGTGGGGATCAGGACGTCGACCTCGGCCGTGGGGTGTCCGCCGGTGCGGGGGCTGTCGCCCAGGACCCCGACCAGCGGGCGGTCACGGCGCCGGGTCGGGCTCGGGCGCTGCGCGGCTTCGCGGATGCGCCGGACGACGGCGGAGGTGGAGTGCTCGGGGACGTAGTCGACCATGACGACCTCGCCGCCGTAGCCACGCACGACCTCGGTCTCGCGCAGCATCTCGGGGGAGTAGTCGCCGCCCTTGACGTACACCTCGGGACGGAGCCGCTCGATGAGCGGGATGGGGGTGTCGGTCGCGAACACCGGACCAGGTCGACGCAGGCCAGGGCGGCGAGCACGCCGGCGCGGTCCTCGGCCGGGTTGATCGGTCGTTCCGGGCCCTTCAGCCGCCGGACCGAGTCGTCGTCGTTCAGCGCGACGACGAGCAGGTCGCCGAGGTCGCGGGCCTGCCGCAGGTACGTCGTGCCCGCGGTGGACGACGTCGAAGCACCCGCTCGTGAAGACGACCCGGCGACCGTCCTGCCGGGCACGATCCACCGCGTCGGCGAGCTCGTCGTGGTCGACGACGGTCGCGCCGGAGCGGTCACGGACTCCAGGGAGGCCGCGGCGGTGCAGACGGAGGTGCCGGCCTCGCGGACGACGACGTCGGCTGCGGCCTGCGCGACCGACACCGCGTCGCGGAGGGGCGCGCGGACGGCGAGGGCGACGCGGTGGCTGCGGCGCAGAAGGTGTCGCCGGCGCCCGACGCCTGCTGCTCGGAGGCGGGGGTGGCACGGTGCGGAAGGCGCGGTCGGCCGCCGGGCCGGTGCCGTCGTGTCCTGCCGCTGGCTCGAGCAGGACCGTGCCGTCGCGGTCGAGCGTGACGACGGCCGCGCGGGCGCCGGTGCGGTCGAGGACGTCGCGACGGGCGGCGTCGACGGCGGCGGCACGCTCTGAGCCGACGCCGAGTTCGTGCCCGGAGGAGCGCCGCGGCCTCGCCGGCGTTCGGCGTGACGAGGTCGGGGGCCAGCGCCGCCCAGCGGGTGAGGTCGAGGCGTCGACGACGACGGCACCGGGGCGGTCGCGGTCGAGCATCGGGACGACGTCGGACTGCCTGCACGCCGAGCCCGTAGTCGCAGACCACGGCGGCGTCGGCACAGCGGATCGCGCGCGCGACGGCCTCGCCGAGACGGGCGCCGTGTTCGGCGGTCGGGGTCGCGGCGAGTTCGTCGACGTGGACGACGACCCGGTCGCCGCCGACGACGCGGACTTGGTCGTGGTGGTGGCGCCCTCGAGGACGACGAGGTACGAGGTGTTCACCCCGGCGGCGTCGAGCCGGTCGCGGAGGACCCGTCCGGCCTCGTCGTCGCCGATGAGCCCGACCATCCGGACGCGGGCGCCGAGCGCGCGGGCGTTCACGGCGGTGTTCGCGGCACCGCCCGGGACGGCGATGGTCTCGGTGACCCGGACGACCGGGGCCGGGGCCTCGCGGAGACCTGCTCGGCCTCGCCGACGGTCCACCGGTCGAGGATGCAGTCGCCGATCACGACGACGAGGGGTTCGCGGTCGCCGACCGTCGCGACGAAGTCGCGGACGAGGCGGACGTCGGCGGTCACCGGGCACCCCCGGTGGCGTCGGCGCTGCCCGCGGTGGCACCGGCCGAGTCGGCCGGCCCGGGGCCTCCGCGGGATCCGGTGCGGCCGGAGCCGGCGCTTCCGCCGGGGTCGGGCGGCGGCGGCCGGTGCCGCTTCGAGGTGGACGACGGTGGTCGTGGTCATCTCGTCGAGCAGGTACGGGCCGTACCCGAAGCCGGCGCCGGAGGCGCCGCGGGCTGCGCGCTCCGCCGGGCGCCCCGCCGAAGACGGCATTCACCTTCACGGTGCCGACCGGCAGCTCGGCCGCGGCACGGAGCGCGTGCCCGGTGTCGTTGGTCAGCACCGTCGCGGCCAGGCCGTACCGGTCGGCGGCGGCGAGCCGGAGGCCCTCGTCGAAGTCGTCGACCACACGCACCGGAGCGATCGGGCCGAAGGTCTCCTCGGTCATCACGAGCATGTCGTCGGTGCAGCCGGTCAGGACGGTGGCGGGGTAGAACGCGCCGAGGCCACCCGGGGTCACACCGCCGGTCCGGGCCGAGGCGCCGCGCTGCAGGGCGTCGTCGACGTGCGACTGCACGGTCCGCCGGAGCCGGTCGTCGACGAGCGGTCCGAACTCCGCCGCCGGGGACGCGGTCCGCCGCTCGGCCTCGGCGACGAGTGCGGCGACGAAGGGCTCGGCGACGTCGCGGTGGACGTAGACCCGCTCGACGCTCGTGCAGATCTGCCCGGTGTTCGCGAAGGCACCGAGTGCGACCTGCGCGGCCGCCCACGCGGGGTCGACGCCGGCGTCCACGACCACGGGGTCGTTCCCACCGTTCTCGCGGATCACGTGGGCGCGCGTCCGGGCAGCGACCTCGCTCAGCCGGTCGCCGGTCGCGGTCGAGCCGACGTGGGCGTACACGTCGATGCCGTCCTGGCCGAGCAGCAGCTCACCGGTGGCGGCGTCGCCGTCGACGCCGACGATGACGCCGTCCGGCAGGACCCGGCGAGGAGGGCGCCGAGTCGGCGAAGGTGGCCGGGCACTGCTCGCTGCCCTTGTGCACGACGGTGTTGCCGGTGACGATCGCGGCGCCGAGGATCCCGCAGGCCACGGCCACCGGGTCGTTCCACGGGGTGAGGGCCAGCACCACCCCGCGGGGGTGCGGCACGGACCAGTCGGCGGCGCCGAACTGTCCGCGCAGCGCCTCACCGCGGTGGACCGGACCGAGCTCGGCGTACTGCACGAGGGTCCCGACGCCCGCCCTCGACCCCGCCGAGCGCGTCACCGGGGACCTTGCCGGTCTCGCGGGTGTTCAGCGCGGCGAGCTCCTCGGCGTGCGCACGGACGTGCTCGGCGGCCCGGCAGCAGTGCGCCGCGCTCGGCCGGGGCCGTCCGCGCCCACGCGCCGCTGCCGCGCGCGCGAGCGACCGCGTCCCGGACGTCCTCCTCGGAGGCACGGTGCACCGACGAGGCGATCGATCCGTTCACCGGGTCGGTGACGACCAGTGCGTCCTGGTCGGTGTGTGCGGAGGCGTCGGTGGCGGGAGCTGCGAGCGTCATGGGTCCCTTCCGAGGGCGGGCGGGAGTCGAACGCTGCTCCGGACCGGCTGGGTACGGACTCGACTCGCGCTTCGGTCCATCGGGCGCCGCTGCTGGGCACCCGGGCGGCCCCGACCGGTAGACGGGAGGGGTGCAACCGATCGGCAACGGTGGAGAACGGTTCGAGGACGTCCGGGAGATCGCGGTGCTCCGCAGTGGGAGCCTGGGGGACCTGCTCGCCGCGGTCCCCGCGATCGAGGCCCTCGCCGCCGCCTACCCCGACGCCCGGGTCACCCTGCTCGGCGGCCCGATGGCCCCCTGTCGTCCTGCGCGCAGCGGCCGGACCGCCGCGGTGCACGCGTTCGAGGAGCTCCCCGTCTCGCCCGGCGTGCGGGACTCCGGTGACGACGCACCGTCCCTCGACGACTTCGTCGACCGGCTGCACGGCCGGTTCGACCTGGCCGTGCAGCCGCACGGCGGTGGACGCAACTCGAACCCGTTCCTGCTCCGCCTCGGCGCGCGTCACACGGTCGGCACCGCCACCGAGGACGCCGAGGCGCTGGAGCGCTGGGTCCGCTACGTCTACTACCAGCACGAGGTGGTCCGCGCGCTCGAGGTCGTCTCGCCCGCCGGTGCCGCCCCCGTCACGCTCGACCCCCGGGTGTTGGCCGACGACGCCGAGCGTCGGGCGGTGCGCGAGCGCCTCGGTGTCGCCGGGCGGCTCGTGGCGGTGCACCCCGGAGCGACGGACCCCCGTCGGCGCTGGAGCCCGGACCGGTTCGCCGCGGTCGCATCGGCGCCCGCCTCGAGGCCGGCGACGACGTGGTGCTCGTCGGCGACGCGACCGACGTCCCCGCAGCCGAGGCCATCGTCGCCGCCGTACCCTCGAGGGGCCGCGCGGGCCGCCTGCACGACCTGACCGGCGCGGCTGCCGCTCGCCGAGCTGCCCGCGGTCCTGGCGGCCGCGGACGTGATGGCCGGCATGGCGACGACTCCGGTCCGCGCCACCTCGCTGTCGCGGTGGGGACCCCAACGGTCGGCGTGTTCTGGTTCGGGAACGTCGTCAACGCCGGGCCGTTCGACCGTGGTCGGCACCGCGTGCACCTGTCCTTCGTGACGAACTGCCTGGTGTGCGGGATCGACGTCACGCAGGTCGGCTGGACGGCGGAGCGCTGCGAGCACGACCCGTCCTACGTCGACCAGGTCACCCCGGAGGCGGTCCTCGACGACGTCGCCGACCTGCTGCGCAACCACCCTGACCGGCGCGTCCGGTTCGGTTCGGTTCGAGCCGCGAAAGCGACAGATCGCCGCGAACGTCCCGCGGGCATCTGTCGCTTCGGCGGGGTGGTCCGGCCCAACGCCGGACGGGAGGCGCGGCGCACGACCGGCACCGCGGCTCTCTCCCGTCCGCGACCGCGAAGCGACAGATCGCCGCGAACGTTCCGGCGGCGATCTGTCGCTTTGGCGACTCCGGACCGGTCAGCGGCAACGGCCGGCCGGCCTACGGCCAGCTGGGCTCGGTCGCCGGCAATGATCGACAGCTCGCGGATCTCGCAGCCGGCCGAGCTGCGACAGCGCGAACAGGATCGAGTTCGCGACGTACTCCGGCTCGATGAGCTGGGCGTCCGGGCCTCGGCTTGGCCTGCTCGGTGCGGTCGGCGAAGAAGCTCGTCCGCATGCCGGCCGGGATGATGTTCGTGACACCGATGCGGCCGCCGGTCTCGGCGGCCAGCGCCTGCGAGAACCCACGGACGATGCCGAACTTCGACGCCGAGTACGCGGTGCCGTCACCGACGCCGCGCAGGGCGAGCGACGACGAGATCATCGCCGACGCGGCCGTGCGTGGCCTCGAGCGCAGTCAGGGCGGCCCGCACCACCGCGGCGGTGCCGAGAAAGTTCGGCCTCGACGATCCGCCCCCAGTCGCCCGAAGAGATCGAGCCGATCGGCGCGGGCTTGTCGATGCCCGCATCGGTGACGACGGCGTCGAGGCCGCCGTGGCGCTCGGCGGCCTCGCGGACGGCACGCTCCGTCGCCTCGGTGTCGGTCACGTCGACCGCGACCGCGTCGATGCCGTCGGCGACGGCGTCGACCCGCAGGTCGAGGACGATCAGGGTGCCGCCGGCCTCGGTGACGGCCGCGACGACCGCGGCGCCGAGTCCGGAGGCGCCGCCGGTGACGAGGACGCGGCCGATGGGGGTGGTGGGGACGGGAAGTGGACGCCTCCTTCCGTAGGGGTAGTGCGACGGCGACGGCGCGGGACTGCGCCGGGCGGTCGCTGCGCGGTGGTGCCGCGTGGCCGTGCGGCCGGGGGCCGCGGCTGCGGCTGCGGCGTGCGGTCAGCCGACCTGTTCGAGCGCCGCGGCCAGGCGGGTCGTGGACCGGCCCGGGTGGAACGGGACCGTGACGACACGGCCCCACTCCACCGCGAGCGCCGCGGTCTCGGGCAGCTCGCTCGCGGTGTAGTCGCCGCCCTTCGCCCAGACGTCCGGGCGGAAGCGGCGGAGGGCCTCGTCGGGCGTGTGCTCGTCGAACACCACGACCGCGTCGACGCAGTCGAGTGCGAGGAGCAGCTCGACCCGGTCGCCCTGGCCCATGATCGGCCGGTCCGGGCCCTTCAGCGCGCGGACCGAGGCGTCGGAGTTGAGGCAGACGACCAGGCAGTCGCCGAGCGCCCGGGCAGCCGACAGTGCGTGGGCGTGGCCGGCGTGGAGCAGGCCGAAGCAGCCGGCGCCGGTCGCGACGACGGTGCCGCCGGCGCTCCGGACGTCGTGCACGACGCGCATCAGCGTCGCGGTCGGCACCGGGGACCCGATCGGCGCGGGGCCGTCCTCGGCGAAGAGGGCGGTGACGCCGCCCGCGGCGAGGTACTCGGACGCAGCGGTGACACCGGCCGTGACGGCCTCGGCCACGTCCGCGCCGCTCGCCAGGGCCACGGCGACGCCGGCGGCGAGCCGGCCGCCCGCGCCGCACGGGTCGCCCGCGGTGACGGACGGGGCCGGGACGAACCGGTTCCCCTCGCGGGCACTCGACACGACGCGCGCCGCGGTCTCCGAGCGTGACTGGGGCGCGGACCGCGCCGACGCCCCAGGTCTCGACGAGCACGGCGGCAGTCTCGGTGGCGAACGGCACGCCGTCGCCGGACACGTTCGTGAAGCGGCGGGCCTCGGCGCTGTTCGGGGTGGCGACCGTGGTGCCGGGCACCTGGGCGGCGCCCTTCGGGTGCGGGTCCTAGACGACCGGGACGCGCTCGGCGACCGCGGTGAGCGCGTCGCGGAGCGGTCCGGCGGCAGCGACCCCGCGGCCGTAGCTCGGCGACCACGACGGCGTCGACGTCCTCGAGGGCGGCGACCATCGCGTCGGTGACGTCCGGCACGGGCGGGGCCGCGCAGCCCTCGTCGATGCGCACGAGGGCGCGGTCGGCGACCCGGACACGGGTCTTTCACCGGCGTCGGGGCACCGGAGGGCCCGGCGACGACCGTGACCCCGGGCAGGAAGCAGGTCGCGGATCTCGGATGCACGGGCGTCGTCGCTGAGGACGGTGACGAGCGTCACGTCGTGGCCGTCCCGGGTGAGCATGGTCGCGACCAGGCCGGCGCCACCGGCACGGCGGTCGTCGGTGCGGACGTCGACGACGGGGACGGGGGCGTCTGGGCTGAGGCGTTCGCTGGTGCCGTGGGAGACGTCGACGTCGAGCAGGGTGTCGCCGACGACGGCGATGCGGAGGCGGCGGGCGGGCGCGCCGGCGGCGGCGCCGGCGGCGCGGTCGGCGGCGGCGGTCATCAGCGGTCCCCCTGGCGGAGCGTCGGCTCCATCGCACGGCACAGTGCGTGCACGAGGACGAGCTGCGCCTCCTGCACGTCTTCGCCGACGGACCGTCGATGCAGATCGCGTCGTCGACCGCCTCGGCGAGCGGGTTCGGCCGCGCACCGGTCATGGCGATCGCACGGGCACCGACCGGCCCGGGCGGCCTGCGCGGCACGGAGCAGGTTCGGGCTCTTCCCGCTCGTGCTGAGCAGCACGACGACGTCCCCGGCGCGGGCGTGCGCCGACACCTGACGGGAGAACACCTCCTCGTAGCCGTAGTCGTTCCCGATGGCCGCGACGGCGGAGGACTCCGCGTGCAGCGAGATCGCCGAGTACGCGGGGCGGTCGCCGTCGAAGCGTCCGGTGAGCTCGGAGGCCAGGTGCTGCGCCTCGGCCGCCGACCCGCCGTTGCCCGCGGCGAGCAGGCGCCGTCCGGCGACGAGCCGCGCGGCGATGTCGTCCGCCCAGTCGGCGATGTGGTCCTTGTGGTCGACGAGCGACGCGATGACGGGGACGGACGCCGCGACGTGGTCGAGCACGACGCGCGCGCTCTCCGTCGTGGTCTCCTCGCCGACGGTGCCGGTCTGCTGCTCGATGGTCATCGTGCGGTCCTCTCCACTCGGGCGGGCGGAACGGACGGACCGTCCCGGTCGTGCGGGTGCGGGCGCGGCCCTGGCCGTCACCGGAGAGCGCGGCGGACACTCCGCGGCCGCGGGCGACGCCGTTGCCGGCACTGCCGCTCCCGGCGATGAGCCGCTCGTAGACGCGTTCGCTGTCCGCGGCGACCTTCTGCCACGTGTAGCGATCCTCGGCGCGCTCGCGCCCGGCACGGCCGTACGCCTCACGGCGCTCCGGGTCGTCGAGCAGCCCCGCGACCGCAGCCGCGACCGCCGCTTCGTCCCGCGGCGGGACGTGCAGGCCGGTGGCGTCCTCCACGACGGCATCGATGAGGCCGCCGACGCTCGACGCGACGACGGGTCGCCCGCAGGCCATGGCCTCGAGCGGCACGATGCCGAAGGGCTCGTACCAGGGCGCGCACCACGACGACGTCGGCGCTGCGGTAGAGGACGGCGGGGCATGTCGTGCTGGCCGAGCTGCCCGCGGAAGGTCACGTGGTCACGGACGCCGAGCGACCGGGCGAGGGTGTCCAGGCGTTGGTACCTCGGGGTCGTCCGCCAGGTCGGCCCCGGCGACGCCGGCACCGCCCACGACGACGAGCTCGACGTCGCGGCCCGCGTCGACCAGCGCAGCGAGGGCGTGGCGATGGTCGTGCCGACGCCCTTCCGGCGCACCAGCCGCGAGGCGGTGAGGATGCGTGCGGGACGACCGCGCTCCTCGACGGGGCGTCCGTCACCGGCCGGCTGGAACAGGGACACGTCGACGCCGCACGGCACCACCGAGACGTGTGCAGCGGGACGCCGAGGGTCTTCAGCTCGAAGGCCTCGTCGGAGCACGTCGCGACGACCTGGTCGACGCTCCGGCCCACGGCGGGTTCGACCCATTCGCGTTCGGCGGGACTCGTGTCGGCGGACCCCGGTGGCGACGCTTCACCACGCCGAGGGCGTGGAAGGTCTGCCACCACGGGATCCGGATGCCGCCGGTGCGGGTCTGCACCTGGGCGACGGCGTCGAGGGCCGCGTGCCCGGACATCCAGAAGTGCGCGTGCACGACGTCGGGGCGGTCGACGAACCACTCCGCCGCGAGCACCGACGCGAACGTCCCCATGAAGGGGAAGAGCCTGTCCTTCGGGACCGTATCGGGCGGGACCGGCATCGACGTGCACGACCTCGACGCCGGGTCGCAGAAGTACCCGGACCGGTTGCGCGGCGTCGTCGCGCCGTGTGTAGACGGTGACCTGGTGGCCGCGGTCGGCCAGGGCAACCGGACAGCTCGGCAACGTGGACGTTCTGTCCGCCGGCGTCGACCTCGCCGAGCACGGCGAGCGGGCTCGCGTGCTCGGACACCATCGCGATCTTCATCGCAGGCTCCTTCCAGCGCGGCTCTCCGCCGCACGGTTCCGTCGCGCACCGCGCGTGACGGCGTCGTCGAGCAGGTCGTCCTGCAGTCGGCGGTGAACCGATCTGAGCGCGTGCCGTGCGAGCACGGCTTCGCGGGCGACGGCACCCCGTCGTCTCGCCTCCTCGGGGTCCTCCAGCAGCGTCCTGGAGGCGCGGACCAGGTCCTCGACGTCCGCCGCGATCGCGCCGGCACCGTCCGGCACCGTGCGGGGCGCGTCCGTCGTCGCGAGGACGAGCACCGGCATCGCCATGTGCATCGCCTCGATGAGCGAGAGGCCGAGGGAGGTCCAGCGGTTCGGGCGCACGTACGCGCGCCGCTCGGCGAGGGCTGCGTGCATCGGGTCGGCCGGGACGTCGCCACGTGCGACGACGCGGTCGCCGAGTCCGAGCTCCGGCAGCCGTTCCGTCCCGATGCCCTATGCGACGTCAACCGGGGCGACTCTCGGCGAACCGGGGGAGCAGGTCCGTCCCGACCCACGCGGTTGCGGCGGACGGGTTCGTTGATCACGACGCCGAGGCGGTCGAGCGTGCCGGTGTAGAGCGGGCCCGGATCGACGACGCCGTGCTCGACCACCGTGGTGCGGGTGGAACCGCAGTCCCACATCAGCGCGTTCCAGTGGGTGACGTGTGCGATCAGCAGGTCGTCGCGGTCCCGGAGCGGGTGCAGGCTGTTCGGCACGCCGATCCGCGGGGCATAGTGCTCGACGAACACCATCGGCACGTCGCGGCCGCCGAGCAGGCGTCGTGCTTCCTCGAGCTCCTCGGTGCGCTTGCAGCACGACCACGTCGACCTCGGCGTCCGCGACGTCGGCGGGGTCGATCTCGATCGCACCGTCCGGCCAGGCGCGCCCGCCGCGGCCGAGCCCCAGGCGTCGCGCGCCGGGGTCGCCGGGATGAGGTACTCGTGCGGGCCGCGGACGAAGGCGTCCATCCAGCCGCCGTGCACGTGCCACACGAGGATCCGCATGCAGTGCCCTTCGGTCGATCGGTCAGGAGAAGGAGGAGAAGAAGAAGAAGGAGAAGCAGTGGCGCACGCTACGCAGCGCCTTCTGGGTGCTCCGCAGACTTCTCGGTTCCATCCGCGAAGCGCGGTTCACCCCGTCCGGGATGCGCGGTCGAGCAGTCGCCGGTGTGCCGCGAGTACGTCTTCGACCCGGACCGTCGACAGGCACGGGTGGCCGGGGACGGGGCACCCGCGGGCGCGGCTGAGCCGGCGGCCGCCCGGTCGCCGAGCAGCTCGACGAACGGCGGCCGTGTCGGGTCCGGCGAGTAGGGCGCCCACTTCACGGCCGGGACCACGGGCGAGAACAGGCTGACGATCGGCGCACCGACCGCGGCGGCCAGGTGCGCGGGACCTGTGTTGCCGACCACGACCACCTCGGCGCCGGCGAGCACGGCGGCGAGTTCGGCCGGGCTGGTCCGGCCGCCGAGGTCGATGCCGGTGTCACCCGCGACCGCCGCCGTCAGCGCCGTCTCACCGGGGGATCCGGTGACGACGACGGGGATGCCCTGCTCGGCGTACGCGGCCACCAGTTCCCGGTGGTAGGACGGCCAGGAGCATGCCGGCACTCGCGCCGGGGTGCACGACCACGTACCAGCCTTAGCCCCACACCACCGGGGCAGGGCTGGAGGGCCGTGACGCACCACGAGCCTCCCGTCATCGCCCGGCGGCAGCCGAACCCGGCCGCCTCGGCGATCCGCAGCGCGCTCCGGCTCCGGGATGCCCTTCGGGCAGGTCCTCGCCGGGGCGCAGCCGCACGTCGAGGAGCGAGCCGGGGTGGTCCACGCTCGCGCCGGACACGCGGGCGACGCCGGCGAGGCGGAGGAGCAGCGCGACCGGCAGCGGCGACTGGTGGAACGACGTGAGGACGACCGCTTCGTCCGGACGCCCTCGGCGACGAGCGCGCGGAACTCGGCGAGCAGGGCGTCGTCGACCGGACGGGCGGTCTCGGTGACCCACGGCGCGGCCCACACCCCGACGCGGTCGATGCCGGGCAGGAGGTCGGCGGCGGGGAGCCCTGCGGTCCGCACAGCATCGTGACGTGCGCGGCGCCAGCCGCGACGGCCCGGACCGCGGGACCGGTGACGAGGACGTCGCCGAACGAGTCGAGGCGGACGACGAGGACGCGGGGGCCAGTTGCCGTCACGAACGCACCGCGGCCGCGTGCTCCAGGACGAGCTCGACCGCTTCGGCCAGCGTGCCGACCACCGTCGGTGCCGTCTCGACCTCCTCCGGCCGGGTGCGCGGCGTCGGCACGAGGATGCCCTGCGCGCCGGCCGCGAGCGCCGCCCCGACGCCGGCACCGATGTCCCCGACCACGACGAGATCCTCGGGCGCCACGCCGAGCCGCTCCGCCGCCTCGAGCACCATGCCGGGCCGTGGCTTCCGGCAGTCGCAGCCGTCGTCCGCGTCGTGCGGGCAGACGCACCACACGTCGAACGGCCTCGACGAGTTCGCCGACCCGCGCGTTCGTGGAGTCGACCTTCGCGGGTCGCCATGCCCTTCGCGATGACGGACTGGGTTCGCCACGACCCCGAGCAGCAGGCCGGCAGCGGGCCCGCTCGACCGCGCGGTGCGCCCCGGGACCGGCACGACGCGGTGCGGGTCGGCGTTGTACGGGACGTCGATGACGAGCGTGTCGTCACGGTCGAAGAGGAGACCGCGGACGGTGCGGTCGGGAGCGAGAGCCATGCCTCCCGACTACTGGTCCTTCCCCGCACGGCGCCTCAGGAACAGCCGACGGACGCGTTCCTCGGAGCCCATTCGGCGTGTCCTGGCTACCGTCGGGCGCGTGACCGCCGTCGACACCCTGCCCCTGTCCGACGGGCGGCCCGACCTGCTCGTGCTCCGTGCCATCAAGCTCGGCGACCTCCTGGTCGCCGTCCCGGCCCTGCACGCGCTGCGACGGGCCTTCCTCGACCACCGCATCGCCCTCGCCACCACCGCCTGGCTCGCCCCCGTCGTCGAGCTGATCCCCGACGCCGACGTGCACCTCGCGCAGCACGGCCTGGACCACCCGATCGGCGCGCCGGCGGGTGCCGGCGACGTCGCCGTGAACCTGCACGGTGCCGGTCCGGAGTCGTCCGACCTCATCGCCGCGCTCGGAGCGCGACGGGTCATCGGGCACGTCGACCCCACCCACGGCTACGAGGGACTGCGAGGGCCGGACGACGTGCACGAGCGGGAGCGCTGGGCACGGCTCCTCGTCTGGCACGGCATCCTCGCCGACCCGGACGACGTCGGCATCGCCCGTCCCGCGGCCGCCCCGGCCGTCGAGGGCGCGGCCAACGTCCACGTCGGCGCCTTCCACGGCGCCCGGCACTGGCCGACCGACCGCTTCGCCGACGTGGTGCGCGGACTCCGCGAGCGCGGCCTCGACGTGGTCCTGACGGGAGGCGCGGACGACGTCGTCCGCGCAGCCGCCGTCGCGCAGTCGGCCGGCCTGCCGCCGGAGGCGGTCCTGGCGGGTGCGCTGGACCTGCAGGCCTTCGCCGGCGTCATCGCCGCCGCGCGGCTCGTCGTCACGGTCGACACCGGCGCGGCCCACCTCGCCTCGGCGTACGGGATCCCGTCGGTGGTCGTCTTCGGCCCGGCGCCGCCCGAGGCGTGGGGACCCCGGCCTCCGGGCCGCACGTGGTGCTGACCGACGCCTCGGTGCGCCGCGGCGACGTCTTCGCGGAGGACCCGGACCCGGCGCCTCGCGATCGGACCGGCGGACGTGCTCGCAGCCGTCGACGCCCTCGGGGTGCACGGGGAGTCCGTGGTCTAGCCGTGACCGCGGTCTCCACGCTTCGGTAGCGTCGACTCGGAGCCGTCCGACACGCCGGGCGCTCGCGAGGAGGCGCACGTGTTCGAAGCCGCGAACATCCGGGACCGGATCGGCCTGCCGGTCGTCGACGAGGCCGAGGACAAGGTCGGCACGCTCGAGAGCATCTACTACGACACCGCCACCTCCGAGCCGGCGTTCGGAACGGTCACGACGGGGCTCCCGGGGTTCCAGAAGCTCCTGTTCGTGCCGCTGGCCGGTGCCCTCGTCGCACCGAAGCACCTCCGCGTCGCGTTCCCGAAGAAGCCCGTGAAGGACGCACCGACGATCGCCACCGACGGGGAGCTCGACGCGACGCTCGAGCCGGAGCTGTTCCAGCACTACGGGCTCGAGTACCGCACCGGCAGCGGGGGAGAGCGCCGACTCGGTCGCCGCTGAGCGGGGTCGCTGGGCGGGGTCGCTGCGCGCGGTCGCGTGCGTCCGGGTCGACGCGTTAGCCTGGTCCGTCCGACCCGTTCCCCGGAGGCCGCACTGCTCCGCTCCGTCCGTTCGACGCTGCTCGCCGCAGTGGCGGTGTCGGCTGTGCTCGCCGGAGCCCTCACGGGCAGCGGGGCAGCCGTCGCCGCGCCGATGTGGCCCGTCCCAGCGCCCTACCCGTCCAGCAGCGAGCCGGTCGAGACGCTCGCCGACATCCCGGTCGGCAGCGAGTACGTGGCCCTCGGGGACCCGTACTCGGCGGGCTACGGCCTCGCCGACCCGACCCGGCTGCCGACGGCGCGTGCGGGCAGTCCGCGCGGGACTACCTCGCACCGGATCGCGGCACGGTTCGGCCTCGCACTGACCGACGCCACCTGCGCGGGTGCGACGAGCAAGGACGTCACGAGCGGGTTCCAGTTCAAGGGCGTGCCCCCGCAGATCCGGTCGCCGTCGGACCGTACCCGGCTCGTCACACCGACCATCGGCGGCAACGACGCCGACCTGTTCGGCACCGCCGGCTCGTGCCTCGCGCTCGCCGAAGGGCCCGGTGTTCTCCGGCCGCGACGCTCCGTCGTGCCGCAGCACGCTCGTGCAGGACGGCGACGACCAGCTCGGCGCGAAGATCGAGTCCCGGGTGGCGCTCGGCATCGCGGACACGCTCGCTGCCGTCCGGGCCGCTGCCCCGAATGCGGTCGTCGTGTTCCTCGGGTACCCGGCGATCTTCCCGGACGCCGACCACACGCCGAAGGGCGGCTGCTTCCGGTCCGCCCTCGACCTCGGCACGCTGACCGGGTCGTTCCCGTCGAACACGTACCCGTTCACGAACACCGACGTCCGCTACCTGCACAGCGTCCAGCAGCGCCTCAACGACGTCTCGGCGACTGCCGCCCGTGCCGCCGGGGTCCGGTTCGTCGACGTGTTCTCGACGACGCAGGCGCACTCGGCCTGTGCGACGAAGAAGCCGTACGTCGCCGGTGTCTCGCTCGACGGCACGGGCGACCTCCGCCGGATCGACCTCGAGCCGGGCGCACTGCACCCGAACGACCGCGGGGTCGCGTACCTCACGAAGCGCGTGGCCGCGGCCACCCGGGCCCTCGCCGGCTGAGCCCGCGTGCGGCGACGTTCGCGGGGACCGCTTCAGACCGTCCGCACCCGCCGCTGCCGCTCCACCGGCTCGGTGTGTGCCGCCGCCGGGACGACGCACACCGGCGAGGCCGTCTCGCGCAGGACGTCGTGCAACACCGACCCGGACAGCGCCCGCACGTGACCGAGCCCGAGCACCACGAGCGAGGCGTGCCGGGTGTGCGAGGCGATCGCGTGCCCGGGGTGACCCTCGAGCAGCAGCGGGCGGAACCGCACGTCGGGGTGTGCCGCCGTCAGCTCGGCCGTCACGCGCGCCAGCAGCTCGGCGTTCCGCGTCCGCCACCGCATGGGGTCCTCGGCGAAGTCCGTCAGCCCGGTCCGGGTGAGCACCGGCATCTCCCAGGCGCGCAGGAGCGTCACGCGGCGGTGCAGTCGGCGTGCTTCGTCGCAGGCGATGGCCACCGCCCGTTCGTCGATCGGGTCCTCGACCGCCAGCACGACGTCGCCGTCGATCGGGTGCGGCCCGTCCGGTACCACGACCGTCGGCACCGCGGCACGGGTGGCGACCCGCGCTGGATCGCCGCCGGCGGTCGAGCCCCGACGGCTCCGGAAGGTGCCGATCACCAGCAGGTCCCCGTCGTCGGACTCGTCGACCAACGCCGCGGCGAACGGACCGGCGTGCCGGCGGACGACGACCTCGGCGTCCGGCAGCGCTGCTCGTGCCGCGTCGGCGACCGCGTCGGCGACACGCTTGCCGTCCGGCCCGACCCGCGCCTCGATCGCCGGGTCGACCCCGATGACCCGGACCCGCTCGATGCCGGTCCCGGCGCGGGCGACCACCCAGCGCAGCGCTTCCTCGTGCGGCCTCGCCGCGTCCGCGGCCAGCGTGACCGTCGTCCACCGTTCGTCCATCCCGATCGACCTCCTCGTTCCAGGTCCTCCGGGGGCGTCGCCATGGCGCTCCGTGCCCCCGCAAACTACTCCGCCGCGCGGTCCGTCGGCAGCGCGTAGCCTCGGGACGTGGTGCTGAGCGCTGGACTCCTGCTGTACCGAGTCGTCGACGGTGACGTGCAGGTGTGGATCGCGCACATGGGTGGCCCGTTCTGGAAGCGTCGACCTCGCGCGTGGTCGATCTCGAAGGGCCTCGTCGAGGGCGCCGAGGACCTGCTGACGACCGCGCGCCGCGAGTTCGCCGAGGAGATCGGCGTCCCCGCTCCGGACCGCCCCGCCGTCGACCTCGGCGAGTTCCGGCAGGCGTCCGGCAAGCGCGTCCGGGTGCTCGCGGTCGAGGCGCCGGACTTCACCGTCGACACCGTCCGCTCGAACACCGTGCGGCTCGAGCTCCCGCGCGGCTCCGGCCGGTTCGTCGACGTCCCCGAGGTCGACGACGCCCGCCGGGTTCCCGTCCCCGAGGCGCGCGACCTGCTCGTCGCCGGGCAGGTCGCCGCGCTCGACGCGCTCGTGGCGCTGCGGGTCGGCGTGACCCGTCCTGGGGCTTCCGGTGGCGGGTAACGAACACGTGTCGATGTGGACGGACGCCGCGGCGCGTGGATAGCCTGATCGCGTGTCGCGCTGGGGCGATGCCGAACAGGGGAGTGGTACATGCGGCGTTGGCGCGCGGTCACGGCAGGACTCACGGGGTTGGTCCTCGGGGCGGGCTTGGCGCTCGGGGGCGCGACGAGCGACCGCTGCGCCAGCCGGTCACTGGGGCACGTTCACGGTCAGTGGGTCGAGCAAGGCCTACACGGGGACGATGACCCTTCCGGGGTTCCCGGACACGACCTTCACCTCGACGTCGCGACAGTCAGACCGTCATCAGCGGTGCGTCCACGTGGCAGTCCGCGGCGACCGGCCCGGGAGCCAAGTACGGCACCAGCCGGGCGCAGACGTACCTCAACCAACGGCCGACCGTGGACTCGCCGACCGCCGCGGGTGCATCGACCACCGTCTACACGTTCGACGGAGCGACGCCGGGCGCATCGAGCTGGTCCTTCGTGCTCGGTGACATCGACGCCGACCAGGCGACCATCTCGGCGACGGTCCAGGGCGGCGGCGCCGCCACCGGCGAGCAGCTCGGCTACCAGGGCTCGTACAACTCGTGTTCCGCCGCGGTCGCTGGCGGCTGGTCGTGCTCCGCCGACCCGGACGGCACCACCGGCACCGACCAGCCGACGTGGGATGCGTCCACCCGCACACTCACCGGCAACGACCGCGCGGTCGACACCGCGGGGGCCACCGCGTGGTTCACGCCGACGACGTCGCTCACGAGCCTGACGATCACCTACCAGCAGCGCAGCGGCTTCCCCGTCTACCAGACCTGGTTCGCCAACCGGACCGCGTCGATCAGCGGCACGGCGACGCTCGACGGAACGCGGATCCCCGGAGCGACCGTCACGGTGACGGCGCCCCGCGGGACCGTGTACACCACCACGACCGCCGAGGACGGGACGTACGTCTTCCCGAACCTGCCGGTGATCGCGAACTACCGGGTGGAGATCACTCCGCCGCCGAACGCCGAGGGCGATGCGTCGCAGACCGGCGTTTCACTGGCATCCGCGACCACCCCGGGCGGCGTCGACCAGGTCGTCGACTTCCCCTTCACCTCACCCGACGACACGGCCTCGGTCATCGGCAAGGTGGTCGACGCCGACGATCACCCGGCCGCCAACGTCCCGGTGGTCATCATCGACCCGGACGACGGCACGACACTGGTGGACACCACGACGAACAGCGACGGCGTGTACACGGCGTCCGGCCTGCCCGCCGACACCGACCTCGCGGTCTCGATCGCCGACCAGGACCCGGTGACCATCCGGACCGGTGACGCCGGTGCCGCGGCCCCTCAGGACCCGATCACGGCGCCGCCAGCGGTCATCGCGACGATCACCGGACTCGTGACGCTCGACGACGTGCCGGTCCCGGCGGGCGTCGTGGTGGACCTGCTCGACGCATCCGGCGCCGTCGCGGGCTCCGCCGAGACCGACGCCACCGGTCGGTACACCTTCGCAACCGTCGCCGGCGAGTACGCGGTGCGCACGGTCGTGCCGACCGCGGGAGCGACCGGAGCGACGTCGAACACGGGCATCCCGGCTGGTCGCCGGCGCGACAGCCGAGTCCGATCTGCCGTTCGAGACCGCCAACGAGCCGACCGTGGCGACTACCACGCAGCCCGGCACCGTGACCGACACGGACGGCAAGCCCGTCGCGGATCGTCAGGTCGTCGCGACTCCGACCGACCCAACCGTCGGCGGTCCGGTGACCACCACGACGGGCACCACGACGGCCGCTTCATCCTCGACGGTCTCGCGCCGTCGACCGAGTACACGATCGCCGTCGACGGCGCCGACCCGCAGACGATCACCACGCCGGACACCGGTGCCGCGACGCCGCTCGCGTTCACCGTCCCGGCCGCCGTGGTGACCCCGACGCCGACCCCCACACCAACGCCGACCGCCCCGCCGACCACGGGTGGCGGCACGACTCCAGTGTCGACGGGCGGCGGTGCCGCAACCGGCGGCGACCTCGCGTACACGGGCGCCGACCTGACGCCGGGCCTCATCGCCGCGGGCGTGCTCGTGCTCCTCGGCGGCGGGCTGCTGACGTTCCGCTCGGTGCGCAACCGTCGCCGCACGACGCACCCAGGTGGACTGACCCCACACGAGCGGGGCGGGTCCGCCTGCCGGTCCCGCCCCGCTCGCACGTCCGGGTCCCCGGCCGGCGCCCGCGAGATCGCACTTCCGCGCCGTCCCCCGACCGCCGACCGCGCCGAACCGCGATCTCAACGCGCACCGACCGCGCCGGCGAGCGGCCGGTCCCGCCCCACTCGCACATCCCCGGCCAGCGCCCGCGAGATCGCACTTCCGCGCCGTTCCCCTCGACCGCCGACCGCGCCGAACCGCGATCTCAACGCGCACCGACCGCGCCGGCGAGCGGCCGGTCCCGCCCCACTCGCACGTCCCCGGCCAGCGCCCGCGAGATCGCACTTCCGCGCCGTTCCCCGACCGCCGACCGCGCCGAACCGCGATCTCAACGCGCACCGACCGCGTCGGCGAGCGGCCGGTCCCGCCCCGCCCGCACGTCCCCGGCCAGCGCCCGCGAGATCGCACTTCCGCGCCAGTCCCCGACCGCTGACCGCGCCGAACCGCGATCTCGGCCCCGCCGAACCGCCTCGCCGAGATGTCGAGACACGCCGCGTGTGGTTCACCGAGGGACACGTTCGGCCGCCGCAGGCGCTCGAGAGCGACGTATTGTGCGATCTCGAGCAACCGGGAGCACCCGAACGCACCCGCGCAACCGCGCGCCCGAGCGCACCCACGCAACCGCGCGCCCGAGCGCACGGGGCGCACCGAGCGCGCCCGAGCGCGCAGCCCGCCCGCCTCAGCGCCGGCGGCGCGTGGGCACCGAGCCCGTGGCCACGGCCACCGATCCGGTCAGGGTCTGGATCGCCCGGCTGACCACTGGGATCGAGGTCGTGACGACCGCCAGCGACGAGGTGATCGCCCTCGATCGACACGCCGACAGGTGCTCCTGAGTGTGCGAGTGCACCGAAGCCCTTGCGCGCGGCCAGCACCACGCCGAGTGACCCGACCAGGATCACCGCACCCGCGAAGGGCATGAACTGCAGCCCGACGACACCGAGCGCCTGCCCGCCGATCGCCGCACCGCCCGCGATGCCGATGTTCGACGCGCCGTTGATCAGCGCGCCCGCGATGTCGGGCGAGACGCCCTCGGTCCGGATCGCGGCGGCCATGAAGAGCGTGCCGGTGGTGCCGCCGGCGGCCATCCAGACGCCGGCGGCGACCATCATGCCGAGCAGCGACCCATGCACGAACGGCAGCGCGGCGAACGCGGCGGCCATCACGGCGACGGACACCACGAGGGTCTGCCGCGGAGCCCGGTCGACGAACATGCCGGCGAGCCAGAGTCCGACCACGCCGGTGCCACCGAGGACGAGCAGCGCCCCGCTGACCATGTGGGCGTCGAGCCCCGCGTCGATCGCGTACGGCCCGATGTACGTGTAGACGACGTAGTGCCCGGCGAAGAGCAGCAGGTCGGCCACGACGACGGACAGCAGGCCGGTGCGGCCCACGCCTTCGGCGATCCGATGTGGGGTGACGAGGCGCCGTGGACGCTCGGCAGGAACAGCAGCGCGACGATCGCCAGGCCGGCGGCGGCGACGGCGACGGCTCCGACGGCCGGGCGCCAGCCGATGGTCTGCCCGACCCAGGTGGCGACGGGGACCCCGAGGACGAACCCGAGGGAGCTGCCGGAGTAGACGAACGCGATCGCCCGGCCGGCCAGGCGCGGCGGCACCGATGCGGGTCGCGTAGGCCGACGCGACCGAGAAGAACAGGGCGTGGGCGACACCGCCGACGACGCGGCCGGCACAGACCACGGCGAAGGACGGGGGCCAGCGCGATCATCACGTTCGACACGGTGTAGCCGACGAGGGTCGCGACGAGCACGGTCTTCCGGGGGAGTCGCGCGGTGAACGACGTCAGTGGGAGCGCCAGGATCGCGACGGCCGCCGCGTAGACGGTGACGACGATGCCCATGCTCGACTCGGAGACGCCGAGGTCGCTGCTCATGACGCCGAGCAGCCCGACCGGCATCAGCTCGGTCGTGATGGCGAAGAACGTGGCGAGTCCGAGCACGGCGATGCCGACGACGGACTGGGTGGTGACGGTGATCGGCCGCGTGTTCGTCGACACGGCCGAGGTGGTTGTGGTGTTGGTGGACACGCTGCTGACCTCCTCCGGGGCACGGTGGAGCACGCGTCGGTGTCGACGTCACGACGACGGAACCGGACGGATCCGATCGGCGAAGCGTGCTCGCTGTGGTGGGTGGATGACCCTGTGGATGATGTGGGTACGACTCCACGGCGAGCACGCACAACCAGTGTTGCACGGCCCCGGACGTGATGGAAGCACCCCCGGCCGTGAAAACCTCGGAGCGCTCCAACGCCCGCGGCTCCGGGGCATTCCCGATCAGCCCCTCGTTCGTCACCGTGCCCTGGACCCCGCCTCCCCGCGGAGCGTCAGCGTCAACGTCCCGCTCATCGACTGCGCCGACAGCGACACCGATCCGTGCAGCGCGTCCTCGCGGGGGTAGCAGGCGGAGGTCGACTCGATGCGGTTCGCCGTCGCCACCAGGCAGATCGTCGACCGATCCGTCCCGATCGCGGCCCAGACGCTCCAGGGCGTCCGGAACGAGCCGCCGTCGAGCGCGCGGTTCGTGAAGATGAGCCGGGTCGTGCGGAGGCTCACCGACGCCTCCACCGGCCCCGGCAGCTGGTCCGCGTAGGTCTGCGGCTTGGCGAGCAGCTCCTCGAGCGTCACGGCGCCCGCCGTCGGCGTCACGCTCGGTGCGGACGCCTGGTCCTCACGAGCGGTCCCGACGACGGTCCCCGCACCGAAGGCGACCCCGACCGCCGCCGCCACGCCGAGGGCGATCCAGACGCGCGGCCGGGTGGTCCAGAGGACGCGGGCGGCTCGCGTCCGCCACGACACGGCTTCGGACTGAGGCGCGGCTCATCCCCGCCGTCCTCGGCCCGTCCTCGACGTGGTCGCCCCGGGCGGGGTCCGCCCCCGCAGTGGCCCGGCCCGCCGCCCCCGGATCGGCCGTGTGACCGACGACCGGCTCGGCAGCGTCCGGTGCGGCAGCGCCGGATCCGGCGAGCGGGGTGGTGGAGGCCGACCCTGTCGTCGCGGTGCGCCGCGGCGGAGGAGGCCGCGCCTCCAGGTTCGCTCGGACCGGTCCCGCGTGTCGGGCCGGCAGCCGAGCGCCGCCGACCGCGGTCCAGCTGCTCGAGCGCGAGGCGTGCCGCTGCAGCGTCGGCCTCCGGGGCGGACCTGCCCCATGGGAGTGCCTCGAGCCGTGCTCGTTCCGCCGCCACGTCGTCGTCGGCCATGCGCTCATCGTCCCACCGGGCTCCCGTGCGTGCTCGCCCAGTTCGGGGCGTAGACGGGTGCCATGAGCGACAAGCACGATCCCGACCCCGAGACCCTCGAGCTGCTGAGCCACGACACGCAGTCCGGCGAAGCCGACTACGTGGCGACGAGCTCGGGTGGCTCCGGCACGGAACGGCACGTCCCGCTGCCCGAGGAGGAGCAGGGTCGCGGCACCGAGTACGACCCCGTCGATCAGGGCCCGCAGCAGGAGGGCCAGGGCGGCTGACGCGGCGGGGCCGCGTGCCCCGGACGCAGCGCCGAACCACGGGTCCGACGTCGAACCAGCCCGAGGGCCCGGTTCGACGTCGGAACCGTGGTTCGATCCGCGCCGGCGCCGGCGCGTGCGCGTGCGCCGGCGCCGGGGCGGGCTAAGCCAGGACTCGCCGCAGGACCGCGCGCTCCCCGAGCGTCCACGTCGCACTCGTGACGACGTAGAGCGCGGCGGCGAGCGGTGCGATCGCGGCGAAGACGACCGTGACGAACGGCGCCCACCGCCCGATCGCCTGGGTGGCCGCCGCGCCGGGGACGGGCGTTCCCGGTTCCGGCACGGCGACCGGGTTCCACCGCAGGTTCGCACGCCGTGACGCTTCGACGACGACCACGAGCACGGCGAGCAGCACCAGGACGACCCACGCGTGCAGCCAGAGCGGCGAGGTCAGCGTCACGACGAGGGAGTGCCCGAGCGGGACCCCGGCGAGCGTCGCCGCGAGGAGCGTGTTCGTGACGCCGTCGATCGTGCTGTGGGTGAACAGTGTGTACACGAGCGAGAGGACCGGCGCCTGGGCGAGCACCGGCAGGCAGCCCGCGAGGGGCGAGACCTTCTCGCTCGTGTAGAGCTCCTGGACGGCGCGCTGCAGCCGCTCGGCATCCTTTCCGTAGCGCTTCCGAGTGCCGCGATCCGCGGTGCGAGGCGTCGGCGATCCCGTTCGGCCCGCACCTGCAGCACGGCGAGCGGGACGAGCACGGCCCGGACGGCCAGGGTGAGCAGCACGACGGCTATCGCCGCGGCGAGGTCGCCCGCGACGGGCGAGAGGGCCGCGGTGGTCGCGGCGAGGAGGTCGGCGCCGCTGTGCAGCAGCGGCCCGACGACGGGCAGGGTGGTGAGGTCCATGACGTTCCGATCGGTTCGGCGGGAGGGGTCGCGTGTGCGGCCCGGCCACCGGTCGGTGGTCAGGCCGGGGTGGCGGCTCCCGGAGCACGCGGTCGGGCGTGCCCGTCGGCGTCGGGGTGGCTCCACGCGATCCGCGTGACGAGGTCGGCCGGAGCGCGGACGGCGTGACCGAGCGCCCGGCGTCGAGACCGAGCACGAGGGCCAGCAGCCGTGCGACCACCACGGCGACGGCGACGGCGGTCAGCCCGAGCGCCGCGACCGCGAGGAGCGGGAACGCCCCGCCCGCGGGGTCGCCGAGGACCAGCGCGGCGGTGAGGCGCAGGAACAGCTCGACGACGGTCATGGTCCGTTCAGGGTAACGCCCGCGCGCCGCTCGGGGGGGAAGTGGCTGGTCAGGGCAGGATCAAGGGCATGACCGCAGGTTCGCCGAGCACCCCAGCGACCGTGGCCCTCGAGCGGGCCGGGATCCCGTACACGCCGCACGTGTACGAGCACCACGAGACCGCGACGAACTTCGGGGAAGAGGCGGCGGCCGCCCTCGGACTCCGAGAGGAGCAGGTCTTCAAGACCCTCGTCGTGTCGGTCGACGGCGCCCTGGCCGTGGCGATCGTCCCGGTGGCGAACCGCCTCGACCTCAAGGCGATCGCAGCGGCCGTCGGTGGGAAGAAGGCCACGCTCGCCGACCCCACCCTCGCCGAGAAGCGCACGGGCTACGTCGTCGGCGGCATCAGCCCCGTCGGCCAGAAGACCCGGCTGCGGACCGTGGTCGACGAGTCCGCCCTGTCGTACCCGAGCATCTTCGTGTCCGGTGGCCGTCGTGGCTTCGACATCGAGGTGGCCCCGGCCGACCTCGTCCGCGTCACCGAGGCGACCGCAGCACCGATCGCCCGGACCTGAGTCGGGTCGCCGCAACTTTTTCCCACCGCCGGGAATGACCCGGTTCCTCCTGCGTTGCATTGAGTCGAAGGCACTCAAGTTCCCAGGAGGTCCCTTTGCCAGCACAGTTCGGTCCGACCAGCGGCAGCGACTCGTTCGACGAGTTCCTCGCACGGCTGCTCGCGGCACAGAACACCGGGGCCCAGCGATCCGTACCGCTGGGACGCCCGGTCGACATCACGCGACTGCTCAGCCGTCGCACCCACGAGCTGCTCCAGCGCACCGCTGAGTACGCCGTCGAGCAGGGCCAGCACGAAGTGGACGCCCTGCACATCCTGCACGTCCTCATCCGCACCGACCCCTTCACCGCGGTCATCCGCCAGGCCGGGGTCGACCCCGAGCAGCTGGCGGACGAGGTCGAGCAGCGCCTGCCGATGGCCCGCGAGGCCGGCGACGACCAGCCCGGCCGTCCCGCGCTGACCGGCACCGCCCAGCGGATCCTGCTCGAGGCCACGCAGGCCGCGCGCGGGTTCGGCAGCACCTACACCGATCCCGAGCACGTCTTCTTCGCGCTCGTCATGGACCAGGACACCGTCACCGGGCAGCTGCTCGCGAGCGCCGGTGTCACCCCGCAGGTCATGCAGGACTACGCCCAGCAGGCCGCGGCAGCAGCACGAGGGGCGCCCCATGCCCGGTACGACCGAGGACACCGCGACCCGCGGCGACTCCGAGACCCCGACGCTCGACCAGTTCGGCACCGACCTCACCGAGCGTGCCCGTGACGGACGCATCGACCCCGTGATCGGCCGCGCCGACGAGATCGAGCAGACCGTCGAGATCCTGCTCCGACGCACCAAGAACAACCCCGTCCTCATCGGCGAGCCCGGTGTCGGCAAGACCGCGATCGCCGAGGGCCTCGCCCAGCGCATCGCGGACGGCGACGTCCCCGTGCTGCTCCAGGGCAAGCGCGTGGTCTCGCTCGACCTGCCCGGCATGCTCTCCGGCACCCGGTACCGCGGCGACTTCGAGGAGCGCCTGACCAAGGCGATGGACGAGATCGCGGCGCACGCCGACGAGCTCATCGTCTTCGTCGACGAGCTCCACACCGTCGTCGGCGCCGGTGGCGGTGGCGAGGGCGGCTCGATGGACGCCGGCAACATCCTCAAGCCCCGCCTGGCCCGCGGCGACCTGCACATGGTCGGCGCGACCACGCTCAACGAGTACCGCCGGATCGAGAAGGACGCCGCACTCGAGCGTCGCTTCCAGCCGGTCACGGTGGGGGAGCCGAGCGTCGAGGACGCCGTCGCGATCCTCACCGGCCTCGCCCCTCGGTACGCCGAGCACCACGACGTGACCTACACCGACGACGCCCTGCGCGCCGCGGTGGAGCTCTCGCACCGCTACGTCACCGACCGGCACCTGCCCGACAAGGCCATCGACCTGATCGACCAGGCCGGCGCACGCCGTCGCCTCGCCCTCTCCGGCGACGTCGACGTCTCCGCGCTCCGCGCCCAGGTCGCGACGCTGACCGCGTCGAAGGACGCGGCCGTCGCCGAGGAGCACTACGAGGATGAGCGTCGCGCCTGCGCGACGAGATCGACGGTCTGGAGGCGCGGATCACCGCCGCCTCGACGGCGGACGCTGGTCGCGCCTCCAGTCCGACCGCCGTGGGCACCTCGATCACGGAGGCCGACATCGCGGAGGCGGTGGCACGCGCCACCGGCATCCCGGCGGCCCGTCTCACGCAGGGCGACCGCACCAGGCTCGCCGCGCTCGAGGACGAACCCCACGAGCGTGTCGTCGGCCAGGACGACGCCGTGCGCGCCATCGCGACCGCGGTGCGGCGCAGCCGGACCGGCATGGGCGACCCGCGTCGCCCGGTCGGCAGCTTCCTGTTCCTCGGCCCGACGGGCGTCGGCAAGACCGAGCTCGCGAAGGCCCTGGCCGGATCGCTGTTCGGCGACGAGTCGGCGATGCTCCGCTTCGACATGAGCGAGTTCGGGGAGCGGCACACCGTGTCCCGTCTGGTCGGTGCCCCTCCCGGGTACGTCGGCTACGACGAGGCCGGCCAGCTCACCGAGCGCGTCCGTCGGAACCCGTACTCGGTGATCCTGCTCGACGAGGTCGAGAAGGCGCACCCGGACGTGTTCAACCTGCTGCTGCAGGTGCTGGACGACGGTCGCCTGACCGACGGCCAGGGGCGCACGGTGGACTTCCGGAACACGGTCGCCATCATGACGCCGAACATCGGGTCCGAGTTCCTCGCGTCGCGCTCCGGTGCGCTCGGGTTCTCCGCGTCGACGGACGGCGGGTACTCGGACGAGGACCTGCGCGCCCGGGTGATGGGCAAGCTCCGCGAGTCCATGCGGCCGGAGTTCATCAACCGCATCGACGACATCGTGCTGTTCCGCAAGCTCGACCCGTCGCAGCTGCACGCGATCGTGTCCCTGCTGTTGCAGGACACCACGCTGCGCCTGATGGCCCAGGGCATGGAGCTCTCCGTGTCCGACGCCGCGGTCGACTGGCTCGCCGAGCACGGGTACGAGCCCGAGTACGGCGCCCGTCCGCTCCGCCGGCTCATCCAGCGCGAGGTCGACGACCGGATCGCGGCCCTCGTCGTGGACGAGGCCGTCACCGGCGGCGACACCGTCCGGATCGACGTGGTCGACGGCTCCCTCACGGCGACCGCCGCGACCCCCGCAGCGGTGTAGTCACCTGTCCCGGAACACCCCGGTGCCGATCGGCACCGGGGGTGTTCTGCGTGTTCAGGAATGCAATTCTCGACGAATTCCGGAAAAGGCTTGCGCGGGGAATGTCGGTGTGGATAGTGTTCACGAGCACCAGCACCGCGTCAGCACGACACCGAGAGGGGGCCTGACCATGATGATCACCGCAACGACTCCGTTCCGCGGCATCCGTACGTTCGGCGGCACCCCGTTCCGGGTCCGCTGAGACAGAGCGCCCGACACCTGCCGACACCCGCGCCCAGGCCCGTCCGAGCTGATCACCGCTCGCCGGACAGCACCGGGCACGACCCCCGCTGACGCTCGGTCGGCACCGTCCCGGACGCCACTTCGGTGGCCCGCGCGGTGCCTGCCGGAATGCGCCGGTCGGTGGTTCGTGAATGTCGGTGGTGGGTGGGACGCTCGACACATCGGCAGCAATTCCTGACCGCGCTCGCGCAATCGCTCACGAGCCGCGGATTGCATTCTTGTGCATTCATTCTCGAGCCCGGGTCCCGGGCAGTTCCGTCGTGCCCAGAACCGGCACGCCTCGAAGGGGAACACCTTGTCAACGAAGACCACCACCACCTCGCCCTCCCGACGTCCGTGCGGTGCGCCGCCGGGTCTCGCTGTCCGACCGCATCGCGCTCCCGCATCGGGATGTCGCTCATCATCTGGAGCCGGCGCACGCACCACGTGCGACCGTCGGTCGACATCGCCACGCGCAACCGCCTCGAGCGGGAGCGTCAGCAGCGCGAGGCCGAGTGGCTCCTGCGCAGCGCGGCGTTGCACCTCTGGCACCGAGCGCTCGGAGCTGGCACTGACCGTCCTCAGTCGCCACAACACCTCTGCCCGTCCCGCACCGTGCCGGCCGTCCGCGCACGGTGCGGGGCGGGACGGACGCGCGCCGTGCCTCCCGTACCGCTGTGGGGTGACCGAAACCGCAGCTGCACTCGTCGAACGCCTGGACCGCCGTCGTCCCGGACTTCCCGAAGCCGGGGGTCCTGTTCCGCGACGTCACGCCGGTGTTCTCCGACCCGGTGGCCTTCGGCCGGGTCCGCGAAGCCCTCGCCGCCCCCTTCGCGATCGGCGAGGGGCTCGCCGCGGTCGCCGGCATCGAGGCACGCGGCTTCGCCCTGGCCGGCGGGATCGCCGCCCAGCACCAGGTCGGCGTCCTGACCGTGCGGAAGGCCGGCAAGCTCCCCGGCGAGGTCCCCAGCGAGCAGTACGCGCTCGAGTACGGCGAGGCCGAGCTCGAACTGCGCCCGGGCCAGCTCCCCGCCGGCACGCGGGTGCTCGCCGTCGACGACGTCCTCGCCACCGGCGGCACCGGAGCCGCCACCATCACCCTGCTCGAGCGTGCCGGGTACCAGGCCATCGGCTTCGCCGCCCTGCTCGAACTCGACGGCCTCGCGGGCCGCGCGCGCCTCGAGCCGCGGCTGCCCGTCACCACGCTCGGCGCCGTGCCCGCCTGAGCCGCACGCTCGCACCAGTCTCGACGCACCATTTCGATCGAGGAGTCCCATCATCGTGACCGAGTCAGTCGCCGCACCCGCGCCCGAAGAGCTTCCCCAGGCACCCGAGCCCCGCACCGCGACGACGACCACGACCGGCACGGAGCTGTTCGACGGTGAGCGCGGCGTCGTGGCGATCCGGGTCGACGGCGTCCTCAAGGACCTGGCGGCCGACGCCGCCGCGGGCGAGACCGCCGAGGCCGTGACCCTGCAGGAGCAGGACGGGCTCGACATCCTCCGCCACCCGCTGCCCACGCGCTCGCGCAGGCCGTGCAGCAGATCAACCCAGAGGCCAAGCTCGGCATCGGCCCGCCCGTCACCGACGGCTACTACTACGACTTCGACGCCGCCGAGCCCTTCACCCCCGAGGACCTCAAGGCGATCGAGAAGGGCATGGACCGCATCGTGAAGCAGGCCCAGCGCTTCCGCCGCGGCGTCGTCACCGACGAGGAAGCCCGCGAGCGCATGGCGGGGGAGCCCTACAAGCAGGAGCTCATCGGCCTCAAGGGCGCCGCCGAGTCCGGCGACTCGGCGAGAGCGTCGAGGTCGGCGCCGGCGAGCTGACGGCCTACGAGAACGTCGACCCGAAGACCGGCGAGGTCGTCTGGCAGGACCTCTGCCGCGGCCCGCACGTCCTGCACACCCGCTGGATCGGCAACGCGCCGAAGCTCATGCGAGTCGCGGCGGCGTACTGGCGCGGCTCCGAGAAGAACCCGCAGTTGCAGCGCATCTACGGCACCGCGTGGCCCGAGAAGGACCAGCTGAAGGCCTACCTCGTCCGGCTCGAAGAGGCGGCGAAGCGCGACCACCGCAAGCTCGGCGCAGAACTCGACCTGTTCTCGTTCCCGGACGAGATCGACTCCGGCCTGGCGATCTTCCACCCGAAGGGCGGCATCATCCGCCGCGAGATGGAGGACTACCCGCGCCGTCGGCACGAGCAGGAGGGCTACTCCTTCGTCTACACGCCGCACATCACCAAGGGCGACCTGTTCGAGCAGTCCGGGCACCTCGGCTGGTACAAGGACGGCATGTTCCCGGCCATGCACATGGACGAGGCCCGCGACGAGGACGGCAACGTCACGCGGCAGGGGGCGGACTACTACCTCAAGCCGATGAACTGCCCGATGCACATCCTCGCCTACCGCTCGCAGGCCCGGTCCTACCGCGACCTGCCGCTGCGGATGTTCGAGTTCGGCACGGTCTACCGCAACGAGAAGTCCGGCGTCATCCACGGGCTCACCCGCGTCCGGGGCATGACCCAGGACGACGCGCACATCTTCACCACGAAGGAGCGCATGAAGGAGGAGCTCACCACGACGCCTCCAGTTCGTGGCCTGCTCCTCCGTGACTACGGCCTCGACGACTTCTACCTCGAGCTGTCGACGAAGGACCCGGAGAAGTACGTCGGCGACGACGACACCTGGGACGAGGCGACGAACACCCTGCGCGAGGTCGCCGAGGAACCCGGCCTCGAGCCCGTCCCCGACCCCGCCGGTGCGGCGTTCTACGGCCCGAAGATCTCGGTGCAGGCGCGCGACGCGATCGGCCGTACCTGGCAGATGTCGACCGTCCAGCTCGACTTCAACCTGCCCGAGCGGTTCGAGCTCGAGTACGCGGCGGCCGACGGTACCCGGCAGCGCCCGGTGATGATCCACCGCGCCCTGTTCGGCTCGATCGAGCGCTTCTTCGGCGTCCTGACGGAGCACTACGCCGGTGCGTTCCCGGCCTGGCTCGCCCCGGTGCAGGCTCGTCGGGATCCCGGTCGCGGCCGAGTACCGCGACTACCTCGACGAGGTCGTGGCGAAGCTCTGCAGCCACGGCGTCCGCGCCGAGGTCGACCACCCCGACGACCGGATGCAGAAGAAGATCCGCAACCACACGAAGCAGAAGGTGCTGTTCCAGCTCATCGCGGGCGGCGACGACCGCGACGCGGGTGCGGTCAGCTTCCGCTTCCGCGACGGCCGCCAGGACAACGGCGTGCCGGTGGACGAGGCCGTGGACCGCATCCTCACCGCGATCCGCGACCGCGCGCAGGTCTGATGCCCGACGAGCAGGACCCGCTGGTGATCCGGGACGCCGCGACCGGCGCGGCCGTCCCGGACGCCTTCCAGCGGCTCTGGAACCCGCACCGGATGGCGTACATCGACGCCGGGCGGGACGGCAAGGGCCGCGGCCACGACGACGACTGCCCGTTCTGCGAGGCGCCGAGGAAGTCCGACGAGGACGCCCTGATCGTCGCGCGGGGCGAGCACGCGTACGTGCTGCTCAACCTCTTCCCGTACAACAACGGGCACCTGCTCGTCTGCCCGTACCGGCACGTCCCGCTCTACGACGAGGCCACCTCCGGACGAGCTCCGCGAGATCGGCGAGCTGACCCAGACCGCGATGCGCGTGCTGCGGTCCGTGTCGCACTGCGACGGCTTCAACATCGGGATGAACCAGGGCGAGGTCGCGGGGGCCGGGGTCGCCGGGCACCTGCACCAGCACATCGTGCCGCGGTGGCAGTCCGACGCGAACTTCTTCCCGATCATCGCCCGGACGAAGTCGATGTCCCAGTTGCTCGGCGAGACCCGCCGTCTCGTCGCCGAAGGGTGGCCCGCGGCGGACTAGGATGGTCGGCATCATGAGCGACAGCACCAGCACCTCCGGCACCCCTGGCACCTCGATCACCGGCTCCGACCGCGTCAAGCGCGGCCTCGCCGAGATGCTCAAGGGCGGCGTGATCATGGACGTCGTCGACGCCGAGCAGGCCCGCATCGCGGAAGAAGCCGGCGCGACTGCCGTCATGGCCCTCGAGCGCGTCCCCGCGGACATCCGCGCGCAGGGTGGCGTCGCTCGCATGTCCGACCCGTCGATGATCGAGGAGATCACCGCCGCGGTGTCGATCCCGGTCACGGCGAAGGCCCGTATCGGCCACTTCGTCGAGGCGCAGGTCCTGCAGGAGCTCGGCGTCGACTACATCGACGAGTCCGAGGTCCTGTCGCCCGCCGACTACGTGGAACCACATCGACAAGTGGAAGTTCACGACCCCCTTCGTCTGCGGTGCCACCAACCTGGGCGAGGCACTCCGTCGCATCACGCCGAGGGCGCGGCCATGATCCGCTCCAAGGGCGAGGCCGGCACGGGCGACGTCTCCGAGGCGACCAAGCACATCCGGACGATCAACAAGGAGATCGCGGCACTGCGCCACCTCAAGGAAGACGAGCTCTACGTCGCCGCGAAGGAACTGCAGGCGCCGTTCGACATCGTGAAGGAGGTGGCACAGACCGGCACGCTGCCCGTCGTGCTCTTCACCGCCGGTGGCGTCGCGACCCCGGCCGACGCCGCGATGATGATGCAGCTCGGCGCCGACGGTGTCTTCGTCGGCTCCGGCATCTTCAAGTCGGGCGACCCGGCCAAGCGTGCCGCCGCGATCGTCAAGGCCACCACCTTCCACGACGACCCGAAGGTCATCGCCGAGGTCTCCCGCGGGCTGGGCGAGGCGATGGTCGGCATCAACGTCGCCGACGTGCCCGCACCGCACCGCCTCGCCGAGCGTGGCTGGTAGCACGACGAGCGGTGCGCGGCCCCGCATCGGGGTCCTCGCACTGCTGGGCGACTTCCGCGAGCACATCGCCTCGCTGACGGAGCTCGGCGCCGACGTGGTGCCGCTCCGTCGGCCCGAGGAGATCGAGGCCCTCGACGGCGTCGTGATCCCCGGCGGCGAGTCGAGCGTGATGGACAAGTTGTCCCGGGCGTTCGGCGTGGCCGAGCCGCTGGCCAATGCGATCCGTCGGGGTCTGCCGACGTACGGCACGTGCGCCGGGATGATCATGCTGTCCTCCCGCATCACCGACGGCATCACCGGGCAGCAGACGCTCGACGTGCTCGACACCACGGTCCGCCGGAACGCCTTCGGCAACCAGAACGACTCGTTCGAGATCGACATCCCGATGCCGGCGCTCGGTGATGCCCCGGTGCACGCGGTGTTCATCCGGGCCCCCGTGGTGGAGCAGCACGGCGCGGGTGTCGAGGTCCTCGGTGCCCTGCCGGACGGTCAGGCCGTGGCGGTGCAGCAGGGCAACGTCATCGCCAGCGCCTTCCACCCCGAGGTCGCGGGTGAGGACCGGTTCCACCGCCGCTTCCTCGACCTCGTCCGGAGCGCCCAACCGCCCTCCCATCTCGCAAAACGCAACGTTGGCGGCAGTTCGCAGCGCAATACCCCTGCGAGCAACCGCTACCGTTGCGTCTTGCGGGTAGGGACGACCGGCACGACCAGCGCGACCGGGACGACCGGCGCGACCAGCGCGGCGGGGGCGATCCGCGCCTCCAGGCCGGTAAACTGAGTCAGATTTTCCGCTAGACGCAAGGAGCACCGTGTCCGGGCATTCCAAGTGGGCAACGACCAAGCACAAGAAGGCGGTCATCGACCAGCGCCGTGCGAAGTCGTTCGCCAAGCTGATCAAGAACATCGAGGTCGCCGCGAAGATGGGCGGTGCCGACCTCTCCGGCAACCCGACCCTCGTCGACGCCGTGCAGAAGGCCAAGAAGACCTCGGTCCCCAACGACAACATCGACCGCGCCATCAAGCGCGGTGCCGGTCTCACGGGCGAGACCATCGAGTACACGACGATCATGTACGAGGGCTACGGCCCCAACGGCGTCGCGATGCTCATCGAGTGCTCTGACCGACAACAAGAACCGTGCCGCGGCCGAGGTCCGGACCGCGATGTCGCGCAACGGCGGCACCATGGCCGACCCGGGCAGCGTCGCGTACAACTTCTCACGCAAGGGCGTCATCTCGGTCACGAAGACGGACGGCCTCGACGAGGACACCGTCATGACGGCCGTGCTCGACGCGGGCGTCGAGGACGTCATCGACCAGGGTGGCGGCTTCGAGGTCATCACCGAGGCGAGCGACCTCGTCGCGGCCCGCACCGCGCTGCAGGACGCCGGCATCGACTACGACTCCGCCGACGCCGAGTTCGTCCCGGGCCTCAAGGTGCCGGTCGACGCCGAGACCGCCCGCAAGGTGTTCCGGCTCATCGACGCCCTCGAGGACTCGGACGACGTGCAGAACGTCTACTCGAACTTCGAGGTCCCCGCCGACGTGCAGGCCGAGCTCGACGAGGACGAGGACTAGCCCGATGCTGCGCGTGCTCGGGGTCGACCCCGGGCTCACGCGGTGCGGCGTCGGCGTGGTCGAGGTCGCACCGAACCGGCGCGCCCGGCTCGTCCACGTGACGGTCGTGCGCACGCCGGCGGACATGGCGCTCGAGCAGCGCCTCCTGCTCATCGCCGACGGCATCGCGGCCGAGATCGACGAGCACCGACCGGACGCCGTCGCCGTGGAGCGCGTGTTCGCGCAGGCGAACGTCCGCACCGTGATGGGCACCGCGCAGGCGGCCGGCCTGGCGCTCCATCGCCGCGGCCGCCCGCGGGCTGCCGGTCGGACTGCACACCCCGTCCGAGGTCAAGGCCGCGGTCACGGGCTACGGCAACGCCGACAAGCGGCAGGTGCAGACGATGATCGCGCGCGTGCTCGGGCTCGACGAGGCCCCGAAACCGGCCGACGCCGCCGACGCGCTCGCGTTGGCCGTGTGCCATGCCTGGAGGCTCGGCTCGCCCGACACCGTCGGCTCGCGTCCGACGAACCTCACCCCGGCACAGCGTGCGTGGCGGGACGCCCAGGGCGGCACCGTCGACTCACCGCTCGCCCGTGCAGCTGCCGCCGCGGCACGACCGCAGCGTGGCAGGTCGGCATCGTCGGTGGGCGGCCGTAGGCTCGGGGCATGATCGCGAGTCTCCGGGGCACCTGCATCGACGTCGCCGGATCGGCCGTCGTGGTCGAGGTCGGGGGCGTCGGGTACGCCGTCACGGTCACGCCGGCCCACGCACTGTCGATGCGGCACGGCGCCGAGGTGTTCCTCCGCACCGCGATGATCGTGCGCGAGGACGAGCACCTGCTCTTCGGCTTCGAGTCCACCGACGCGCTCCAGGTGTTCGACCTGCTCCGCAGCGTCTCGGGCGTCGGCCCCAAGTCGGCGATGGGCGTCCTCGCCCACATGGAACCCGCACAGGTCGCGAACGCCGTCGCGAACGACGACGACGGCGCGTTCCGCAAGGTCTCCGGCATCGGCCCGAAGACCGCCAAGCTCATCATCGTCGCCCTGTCCGGCAAGCTCGCCGCGTTCGAGCAGGCGCCCGTCGTCGCAGCCGCCCGCGGGGGAGCGGCCCACCCGGCCGCCGTCGACGTCGTCGAGGCGCTGGTCGGGCTCGGCTGGCGCGAGGACGCGGCCCAGCGTGCGGTCGACGACACCATCGCGACCGAGCCGGGTGCGGCGACCATGGGGACGCAGGCGCTGCTCCGCGCGGCGCTCGGTGCGCTCCGTCCCGCCGGGGCCGGCCGGTGAGCGGCATCACCGCCGCCAGCGCCGAGTCGCAGGAAGAGCTCGCGTTCGAGGGCGCGCTCCGGCCGAAGTCCCTCGACGAGTTCGTCGGCCAGCGCAAGGTCCGCGGCCAGCTCGACCTGCTCCTCAAGGCCGCCGCGATGCAGGACCGCACCCCCGACCACATCCTGATGGCGGGCCCGCCCGGGCTCGGCAAGACCACGCTCGCGATGATCGTCGCGCACGAGTCCGGCCGTCCGCTACGGATGTCGAGCGGGCCAGCGATCCAGCACGCCGGCGACCTCGCGGCCGTGCTGTCGTCCCTCGTCCCCGGCGAGGTCCTGTTCATCGACGAGATCCACCGCATGGCGCGCTCGGCGGAGGAGATGCTCTACCTGGCGATGGAGGACTTCCGGATCGACGTCATGGTCGGCAAGGGCGCCGGTGCGACGAGCATCCCGCTCGACCTCGCGCCGTTCACCCTCGTCGGGGCCACGACGCGCGCCGGCCTGCTGCCGAACCCGCTCCGCGACCGCTTCGGGTTCACCGCGCACCTCGAGTTCTACGAGAAGGACGAGCTCGAGCAGGTCCTCATCCGGGCCGCTCACCTGCTCGAACTCGACATCGACCGCACGGCACTGCGCGAGATCGCCGGCCGGTCGCGCGGCACACCCCGCATCGCGAACCGTCTGCTGCGCCGCGTGCGGGACTACGCGCTCGTGCACCGGACGACCGACGGCATGGCGGCCGTGCAGGGCGCCCTCGACCTCTACGACGTCGACGAGCTCGGCCTCGACCGCCTCGACCGCGCCGTCGTCGAGATCATGCTCACCAGGTTCGACGGGGGACCGGTGGGCCTCAACACGCTGGCGGTGTCCGTCGGTGAAGAATCCGAGACGATCGAGTCGGTCGTCGAGCCCTTCCTCGTACGCGTCGGCCTGGTCACCCGGAGCCCGCGCGGCCGGATCGCCACCCCCAGGCGTGGCGCCACTTCGGCATGACCCCGGGGCAGGCGGCCGGCGCGCAGCCCGGGCTGTTCGACGACGACACCGATCCCGACACCGTCTGACCGTCCGGGCGGTCCGGGGTCGACATGCCACGCACAGTCGTGTGCCCTAGACTGCTACGGCCCGAAACCGAGCAACCAGAGAAGGCATCGCATCATGGGTCAAGAAGTCATCCTCATCGTCATCGTCGTGGCGTTCGCGGCCTTCATGTTCTACAACAGCCGCAAGCGCAAGAAGCAGCAGGGCGAGCTCGCCACCAAGATGGTGCCGGGTGCTCGCGTGATGCTCTCCTTCGGCCTGTACGGCACGCTCCTGTCGGTCGACGACGAGAAGGTCACCGCCGACGTCGAGATCGCCCCCGGCACCGTCGTCACCGTGCACCGTCAGACCCTGTCGCGCGTCGTCGACGACAGCGCGTCGGACATCGAGACCACCGCCACGCCGGAAGACGAGCCGGCAGCGCCGAAGCCCGTCGCCGAGCTCAACGGCGAGCCGGTCTACGGTGAGCGCGTCGACCCGACCGACACCGACGCCGACGCGGCGAAGCGCAAGACCGAAGACTGACATCTCGGCCGCCGGGTCCACCGATCCGGCGGCGACACCTGCCGCCGGTCACGACCGTCGGTCCTGACAGAAAGACGAGACGACCGGTGGCACGATCGACACCCGTCAAGAAGGCGATCCGCTCGCTCACCTGGTTGGTGATCCTGATGGCGGTCCTCGCGGGTCTGAACACCGCCGCGTCGATCCTCGCCGGATCCACGAAGGACGACAGCGGCAAGTGGTTCGAAGGGGCCAGCTGGGTCCCGGAACTCGCCCTCGACCTGCAGGGCGGCACGCAGCTGACCCTCGCGGCCCAGAACACCGAGGGCGGCCTCGGTGACGAGCCAGCAGCTCGACCAGGCCGTGAACATCATCCGGCAGCGCATCAACGCCACGGGTGTCTCCGAGTCGCAGATCAACACCCAGGGGACGAACAACATCGGTCGTCTCCATCCCGGGCAAGCCGGACAAGGCGACGATCGACCGCATCGAGGCCGCAGCGAAGCTGACGTTCCGCCCGGTGCTCTACACCGAGGCGGCGACGAGCTCCTCGGTCGGTGGCGACGCCGACTTCGTCCGCGTCCCCGACGCCGTACTCGCCGCCGGCGTCACCCGCCGCGACGCCGAGCGCGAAGCCGTCGAACGCGAGCGACCTCAACTGGGTCACGCCGAAGCTGCAGGACCTCTACACGAACTACGACTGCAAGGCGCCGGACGACGTCACCGCGGCGCTCGACGACGAGCCCCTCGTGACGTGCGACGCGGACGGTGCTGGCCAAGTACATCCTCGGACCGGTCGAGGCCCCGGGCTCGAACATCAGCAACGCGACGTCCGGTCTCGCGACCGACTCGCAGGGCACGTCGACGGGTCAGTGGGCCGTCAACCTGACGTTCAACGGTGACGGCACGAAGGACTTCCGGACGGTCACGAACCGCCTGGTGTCGTTGCAGGCCCCGCAGAACCAGTTCGCGATCGTCCTCGACGGCTCCGTGATCACCGCCCCGAGCACGAACGCGGCGATCACCAACGGCAAGGCGCAGATCACCGGCAACTTCACCGCCGAGTCCGCGAAGACCCTGGCCGACCAGCTCAAGTACGGCGCCCTGCCGATCAACTTCCAGGTGCAGTCGAACGAGAACATCTCGGCGACCCTCGGTACCGCGCAGCTCGTCGGCGGCCTCGTCGCCGGTCTGATCGGGCTCATCCTGGTGATCATCTACTCGGTCATCCAGTACCGGGCGCTGGCCTTCGTCACGGTGCTCTCGCTCGGCGTGGCCGCGGCCCTGACCTACCTGGTCATCGCGATCATGTCCTGGCGCGTCGACTACCGCCTGTCACTCGCCGGCGTCGCGGGGTTGATCGTGGCCATCGGCATCACGGCCGACTCCTTCATCGTGTACTTCGAGCGCATCCGTGACGAACTGCGTGACGGTCGCGGGCTCGAGAGCGCCGTGGAGTCCGGCTGGAAGCGCGCGCTGCGCACGATCCTGGCGTCCGACTCGATCAACTTCCTCGCCGCGATCGTGCTCTACATCCTCGCGGTGAGCGACGTGAAGGGCTTCGCGTTCACGCTGCTCCTCACGACCCTCATCGACGTCGTCGTGGTCGTGATGTTCACGCACCCGATGATGCAGATCATCGCCCGCAGCCGGTTCTTCGGCGAGGGCCACAAGTTCAGCGGGCTCGATCCAGCGGCCCTCGGCGCCGTCTACCGGGGACGGGCACAGTTCCGCGCCCCCGTGGTCGACGGCAAGCGCCAGCGCAGTGCGGGCGAGGCCCAGCGCCGACAGACGATCGCGGAGCGGAAGGCCCAGCAGGGTTCCGTCGAGAACGGCACCACGCCGGACGGGAAGGACGACTGATGGCCAGCTTCAGCCAGTTCGGCAGCGACCTCTACACGGGGAAGCGCTCGTACGACATCGTCGGCCGGCGCAAGACCTGGTACCTCATCGCGGTCATCGCGATCGCGATCTCGCTCGCGGTGCCGTGGCTCCGCGGTGGGTACCAGCTCGGCATCGAGTTCACCGGCGGTTCCGAGTTCACGCTCTCCGACGTGAAGACCCTCGACCAGAACCTCGCGACGGAGACGGTCGAGTCGATCGTCCCCGAGGGCGTCCCGCGCGTCTCGCAGCTCGGCCAGCACGGCATCCGCGTGCAGACCGGGCAGCTGACGGACCGAGAGACCACCGAGGTGCAGGACGCCCTGGCGAAGGCGTACGACGTGCCCGAGGACAAGGTCGCGGCGACGTTCATCGGTGCGACCTGGGGCGCCGACGTGCTGGCCCAGGCGATCCGCGGGCTCGTGATCTTCCTGGCGCTGGCCGCGGTCTTCATGGCGGTGTACTTCCGCACCTGGAAGATGTCGGTCTCCGCGATGGTCGCGCTGCTGCACGACCTCCTGATCACGGCCGGTGTGTACGGCATCGTCGGGCTCGAGGTCACGCCTGCCGCGGTCATCGGCTTCCTGACGATCCTCGGGTACTCCCTGTACGACACCGTCGTGGTGTTCGACAAGGTGCGCGAGAACACGAGTCAGGAATCCCACCGGACCTTCGTGCAGTCGGTCAACCTGGCGGTGAACCAGACGCTCGTCCGCTCGATCAACACCTCGGTCGTGGCGCTGCTGCCCGTCGCGGCGATCCTCTTCATCGGGTCGTACGTCCTCGGCGCCGGGACGCTCCGCGACATCTCGCTGGCGCTCTTCATCGGCATCATCGTCGGCACCTACTCGACGATCTTCATCGCCTCGCCGATGTACGCACACCTGCGCGAGAACGAGCCGAAGGTCAAGCAGGCCGACGCGAAGAAGCAGGCCGCCGCCGAGAAGCGTCGGCGCGAGGTCGACGCGACGGCGGAGGTCTGATGCCCACCGAGATCACCGAGATCGACGTCGCCGAGGCACGTCGTCGCCTCGAGTCCGGCGCGCGGCTCTTCGACGTCCGCGAGCAGGGGAGTGGGACGACGTCCACGCGCCCGAGGCAACGCTCGTGCCGATGTCCGAGCTGGTCGCCCGCTGGAAGGAGATCGACGGCGGTGACGAGCCGGCGATCATCGTCTGCCACTCCGGCGGCCGTTCGGCCCGTGTGGTGGCAGCGCTCGAGCAGTCCGGCGTGCCGGCGGTCAACCTCACCGGCGGGATGGTCGCGTGGGAGCAGTCCGGCGCCCCGGTCGTCCGGTCGGACGCCCAGGGCTTTTTTTTTTTTTTTTTTTGAACCGCGTCACGAGCACTGACCGGGCACGCGTAGTCTTGTCGGATCGAGCTCGGATCGAGCTCTGGCCGAGTCCCCGGGAGGCGCATCATGACGGACACCCGTGAGTCCACCCCCCAGGACGCAGCGCGCGGCGACGACGCAGCGCGCGGCGACGGCGCAGCGCGCGAAGGCGCCAGCCGTCCCGGTTCCGCTCCGCGTCCGTCCAGCCCGCTCGGCCCGAACACCACCGGCAACCTCGGTTCCCTCCGGTCGCTGCTGCCCCGGCTGTTCTCGCGTGCGCAGCCCGCCGGCGCCGTCGACACCCTGATCCGCACGGTGCGCTCGCACCACCCGAAGGCCGACGTCACGCTCATCGAGCGCGCGTACTCGGTCGCGGAGCGTGCGCACGACGGGCAGAAGCGGAAGTCGGGCGAGCCGTACATCACGCACCCGGTCGCGGTGGCACAGATCCTGGCCGACCTCGGCATCGGCACGATCACGATCGCCGCCGCCCTGCTCCACGACACCGTCGAGGACACCGACTACCAGCTCGACCAGCTGCGCCAGGACTTCGGCGACGAGATCGCCATGCTCGTCGACGGCGTCACGAAGCTCGACAAGGTCAAGTACGGCGACAGCGCCCAGGCCGAGACCGTCCGCAAGATGGTCATCGCGATGTCGAAGGACATCCGGGTGCTCGTCATCAAGCTCGCCGACCGCCTGCACAACGCCCGCACCTGGGGCTTCGTGGAGTCCGCCTCCGCCACACGGAAGGCGAAGGAGACGCTCGAGATCTACGCGCCGCTCGCGCACCGGCTCGGCATCCAGATGATCAAGCTCGAGCTCGAGGACCTCTCGTTCGCGGTCCTGCACCCGAAGCTCTACGTCGAGATCGACAGCCTGGTCAAGGAACGTCAGCCGAAGCGCGAGCAGTTCGTGCAGAACGTCATCGGCACCCTCAAGAAGGACCTCAAGGCGGCGAAGGTCCGCGGCGACGTCATGGGGCGGCCGAAGCAGTACTACTCGATCTACCAGAAGATGATCGTCCGCGGGCGCGAGTTCGACGAGATCTACGACCTGGTCGGCATCCGCGTCCTCGTGCCGACGGTGCGCGACTGCTACGCCATGCTCGGGTCCGTCCACGCGCGGTGGACGCCGTTGCCGGGGCGCTTCAAGGACTACATCGCGACCCCGAAGTTCAACCTGTACCAGTCGCTCCACACCACGGTCCTCGGGCCGCAGGGGCGTGCCGTCGAGATCCAGATCCGCACGCACGAGATGCACCAGCGCGCCGAGTTCGGTGTCGCGGCGCACTGGAAGTACAAGCAGCGCGCGGCCGGTCGCGACGTCGACACCTCGTCAGCGACCGACCAGGACATGGCGTGGCTCGCCCACATCACGGACTGGCAGGCCGAGACGAGCGACCTGGGGGAGTTCCTCGACTCGCTGCGGTACGAGATCGGTGCGAAGGAGACGTACGTCTTCACGCCGCAGGGCAAGGTCATCGGCCTGCCCTCGGGTGCGACGCCGGTCGACTTCGCGTACGCCGTGCACACCGAGATCGGGCACCGCACGATGGGCGCCAAGGTCAACGGTCGCCTCGTGCCGCTCGAGAGCGCACTGTCGAGTGGTGACGTCGTCGAGATCTTCACCTCGAAGAACCCCGACTCCGGTCCCAGCCAGGACTGGCTGACCTTCGTCCGGAGCCCACGTGCCCGGAACAAGATCAAGCAGTGGTTCACGAAGGAACGACGCGAAGAGGCGATCGAGCAGGGCCGCGACGCGATCGCCCGTGCGATGCGCAAGCAGAACCTGCCGCTCCAGCGGATCATGAGCCAGGACTCCATCTCCGAGGTGGCGTCCTCGATGCGGTACGACGACGTGTCCGCGTTGTACGCCGCCATCGGCGAGGGGCACGTCTCGACCCAGTCGGTCATCGAGAAGGTCCTCGGCAACGTCCAGGCCGAGACCGAGACGGACGAACCGGAGCTCGCGTTCCCGCGCCAGGTGACGAGCCGGCAGCTGCGCAACAGCGACAGCGGCGTGCTGGTCCGCGGTGCGCCGGACATCCTCGTGAAGCTCGCGAAGTGCTGCACCCCGGTGCCGGGCGACCAGATCGTCGGGTTCATCACCCGGGGCCAGGGCGTCTCGGTGCACCAGGCGTCGTGCACGAACGTGAAGTCGCTCATGAACGAACCCGACCGGATGATCGAGGTCGAGTGGGCCCCGTCGTCGAAGTCGGTGTTCCTCGTGCAGATCCAGATCGAGGCGCTCGATCGGTCGGGTCTGCTCAGCGACGTGACCCGGGTCCTCACCGACCACCACGTCAACATCCTGTCGGCGACCGTCTCGACCTCGTCGGACCGTCTGGCCCTGAGCCGGTTCGTGTTCGAGATGGGCGACACGACGCACCTCGACCGCGTGCTGAACGCCGTCCGACGGATCGACGCCGTCTACGACGTCTACCGCGTCAGCGCGGGCTGACCGGACCGACGTCCATCGGGGCCTGAGGGGCGTCCTGCAGGTCGCGCAGCCGTCGCTCGGCCTGCCGGACCATCGGGACGGTCCCGAGGGCGGAGAGCCGCTCGAGCACCACTGCCGCCGACGTGGCACCGGTCGCCAGGAGCCCGGCCACGGCGGAGGCCTCGGCACAACCGAACCGCCCGCCCGCCGTACCCGGGGTGCGCAGCAGGTCGACGGCGGTCCGCGCCGGCACCGTCACGCGGAGGGCACCGAACCGGACGGTGTCGCGCAGGTCGATGCGGACCTCGCGGAGGCGGACGTCGGCCTCCACGTGCACCCGGACCTGCGGCGGGACGCACACCTCGAGCGGGGCGGGCGGCCGCGACGCCGCACCCCAGATCCAGGCGGCGGTCAGTGTGCTCGCGATGAGCCGACCGTCACGGAGGACCCACGCGGCAGCGGCAGCCCGCAGCGCCGGCGTCTGCGGCTCGGCGGGGGAGGCCCAGCACGGTCCGACGGGCACCAGCTCACCCGCGAGCACCGCGGCGCGCAGTTCGGCCTCCGGCCAGTCGTCGCTGGTCAGGAGTCGCGAGCGGGGCACCCGCACATCCTGCCGGACCACCCTGTCCGTCCGGCACCCCTGTGGACAGCGGACGGCGTGCAGACGGACTGGAGGCGCGTGGCGGGCCCGCACCGCGCCTCCAGGCCGTCACCGGCCACCTCCACAGCCGACGGCCGCCCTGTGGGACCGGCGCGGCGCTCGACCGGCGCGGACTCAGCGCAGGACGTCCGCGCGGTGCACGAGCGCTGCGGCTCCGATGAGCGGACCGTCCTGCGACAGGCCGGTCGGGACGATCCGGACCTTGGTCACGAAGCCGAACTCGACGCGCTCCGCGACGGCCTGCCGCGCGTACTCGAACAGGTCGGGCGTGACGTGCGAGAACCCGCCACCGACCGCGACGATCTCGAGGTCGACCAGGCTCGTGGCGGCGGCGATCGCCTGCCCGAGCGCCCGGCCGCTCCGCTGGACGGCAGCGACGGCGATCTCGTCGCCGGCCGCGTACGCCGCCGACAGCTCCTCGCCGGTGGTGCCCGTGAAGCCCTGGCGCTGTGCCCAGGCGACGGTCTTCGGGCCGCTGGCGATCGCCTCGAGGCACCCGGTGCCACCGCAGGCGCAGTGGTCGTCGAAGCCGCCGCACTCGACGTGGCCGATGTGCCCGGCGTTGCCGGTCGGACCGCTCACGGTGCGGCCGTGCAGGATGAGCCCGCCGCCGACGCCGGTCGACACGATCATGCCCATCACGTGGTCGTAGCCCTGGGCCGCCCCGACCCAGTGCTCGGCCAGCGTGATCGCCAGCCCGTCCATCCGGAGGGTCACCGGGACGCCTGCCGGCACGTGCTCTGCGACGCGGTCGCGCAGCGGGTAGCCGCGCCAGACCGGCATGTTGAGCGGCGACACGAGCCCGTGCTCCTCGTCGACGGGGCCGGCCGAGCCGATCCCGACGCCGACGAGCGTCGCGTCGACGGGCAGGGCCGCGAGGGCCGCGGTGACGACCTCGTCGACGGCCGCCTGCAGTTCGTCGGAGGTGCGCTGCGGTCCGGTCGGGCTGCGGAAGCGCGTGGCCGGCAGCACGACGCCGGCGTCGGTGACGAGCGCGGCCTCGACCTTGGTGCCGCCGAGGTCGACGGCGAGGGCCAGCGGGGTGGTCTGCGTTGCGGTGGTGGTCATGCTCGCTCCGATGCGGCGGACTGGAGGCACGGTGCGGCTGCGGGACGCAGCCTCGCGTCCGGTGGGCACCGGCCCGTGTGGTGGGTCGGGTCGGGTGGGCCGGCCGACGTCGTCGACGTCGGTCGCTCCGGTCAGTAGGACGAGGTGTCGTCGCCGAGGGCCGACGCGGTGCCGGTCTCGGTGCGGTGCGCCACGTCGTCGAGGATGCGTGCGGAGGCACTCGTGCCGATGCGGTTCGCTCCGGCCTCGACCATCTCGAGCAGGGTGTCGAGCCCGCGGACGCCGCCCGAGGCCTTCACACCGGTGTCGGGTCCGACGGTCTCGCGCATGAGGCGGATGTGCTCGGCCGTCGCACCGCCGCCGGCGAACCCGGTGGAGGTCTTCACGAAGGCCGCGCCGGCGGACCGGGCTGCGCGGGAGGCGGCGACGATCTCGTCGTCGGCGAGGAACGCGGTCTCGAGGATGACCTTCACGACGGTGCTGCCCGCGGCGTCGACCACGGCGCGGACGTCGGCTTCGACGCGCTCCCAGTCGCCGGACCTGGCGGCGCCGATGTTCTGGACCATGTCGAGCTCGAAGGCGCCGTCGGCGAGGGCCTGGAGCGACTCGGCGACCTTGGCGCCGGTGGACGTGGTGCCGTGCGGGAAGCCGATGACGGTGCCGACGCCGACCCCGGTGCCCTGCAGGCGCTCGACCGCGTGGGCGACGTCGCTCGGACGGACGCACACGCTGAAGACGCGGTACCGGGCAGCCTCGTCGAGCTGGGCGTCGACGTCCGCACGGGTGAGTTCGGGCTTCAGGATCGCGTGGTCGATGAGACCCCGGACGACATCGGCACTGATCTGCTGGGGTTCGGCGGGGAACGCTGCATTGTCCACCCCGCAAGCCTACCCGGAGGCGACCCGCGTACCGTTCCCCGCATGCACGTCCTCGTCACCGGGGCCACCGGGTACATCGGCGGTCGCCTCGTCCCACGTCTCCTCGAAGCCGGCCACAGCGTCCGGGTCTTCGTCCGCACCCCCTCGGAAGCTCCAGGACGTCCCCTGGCACGACGACGTCGAGATCGCCGAGGGCGACCTGCAGGACGCCACGGCGGTGCGCGCCGCCGTCGAGGGGGTCGAGGCCGTGTACTACCTCGCGCACGCGATGGGGGCGGAGGGCGACTTCGAGCGCGCCGAACGCCAGGCCGCCGAGACCATGGCGCACGAGGCGAAGGCCGCCGGCGTCCGTCGCTTCGTCTACCTGGGCGGACTGCACCCGGACGGCGAGCTGTCGAAGCACCTCCGCAGCCGGAAGGAGGTCGGCGACGTCCTGCTCCAGTCCGGGGTGCCGACGATCGCGTACCAGGCCGGCGTCGTCATCGGGTCGGGGAGCACCTCGTTCGAGATGATCCGCCACGTCACCGACGTCCTGCCGTGGATGCCGGCACCGCGGTGGGTGCGCAACCGCATCCAGCCGATCGCCGTGCGCGACGTCCTCTACTACCTCGTGCAGGCGCTCGAGATCCCGGCCGACGTCAACCGGACGTTCGACATCGGCGGGCCCGACGTGCTGCGCTACGGCCAGATGCTCAACGGGTACGCGGTCGAGGCGAAGCTGCCGCAGCGCCCGATCTCGGTCCTGCCGGTGCTCACGCCGCGCCTCGCCGCGCACTGGTTCAACGTCGTCACACCGATCCCGCGGAAGCTCGCGACGCCGATCATCGAGTCGCTGCAGTTCGAGTGCGTCCAGCGGGAGCACGCCATCGACGACGTGGTCCCGCGGCCGGCGGGCGGGCTCACGACCTACCGCCGCGCGGTGCGGCTCGCGCTCAGCCGGATGCGGACGGGCGAGGTCGAGACGAGCTGGCGGAACGCCACCCTCGCGGCGACGCCGGCGGACCCGCTGCCGAGCGACCCCGACTGGGCCGGCCACACCGTGTACGTCGACGACCGGAAGCGCCACTCGTCCGCCTCGGCCGAGGACGTCTGGCGCGTGGTCGAGTCCATCGGCGGCGACAACGGCTGGTACTCGTTCCCGCTCGCCTGGGTCGCCCGCGGGTGGATGGACAAGATCGCCGGCGGGGTCGGCCTCAGTCGTGGCCGTCGTGACCCGAAGCGCCTCGAGCAGGGCGACGCCCTCGACTGGTGGCGTGTCGAGCGGCTGGAGCGTGGGCGCTACCTGCGCCTCCGCGCCGAGTTCAAGTCACCGGGCCGTGCGTGGCTCGAGATGACCGTGACCCCGGCCGAGGACGGCGGCAGCGACTACCGGCAACGGGCGATCTACTTCCCCCAGGGGCTGTCCGGCCGGCTGTACTGGTACTCGATCCTGCCGTTCCACGGGGTGATCTTCCCCGGCATGGTGGAGCGCATCACGGCCGCCGCCGAACGCGAGTCCGAGCACACCGAGTCGACGGGGCGGAACTGGACCCAGCAGAATGGGAACCAGGAACCGGCACACGAGGAGGCAGCATGACCGCGGACGCAGTCCAGCCCGACGACGCAGTCCAGCCCGACGGGGCAGCGACCACCGAGGACCACGGCGCCGTCCTGTTCCTTGGTGACAGCATCACGGCCCAGGGGTCGTGGGGCGACTGGCTGCCGGGGAGCGCACCGTCAACCAGGGCGTCAGCGGCGACACCACCGACGGGGTGCTCGCGCGCCTCGACGACGTCATCGCCCAGCAGCCCGAGGTGATCGTCCTGCTCGTCGGCACCAACGACTTCGGCAACCACCGCGCGAGCGTCGAACACGTGGTCCGCGGGGTCGAGTCGGTGCTCGTCACGCTCCGGCGCGAGCTCCCGGGCGTGCGCCTCCTGCTCGTGTCGATCCTGCCCCGCCAGGCCGACTTCACCCCGAAGATCGAGGCCGCGAACCGGCACCTCCGCCAGTTCGTCGCGACCTGCCACGCGCAGTACCTCGACGCGTGGCCCGCCCTCGCCGACGGCGATCACCTCGACGAGCGCTTCACCGACGACGGGCTGCACCTCACCGACGAGGGCTACCGCGCGTACCTCGCCGAACTCGTGCCGGCCCTCGAGCGGGTCCGCGAGCTCCCGCCGATGTCCCGCTCGATCCAGGCGATCGACCTCGACGGCGCCTCGGCCTGATGGCCGCTCGGAAGGGGCGGCCCCCGGTGGGGTCGTCCCAGAGCGGGCTGCCCACGACGCCTGCCCGGGGGACCACGGGCAGCGGTCAGGGGGCTCGGCCGGCCGCCACCGGCAAGGCGGAGCTGCCGCCGTTCACCCGGCCCGCGCTCGCACCGTCGCTCATCGCCGCGATCGTCCTGCTCGCGTGCGTCGCGATCGTCGATTCGTCGGCGTTCGTCTTCGCCCGCTGGGGCGTGACCGTGCTGGCCCTGATCGTGCTCGTGTTCACCGTCCGCGGCCGTGCCTGGTGGGCAGCCGTCCTGATGGCCGCCGTCGCCGTCTGCTGGAACCCGCTCGCCGTCGTGGAGATCCCGGGCCAGGTCTGGGCGGCCCTCCAGCTCGTCGCAGCGGCGCTCTTCATCGTCGTGGGCATCCTCGTCAAGGTGCCGCGCGAGACGGCGGCGAGCAGCGCCTCCAGGCCCTGAACCGCCACCAGCGGGCCGAGCGTCCGCGCGGACGGTAGGATCGCAGAGGCCGGGTGCAGGACCCGGCCGATCGACCCGAAGGGCATGGATGAGCAACGAGACCGAGCCGGTGACCGAGAGTCCTCTGCTGAACCCTCGACCGTCCTCCGGCGGTCTCGACCGGCCGGACGTCGTCGTCCGCAAGGGTCGTCTCACGCTCGTCAACGGCCACCTCACCCCGCAGCAGTCGATGATCGAGGACCTCCTGTTCCTCGACGACGCACTCACCGCCGGCGACGTCGACCACCTGCTGATCCGCGGGAACGACCAGCGTCCGGTCATCGCCCTCGACGAGCGCGACCGACAGCGTGCCGAGAGCGCCGTGATGGCCGCCGCCGCGAACGAGCCGTTCTACGCGAAGCCGCCGGGCAAGCCCGCAGTGCTCGTCATCGACGACGGCCTGGCCTCCGTCGACGAACCCGTCCTCCGCGTGTTCCGCCCCCGCGTCGAGCCCCTCGGACGGCTCCGCTACGGCGCCGAGACGAGCGTGCAGGTCGAGTTCTGGCGCGTCACCGACACCGAGGTGCTCGCGCCCGTCGAGAACGCGCTGATGCGCCGCAGCCTGCCGATCGACGAGTTCGTGCTCGTCGACATCGAGCGGTACGGTCGCACCTGGCGCACCGTCGAGCACATGTTCGACGACCACGTCTCGGACATCCGCTTCCCGATCGACATCGTGTTCTCGTGGGTCGACGGCAACGCCATCGAGTACCAGCGCGCCCGCCAGGCCGCGCAGTCCGGTGCTGTTCTGGGCGAGGGCGACGACGCTCCGGCCCGCTTCCGCCAGATCGACGAGCTCAAGTACGCGCTCCGGTCCGTGCACACCTTCGCACCGTGGATCCGCCAGATCTACATCGCCACCGACTCGCCGGCGCCGGCATGGCTCGCCGACCACCCGAAGGTGCGCATCGTGCGGAGCGAGGAGTTCTTCGCCGACCCGTCCGTCCTGCCCACGCACAACTCGCAGGCCGTCGAGTCACAGCTGCACCACATCCCGGGCATCAGCGAGCACTTCATCTACTCGAACGACGACATGTTCTTCGGGCGCATGGTCGACCCGTCGTCGTTCTTCAGCCCGGGCTCCGTGACGAAGTTCATCCTCGCGACGACCCGGATCGGCCTCGGGTCGAACAACCCGGCGCGAAGCGGCTTCGAGAACTCCGCCCGCGTCAACCGGCGGCTGCTGCAGCAGCGCTTCGGTGCGGTCACGACCCGGCACCTCGAGCACGCGCCGACGCCGCTCCGGAAGTCGATCATGACCGAGATGGAGCACGAGTTCGCCGACGAGTTCGCGGCGACCGCTGCCTCGCGGTTCCGCGCGGCGGAGAACATCTCCGTCACCAACTCGCTCTACCACTACTACTCGCTGCTCACCGGTCGCGCGATCGTGCAGGAGAACGCGGACGTGCGGTACATCGACACGACGATGCAGTCCGGACTCCGAGCGCTCGACGACCTGCTCAAGAAGCGGAACGCCGACTTCTTCTGCCTCAACGACGGGAGCTTCCCCGAGGTGAGCGACGAGGAGCGGACCGAGCGCGTGACGGGCTTCCTCGAGAAGTACTTCCCGTTCCCGGCACCGTGGGAGCGATCGGGCGCGTAGGGCGCGGGCGGGCGCGTAGTGCTCGGGCGGGCCGCCGGGTCGCTCCAGGGGTGTCCGTGCGCAAGCGGGCGGGTGCGAGGGGGTGGCGAGCGACAAAGCGCTTGTCGACCGACGAGCACGGTGTCGCACTATGCACACGCAACCGTTGCAGACGCAACGAGCGACAAAACACATGTCGAACGACGAGCGCATTGTCGCACCATGCGCACGCAACCGTTGCAGACGCAACGAGCGACAAAGCGCTTGTCGAACGACGAGCACGTTGTCGCACCATGCACACGCAACCGTTGCAGACGCAACAGGCGACTCGAGCCCGCATGGCGCGCGCTACGAGCCACCCGCTCACCCCCGAAAGCGACAGTTCCCCGCGGGATGTTCGCGGGGAACTGTCGCTTCGGCGGGGGTGAGACCGGACTGTGCCGGACAACTGTCGCTTTCGCGGGCGACAGCGCCCTACCGGCGGATGGGGGAGACGGGCACCGCGTCGAGGGTGAAGACGGGGATGCTCGACGTGACCGGCGCCGGCTCGACCGCGGCGGGGATCGAGACGCCGGCGGCCTCGAGACGGGCCTCGGTCTCGGCCGCCGTGACGGGCTGCCCGACCGTGGCGTAGTGCCCGATCGGCACCACCGAGTGCACGACGTTGTTGCCGTAGACGTGCACCAGGTTGTACGACTGCGCGCCGTCGTGACCGCGGGTGCCGCCCTGGAACTCGGTGAGGTCTTGCGTGTAGCACGTCGCACTCGCCACCGAGACGGGGATGCCCGCGAACACGGCACTCGTCGAGTAGTGCAGGTGTCCGGCGATGATCGCGATGACGTCACTGCCCTCGACCACCTCGGCCAGGGCGTCCTGCTCGCGGAGCTCCACGAGGACCGCGAGGTCCTGCACGCTCGGCACGGGCGGGTGGTGCATCGCCAGGATGGTGCCGTGCGGCGCCGCCTCGGACAGGACCTCGGCGAGCCAGTCGAGCTGCTCGGGCGAGACCTCACCGTGGTGCCGGCCCGGCACGCTGGTGTCGAGCGTGATGACGCGCAGGCCGTTCACCTCGTAGACGAAGTCGACGGGGCGGTCGGTCGGCTGCAGACCGAAGAGCTCCTGGCGGAAGGCGCCGCGCTCGTCGTGGTTGCCCATCGCCCAGATGACCTGGGCACCGATGCGCTCGGCCGCCGGCTGGACGATGTCGCGGATGCGGGCGTAGGCACCCGGTTCGCCCTTGTCGGCCACGTCGCCGGTGACGACGATCGCTTCGGGGCGGGTGCCCGCGGCTTCGATGTCGGCGATGATCTCGGTCAGACGCGCGGCAGAGTCCACGTCACCGTAGAGGTCACCGTCGCCTGCCACGAGGTGGGTGTCGCTGAGGTGGAGGAGGAAGTGGTTCGGCCTGGGGTGTTCGGCCGTCCGGCTGTCCATCGGGGTTCCATTCCGTTGGCGGGTGCTCGATGCAACACAGTGCCACACCGTCCTGGACGAGTCCAGCACGTGTCGGTGAATCGAACGTGAACGTGACCCGGCGTGTTCCCGACGCACGAAGAAACCCCCGCCACTTCCGTGACGGGGGTTGCTTCGGCTGACTTGCTAGTGGTTGCCCGCTCCGACGGCAGCAGCGGGGTGCTCGCCGCCGTCCAACTCGGGACCGTGGTGCGCGGCGTGCGCTGCCTCGAGCTCGGCCTTCGTGACCGGCGTGATGCGGTCCTCGAAGAAGAAGCGGGAGACGCCGGCACGCAGCTTCTGCACGCTGGAGATCTTGCCCTTGGCGTTCGGGCGGATCATGAGCGGCTTGTACTCGTTGAACTGCAGGAGCTTCCAGCGCTCGTACTCGTCGAGCTGCTCGTGCACCTCGATGTACTCGCCGTGCGGCAGTCGCACGATGCGGCCGGACTCGTACCCGTGGAGCACGATCTCGCGGTCCTTCTTCTGCAGTGCGAGGCAGACACGCTTCGTGATCCAGAAGGCGAGGAACGGGCCGAGGACCGTCGTGGCCTGGATCACGTGGATCACGTGTTCGATCGAGACCATGAAGTGGGTCGCGATGATGTCCGACGACGCGGCGGCCCAGAGGCTCGCGTAGAGCGTGATGCCGGCAGCACCGAACGCCGTCCGGGTCGGGGCGTTGCGCGGGCGGTCGAGGATGTGGTGCTCACGCTTGTCACCGGTGATCCAGCCCTCGATGAAGGGGTAGAGCAGGATCGCCAGGATGAGGAGCACCAGCACCGCGATCGGCGCCAGGATGTTGAACGACACCGTGTAGCCGAACCACACGACCTCCCAGTGCGGCGGCACCAGACGGAGCGCACCGTCCGCGAAGCCGATGTACCAGTCAGGCTGGGTACCGGCGGACACGGGGGACGGGTCGTACGGGCCGTAGTTCCAGATCGGGTTGATCGTGAACATCGACGCGATGAGGGCGAGGATGCCCGCGACGATGAAGAAGAACCCACCGGCCTTGGCGGCGAACGCGGGGAGGATCGGGACACCGACGACGTTCTCGTTCGTCTTGCCCGGACCCGCGAACTGCGTGGCTTGTTGATGACGACCAGCACGAGGTGGACGCCGAGCACCGCCACGAGGATCGCCGGCAGCAGCAGGATGTGCAGCGTGTAGAGGCGGCCGACGATGTCGGTACCCGGGAACTCACCGCCGAACAGCAGGTAGGCGATCCAGACACCGATCACCGGGACGCCCTCGATCATGCCGACGATGATGCGCAGACCGTTGCCGGAGAGCAGGTCGTCGGGGAGCGAGTAGCCCGTGAAGCCCTCGGCCATGGCCAGGACCCAGAGGAGGAAGCCGAACACCCAGTTGAGCTCACGCGGCTTGCGGAAGGCGCCGGTGAAGAACACGCGGGCCATGTGCAGCATGATCGAGGCCACGAACAGCAGGGCCGCCCAGTGGTGGATCTGCCGGACGAAGAGCCCGCCACGGATGTCGAACGAGATGTTCAGCGTGGACTGCAGCGCCGTCGACATCTCGACGCCCTTGAGCGGGACGTAGGAGCCGTTGTAGACGACCTCGGCCATCGACGCCTGGAAGAAGAACGTCAGGAAGGTGCCGGAGAGCAGGACGACGACGAAGCTGTACAGCGCAACCTCGCCGAGCATGAAGCTCCAGTGGTCGGGGAAGATCTTGCGCCCGACCTCCTTCACGAGGCCCGAGATGCTCGTGCGCTCATCGATGTAGTTCGCGACCCCGCCGATGATGCGGGATCCACGCTCCGGCGCCGGCTTGGTGCTCGACGCGGGTGCGTTGGTGGTGGTGGTGCTCATCAGCGTTCACGCTCCCAGAAGGACGGTCCGACGGGCTCGTGGAAGTCGCTCTGGGCAACCAGGTAGCCGTCGTCGTCGATCGCGATAGGAAGTTGGGGGAGAGGGCGTGCGGCCGGGCCGAAGATGACGTCGCAGTTGTTCGACACGTCGAACGTGGACTGGTGGCACGGGCACAGCAGGTGGTGCGTCTGCTGTTCGTAGAGCGCGACCGGGCACCCCACGTGGGTGCAGATCTTGGAGTACGCGACGATGCCGTCGTAGCCCCAGTTCTCGCGCCCCTTGGCGGGGTTCAGGTCCTTCGGGTCGAGGCGCATGAGGAGGACGGCGGCCTTGGCCTTCTCCTCGAGCATGTGCTCCGAGTCGAGCATCCCGTCGGGGATGACGTGGAAGACCGAGCCGATCGTGACGTCGGACGCCTTGATCGGGAGACCGGTCGGGTCCTTGGTCAGGCGCATGCCCGACTTCCAGAACGTGTGGCGGAGCAGCTCGTTCGGGTCGGCCGCCGGCGCGAGGTCGCGCACCAGGACGATGCCGGGGAGCGGGAACGCGGCGAGGGCACCGATCATCGAGTTGCGGATCAGCTTGCGACGGCTGAAGCCGGACTCCTTGTCGGCGAGCTGGAAGGCCTCGACGGCCTTCGCGCGGGTCGCGTCCGTGCCACGGGTGGTGTGGCGGAGCTCCGAGATCTCGCGGTCGACGACGAGCGACTTCGACCAGTACACGGCGCCGAGGCCGAGCGCCAGCAGGGCCAGCGCGATCGACAGACCGAGGAAGAGGTTCGCGGAGCGGACCGTTGCCGAAGTCGTCGGAGTCGATCGGGAAGGCCACGTAGGCCGCGATCGCCAGGACGCTGCCCACGATCGACAGGTAGAAGAACGTGGCGACCTGACGCTCGGCGAGGCGCTGCTTCTTCGGGTCGACGTCGGTGCGGCGCGCGCGGTGCGGCGGCTCGCCCGGGTTCTCGAACGGGTCCGCGGGGAGGACCGCGATACCGGCCGGCGTCGTGGTCGTGCCGTGCTTCTCGACAGCCGAGGACGAGTTCAGTGCCTCGTCGTCGTGCTCTGCCATGGTGTTCCCTTCAGTGTCGTTCGACACGGACGATCAGTTGGACTTCGCGGTCAGCCAGACGGTCATCGCGACGACCGCGCCGAGTCCGAAGATCCAGATGAACAGACCCTCTGCCACCGGGCCGAGGGAGCCGAGGGCGAACCCACCGGGCGACTTGTTGTCCTGCACGTACTTGAGGTACGTGATGATGTCGGCCTTCTGCTCGGGCGTGAGGTTGAGGTCGTTGAAGACCGGCATGTTCTGCGGGCCGGTGACCATGGCCTCGTAGATGTGCTTGCCGGACACCGACTGCAGGTTCGGCGCGTACTTGCCCTCGGTCAACGCACCACCGGCGCCGGCCACGTTGTGGCACATCGCGCAGTTGATGCGGAAGAGCTCGGCACCCTCGGCGGCGTCGCCGTCCTCGCCGTTGGTGAGCTCGGTGGAGGGGACCGACGGGCCCGGGCCGAGGGACGCGACGTACTCGGCGAGGGCATCGACCTGCTCGTCCGTGAACTGCGCCGGCTTCTCTTCGGCCTGGGGACCCTGCGCAGCCATCGGCATGCGGCCGGTGCCGACCTGGAAGTCGACCGACGCGGCGCCGACACCGATGAGGGACGGACCCTCGCTGGTGCCCTGCGCGGAGAGGCCGTGGCAGGTGGCGCAGTTGGAGGCGAAGAGCTTCTGGCCCTCGTTCACCTTCGACTGGCTCGACGCCGCCACGGTGCTCGTGCTGTCGTCGGCGTTCGCCGTGGAGCTGAACAGCGCGTACGCACCGCCGGTGGTCATGAGACCGACGACGATGAGCGACACGGTCGCCATCGGGGAGCGGCGGCCCTTCTTGGACTTGCTTCTGTTGAACATGCGGTGGGGGCTATCCAGTTCCTACTTGAGAAGGTAGATGACGGCGAAGAGGCCGATCCAGACGACGTCGACGAAGTGCCAGTAGTACGACACGACGATCGCGGTGGTCGCTTCCTTGTGACCGAAGTTCTTGGCGGCGAAGCCGCGGCCGAGCGTCAGCAGGAAGGCGATGAGGCCGCCGGTGACGTGGAGGCCGTGGAAGCCGGTGGTCATGTAGAAGGCGGAGCCGTAGGCGCTGGAGGAGAGCGTCACGCCCTCGTGCCAGAGGTTCGCGTACTCGAAGATCTGGCCGCAGACGAAGATCGCGCCCATGCAGTACGTGACGAAGAACCACTCCGTCATGCCCCAGTCCTTCGGGTTCCAGCTGGTGCGGTGCACCTGGAAGCGCTCGGCGGCGAAGACCGCGAACTGACACGCGAAGCTGGACAGCACCAGGATGATCGTGTTCACCGAGGCGAACGGCACCTCGAGCTTGGAGGTCTCGGTCGCCCAGAGCTCGGGCGAGGTGCTGCGCAGCGTGAAGTAGATCGCGAACAGGCCGGCGAAGAACATGACCTCGCTGCCCAGCCACACGATCGTCCCCACGGCAACGGCGTTCGGCCTGTTCCAGGACCGGACCGCTGGCGGATCTGGAGAGAGGGGTGCTAGTCACGTCCTCCATTATGGCCGAAACCCCCGACAGTGTTTTCGCAGGAGACTGGCGGGTCTCTCGAATTCACTACGATCGAGACATGTCCGACCTCCTCACCTGGCCCTCGGCGATCAGCGCGCTCATGGCGCGCGAAGACCTGACGATCAGCCAGTCCACATGGGCCATGCAGGAGATCGTCCAGGGACGCGCGACCGAGGCGCAGATCGCGGCGTTCGTCGTGGCGCTCCGCGCCAAGGGCGAGACCGTCGACGAGGTCGTCGGCTTCCGCGACGCGATCCTCGAGGCCGCCGTCCCGCTCGACGTGGACCCGATGGCGCTCGACATCGTGGGCACCGGCGGCGACGTGGTCGGCACCGTGAACGTCTCGACGATGTCCGCGATCGTGATCGCTGCGGCCGGCGTCCCGGTCGTCAAGCACGGCAACCGCGCGAGCTCGTCGAAGTCCGGCTCGAGCGACGTCCTCGCCGCCCTCGGCCTCGACCTCACGATGGACGCCGCGCGTGTCGCGGACACCTTCCGGCGTGTCGGGCTGACGTTCGCGTTCGCCAGCGCCTTCCACCCCGGCTTCGCCCACGCGGGCAAGGTGCGGCGGGAGATCGGCGTCCCCACGGTCTTCAACTTCCTCGGGCCGCTCGTCAACCCGGCGCGCTGCGAGGCGAACGCGGTCGGGGTCGCGCAGCTCGAGCTCGTGCCGATCATCACGGGCGTGTTCCAGACCCGCGGGGCCACGGCGCTCGTGTTCCGCGGCGACGACGGGCTCGACGAGCTCACCACGACCGGTCACAGCCACATCTGGGAGGTCACCGGCGGCCGCGTGACCGAGCACGACATCGACCCGCGCGACCTCGGCATCGCCCGTGCCCGCATCGAGGACCTGCTCGGCGGCGACCCGGAGCACAACGCCGCCGTGGTGCACCGCCTGCTCGACGGCGAGGTCGGAGCGGTGCGCGACATCGTCCTGCTCAACGCCGCGGCCGGACTCGTCGCCTTCCGGCTGGCCGAGGACCCGTCCGAGGTGGAACGGCCGATCCTGCAGCGCTTCCGCGAGCAGATGCTCGTCGCGGCCGAGGCGATCGACTCCGGCGCTGCAGCGCGCAAACTGGCTGACTGGGTCGGCGCGGCCCCGGCCGCCTAGCCGCTCACCGCTCGCAAGACGCAACGACGGCGGCTGCTCGCAGCGGCACAGCGCTGCGAGAAACCGCCCACGTTGCGTTTTGCGGAACGGGACGGGACGGGACGGAACGGGACGGGACGGGACGGAACGCAGCGCAACTGACTGGAGGCGCGGTGCCGGTTCCAGGAACCGGCACCGCGCCTCCAGGCGGTCACGTCAGGACTGCACTACTGGACGTCCTCGTCGACCCAGTCGAAGGTCTTCGTGACGGCCTTCTTCCAGAGGCGGATCTGGCGGTCGCGCTCGGCTTCGTCGAGCTGCGGCTCCCAGCGCTGGTCCTCCTGCCAGTTGGCACGGAGCTCGTCGAGGTTGGCCCAGAAGCCCACCGCGAGACCGGCCGCGTAGGCCGCGCCGAGCGCCGTCGTCTCGGCGACGACCGGACGCACCACCGGCACGTTGAGGATGTCCGCCTGGAACTGCATGAGCTCGTTGTTGGCGGTCATGCCGCCGTCGACCTTGAGCTCGGTCAGGTCCACGCCCGAGTCGGCGTTGACGGCGTCGAGGACCTCGCGGGTCTGCAGCGCCGTCGCCTCGAGGGCGGCACGGGCGATGTGACCCTTGTTGACGTAGCGGGTGAGGCCGACGATGGCACCGCGTGCGTCCGGACGCCAGTACGGCGCGAACAGCCCCGAGAACGCCGGCACGAAGTACACGCCGCCGTTGTCCTCGACGGTCTTGGCGAGGGCCTCGACCTCCGGGGCGCTGCCGATGAGACCGAGGTTGTCGCGGAGCCACTGGATGAGCGAGCCCGTGACGGCGATCGAGCCCTCGAGGGCGTAGTGCGTCTCCTGGTCGCCGAGCTTGTAGCCGACGGTGGTGAGCAGGCCGTTCTCGGAGCGGACGATCTCGGTCCCGGTGTTGAAGATGAGGAAGTTGCCGGTGCCGTAGGTGTTCTTCGACTCGCCCTGGTCGAACGCCGCCTGGCCGAAGGTCGCGGCCTGCTGGTCGCCGAGGATGCCGGCGATCGGGACCTCGCGGAGCAGGTTCGACGACTCGACGTGGCCGTAGACCTCGGAGGAGCTGACGATCTCGGGGAGCATCGACTTCGGCACACCGAAGTCGGCGAGGATGTCGTCGCGCCACTGGAGCGTCTCGAGGTCCATGAACAGCGTGCGGGACGCGTTCGTGACGTCGGTCTTGTGGACGCCGCCGTCGACGCCACCGGTCAGGTTCCAGAGGACCCAGGTGTCGGTGGTGCCGAACAGCAGGTCGCCGGCCTCGGCCTTCTCACGCGCACCCTCGACGTTCTCGAGGATCCACATGATCTTGGTGCCGGCGAAGTAGGTCGCGAGCGGCAGACCGACGATCGCCTTGTAGCGGTCGGTGTCGCCGTCGGCGAGCTTGTCGACGATGGCCTGCGTGCGGGTGTCCTGCCAGACGATGGCGTTGTACACCGGCTTGCCGGTCGTCTTGTCCCAGACCACCGCGGTCTCGCGCTGGTTCGTGATGCCGACCGCCGCGACGTCGTGGCGGGTGATGTCGGCGCGGGACAGTGCCTGGCCGATGACCTCACGGGTGTTGTCCCAGATCTCGGACGGGTCGTGCTCGACCCAGCCGGCCCGCGGGAAGATCTGCTCGTGTTCCTTCTGGCCCACGGAGATGATCGAGCCGGAGTGGTCGAAGACGATCGCTCGCGTGCTGGTCGTTCCCTGGTCGATGGCGACGATGTAGTCGGCCATTGGTGCTCCTTACGGGTTCGTTCGGTGAGTGTTCAGCGAGAAGTGCTCAGGCGAGCGGCAGCAGCGCGTACGACAGGCCAGCGGCGAGGGCACCACCGACGAGGGGGCCGACGACCGGCACCCAGGCGTAGGACCAGTCGCTCGTGCCCTTGCCCTTGATCGGCAGGAAGGCGTGCGCGATGCGCGGACCGAGGTCACGTGCCGGGTTGATGGCGTAGCCGGTCGGGCCACCGAGGCTGACGCCGATCGCGATCACGAGGAAGGCGACGGGGATGGCGCCCAGCTCGGCGAGGGTCTTGCCGTTGGTGAACGCGATCACGACGAAGACCAGCACGAAGGTGCCGATGATCTCGGTGACGAGGTTCCAGCCGTAGGTGCGGATCGCCGGGCCGGTCGAGAAGACGCCGAGCTTGGCGGCCGCGTCGGGCTCCTCGTCGAAGTGCTGCTTGTAGGCGAGCCAGACGATGACCGCACCGATGATCGCGCCGATCAACTGGGCCAGCCAGTAGAGGAACATCTCGCCGACGGTGATGTTGCCGAGGATGGCCTGCGCGAGGCTGACCGCCGGGTTGAGCTGGCCACCGGACTTGTACGACACGGTGACGCCGGCGAAGACCGCGAAGCCCCAACCGATCGTGACCATGAGGAAGCCCGCGCCGAAGCCCTTGGACTTCGTCAGGGAGACAGCGGCGACGACGCCGCCACCGAGGATGATGAGCATCGCCGTACCGACGAGCTCAGACAGGAAATTGACGCCGATGCCGTCCATCGGTGACCTCCAGTGCGTGAGGGTGGGGGTCCGGTGGTGCTGCGCCGGCACTCCCCGTTGAGTGATTGACGCCGAGCATAGTGACGCTGCTTCCCGCGCGGCGATGCGTTGTTGAGGGAAGTGCGGAAAAGTGCACGAACGTGCAAGCGGGCTGTGCGCCGGAGGGTGCGCGGGGTCCCCACTGCGGAGCACCCCCTGCACGAACGTGCACCGGACCCGAACGGGCGTCCGCGGCTGCGATGTAGATTGAGGCAACTCCGGTCGACGACGGCGGCGTGCTGCCCCGCGATCGCCCCTCACCCGTGGAGGTCAGCATGAAGAAGCTCATCAACGATCCGCAGGCCGTCGTCCTCGAGACCGTGCGCGGGTTCGCCCGTGCGCACGCCGGGCACGTCGTCCTGGTGGAGGACCCGATCCACCTGCACCGCGCCGATGCGCCGGTGTCCGGCAAGGTCGGCATCGTCAGCGGCGGTGGCAGCGGCCACGAGCCCCTGCACGCCGGGTTCGTCGGCCACGGGATGCTCGACGCCGCGGTGCCCGGTCCGGTGTTCACGAGCCCGACGCCGGACCCGATCGTCGCTGCCACGAAGGCCGTCGACGGGGAGCGGGCGTGCTCCACATCGTCAAGAACTACACCGGTGACGTGCTCAACTTCGAGACCGCCGCCGAGCTCGCCGGCATGGAGGACATCCGGGTCGAGTCCATCGTGGTCGACGACGACGTCGCCGTGCAGGACTCGCTCTACACCGCCGGCCGTCGCGGGGTCGCCGGGACCGTCGTCGTCGAGAAGTGCGCGGGCGCCGCCGCGGAGCGCGGGGACGACCTCGACGCCGTCGCCGCCGTCGCCCGGCACGTCAACGACGTCACGCGGTCGATGGGGCTGGCGCTCAGCTCGGGCACGGTGCCGCACGCCGGCGAGCCGTCCTTCACGCTGGCGGAGGACGAGGTCGAACTCGGCATCGGCATCCACGGCGAGCCCGGTCGCGAGCGCATCGCGATGGCCCCGGCCGACGAACTCGTCGACCGCGTGCTCGAACCGATCCTCACCGACCTGGACGCGCCAGCGGGCTCGAGACTCCTGCTGCTCGTGAACGGCATGGGCGGCACCCCGCTGTCGGAGCTCTACATCGTCTACCGCCGCGCCGCCGAGGTCCTCTCCGACCGCGGGTACGACGTCGCGCGTAGCCTGGTCGGCGACTACGTGACGTCCCTCGAGATGCAGGGGTTCTCGCTCACCGTGACGGTGCTCGACGACGAACTCACCACCCTCTGGGACGCACCGGTGGAGACCCCTGCCCTGCGCTGGGGACGCTGACCCACCGCACCACGACCCCGAGCCCGCCGGGCCGGAACACGAAGGGAACCGCATTGGCGCTCGACACCGCATGGGCCACCGACTGGGTCCGACGCACCGCCGCGACCATCGACGAGCACCGGGCCGAGCTCGTCACGCTCGACCGCGAGATCGGCGACGGCGACCACGGTGGAGAACCTCGACCGGGGGTTCCGCGCCGTGCTCGAGGCCGTCGACTCCGGTGCGTTCGACACGCCGGGCGCCGTGCTCAAGGTCGTCGCGACGAAGCTCATCTCGACGGTGGGCGGCGCCGCCGGCCCGCTCTTCGGGACCGCGTACCTCAAGGCCGCCCAGGCGGCCGGCGACGCGACCGAGCTCGACGCGGACGGCCTCGTCGCCGTGCTGACCGCCGCGCGCGACGGCATCGTGTCCCGCGGCAAGGCGGCCGTCGGCGACAAGACGATGGTCGACGCGTGGTCGCCCGCCGTCGACGCCGCCGCAGCCGCGGCAGCCGCCGGCGAGGGCCCCGAGCAGGTGCTCGCCGCCGCGGCCGACGCGGCCGTCACCGGTGCCGAGTCGACCGACGCACTCGTCGCCCACAAGGGCCGTGCGAGCTACCTCGGGGAGCGTGCCGTCGGGCACCGCGACCCCGGAGCGCAGTCGACCGTCTACATCCTCCGCGCGGCGGTGGACGCGACGACGGCCGGGAGCGCCGCGTGACCGTCGGCATCCTGATCGTCTCGCACAGCGCGGCGATCGCGACCGGCACCGTCGAACTCGCCCGGCAGATGGCAGCGGACGTCCCGCTCGTCGCCGCCGGCGGGACCGACGACGGCGGCATCGGCACCTCGTTCGAGGCGATCACCGCCGGCATCGAGGAGCTCGCCGCCGCGGACGCCGTGGTCGTGCTGTGCGACCTCGGGTCGGCCTACCTCACCACCGACACGGCGCTCGACTTCCTCGACGACGACCTCCGCGCACGCGTGCACGTCTCGCAGGCCCCGCTGGTCGAAGGCGCGGTGGCCGCGGCGGTCGCCGCGCAGACGGGCGGTGACGCCGACGCCGTCCTGGCCGCTGCCGCGTCCGCCGCAGCCTCCGAGGCGGACGCGAGCATCGCCTCCAGTCCGTCCGGTGACCAGCCTGGAGGCGCGGCGCCGGCCGCCGAGACCGGTACCGGTACCGGCGACGACGTGGCCGCGTCCGAGCGCGTCGAACTCGTCAACGAGAGCGGGCTGCACGCCCGGCCCGCGGCGGAGTTCGTGAAGACCGCAGCGAAGTACGAGGCGTCGGTGCGGGTGAACGGCGTGGACGCGAAGAGCCTGCTCGCGATCATGGCGTTGGCCCTGCCGAAGGGCGCGACGGTCACGATCGAGGGTTCGGGTCCCGACGCGCAGGACGCGGTCGAGGCGCTCGTCGCGCTCGTGCGGTCCGGCTTCGGCGAGTGACCTGGCGCGGCTGATGGCGCAGCCGATCGACTCGTCGGGCGAGGTCGTGGTGGGAGCGATGGCGATCACCGTCACCGTCCCGCCCGCGTTGCGGTGGCGGGACGAGCGCCGTGGCGAGGAGTTCGAACTCGAGACCATCACCGTCCGGATGCTGCCCGACCGGACACTCGCGGCGAAGGCGTACGGCCGGCCCGTCGCCGGTGGACGTGGGGCGTACGTCTCGTTCCCGGTGCCGGACCGGCCGGACCTCGCGGAGTTGATCCGGCGCGGTGCTGACCGGGCAGGGGAGCTCTGGGCGGCGCACCGCTGATCCCGGGCGCCCCGCTCAGGTGATGGAGACGGTGCCGGCGAGGTCGAGGTCGGACGGACCGCCGGTCACCCCGGCGTCCGCCAGCAGGGTCGCGCCGAAGACCGCGCTCCAGAAGGTGCGGGCGTCACGACCGACCCCGCTGCCGCTCGCCCAGCCGTGCTCGGCGACCACCCGGTCGAGGTAGCGCTCGGACTGCCGGAACACCACCGCGAGGAGCAGCCGCACCCGCTCGCGCTGCCCGTCGTCGTCGCCGGTCGCCGCGAGTGCCCGGACGACGAGGAGCGTCGACGGCATCGCCAGCGCCGTGCGTGCGAGCGTCTGCCGGAAGGTCTCGGCCGACCGGGCGCGTCGCCCGACCGCCTGCAACCGCGTGGTGTCGCGGAGGAAGAGCGCGAACGACGCGTCGAGCACGAGTCGGTCCTTCGAGCCGAAGTGGTGCGTGATCTGGTTCGGGTACACCCCGGCCGCGCGGGCGATCTCGCTGACCGTGACGGTCCGACGGGGACCGCCGTCTCCGGCGGTCGCGGTGAGCAGTCCGGCGGTCGCTGCGAGGATCTTCGCCCGGGTCGCCGCGCCGCGTGCCGTGCCGGGCGCGTCCGTCGTGGTTGCCATGCCGGAATTGTACGTGGTACAACTCAACTTGTTCAACGTACAAGAAGGAGTCTTCCGTGGACATCTCCATCACCGGCTACGGCGCGGTCTCCCCGTTCGGCCACGGCGTCGACGTCCTGTGGGACGCACTCGTCGCCGGGCGCTCGGGCGTGCACGTCCTCGAACGCCCGGGCGCGCTGTGGGCGCAGGTCCCGATCATGGTGGGGGCGGACGCCGCGCTGGACGCGGACGGTGCCCTCGGTCGGGTCCGTGCCGCCCGGCTCGACCGGAGCCAGCAGCTCGCGCTCGTCGCCGCGGAGGAGGCCTGGGCGGACGCCGGGGCCCCGGCGGTCGAGGGCGACCGACTGGCGGTGGTCGTGGGCACCGGCATCGGGAGTGGAGACCCTGCTGGACGCCCACGACGTGCTCGGTGCATCCGGCGCCCGGCGGGTGTCACCCCGCACGGTGCCGATGCTCATGGCCAACGGCGCGGCAGCGCAGATCAGCATCGCGTTCGGCGCACGAGCCGGGGCGTACACCACGGTGTCGGCGTGCGCGTCCGGCGCTGAGGCGATCGCGATGGCCGCTCGACTCATCGTCACCGGCGAGGCCGACGTGGTGATCGCCGGCGGGACCGAAGCCGCCGTCACGCCGGTCACCATGGCGTCCTTCGCGCAGTCCCAGGCGCTCGCGAAGCCGGGCGACGACGACCCGACGACGCTCTCGCGGCCGTTCGACGTCTCCCGCCGGGGTTCGTCCTCGGCGAGGGAGCGGGGTTCGTCGTGCTCGAACGCGCCGCGCACGCAGCAGCTCGTGCCCAGCGGTCGCACGGCACGCTCGCCGGGTGGGGGATCACCTCGGACGCCCACCACATCACCGCGCCGCTCGCCGACGGCAGCGAGCAGGAACGAGCGATGACGGCAGCGATCCGGATGGCCGGGCTCACCGGTGCGGACGTCGACCACGTCAACGCGCACGCGACGAGCACGCCGGTCGGGGACGTCGGCGAGGCTGCTGCCATCGCCCGTGCGGTCGGCACCGGAGCGCTCGTCACCGCTCCGAAGAGCGCGATCGGCCACATGTTCGGTGCAGCCGGCGCGGTCGAGGCGATCCTGTCCGTCCGGGCGATCGAGACCGGGGTCGTGCCGGCGACGCTCAACCTGGAGCACCTGGATCCGGCGGTCGACCTCGACGTGGTGTCCGGTTCGGCACGGACGGCTCCGATCCGGTCAGCGCTCAACAACTCGTTCGGGTTCGGCGGTCAGAACGCGTCGCTGGTGTTCACCGCGGCGTGACGGTCGGCGCGAGCTCCTGCAGCCCGGTCACCCGGAGGAGGTCGAGCTTGGCGGCGTCCTCGGTGCCGGGCACCGCGGTGTAGACGACGATCCGCAGGTCGCCGCCGGGCACGCTCAGCACGTCGCAGTCGATCTCGATCGGGCCGACGGGCGTGGCGACCGTCTTGCGGCTCGCGCGGTGCTCGGCGATCCGGCCGGTCTCCCAGCGCCGCTCGAACTCCGGCGACTCCCGACGGAGCCGCGCCACGAGCTCGGCGAGGCCGCGATCGGCGGGGTAACGGCCGATCGCGGCGCGGAGGTCGGCGGCGAGGTCGCTCGAGAACTCCTCCTGGTGGGTGTCGTCCCACGCGACGCCGTCGTGCCCGTGCATGAAGTGCCGCCAGACGAGGTTCCGCTCGATGCCTGCGTACTGCTCCGGGTCCCCGTTGAGCGCCGCCCAGAGGTCGTTCCACAGGACGATGTCGTGCGTCGCCGTGAAGACCGCGAGCGGCACGTCGCCGAGGCGGTCGACGATCCGCTGGACCCCCGGGGTGACGTGCCGGGGGACCACCTGACGGGACGGCGCGGCGGCCCCGGCGACACGGAAGAGGTGGTCGCGCTCCTCGACGGAGAGACGGAGTGCCGTCGCAAGCGCGCCGAGCATCTGCGGCGACGGGTTCGTGGCACGCCCCTGCTCGAGCCGGACGACGTAGTCGACGCTCACCCCGGCGAGGGCGGCGAGCTCCTCGCGGCGGAGCCCGGACGTCCGGCGACCGGCACCCGCGGGGAGCCCCACCTCCTCCGGACGCACCCGGTCACGCCAGGACCGCAGCACACTCGCGAACTCGCTCATGCCCACCATCATCGCCCCACGCACGACGTCCTCCCTGGTACTGCCGGTCCCACCGTCGTGCGGTGCCTGGGGAGCGCGGCGCTCGGGCGCAGGCTGGACGCATGACAACGACACTCATCACCGGAGCCAACCGCAGCCTGGGACTCGAGACCGTCCGGCGCCTGGTCGAGGCGGGGCACACCGTCTGGGCCGGCATGCGCGACACCAGCCGCGGCGACGAGGCCCGTGCCCTCGGCGCCCACGTCGTCCGGCTCGACGTGACCGACCAGGACAGCATCGACCGCGCGGTCGCGACCATCCCGTCGCTCGACGTGCTCGTGAACAACGCCGGGGTGCTCGGCACCTCGTTCGGCGTGGACGACCTCGACGCCGACGCCATCGCCTCCGTGCTGGACACGAACGTCACCGGCGTGGTCCGGGTCACCCAGGCGGCGCTGCCGAAGCTGCGCGGGTCGGCGAACCCGGTCATCGTGAACGTGGCGTCCGGCGTCGGCTTCGCCAGGTGGCTCACGACGCCCGGCCGCGACGAGTTCCCGGTGCCGTCGATCCCGTACGCGGCGTCGAAGGCCGCGCTCATCGCGCTGACCGTGCAGTACGCGAAGAACCTGCCCGGGTTCCGCGTGAACGCGAGCGACCCCGGGTACACCGCGACCGAGTTCAACGGGTTCGGCGGGCACCAGACCGTGACCGAGGGCACCGACGCGACGGTGGCGCTGGCCACGATCGGGACGGACGGGCCGACGGGCGAGTTCCACGACCGCGAGGGCCGCGTCGAGTACTGAGCACCGCCTGCGGCGCTGCGCCGCGGGTCGGAACCCGGGGCACGGCGCCGCGAGTCGGTGCCGTGCCTCAGCCCTTCGTGCCCGTCGTGGCGATCCCCTCGACGAACTGCCGCTGCCCGATGAAGAACAGGATGATCATCGGCACCGTCGTGATCACCGACGCGGTCACGATGAGCTCCCAGTGGAACTCGCCGCCGAACCCGAACTGGTCGACCATCGCCTTCAGCCCGCGCGGCACCGTGAAGGTCGACGAGTCGCGCAGGTAGATGAGCGGCTTCATCAGGTCGGTCCAGCTCGCCTGCGCCTCGAACAGCGCGGTCACGACGAGCGCCGGCTTGCAGAGCGGCAGGGCGACCGACCAGAACACCCGGAAGTTCCCGGCTCCGTCCACCGTCGCCGCGTCGAACGTGTCCCGTGGCAGCCCCAGGAAGAACTGGCGGAGCAGGAACACGTAGAACGCGGACCCGAACAGGTTGCCGGCCCACAGCGGCGTCAGCGTCCCCGACTGCCCGAGGGTGTTCCAGATCATGAACGTCGGGATCATCGTGACCGCGCCGGGCAGCATCATCGTCGCGAGGACCAACCCGAACAGCAGGTTGCGCCCGCGGAACCGGAAGTACGCGAAGCCCCAGGCGACCATCGCCGAGGTGAACGTCACGGCCACGGTGGCGAGCAGGGTGACGACGAGCGTGTTCACGATCCACAGCGCCATCGGTGCCGTCTGCCAGATCGTCACGTAGTTGTCGAACGTGAACGTGCGGGGGATCAGGGCGTTGTCGAACACCCGGCTGCGCGGCTTGAACGACGCGCTCACCAGCCAGAGGAACGGGTACAGGAACACGACGGCGCAGACGACCAGCGCAGCGACGGTCAGCCCGCGGCGCCAGCCGCGGCCGGAGCCGCGGTCGGGGCGGACCGCGCCGACCGCACCGGCCCGCACCGAGCGGGGTGGGACCGGCCCGGCGCCGACGCCGACCGTCGTGTCGGGGGAGGCCCCGCCTCCAGGCAGGGTCCCGGCGCTCATGCGTCACCGCCTTCGTAGTGGACGAGCCGTCGCGAGACGCGGATCTGGACGATCGTGACCGCGAGGATGATGACGAACAGCACCCAGGCCATCGCGGAGGCGAAGCCCATGTGCAGGTACTCGAAGCCCTGCTGGAACAGGTAGATGACGTAGAACAGGGCCGCGTCGTTGCCGTACGCGGAGCTCGACGCCCCGAAGAACGCGGTGTACGACTCGGTGAACGTCTGGAACGACGCGATCGTGGTGACCACCGTCACGAAGAAGACGGTCGGACTGATCAGGGGGAGCGTCACCCGGAGCGTCCGCTGCCAGGGGCCCGCGCCGTCGAGGGTCGCCGCCTCGAGCAGGTCGGTCGGGACGGCGCGGAGGGCGGCGAGGAAGATCACCACGCTCGCGCCCACGGTCCAGAGGCTCATGATGACGAGGCCGGGCTTCACCCACGCGGGATCGGTGGTCCACGCCGGTCCGTCGATGCCGACCAACGCCAGCGCACGGTTCACCAGGCCGTCCTGCCCGTTGAACACCAGGAGGAACAGGGCGCCGACCGCCACCGCCGGGGTCATCTTCGGCAGGAAGAAGACCGTCCGGAAGAAGCCGGACGACCGACCGGCTCGGGCCAGCAACAGTGCGAGCGCGAGGGACACCAGGACGTGCGCCGGCACCTCGAGCACCGTGTAGAGCACCGTGTTGCCGAGCGAGAGGGCGACCTTCGGGTCATGGAAGAGCTCGACGTAGTTGTCCCAGCCGACCCAGCGGGCCGCGTGCAGGACGTCGTAGTCGGTCATCGACAGCCACGCGCTCTGCAGGATCGGCCAGAGGGTGAACACGAGGAAGCCGATGATCCAGGGGCTGATGAAGAGCAGGGCGCTGGTGGCCTCGCGGCGGCGCCGTCGGCGGACGCCGGGGCGGCCGGCGGCGCGGGAGTGGGCCGCTCCGCTCCGGGCGGCATGGCCGCCGCGGGGCGCTGGATCGTGGTCATCGTCGTCCTTCCTCGGCCCAGGCGTCGTCGAGCGCCCGCTGGGCCACCTGCTGCGCACGGGCCATCGCCCGCTCCGGGGTGTCCTGCCCGTTGAGCACGCTGTTCACCCCGTCCTGCCACGCCTTCGCGAACTCGGCCGCCGCGGGGTTCGCCGGGGCCGAGACCGCTCGGTCGTTCGCCGTGTAGATCGCCCGGACGGCCTGGACCCACTGGTCGTCGGACGACCGGCCCTGCGACGACGCCTGGTCGAGTGCGAGCCGCTCGATGCGGGCGTCCGCCGTGCGGTTCGCGGTCAGCAGGCCGGTGAACTGCTTGTGTGTCTTGGCGCCCTCCCGGATCCGCGACTTCGCGGCGTCGAGCCACGCGTCGACGCTCGTCATCGTCACCGCGTACCGGCAGGCGAGTTGCGGGTCGCGGGCGTTGACCGGGACCGCCCAGGCGCTGCCGCCGGCGAACGCGATCGGCTGCCCCTTCCGGTCGCGGAACGCGTCGAACTGCAGGCGCACGTCGGGGCTGACGTCCTCGAGCACGTTGACGTACCAGTTGTCCATCGGCTCGGCGCCGAGCTTCCCCGCAGCGAACGGGTTGTCCTCGCCGAACAGGTCGGCCGCGTCCCGCACCGCCTTCACCCGGTCGAAGCCGCCCTCGGGCTCGGTCAGCGAGACCGCGTGCGCGAGGGCCTCGACCACGGCCGGGTCGTCGAGCTGCGCCGTCCGGCCGTCCTCCGAGATCGGCCGGGTGCCGTTCGCCAGGGTCCAGAGCCAGAAGAAGTCCGGCAGCTTCGCGTCGACCCCCATCACGTCGAGGCGCTTGCCGGTCGTCCGGGTCATCGCCTCGTTCGCCGCCGTCATCGCCGACCAGTCCGAGCCGTTCACGTCCGCCATCGACAGCCCCGACCGGTCGAGCAGGTCCGTCGACGCCATCGCGATCTGCAGCTGGTTGAACTCGGGGACGCCGTAGACGTGCCCACCGTGCGAGACCTGGGCCACCGCGGAGTCGCGGAACTGCGCCGTGTCGGTGTCCGAACCGGCGAGGCACCGGTCGAGGGGGAGGAGTGCACCCTGCGTCGCGAGGGATCCGATGTCGTCGCGCGAGGCGTAGACGAGGTCCGGTGGGTCGCCGGCCGCGACCGCGGACAGGAACGTCTGGGTGTCGAGCGCGCCCTCCGCCATCGAGACGCGGACGTCCCCGCCGAGGGCGGCCCGGGCGTCGCGGTCGCGGACCGTCGCGACGTCGTCACCGAGGCCGAAGCCCATCACGTCGAGCGTGCCGGTGAGGTGGGCGTCGAGCGAGTAGTCCACGTCGCGGTCGTCGCGCGGCTGGATGCCGGAGGCGCAGCCCCCGAGGACGAGGGCGATCACCGCCGCGGTGCCGAGGGCTGTGGTGGTGGTCGTCGTCTGCTTCCGGCGCACGGACACCGTTCCTCCATCCCCGCACCCGCCGTTGGGCGCGACCCCTGCTCCTCCTTCTACCGGGGTTCGGCGGCCGGGGGACCGGCGCGGGCGCGTCGCCCGCGCTCCGTGGACAAGCGCGGCCCCGGGGGCCGGCCTGCACCTCAGCTGCGCTCTGTCGACCAGCGGGTCAGTCGTGCACGTCGGCACCGAAGCCGGGGCCGGGCCGCATCATCCACCCGTCGGCGTCCGGCAGCGGCCGGAACCCGAAGCGCTCGTAGAGGCCGTGCGCATCGGCCGTGAAGAGCGCGAACCGCTTCAGCCCGAGCGGCTCGATCGCCGCCGTCACGCCCTGCACCAGCGCGACGCCGACACCCCGCCCGCGGGCGTCCGGGTCGACGAAGACGTCGGCGAGCCAGCCGAAGGTCACACCGTCCGTGATGACGCGGGCGTACCCGAGCTGCTGCCCGGTGGCGTCGTCGTACACGCCGAAGTTCCGCGACCCCGCGATGATCGCCTCCTGCGTGGCGCGGTCGCGTCCGCGGGCCCAGTAGGACTCCTCGCTCAGCCAGCGGTGCACACGGGCGACGTCGAGGTCGGCGGGGTCGTCGGAGAAGCGCAGTCCCATCCGCCCAGTGAACCGGGGGTCCGGGTTCGGGGGCAACGGCCGATCCCGCCACGGTGGACCCCGGCAGCGTCGCCGGTGTTGTCACCGGCAGGGTCGCCGGTGTGGTCTCCGGCAGGGTCGCCGGTGTGGTCTCCGGTGTCGTCGCCGGTGTCGTCGCCGGCCTGGAGGCGCGGGGGTCGTCCGCCCCGTCGCCTCCGTCCGACGGGCGGTCGGGTGGCGACGGGCGGGTGGCGGCTCGGCGGTGCGCCGCACGCCCCTGACGTGGTCCAGCCTCTGTCAGGATGGCGGGATGCGCGCAGTGCAGTACGACCGGTTCGGTGCCGTCCCCGCCATCGTCGACCTCCCCGACCCCGTCGCCCCGGAGGACGGGGTCGTCGTGCGCGTCGCCGCCACCGGTGTGTGCCGGAGCGACTGGCACGCCTGGAAGGGGCACGACGACTCCGTCCGTCTACCGCACGTGCCGGGTCACGAGTTCGCCGGGGTCGTCTCCTCGACCGGGTCGGCGGTGACGCGATTCTCGGTCGGCGACCGCGTGACCGCGCCGTTCGTCTTCGCGTGCGGCACCTGCGCGGAGTGCCGGGCCGGCGCCACCCAGGTGTGCACCCGCCAGCAGCAGCCGGGCTTCACCCTGCCCGGCTCGTACGCCGAGTCCGTGGTGGTGCCGCACGCCGACGTGAACCTCGTCGGGCTGCCCGACGGCGTCGGCTTCGCCGAGGCCGCGGGGCTCGGCTGCCGCTTCGGCACGGCGTACCACGCGCTGCACGCCCGCGGACGGGTGGCCGAGGGGGAGTGGGTCGCGGTCTTCGGGTGCGGCGGCGTCGGCCTGTCGACCGTCATCGTGGCCGTCGCGGCCGGCGCCCGGGTCATCGCGACCGACGTCGCACCGTCCGCCCTGGCACGGGCCGAGGCGCTCGGAGCCGTCGTGGTCCCGATGGACGCCGACGTCGTCGCCACCGTGCGGGCTCGTACCGACGGAGGCGCGCACGTCTCGGTCGACGCGTTCGGCAGCCGGGCCACCTCGGTCGCGGCCGTCGCCTCGCTGCGGCCGCGGGGCCGGCACGTGCAGGTCGGGTTGCTGCTCGACGACGAGGCGACGCCCGCGATCCCGATGGGCCGCGTGATCGCGGAGGAGCTCGAGCTGCTCGGCAGCCACGGGATCGCCGTGGGGGAGTACGCCGCGATGCTCGACGACGTCGTCGCCGGACGGCTGCGGCCGGCTGAGTCGGTGGGACGCACGATCGGCTTCGAGGACCTGCCGGCGGCGCTCGTCGCGATGGACGGGCCCGCCACCTCCGCGGGCATGACCGTCGCGGTCGTCTGAGCGTCGCAGTCGTCTGAACGTCGCGCTCGGCAGCGGGATCACCCGGACCGGGCGGTGTCACCGGTCCGCCGATCGATCAGCGTGGCTGGATGGCACACGCGAACCAGGGCCGGCAGGCCGACCGACGTCCGATCGGCGGCCGGAGTCGCGCGCTGACCGCCGTCCTCGTCGCAGGAGCTCTGGTCGTCACGTCCGGTCTCGCCCTCGTCGGCCCGGTCGAACCGGCTCGAGCCGCGGTCGAGGCCGTGAACCCGGTGACCCTCGACCGGCGCGCGAACTCCGGCTTCCTCGTCATCGCCGACGGGGACGTCACCGTGGGGCCCGGTGTGGACGAGTCCGAGGGCACCATGGCCGCAGCCGGGACCGTCCGGTTCCGGCAGCCGTACAACGTGGGCGCCGGTGCGACGCCGCCGCCGACGTTCCGCTCACCCGGCGACGAACGCGACACGTACCTGTACGCCGGTGGCGGCGTGGACTGGGCCGGGAGCACGTCGGTGCTGAACATCGCGAACGGTGGGTACACGAAGCTCGGGGGCAGCCCGACCGCGTGGACGGTGCTGCAGGAGAACCCGAACTCGTACCAGGTCGTCCCGGCGGGCGTGACGGACCCGACGGCGACCCCGCGGATCGGCAGCGACACCGTGCCGCAGACGGCGGCGTCCGTCGCCGACCTCCGGGGCGCCCCGGACATCGCCGGGGCCTTCGCCGCCTACCGTCCGCTGTCGCGAGCGATCGCCGCGTGTCCGGCCACCGAAGCCCTGTACAGCGCGCCGACCGCGACGTCCCCGACGGTGCCACGACCGGTCACGTCTCCCACACCGCAGGTGTACGTCGACCTCGTCCCGGGCCGGACGAACTTCCTCAGGTTCACGCCGTCCGAGCTCGCGAACATCTCGCAGATCGGGTTGCTCGACGGTCAGGCGCTCTCCGCCTCGACGCCGCTCGTCATCACGGTGACGGGGACCACCTTCAGCGGGACGCTCCCACGACAGGGGTGGCCGGAGGCCGCCTCGCCGTACGTGCTCTGGAACTTCCCGGAGGCCACCGCGGTGGCGGTCGTCGGGAACACCGCCGAGCTGAACGGCAGTCTGTACGCGCCGAACGCCGCCGTCACCTGGGCGCAGACGCAGAACCTGTCCGGCAACGTCGTCGCCGCGTCGTTCACCCACGGGTCCGACCAGGGGCCGGGAGCGCCTCGGGAGATCCACGACTACGCCTTCGCCGCGCAGGTGGCCTGCGCCGATGCGGCGGCGTCCACCCTGACGCTCCGGAAGGCGGTGGAGGGATCCGACGAGCCACCGTCCTCGTGGACCCTCACGGCCACGTCGTCCGACGGCGACACGACCGTGACCGGACGGTCCGGCGCCGTCGAGGCCGTCAGCGTCGCACCGGGGGAGTACCGGTTGTCGGAGTCGGGGCCGCCGCGCTTCCGCAGCGAGGGCTGGGCGTGCACAGACGGCGAGGCGGTGGTGCCGGTGTCGGACGCCGGCGTGGTGACCGTCCCCGAGGACGCCGACGTCGTCTGCGTCGTCACGAACGTCGCGGAGGGGGGTCACCGCCACCGGAACACTGACGCTCCGGAAGGACGTCGTCGGCGCTCCGGCAGGCACGGCTCCGCCGACGGACTGGGTCCTCACCGCGACCGGAGCGACGGAGACCGTCACCGGTCGGAGTGGCGACGAGGCGGTCACGGCACGCGCGGTGCCGGCTGGCACGTACACGCTCCGCGAGGACGGACCGACGGAGGGCTTCCGCTCCGACGGGTGGGACTGCGGCGCTGCAGCGGTGTCGGACGGCGACGCCGTGACGGTCGCCGCAGGTGACGACACCACGTGCGTCGTCACGAACACGTGGCTCGTCGACCCGAACCCGACGCCGTCACCTGTGCCGACGAACACCCCGACTGCGTCGGCGGCTCCCGCGGGCGGCGGTGCCGGGCCGATGGGCTGGGCGTGGGACGACCAGACGGGCTCCGGCGGACTCGCGTTCACCGGCCCCGCGCACCTGCTCGCCGGGGTGGTGCTCGGAGCGGTCGCGCTGCTGACCGGCATCGCTCTCGCAACGTGGCAGGCGGTCCGCCGACGCCGTCCCGGACGTGGGTGAACTGCGCCGGTCCATCGGCCGTCACACGGGGGAGTCGAGCAACTGCGAAAGGAGTGCCTCGACGCGCTGCTTGACCTCGTCGCGGATCGGTCGGACGTCCTCGATGTCCTTGCCGGCCGGGTCGGTCAGCTCCCAGTCCTCGTAGCGCTTGCCGGGGAAGACCGGGCAGGCGTCGCCACAGCCCATCGTGACGACGGCGTCGGCGATCCGGACGGCGTCCGTCGTGAGGACCTTCGGCTGCGTGCCCGCGATGTCGATGCCGTCCTCGGCCATGGCGCGGACCGCCACCGGGTTGATCGCGTCCTTCGGCTCGGAGCCCGCCGAGAGCACCTCGACACGGTCGCCGCCGAGTGCCCGTGCGTACCCGGCTGCCATCTGGGAGCGTCCGGCGTTGTGGACGCAGACGAACAGGATCGTGGGCTTGGTGGTCATGGCGTCGAGCATCCCACGGGGATCCGTTCCGGGGACCTGAGTTGACATAATATGCATTATCGGCGCTCGTGTGCGGACGGTGGTGAGACCGGTCGGGCGTTTCTCGTCGGCTCCGGTGCAGCAATCCGAGCAGGCCGACACCCACTGCGCTGGCACACGGACGCCACCCCTGCTGGAGTGCAGCACTCCGGGTCCTGACCCGGAGCAAATCCTCGCGGCTGCAAGGCATTGTAGATGTGGTATGCCAGTTCTATGCTCGGACTCCATCGGGCGCTCAAGCCCGACATCCCGCACCCTGCACGTCGCGAGAACTGGAGACCCATGCGAATCCGCAGCACCGCGCACGCCACAGCCTCGACGTTGATCACCCTCGGCATCGTCGTCGGAGTCGTGATCCCGGCCGCCCCCGCGCTGGCGAGCGAGCCGGACGAACCCACCGAGACGGCGTCGGAGCTGACGTCGGGCTCCGGAGGGACCTCGATCGCATCCGGGTCGGCACCGGACGCAGAGCCCGCGCCGGAACCGTCACGGGCGGCCGTCACGGCGGGCAGGCCGACACCGCCGCCGAGTCCCGCGCCTCCCCCTCGAACCGGCACAGCGGCGACGTCCAGCACGATCGGCCTCCACATCGAGGTCGCGGAGGACGGCAACGGTCCGTTCACGCCGACCGACGATGCCGGCGGTGACACCAGCGCTGCGAACGGCGTCGTGCGGACGATGGACGCGATCACCTACCGCGTGTCCCTGAACTCGAACGACGCGACGAGCACGAACGAACGCTTCATCGCGACCGCCCCCGAGGGGACGACCTGGGCCGGCGTCCCCGGTGTCTGCACGGGTGCAGGGTCGGCGATCAGCGGTGCCGAGCTGCGGTGCACCATCGGCACGCTCGACGAGGGGACCACCGTCTTCGTCCCGATCGTCCTCGACGTCTCGGGCGACCTGCGGAACGGAGACTCGCTCGCCGTGCACGTCACCGCCACGGCGGACAACGCGGGGAACGGCCCCGTCGAGGCGACGTCCCCGGCCACCACCGTCTCGGCGGCTGCCCGCTACAACCTCAGCAACGCCGTCCACGCGTCGACCCTCCGGACCGGGGTCACCGGACCGGACGGCACGACCAACGGGCTGCAGCTGGTGTACCCGATCGCCGTCGACTGGCAGCCGGTCGTCGCGGGCCAGGGCCTCCTCGGGTTCGAGCGGAGTGCCGGCCCGATGACCTTCACCGACGACCTCACGCAGATCCTCGGCACGGTGCCGTCCAACGCGGTCCTCTGGAACGCCGGCAACCCCGTCTGCGGCCCGAACCTGCTCGGCGACTCGCAGATGGGCGGGCTCCCCGGCGGCGTTGGCGGTGGCGAGCACGCGGTCACCGACTCCGGGCGGTTCACGTGCGACCAGTCAGGCCCCGGCCGGGACATCGACGTCACGATCGACGGCACCGTCACCGACCCGACACACATCCCGTCGAAGAGCATCACGAACGGCCCGATCGCCGGCGGCGCCAAGTTCACCTTCGTCAGCGGCTTCATCAGCCTGTGGATGCCGAACCCGTCGGCGGGCAGCTCGGCCCGATCGATCAACACCTACACGGCTCTCCAGACCACCTCCGCCAGCGGAACGACGAACTTCCCCGGCGGCACGGAGCCGCTCGCAGACAACGTCGCGACGCGCACGATCGTCGGTGCCGCCGCCGGATCGGCGCAGAAGAACCTCTACCGTGTGGACGACGACGGACGGACGGTCGAGCAGGGGTCCGCTCGCGGCGGAGACCCTGGACGACTCCCGGTTCGGTGCTCCGCAGCGATGTCGGTGCCGAGAACCCGGGGCTGTCCCCCTTCCACGGCGTGATCATCTGCGACACGTTCGACCGCGACACGCAACGCCTCACGCGCGCCGGTGACGGCGAGGTCGCCGCAGACACCAGCAACCTGTCCGCCGCGAAGGTGCAGTACGCGGCCTACGACATGCCGTCGCCCGCTGCGGGCCAGCGGGCGACGTGCGACGACCAGGACGGCCCCTGGTACGACCAGCCCGAGGACGTCCCGGGCGGCATCGCGGCCGTCGGAGCGGTCCGTGCGACCGGGGACATCGCAGGAGGCGACACCGCTGCGTTGTACAGCTACGTCACCGTCGAGGACGCGGCCGACGGCACGCGTGCGTACGACTTCGGCCACGTCTGGTTCGGCGACCGGGCCGAGCACTGGCTGCACGACATCTGGTCGGACCCCGACCTCGGAGCCGGTCCCCTGTCGGACAGCGTCCTCATCACCGAGAACCTCGCCCGGATCCAGAAGAAGATCGTCGACCCCGGCCACGACGCGGGTGACACCCCCGACGACACCAGCTTCGCGGTCGCCGGCAACACCGTCGACTACGCCCTGTACCCCTCGCTCACGAACGGACACACCACGGGGATCGAGACGACCGTGACCGTGCGGGACGTGCTCCCCCGCCACATGGCCTACGCCGCCGGGAGCGCCTCGCTGCCGCCGCACATCGACACGACGAAGGACGCCGACGGCAACGGCCTCCAACGCCTCACGTGGACGCTGGTCGTGCGCCCGAACGAAGCCATCGACCCGATCACCTACACGACGGCGATCTCGAACCTCGCGCCGGCGGGCCCGATCACCAACGTCACGGAGATCGCCTCCCCGACGGACCGGTCGGCCGCCGAGTTCCGTGACGCCGCCCGAGCGCTGCAGATCGTCACGACCGGCGGCGTCGGTGTCCAGAAGGCCGCCGTCGATCCGGTGGTCGTCACCGGGGACGTGCTCGAGTGGACGCTGGGGTACACGAACACCGATGCCAGCACGATCGACGGACTCGACGTGATCGACGTGCTCCCCCACCGCGGCGACGGGCGGAACTCCGCCTTCCACGGATCGATCGGACTGGCGGAGCCGATCGCAGTCGACGTGGACTCCGGCGAGAGCGTGCGCTACACCAGTCGCAGGGCATCGCACGTCGCCCTCGATGGCGCTGACCAGTCCAACACGCCGGGTGGCGCGACCCCGTGGTGCACCGAGGCCGAGTTCGGCGCCGCCGGATGTCCGACCGGACTCGCGACCGTGACAGCGTTCCGCATCCTGCGGACCGCTTCGGTCGGCGTCGGCGAGACGGTCGAGCACGAGGTGGCGGTCGTGACCAGCGGGCAGCAGGACGGCGACCGGTACACCAACCGCTTCGGGCTGCGGGCGTCGAACCTCGCCCTCCCCGTCCAGTCGAACCCCGCAACGATCACCGTGGTGGCGGGAGCCGTCGGCGACCGCGTGTGGTCCGACGAGAACCGTGACGGCGTCCAGGACCGTGGAGAGCCGGGCATCGCCACGGTGCCGGTCCGGCTGACCGGCGAGGACGACCGGGGGCACGAGGTGGTGGCCGCGACCGCGACGGACGACGACGGGGAGTACCACTTCGACGGGCTCCGGCCTGGCACCTACCGCGTGCACTGGACCGCACCCGAGGGCCGCGAGTTCGCCGAGGAACTCGTCGGCGGCGACCACGGTAACGACTCCGACGCGGACGAGGACGGCTCGACCGGCACCATCACGATCGCGGCACTCCGGTCTGACGAAGGACGCCTTGCAGGGGTCGAGCGCAACGACACGGTCGACGCAGGCATCATGCCCGTAGCGGTGACCCCGATCGTCCCGCCCGTCGATCCCGTCGATCCCGTCGACCCCGTCGAGCCGGTCAGCCCGGTCAGCCCCGAGGACCAGGGTCAGGTGATCGACCCGACGCACCCCGGTACGTCAGTCACGTCGGGGAGCGGAACCACGGCGGACCGACCGGGAACGAATGAGCGGACGTCCGCCGACAGGCTTGCGTTCACCGGCGCCGAGAGCGTCGGCGTGCTCGTTGCCGCTGCTGCACTCCTGCTCGTCAGCGGCGGGTTCCTGCTGGTCCGTCGTCGGCCTCGGAGGACCGACCGCCGGTGACGTGACCCGACGGAGGCGGCGGTGATGCCGAGGTTATGAACGCCTCGGCGTCATCGCCCGCCCGACCACGACTGCTCAGGTGCCTCGGCTGGCGGGCCGCACCCCGAACCACGTCGCGCATCGTCGCCCTTCCCGCGCGTCGACACGGTGCGCTGGAGGCGGACGGCGAAGCTGAGCCGACCACCGGACGGTCCTGGCACCCCGGACGGACGCTGCCGTCATCCGCCCGGCGCCGACGGTTTGGGTCCCGCGGCGGTCGACCTCATCCATCCGGACGATGACCGGGCGATCCCGCTGCGCCAACCTGTAGACATGTATTCCAGCGTTCTGTCGACCAGTCAGCTCGGCGCATGACGGCCTCCGCACCGATGCTCCTCGTCCACGACGCTGCCGTCCGGCAGAACGTGGCCGCCTTCGCGTCCCGGACGGGCGGTCGGTTGATGGCCGTCCTCAAGGCAGACGGGTTCGGGCACGGGTCGATCGCCCACTCGGTCGTCGCCAGCGGTGCGACCTCGATCGGCGTCACCACGATCGACGAGGCCCTCGCCGTCCGCTCCAGCGGTGCAGCGGTGCCGGTGGTCAGTTGGCTCAATCCCGTCGACGCGGACTTCGAGGGTGCGCTGCTCGCCGACGTCGACGTCGCGGTGGCCGGCCCGGAACTGCTCGGCGCCGTCAGCCGTGCGGCGCTCCGGACCCGTCGCACCGCACGGATCCACCTGCACGTCGACATCGGCATGGCGCGCGACGGTGCCTCGCCGTCCGACTGGGCTGCGCTGTGCAGCGCGGCACGAGAGCTCCACGCGCTCGGCACGGTCCGCGTCGTCGGCGTGATGGGCCACATGTCCTGCGCCGACCAGCCGGAGAACCCCCAGAACGACCGCGAGCGGCTCCTCTTCGCGAACGCTGTCCGGACCGCCCGCCGCCGGGGCCTCAGCGGGTTCGTCACGCACCTCGCTGCCACCGCCGCCACCGTCACGGGCGTCGGGGACGGGTACGAGGTGCACCGGATCGGCGCCGGCCTGTTCGGCATCGACCCGTCGGGCACCGCGACGGACCTGCAGGCGACACTGTCGTTGACCGCACCGGTCGTCGGCGTCCGGCGGGTCGACGCCGGCGTCGGCATCGGCTACGGCGGCGACCACGTGGTGGACCGTCGGACGAACCTGGCCCTGCTCCCCCTCGGCTACGGCGACGGACTCCCGCGGAGCGCCTCCGGCCGCGCCGAGGTCCTCGTCAGAGGCAGGCGACGGCCCCTGGTCGGCCGGTTCTCGATGGACATGGTCGTGGTGGACACCGGCGACGACCGCCTCCACCTGGGCGAGACGGTGACGCTCTTCGGGCCGGGTACGGACGGCGCTCCGCTGGTCGCCGACTGGGCGCGCTGGGCCGACACCATCGAGCACGAGATCGTCACCCGGATCGGATCTCGCGTCGCCCGGGTCCACCGGACCGCCAGCCGAACCACGGAGACCGCACATGCCTGAGCACGCCGGAACAGCCGCACCGCACCGCATCGCCGTCATCGGAGGCGGGGTGAACGCCGAGCACGACGTGTCGCTCGCTTCGGCCGCCGCCGTGGGACGCGCGATCCGACAGCTCGGCCTCGACGCCGTCCTCCTGACCATCACCGCGGACGCCTCGTGGCAGCACACCGACGGTCCCGCTCTGACGGCGGCCGATGCGGTCGCGCTGCTGACGTCGTGCGACGTCGCGTTCCCGGCCCTCCACGGAGAGCACGGCGAGGACGGAGCCGTCGCCGGTCTGCTCGACATGATCGGGGTGCCGGTGGCCGGGTCCCCGTCCGCGCCGGAGCCCTCGGCATGGACAAGTGGGTGACGAAGACGATCGCCGAGGCCGTGGGCATCAGGACGGCACCGGCCGCGCTCGTCCGCGCTGGAGCGTCTGCGGGAGAGCTCCCGTTCGCGCCGCCGATCGTGGTCAAGCCGACCACGGGCGGCTCCAGCAACGGCGTCTCCGTCGTGCGTGCGGTCGACGAGTACCCCGGGGCGCTCGCCTCGGCGCGAGCTGCTGGGAGCGACGTCCTGGTCGAGACGTTCGTCACCGGACGAGAGGTCGACATCGCCGTGTTCCGCGATCGTTCGGGCGCGCTCCGGACCGGTTCCACGCTCGAGATCGGCGTCGCGGAGGGCACGCTCTTCGACCGGGAGCAGAAGTACGACGGCACCGCCGCCTTCACCCTGCCCGCCCGGCTCAGCGACGACGAACACGCTGCGGTCGACGACGCCGCGCGCACGTTGTACGAGGTCCTCGGGTGCGCCGGCGTGGCACGGTTCGACTTCTTCGTCACGACCGATGGCGTCGTGCTCAACGAGGTGAACACCTCCCCCGGGTTCACCGAGCAGTCGCAGGTACCCCGCATGTACCAGGCGGTCGGCCTGCCGTACGTCGAACTCGTCCGGGAGCTCCTCGCCGCGGCGTTCCCCTCGACGGAGACCGCCCGATGAGCCGCGATGCGTGGGGCGACACCCTGAAGGGACTCCTCATCGTCCTGGTGGTCTTCTGGCACGTCGTCATGAAGGACCTCCTCCAAGTGGACTGGCACCTGCCCGTCCCGGTACCCGGCGTGTGGGGCCTGCTCGCCGACTTCGTCTGGCCCTTCCTGATGCCCCTCTTCCTGCTCGTCTCCGGGTTCTACGCCGCCGACGCCCTGCGCAGGCCGTGGGCCGCGGTGCTCCGACCCCGGGTGGTCCGGTTCCTGTACCTCTACCTGCTCTGGTCGCTCATCCACACCGCGGCGATGTGGGCCTTCCCGGACTTTCCCACGCTCGTCCCGCGCGGCGTCGGTGCGTTCGTCGAAGCCGTCACGATCAGCCCCCCGGACACCTGGTACCTGTACGCCCTCGCGCTGTACTTCGTGGTGGCGAAGACGCTCGTCCGGCTCCCGCCGTGGGTGGTCGTCTCGGCTGCCGCAGTGCTGACGGTGCTGGTCACGGCCGGCGCCGTCGACATCGTCAGCAACCGGGGCTCGCTCCTCGCGAACCTGACGTTCTTCCTGCTCGGAGCGCACCTCGCCCCGCGGATCCGACGGACCCTCCCCCGCGTCACGGTGCCCGTCGCACTCGGCGCGGTCGCGGCGTACGGCGCCGCCTTCACACTGATGCGCCTGACCCGCACCCAGGAGACCCCTGGCGTGTGGCCCGTCGTCTCGCTGCTGGGCGTGGCGATGGCCCTCGCGGTGGCGCCGTGGCTCGGACGGGTGCGGTTCATCGGGTCGGGTCTGCGACGGCTGGGGCGGCGCACCCTGCCCGTGTACATGATCCACATGCCGCTGCTGGCGGTCGTCGACGCGCTCCTGCACGGGTGGCTGTCGTCAGAACGACCGGCGGTGCAACTGGTCGCCGCTGCGACGCTCCCGGTCGTCCTCACGGCGGTGCTGATCGCCGCGTGCCTCGGCCTGGCCCGGCTGGCCGAACGGGACCGCGCGACGTGGCTGTTCGATCTCCCGGGACGCTGCAGGGCGGGGTCCGACACTACGAGTTCGTCTCCCCGGCGACCGAGCATCGAGCCGCTCCTTCGGCAACCGTGCACGGATCCCGTGGCGGATCGGCCTCGCCGTCGCGCTGATCGCCGCCACCAGCGTCGGTGCCACCCACGTGACCTCGATCGCAGGGTGCACCAACAACACGCCGCACCACGATGCGGAGGTGCCCGGTCAGGTGTCGATCGGTGCCGTCGGCGACGTGCTCGTGCACGACGTCGGACACCGCGTCCCCGCGGACGGCGGCGCCGGGCACTTCGCCGCCGTCCGGTCGTGGTTCACGCAGGACCTCGTCACCGGCAACCTCGAGCAGGTGATCTCCGACGACACGGGCTACGACAAGTGCGAGGGGCGAGCGGACTGTCTCGCGTTCCGGAGCGCCCCGGAGACGGCGCAGCACCTGGACGGGTTCGATCTCGTGAACCTCGCCAACAACCACACTGGTGACTTCGGCCCCGCGGGGTACCGGAGGACCGAACAAGCGCTGGCGGCCGTGGGCATCGCGAGCGTCGGTCGCACGGACCAGGTCGCGTGCTCGGACATCGGCGGGACGATCGTCGCGACCATCGGATTCGCGCCGTACGCCGGGACGAACCGGGTGACCGACCTCCGGCACGTCCGGAAGCTGGTCGCGGCAGCCGAAGCCACCGCTGACGTGGTCGTCGTGCACGCGCACATGGGTGCCGAGGGCCCGGCGGCGAACGCCGTCCGTCCAGGGCGAGAGGAGATGTACGGGGAAGACCGGGGCGATGTCCGGGCGTTCGCCCACGCGGCGGTCGACGCCGGAGCAGACGTCGTCATCGGCCACGGACCGCACAGCCTCCGGGGCACCGAGTTCCACAAGGGAAGGCTCATCGCCTACAGCCTCGGCAACTTCGGTGGTGGCGGCGTCTTCGGAGCCGAACGGGCCACGCGCTTCGGAGCCTTCCTGGAGCTCACGCTGCAGGACGACGGGACGTTCGTCGACGGCCGCCTGCGATCAGTGGACTTCGAGTACGACGACGGGCGTCCGGTGCCCGACCCGACCGGTCGCGCGGCGTCCCTCGTCGATCGGTTCGGACAACGCGACTTCCCCGGAACCGCTCCGTCCATCGATGCGGACGGTGTGCTGCGGCCGCCTGTCCCGCAGGACTGACCGTTCGGCCGGACGGATCAGGACTCCGCGTCGGCGCCCGGGTCCTCACCGTCGGTCGGCACGTCGTCCGCGTCGATCTCGAGTGCGGCCTGTTCGTCGTCGCGCTCCTCGAGGACCTCGCGGTCCGTGTCGGGCTGCTCGGGCGCTTCGGCCTGGGTGGTCTCTTCCGAGGGGTCGGGCTGGCTGTAGCTCATGCGCGGCACGCTACGCGCGGCGACCTGAGCGGGCGTCCGGCGGTCCGGGAGACGCACCGATGACGGACTGGAGGCGCGTGGCGATGCCGCCACGCGCCTCCAGTCCGCCTGCCGGGCGCGTCAGTTGTTGGTGACGGCCGGCACGACGATCGCGAGCGCGATGATGATGAAGACGATCGACAGGACGAGGCCGATCGCGCTGAGGATGATGCCGGCGAGCACCATGCCGCGGCTGCTCGTCGGGCGGCGTCGGGCGATGATGCCGAGCACGAGTCCGATGATGCTGGCGATCAGGCCGACCCAGACGAACAGGAACGAGAAGACGACGCCGACGATCCCGAGGACGAGCGAGCCGATCGACAGACCGTTGCCACCGTTCGTCGCGGGGGTCTGACCGGGGGCGTTCTGCGCGGGCGGGTATCCGTTCGTGGACATGGAGAGCTCCTTCGGTGAGGACGCTCGCCGATGGCCGGGCAGCCGAGCATGAGCGTCACTCGGAACGCGCTAGACCGTACGCACGGCTCGTGTTCCGGTCGTGGCTGCGCGTCAGGCGCCGACGTACGCCGCCAGGTGCTCCCCCGTCACCGTCGACCGCGCGCGGACGAGATCGGCAGGCGTGCCCTCGAACACGATGCGTCCGCCGTCGTGACCGGCACCGGGGCCGAGGTCGATGAGCCAGTCGGCGTGCGCCATCACGGCCTGGTGGTGCTCGATGACCACGACGGTCTTGCCGGAGTCCACCAGGCCGTCCAGCAGCCCGAGCAGCTGATCGACGTCAGCCAGGTGCAGGCCCGTGGTGGGTTCGTCGAGCACCACGATGCCGCCGTCGTCGCCGAGGTGTGTGGCCAGCTTGAGGCGCTGCCGTTCGCCGCCGGACAGCGTCGTGAGCGGCTGTCCGATCGTCAGGTAGCCCAGTCCGACGTCCACCAGCCGGGCGAGGATGGTGTGCGCCGCCGGGATCTTCGCCTCGCCCCCGGCGAAGAACTGCTCCGCCTCGGCCACGGGCATCGCGAGGACCTCGCTGATGTCCTTCCCGCCCAACCGGTACTCGAGCACGGACTGGTCGAACCGCTTGCCACCGCACTCCGAGCACGGCGTCGCGATGCCGGCCATCATCCCCAGGTCGGTGTAGATCACGCCGGCACCGTTGCACGCCGGGCAGGCCCCCTCGGAGTTCGCGCTGAAGAGGGCGGGCTTCACCCCGTTCGCCTTCGCGAAGGCCTTGCGGATCGGTTCGAGCAGCCCGGTGTAGGTCGCCGGGTTGCTGCGCCGGGAGCCGCGGATCGCGCCCTGGTCGATCGCGACGACGTCGGCGCGCGGTGCGAGCGACCCGTGGATGAGCGTGCTCTTGCCGGAGCCTGCCACGCCGGTGACGACCGTGAGCACCCCGGTCGGGACGTCGACGTCGACCCCCTGCAGGTTGTGGGTGTCGGCACCGCGGATCGGGATGGCCCCGGTGCGGTCGCGGACGCTCGCCTTGAGGGTCACCCGGTCGTCGAGGTGCTTCCCGGTCACGGTGGCGCTCCCCCGCAGGCCGTCCACCGGCCCCTCGTAGCAGAGGGTCCCGCCGTGGGTGCCCGCACCGGGCCGAGGTCGACGACGTGGTCGGCGATCGCGATGACCTCGGGCTTGTGCTCGACCACCAGCACGGTGTTGCCCTTGTCGCGCAGCCGGAGCAGCAGTCCGTTCATCCGCTCGATGTCGTGCGGGTGCAGGCCCGTGCTCGGTTCGTCGAACACGTAGGTGACGTCGCTCAGCGAGGACCCGAGGTGCTTCACCATCTTGACACGCTGGCCCTCGCCGCCGGAGAGCGTGCCCGTCGGCCGGTCGAGTGACAGGTAGCCCAGACCGATCTCGACGAAGGAGTCCACCGCGTCGCGCAGCCCGTCGAGGAGTGGTCCGACGGTCGGCTCGTCGAGGCCGTGCAGCCAGGTCGCGAGGTCGGTGATCTGCATCGAGCAGACCTCGGCGATGTTCTTGCCGGCGATCGTGGACGACCGGGCCACGTCGTTCAGGCGGGTGCCGTCGCACGCGGGACACGTCGTGAAGGTCACCGCACGGTCGACGAAGGCGCGGATGTGCGGCTGCATCGCTTCGCGGTCCTTCTGCAGGAACGACCGGCGGACGCGGGGCACCAGGCCCTCGTAGGTCATGTTGATGCCCGCGATCTTCGGCTTGGTCGGTTCGCGGTGGAGGAAGTCAGCCCGCTCCTGATCGGTGAAGTCGCGGATCGGGGTGTCCTTGTCGACGTACCCGGACTCGGCGAACATCCGGACGTTCCAACCGTCGGTGCCGTACCCCGGGATCGTGATCGCGCCGTCCGCCAGGGACTTCGTGTCGTCGAAGAGCTGGCTGAGGTCGATGTCGGTGACCGAACCGCGCCCCTCGCAGTCGGCGCACATGCCGCCGAGCCGCGTGAAGGAGACCTTCTCGGCCGTGGCGTCCTTCCCCTTCTGCACGGTGATCGCCCCACCCGCGGTCACGGTCGCGAGGTTGAACGAGAACGCGTTCGGTCCCCCGATGTGCGGCGTGCCGAGTCGGCTGAACAGCACCCGGAGCATGGCGTTCGCATCGGTCACCGTGCCCACCGTCGAGCGCGGGTCCGCCCCGATGCGCTCCTGGTCGACGACGATCGCGGTGGTCAGGCCGTCGAGGACGTCGACGTCCGGTCGGGCGAGCGACGGCATGAACCCCTGCACGAAGGCGCTGTAGGTCTCGTTGATCATCCGTTGCGACTCGGCCGCCACCGTCGCGAAGACGAGCGAGCTCTTGCCGGAGCCGGACACACCGGTGAAGACGGTCAGCCGCCGCTTCGGGAGGTCGACGTCGACGTCCCGCAGGTTATTCTCACGCGCCCCGCACGCGGATGCGGTCGTGGCTGTCGGCGGCGTGGTCAGCGCGGGGTTCCGTGTCGGCCAGGCTACCGGTGGCGTGTGGGACGTTCTCACAGGACGGTTCCGCAGTGGAACGGCCCGGTCGGACGGTGCGTGGTTCAGGCAGCGGAGTGGCGCCGCACCAGGTCGGGCAGTTCGGCGGGCTCGAAGGCCTCGTCCGTGGCCTCGAGCTCCTCGGCGGTCCACCAGCGCGACTGCAGGATGTCCACCCGCTCGTCCGCGGTCCACTCCGCGTCCGACAGGACGAAGCCCGGTGTCCGCATCGACGTAGAACTCGGAGTGGCCCCGGTCGTGGTCGGCCAGGTCCCACTCGACCACGAAGTCCTGCACGACCACACCGGCTGGCCCGGGTCGTCGATGACGATGCCGGTCTCCTCGCGGAGTTCCCGGATGGCCGCGTCGCGGTGGGCCCTTCCCGGTCGACACCGCCGCCGGGCGTGATCCACCGGTGTGGCGCCGTCGGACGAGGGCGACTTCGTGTCCATCAGGAACACGCGGTCCTCGGGGTCGAGCAGGATGATCCGGGAGGTCAGTCTCAGACCGGGCTTCGCAGTCACCCGACCGACGCCAAGCGGACCGGGACGGCTACTGCGCGAAGCCGCCGACGTCGCCGACGAGCTTGGTGTGGTCGGCCGGGATCGCGCTCCACGGCGGCCAGAGCGATCTCGGCCGCGATACCCGACACGCGCTGTAGAGCTTGCCGACCTCGCTTCCGGCGACCCCCTCGATGGCGCCCTGGTTGAGGCGGTTGAGGAGCGTCGCGGTGATGGTGCCCTCGATCATGTCGCCGGAGATCGACGAAGACGAACTCGATGCCGGCGGCCTCGGGAGCTTGCGGGATGAGCTCACGGAGGGCGAAGCTCGCCGGCGCGCTTGCTCTTCGCGACCGGGACGTACTCGTCCATCGTCTCGGCGGTCTCGACGAAGTGGGCCTGGTGAGCTCGTGACGAAGACCACTCGGGAGCCCGCCGGCATGTGCGGCACGGCGGTCTGGAGCATGTCGACCTGGGCGTCGCGGTTGAGGCGGAGGGCGTAGCCGCCCTCGCCGAGCCCGGACTCCATGCCGCCCGACGCGCTGAGCACGAGCAGGTCGATGCCGCCCCACTCGGCGACGACGGCGTCGACCATCGCCTGGACGAAGGAGTCGTGCTCGGTCAGGTCGGCGCCGACGGCGAGGGCCGAGCCACCGGCCGCGACGATCTTCTCGGCGATCTGCTCGGCGCGCTTGGCCTTGTTCCGGTAGTTCACGACGACCTTGGCACCGGCCTCGGCCAGGTAGCCGACAGTGTCCGCACCGAGGATGCCGCGGGACGACCCCGTGACGAGGGCGCGCTTGCCGGCGAGGGATCTCGGGGGCGAGGGGGTTGCTCACAGTCGTGTTCTCCAGGTTCGTTCCGGCGGGTCGGCCGCCGTCGAGCCTTACCAACTGCCTGGGCGACCGACACCCAGTAGCTGACTATGTTGAACGGAGTTGGGACTCGGCCGTCGCGACGCAGCGAACAGCCGCGCGCGACCGAGGGAGGGAGATCGCGTGAACACGATCGATTGGATCCAGACGATCATCTGGATCGGACTGGTGCTCCTGCTCGGGGTGGTCGAGATCTTCACGCTCGACTTCATCTTCATCATGCTCGCGGCGGGGGCCGCCGGCGGACTGATCGCCGCGCTGCTCGGCGCTCCCTGGTGGCTGTCCGCGATCATCGCCGCCGTCCTCGCGCTCGTGCTGCTGTCGCTCGTCCGCCCGCGCCTCCTGACGGCCCTCGGCCGCGGCGCGGACCTGCACCAGACCAACGTCGAGGCCCTCATCGGGCTGCGCGGCACCGTCGCCGTCGCCTTCACGTCGTCCGCTCCGGGCCAGGTGCGCCTGGCGAACGGCGAGACGTGGAGCGCCCCATCGCCTCCGACTCCACCGACCGAACACCGCCGCTCGGCACCCCAGTGGTCGTCGAGTCCATCGAGGGGTCGACGGCCGTCGTCCGCCTGGAGAAAGGCCCACCTCGTGACCATCTCAGCCGGGACGATCGCTCTGCTCGTCCTCATCCTGGTCGTCGTCATCTTCGTGATCATCGTCCTGTCCCGCGCGATCCGCATCGTGCCGCAGGCGACCGCGGGCATCGTCGAGCGGCTCGGGAAGTACCACAAGACCCTCAACCCAGGGTTGAATCTCCTGGTCCCGTTCATCGACCGCCTCCGTCCCCTCCTCGACATGCGCGAACAGGTCGTCTCGTTCCCGCCGCAGCCCATGATCACCGAGGACAACCTGGTCGTGTCGATCGACACGGTCGTCTACTTCCAGGTCACCGACGCCCGCGCCGCGACCTACGAGATCGCGAACTACCTCGGCGCCGTCGAGCAGCTCACCACGACCACGCCCGCAACGTCGTCGGTGGGCTCAACCTCGAAGAGGCCCTGACCAGCCGCGACAACATCAACGGCCAGCTCCGCGTGGTCCTCGACGAGGCGACCGGCAAGTGGGGCATCCGCGTCGGCCGTGTCGAGCTCAAGGCCATCGAGCCGCCCGTGTCCATCCAGGACGCCATGGAGCAGCAGTCTGCGTGCCGAGCGCAGCCGTCGTGCCGCCATCCTGCAGGCCGAGGGCACGAAGCAGTCGCAGATCCTCGAGGCCGAGGGGCGCGGCAGGCCGCCATCCTCGCGGCCGAGGGTGACGCGAAGGCGCAGGTCCTCCGGGCCGAGGGTGAAGCCTCCGCCATCGCGACCGTGTTCGAGGCGATCCACACCGGCGACCCGGACGACAAGCTGCTGTCGTACCAGTACCTGCAGATGCTGCCCAAGATCGCCGAGGGCACCGCGAACAAGCTCTGGATGATCCCGAGCGAGTCCACCGAGGCCCTCTCCGGCATCGCCAAGGGCTTCTCGGGCGGCCGGACCGGCAGCGGTCCCCGTCGCCGGTGCCGGGGCGGCGACTTCCTCTCCCGGATCTCGAAGCTCGCGAACGAGAGCCTGGCGAACACCACGTCGGCCGATGCTGCAGCTGCGTCGGCTCCCCGTGCGGATGCCACTGCGGCGGACATCGTCCCCGAGTCCGAACTCGACCAGCGTCTGGCGGAGTCGAACCGGAGCGTCGACGCGCACCTGGCGGCGGCCGACGACGAGACCGAGCAGCAGCTCGGCCTCGCGGCGCAGCCGGACACGGCGCAGCCGGAGGCCACGAAGCCCGACGACGCCTCCGGTCACCGGTTCACCGACGGCTCCGGTCGCCGCTAGCGGACCGCAGCACGCACGACGACGCCCGCCCCGGAGAACCGGGGCGGGCGTCGTGGTGTTCGCCGTCAGGCGTCGAGCGTCGTGCGTCAGGCACCCCGTCGGGCGCGGAGGAACTGGAGACGCTCCTGCAGGAGCTCCTCGAGCTCTTCGCGCGAGCGCCGCTCGAGCAGCATGTCCCAGTGGGTCCTGGGTGCCTTCACGTCCTCTTCGGCGACCTCGACGGGGATGCCGTCGTCGCCGAGCAGCCGGCCTTCGCGTCCGGAGCGGGCTCCGACCAGGTCTGGGGGACGTCCGCGTCGGCGGAGAAGACGATATCGAACGTCTCCCCCGACTCCGTCTGGTAGACCGCGCGCTTGCGGTCCGAGAGCTCGACGCCCCTTCGCTCTGGAGACTCTGACTCCCGAGGCCGCATGCCGCGGAGACTCCGATCAGCCAGTGTGTGCTCCTCTCGCTCGTCTGCCCTCTCCAACACTGTCCCACGCAGCATCAATCCCGGCCCGGCGCATTCACAGTGCGTTCCCAGTGGGGCCGACCGGCGGGTCAGGAACGGCGTCGACTCCGAACGGTGCTGCGCGACCACGGGGCGCAGGCGAGGAGCGTGAGGAGTCCGCCGAGGGAGAGCAGCAACGCGATCCCTCCGGAGGCGATGGTCGCGGGAGTGGTGGTCGTGCCGAGCGGGACGTCGGTGAATCATCGACGTCGCGGTGTACTCCGGCACGCGGTCGATGGTGCGCCCGGTGGGGTCGATGACCTGGGATGCGCCGACCGTCGAGATGTTGACGAGCGACCGGCCGGTCTCGATCGCGCGCATCCGGGCGATCTCGAGCTGCGCAGGTTCTCGTCGGTGCCCGAGAAGTCGGCGTTGTTCGTCTGCGCGAGGATCACCTGCGCTCCCCCGCGTGCCATGTCGCGGGTGAGGCCGTCATCGACGATGTCGAAGCAGATCGTGATGCCCGCCTTCACCCCGGCGACGGACAGGACGTTCGGCTTCGTGCCCGGCGTGTAGTCGCGCTGCAGCAGGCCGATGAGCGACGGGGCGAGCTTCGGAGAAGAACCAGCGGTCGGGCACGTACTCGCCGAAGGGCACGGGGCGCTTCTTGTCGTAGGACGACTGCCACCCGTTCGCCGTCCAGACGAAGGACGTGTTGTGCAGCACCCCGGACGGCGTCTGCGTGATGGCGCCCGCGACGATCGGCGCACCGACGGAGTCGACCACCGAGTCGAGTGCCGAGGCGATGACCGGCTGGCTGACGTGGGTCGAACTCGGCGGAGCCCTCGGGCCACACCACCAGGTCGACCCCCTTCGCGGCGACGTCGGTGGCGGCCACCTGCGACTCGAGCACCTCGCCGGGAGTCGCCCGGTCGAAGTAGCCGGCCGGCCCGTTCCCCTGCACGGACTCGATGCGGAGCGAGCCGCTGGTCGCGGTCGGCCAGGCGGGGACGGCGAGCACCGCGGCGACGAGGAGCCCGGCGGTCGCGACACGCGTCGGCAGCCGCAGGACGGCGCCGGGGTGGGTCGGCGCGACGAGTGCGAGGGACAGCACCACGGCGGTGCAGTACACGACCACGAAGGTCACGCCGAGCACGCCGACGTAGGCGGCCAGGTGGGCGAACGGGCTCTCCGACTGCGACAGCCCGACACGCCCCCAGGCGAACCCGCCGTACGGCCAGCTTCCGGAGAACCACTCGCGTCCGGTCCAGAGTGCGGCGACGACGGCCGGGAGGCCCCACACCCGTCCGGCGGTCGACGGCAGCACGCGCGCCACCCAGCGGTAGGCGAGGGCGATCGCCACGCTGCCGAGGGCGAAGAACACGGCTTCGAAGAGCGCGAGCGCGAACCACGGGACCGGTCCCAGGTAGCGTCCGGCCCACGAGATCGCCGGGACGTAGAAGGCCGCTCCGGCGACGTACCCGAGCCACGCGGCGCGGCGCGCGCGCTGGCCCATCGCGGCGAGCAGCATGCACGCCAGCGCGGGGTACGCGAGGAACCACCACCCCGGCGACGGGAACGACAGGGCGAACAGGACGCCACCGATCACCGCGAGCGGGAACGCCTGCACGAGCGGCAACGCCGCGAAGGGTTCCGCCCCGGGCGGGAGATGCCGTCGGACGGACGCTGCGCGGGACGGGCAGGAGACGTCCCCACGGAGCCGCGCCGGGCGGTGGGGCGGGCGCCCTGCGGACGCACGGCGGACTCGGGAACGGGCACCGGGCCTCCCGTCAGACCGCCGCGTAGGCGACGATGCCGCGGCGAACCGCGTCCGTCGCCCGACGGGCGGTCTGGGCGAGGTCGTCGTCGCCGGCGTTGCGGATCTGGTCGAGCAGGTCGATGACCTGCTTCGACCAGCGCACGAAGTCCCCCGCGGGCAGGTCGAGCGTCCGCAGGACGTCGTCGAGCGCGGAGCCGGACGCCCACCGGAACATCCCGACCGCGGCGGCCGGTGTCGGCGGCTGCGAGCCCGCCAGCCGGGCGTCGCGTTCGATGTCGTCGAGTCGTGACCAGATGTTCAGGGTCTCGTCGAGTGCCGGACGGAACGCACCGCGGGGCAGGGCGTGCTCGGTGCCGGGGGCGTCCTCACGGCGGGGCTGGTACACGATCGTGGCGGCCATCGCGGCGAGCTGCGCGGGGGTGAGGTCCTTCCACACCCCGGCTTCGAGGCACTCGGCCACGAGCAGGTCCCGCTCGCCGTAGATGCGCTGCAACCGCCGGCCGCCCGCGGCGACGGTCGCCTCGCCGTTGCCGGTGTCGACCAGGTAGCCGAGCTGGAGCAGGACGTCGGTGACCCGGTCGAACGTCGTCGCGACGGCGCCGTGCGGGAGCGGATCTGCTGCACGAGCTTGTCGTTGGCGCGCTTGAGCTTGTACCAGCGCTCCGACCAGCGAGCGTACGCTTCGCGGTCCGGGCAGGCGTGGCAGGGGGTGCCGCTGCATCCGGCGCCGGACCTCGGTGATGGCCGCCTGCCGTTCGGCGCGCGCGCCGTGCGAGGCCTCGCGACCGCCGGGGACGTTCGTCCGCTCGAGGTCGGACAGCTCACGCCGGAGTGCCGCGTACTCGGTGAAGTCGCCGAGGTGGCACTGCATCGCCTGCTGGTAGCCGTCGAGGGACTCCTGCTGCGACCGGACCTTGCGCGCCAGGTCGACGACCGAGCGGTCGGCCTGGAACTGCGCGAACGACGTCTCGAGGACCTCGCGCGTGCGCTGGCGCCCGAACTGGTCGATGAGGTTGACGGGCCATGTTGTACGTCGGCCTGAACGACGAGTTCAGCGGGTACGTCCGACGGCTGGCGAGCGATGCCACGGCCTGCGGGTCGAGTCCGTCGGACCACTGGATGACCGAGTGCCCCTCGACGTCGATGCCGCGGCGTCCGGCACGGCCGGTGAGCTGCGTGTACTCCCCCCGGCGTGATCGGCACGCGGGCCTCGCCGTTGAACTTCTCGAGCTTCTCGAGCACCACCGTGCGCGCCGGCATGTTCACGCCGAGTGCCAGGGTCTCCGTCGCGAAGACGACCTTGAGCAGCTTGCGCTGGAAGAGGTCCTCCACCACCTCCTTGAAGGCGGGGAGCAGGCCGGCGTGGTGTGCGGCGACACCGCGCTCGAGCCCCTCGAGCCACTCCCAGTAGCCGAGGACGGCGAGGTCCTCGTCGAGGAGGGTGCGGCAGTGGTACTCCGCGGTCTCGCGGATCTCGTTGCGACTCCTGCACCGTGGTCAGCGAGAGCCCCGAGCGCAGGACGTTGCGGACGCCCTGGTCGCAGCCGTTCCGACTGAACACGAAGAAGATCGCCGGCAGCAGCATCCGCTCGTCGAGCATGTGCGCGATGCGCTCGCGGTGCAGCTTCTCGGTGCGCGGACCCCGACGGTCGTGGTAACCGCCGCGCCCCCGGCCCACCGCGGTGTCCGCCGCCGTTGCGCTCGCTGCGCGAGGCCCCGCCGACGAGTCGGAGCAGCTCGGGGTTCACCCGGTTCGTCGCCGCGGCGCCGCTGGAGTCGAACAGGTCGACCATCTTCGAGCCGACCAGGACGTGCTGCTCGAGCGGCACCGGACGGTCCTCGGACACGATGACGTCGGTGTCGCCGCGGACGGTCTGCAACCAGTCGCCGAACTCCTCCGCGTTGGACACCGTGGCGCTGAGGGACACCAGACGGACCTCGGTCGGGAGGTGCAGGATCACCTCTTCCCACACGGCACCACGGAAGCGGTCGGCGAGGTAGTGCACCTCGTCGAGGACCACCCGGGCGAGGTCGTCGAGCAGGTCGGAGTCCGCGTAGATCATGTTGCGGAGGACCTCGGTGGTCATCACGACCACCCGGGCCAGGGGGTTCACGTTCGTGTCGCCGGTGAGCAGACCGACCTCGGACTCGCCGTAGACCGCGACCAGCTCGGAGTACTTCTGGTTGCTCAGAGCCTTCATCGGCGTCGTGTAGAACACCTTCGCCGTCGGCTGCCGCATCGCCAGCCAGATCGCGAACTCGGCCACGATCGTCTTGCCGGCACCCGTCGGCGCCGCCACGAGCACGCTGCGACCCTGGTCGAGCGCGTCGCCCGCGGCGATCTGGAACAGGTCGAGGTCGAAGCGCAGGTCGGCGCGGAACAGCTCGAGGTTGCGGGAGCGGCTGCGCACCTTCGCCGCCGCGAACCGCTCGGCGGGGCTGGGTCCGGAGCTCGCAGGCCGTACTCTTCGTCGAGCTTCGCCTGGCGCTTGGCCATCCGGCGGTCGTGCAACCAGGTCACCGCACACGCCGCGACGTAGAGCACGATCATCGGGACGGCCAGCAGGAACATCGAGATGACGTCGGCGCTCGGCGTGACGATCGCGCAGAACACCAGGATGCAGAGGATCGCGACGCGCCAGGACTTGATGATCGACGAGGCCGACAGCACGCCGACGAAGTTGAGCAGCACGAGGAACACCGGCAGGACGAACGCGATGCCGACCGCCACGATGAGCTTGATGACGAAGTCGTAGTAGGCCTTGGCGTCGACGATCGAGGTGTCCTGGCTCGACACGAAGCTGCCCAGGATGCCGACCACGTGCGGCAGGATGTACCACCCGAACCAGCAGCCCGCGAAGAACAGCGGGATCGCGGTGCCGAGGAACCCGAAGACGTACTGCTTCTCGCGCCGCACCAGCGCCGGGACGATGAACGCCCAGATCTGGTAGAGCCACACCGGGCTCGAGATGACGATGCCGATCGTGATCGCGATCTGCAGCTTGAGGTCGAACGCGCCCGTGATCATCGGGAAGTTCAGCTCGGCCGTGTGCCCGCCGACCTTGGCGAGCTGGGCGACCGGCGACCGCAGCGCATCGAGCACGAACGGGGTGATGAACCACCCGCCGACCGCGCAGATCGCCACCGCGATGACGGCCTTGAACAGGCGGTTGCGCAGCTCGATGAGGTGCTGCCCGAGCGACATGCGGCCCTCGGTGTCCTGCTTCGGACGTCCGGTCCGCCTCGCTCGCCCGCGCGCGGTCGTCGAAGCCATGCACCGATCCTACGGGACCGGGGCCGACAGTCCGCCGCGACTGTCGGGAGCTCGGGCCCCCGGTGCCCGACGATGCTCGACGGCCCCCGGCTGGGACGGCGTGTACCTGGTCGGATCGGGCGTACTCGGTCGGAACTTCCGACCGAGTACGCCCAAGCGATCGACTACCCCGAAACGCCCGAGTACGCCCGGACCGCGAGCGAACCGCGACCGGCCGACGGCCTGGAGGGCGCGTGGCGGGGCCGCCACGCGCCTCCAGGCCCGACCTGGTCCGGTCCACGGCGGATCGCACCCTCCGGCGGACACCGCACCCCGCACACCGGGGCGCGACGTGCGTCCGGGGGTGCGACCGGCGCGACGCGCAGCGCGCGCGTGCGCTCCCGCGCCCTCCGGGTCAGTCGATGGCGAGGGCCGCCGCGGCGAAGTCGCGGACGGCAGCGCGGGCCGCCGGCGGGTCGAGCACGACGGCCCGCCCCGGCAGCCCGGCGACGAGTCGGACGACCCCGTCGAACCCGTTCGACGCCGCGAGCCGGATGCGGACCCGGCCGTCCCCGTCGGGCGCGTCGGCGGTGTCGGCGAGGAAGTCGGCCACGAGCGGGAGCGACGACGAGTCGAGCTCCACTGTGACGATGACGTCCTCGGCCGCCTGCTGGAAGAGGGTGTCCGGGATGACGACGTCCTCGATGGACTTCTCGGCAGCGCGGTCGTCGACGCGGACACCGGACATCCGGTCGAGGCGGAACGTGCGGAGCGCCTGCCGGTCGAGGTCCCACGCGCGGAGGTACCAGTCGGTGTCGATCGACTCGACGCGGAGCAGGTCCACCCCGTCGAGGACCGCCCTGGGTGCGCGGACCGGCGTACTCGAACGCGAGCCCCCGGCAGTCGGACATCGCGCGGCGGATGGTGGCGAGGGCGACGTCGTGCAGGTCCTGCCCGACGGCGACGTTCGCCGCCGCTCCCCCGGCGCCGCGGGACAGCTTCGCCATCAGGGCCCGGATGGCGTCGCGGTCAGCCGCCTCGGGCAGCGCCGACAGGTACTGCAGGCCGGCGATGAGCGCGGAGGCCTCGCGTGCGGACAGCCGCGGGGAGTCGTCGATCGCGACCAGGTTCGTCAGGACGATCATGTCGTTCTGGTCGAAGTCGTCCCAGGCGATGTCGAACAGGTCGCCGTGCTGGTACTGCATCGTCTCGCCGGGCACACCGGACACCGCGATGAGCTCCACCGCGCGTCGGATCCGGGCCTCGGGCACGCCGAAGTGACGCGCGGCCTCGGCCACCGAGACGCGCTCGCGGTCGATGAGGTACGGCACCAGGGCAAGGAGGAACGCGAGCTTGTCCTGCGCCTGGAGCGGTTGCTGCTCAGCCACGGGGATCCCCTTCGTCGCTGTGGTCCGCCACCAGGGCCCGGAGTCGTTCGGTCACACGCTCGCGGAGTTCGGCCGGCTCGAGCACCTGCACCTCGGGCCCGAAGGCGGCCAGTTCCTCGGCGAGGATCTGCGGGTCGACGTGGTGGAGCACGAGCACGCCGGCGTCGTCGGTCTCGGTGTCACGTCGGCGCGCGAGCCGGCGTTCGGCGTCCGACCCCGGCGCGACGCGGATGCGGGCGGTGCGGGCAGCCCAGATCCGGTCGAGTTCGGCCAGCGCGCGCTCCCCGCCCCGGCGGGTGCCGGGTGCTGCCCGACCTCGTACTGGGCGACGGGACCGACGATCCGCGAGAGCAGGTAGTTCTTGACGCTGTCGGTCACGAACTCGTGCGCGGCCAGCATCCACCGTCCGCCGTGCTGCACGAGCGCGAGCGGGGCGACCTCGCGCCGACGGGCGTCGTGCTGACCGGGCGTGATGTAGTCGAAGCGGACCGCGGCGGCACGGTCGAGCGCCGACCGGAGCGGCTCGAAGGCGACGTCGCGGGCGCGGAGCCGGGGTGCGTAGGCGTCGACGCCGATCGCGCCGGCGCCGTCGTCGTCCTCGGAGCCGGCCGAGCGCACCTTGAGGAGCCCGCGGCGGGAGTCGGCCGACAGGGCGCCTTCACGCCAGGCCATCGCCGCGAGCGACAGCAGCGCGGACTCGTCCGGCGTGAAGCGGACGTCGTCGGGCAGGTCGTACTCGCCCTTCGGGATCCGGTAGCGGAGCGTCTGGTTGTTGCCGGCGGCACCGGGCGTCTCGATCGTCTCGAGTGGGATGCCGAGTTCGCGGACGTCGTCCTTGTCGCGCTCGAACTGCCGCTCGAGCGAGGCGTTGTCGCCGCCGGTGCTGAACCGCTGGCGGTAGCCCTGGACGTTGGCGAGGATCTCGGACTTCGTCAGCCCGGACTCCGTGGAGAGCAGCGCGAGGACCAGGCTGAACAGCCGTTCCTCGGCAGGCACACGGGGCACACGGGTCGCTGGCACGAGCCGATCCTACGGCGGCGCGGGTGCACCGGAGTGCACCCGCGCCGCGATCCGTGGACGGTCGGACGAGGTCAGCTCGACACCGTGCCGAGGACGTCGATCACGTACGCGTACGCGGTCCCCTGCTGGTGCACGATCGCCAGCACCTGGTCGCCGACGCGGTGCCCGAGGATGGCGTTCCGGACGCCTTCCTGCACCTGGCCCTTGGCGAGCGGGACGGTCTGCGCACCCGAGCCGTCGGTCCAGCTGGACCCCGCGACCGAGGCGTCCGTGCCGTCGGTGCCCCAGGTCACGGCGGTGTACTTGATGAGGGCGGTGTCCTTCGCGGTGAGCTCCGCGCCGGAGCCCTTGCGGAGCAGGTGCGTCTCGTCGCCGGTCGGGGCGTTCCACGACGGGATCGTGATGCCGGGCGCACCGGACGGGGCGAGCACGACCGCCGGCATCCGGTCGCCCGCGAGCTGCGGCGTGCCGGTCGCGCGCGAGTCGAAGGCACGCTTGACGTCGATCACCGCGACGACGGCGTCCTCGGTCTTCTTCGACGACGTGCCGGTGTCGCCCGAGGCCGCCGAGTTGAGGGCGCTCTTCGGCAGCGCGACGGCGAGGCGGTCCCCGACGTGCGCGCACTCGACGGCGGCACCGAGTGCGCCGTAGTTGCTCGCGCCCGCCGTGATCGGGGCGGTCGAGCCCGAGTAGCCGCTGGTCTGCGCGACCTCGCCGGTGGCGCCGTCGACCAGGGTGTACTCGATGAGGACGGGGGTGCCGTCCTCGACCTCGTGCCCGTCGCCCTGCCGCAGGACGGAGACCTGCGTGCCCTTGGTGGTGAGACCGCCGGGCACGGAGACCTTCGGCTCCTTGCCGAACGACCCGGTGGCGGTCACGGCCTCGGACGCGGCACCGGGAGCGGCGCAGCTCGACGGCGTGGTGCCGGCCCCGCTGGCCGCGCACCCGGTGAGTGCTGCGGCGAGGCCGATGGTGACCAGGAGTGCGGGGATGGTGCGCACGGACCCTCTTTCCGTTCGATGCAGGACGGGCACGACGCGTAGCCTACCGGTCGTCCGCAGCCGGGCCGTCCGCAGCGGAGCCGGCCTCGGCGGCGGCGACCTTGCGGGCCTGCGCCGCAGCCTGGCGCGCGACCTTGCGGAGCTTCTTGTCACTGGCCGACCGGTCACCGACGGCACCGGGGGTCCAGGCCTCGACGTCCTCGTCGGAGAACTCGACCTTGCCTGCGCGACGCTTCAGGTTGGGGAGCACGACCCCGTCGGCGAGGCGGCGCGCCGTGACGAGGAACCCGGTGTGGCCGACCATGCGGTGGTCCGGACGGACGGCGAGCCCCTCGACGTGCCAGGTGCGCACCAGGGTCTCGCTCGACTGCGGATCGGTGAAGCGGCCGGTCTCCCGGAGCGCCTCGGCCGTGCGGGACAGCTGCGTGACCGTCGCGACGTAGCAGACGACCAGGCCACCGGGCACGAGCGCGTCGGCCGCGGCGTCGACGCACTCCCACGGCGCCAGCATGTCGAGCACGACGCGGTCGACGCTCTGCGGCTCGGTGGCGTCCGGCAGCTCCTCGACGAGGTCGCCGACGGTGACGGACCAGTTGTCCGGCACGGCGCCGAGGAAGGTGCCGACGTTGCCGCGGGCGATCGCGGCGAACTCCTCGCGGCGTTCGAACGACTCGCAGCTGGCCGGTCGGGCCGATCGCGCGGAGCAGGAACAGCGAGAGCGCGCCGGACCCGACGCCGGCCTCGACCACGCGGGCGCCGGGGAAGACGTCGGCGAACGCGACGATCTGGGCGGCGTCCTTCGGGTAGACGATGGCGGCACCGCGGGGCATCGACATGACGTAGTCGTTGAGGAGCGGCCGGAGGGCGAGGTACTCGTCGCCCGTGCTCGCCCGGATGACCGATCCGTCCGGCTGGCCGATGACGTCGTCGTGCCGGAGCACGCCGCGGTGGGTGTGGTACTCGCCGGCGACCTCGAGCGACAGCGTCGTGAGCTTGCCCTTCGGGCCGGTGAGCTGCACCCGGTCGCCCGCGCGGAACGGCCCACGCGGCGGTGTGTGCGGAGCGCCGCCGACCGTGTGCGGCAGGGCGTCGGTGGGGTCGGACAGGGCATCGGTCATCGTGCGACCTCCTGGGTGCGGGCCGCGAGGGCCGGGCCGGTCAGCTCGAAGAGGCGGTCGACGTCGACGTCGGCCAGCGTGGTCAGGTGCACGTCGCCGCCGGTGATGTCGGACAGCGGCACGATGTGCTCGACGGCGACCGTGACGGCCCCGGACGCGACGGCGGAGGCGACCCCGGTCGCGGAGTCCTCGATCGCGACGCAGGCGGTCGCGTCCACGCCGAGCTGGGCGGCGGCGGCCAGGTAGGCGTCCGGGAAGGGCTTCGGCCGCTCGACGTCGTCACCCGCGACGACGGTGCGGAAGCCGCGCTCGCCCAGGGCCTCGGCGGCCACGAGCGCCATCTTCCGGCGCGACATCGTCACGAGCGCGGTCGGGATGCCCCGGGCGTGGAGTTCCTCGATGAGTTCCCGTGCCCCCCGACGCCACGGCAGCTCGGCGTCGCGGAGCCGCACCATGACGTACTCGGTCATCCACTGGATGATCTCCTCGACCTCCATGTCGACGCCCTTGTCGCGGAGGATCTCGCCCGAACGCTCGAGGCCGCTGCCGACGAGCGCCAGGCCGTCCTCGTGCGTCCAGACGACGCCGTAGCGCTCGTCAGCTCGATCTGGGACTGCTGCCAGATCGGCTCGGTGTCGATGATCGTGCCGTCCATGTCCCACAGCACGGCTGCGGGCGGGACGAGGGCGGAGGGATGCGCGGTCACGGGCAACGAGTCTACCGGGGCGGGTGGCGGCCCTTTCCGCTCAGCGCGGACGGGCGGGCGCTCGGACTGCCCGCGGCCCTATCCTTGTTGCTGCGAATCATGTCCGGTCGTGCGCGGCCTCCGCCGCTCCCGCCCCGCTCCACCACAGGAGGTCCCGTCCGTGCCACAGCACTCCCCCTTCAGCGACGGACGACTGCTCGTCGTCGCGTTCGAGGGCTGGAACGACGCCGGAGAAGCGGCGAGCGGTCTCGCCAGGCGCATCGTCGAGTCGCTCGCGCTCGACGAGCTCCGCGAGCTCGACGGTGAGCGCTACGTCGACTACCAGTTCAACCGGCCGAACGTCGGCATCGACGACAACGGCGTCCGCGGCGTGCAGTGGCCCCGCATCGTCCTGTACGGCCCCGGCGCCGAGGGGCGGCCCGTGATCGGCGCGACCGGCTCCCCCACCGAGCGTGACGTGTACGTGCTCGTCGGCCTGAGCCGTCCCGCACGTGGCGCGGGTTCTGCGCCGAGATCATCGACCTCGCCGACGTGTACTCGATCGACGCGGTGGTGTTCGTCGGCGCGATGCTCGCGGACGTGCCCCACACCCGCCCGATCTCGGTCTTCGTGTCCAGCGAGAACGCCGGGGTGCGCGCCGCGTTCGACGTCGACAAGTCCTCGTACGAGGGGCCGACCGGCATCCTCGGGGTCCTCGCCGACGCCATGGACAAGGCCGGGCTCACCACGCTGTCCCTCTGGGCCTCGGTGCCGCACTACGTGCACAACTCGCCGTCCCCGAAGGCCACGCTCTCGCTCCTCGACAAGATCGAGGAACTCACCGACGTCACCGTCCCGCGGGGCACCCTGCTCGACGACGCCACCGAGTGGGAGGAGGGCATCGACGCCCTCGCGGCCGACGACGAGGACATGGCCTCGTACATCGGCCAGCTCGAGCAGGCCCGCGACACGGTCGACTCCCCCGAGGCCTCCGGCGACGCCATCGCGCAGGAGTTCGAGCAGTACCTGCGCCGTCGCGAACGCAAGGACGGCAAGGACGGCGGGACCGCCGGCGGTGAGGGCTTCCGTCCCCCGCAGCCCCCGCAGTAGACGCGACCGGCGACGGACTGGAGGCGCGGTGCCAGCTGGCACCGCGCCTCCAGTCCGTCGTCGGGTCAGGACGGGCGCGGCGCGCCCCGCCTGGTCGCCACCGGACCGATCAGCCCAGCCGGATGCCGAGCAGGGCGTCGACCAGGTCGACGAGCTCGGGCGTGACCGCGGTCCCGCCCGCGATCGCGGTGTCGACCGCCGCGACGGCGCCGGGCGTGTCGAGGTCGTCGGCGACCCGCGCACGGACGCGCGCGGCGACCTCGGCAGCGTCGTCGGCGTGACCGGCGTCGGCACCGGAGGCCCATGCGTCCCACGTCGCCAGGCGCGTGGTGGCGCTCGTCAGCTCCGAGTCGAACCACTCCCAGTCGTCGGAGTACTTGTGCGACAGCAGGGCGAGCCGGATCGCCCGCGGGTCCGCGCCGTCGTCGAGCAGCCCCCGCACGGTGACGAGGTTGCCGAGCGACTTCGAGATCTTCTCGCCCTGGTAGGCGATCATCCCGGTGTGCACGAACGCGGCCGCGAGGGGCTGGTGCGCGAGCGCGGCGGCGTGCCCGGCGCTCATCTCGTGGTGCGGGAAGACGAGGTCGCTGCCGCCGCCCTGCACGCTGATCGGCAGGCCGAGGCGGTCGCCGGCGATGACGCTGCACTCGATGTGCCAACCGGGTCGTCCAGGGCCGACGGCGCCGTCCCAGCTCGGCTCCCCCGCGCGGGCCGCACGCCAGAGCAGCGGGTCGAGCGGATCGCGCTTGCCGGCGCGGTCCGGGTCGCCGCCGCGCTCCGCCGACAGCGCGAGCATCGTCTCGCGGTCGAGGCCGCTCTCGTCGCCGAGCATCCAGGCCTCGGCCGGACGGTTCACGTCGAAGTAGAGGTCGTCGCCCTCGGACTCGGGCGTCGGGACGGCGTACGCGTAGCCGGTCTCCTGCAGGAACGCGACGGCCTCGGCGATGCGCTCGACCTCGTCGGTGACGGCCACGAAGTCGTCCGGGGGCAGGACGCGCAGGGCTTCCATGTCGCGACGGAACAGGTCGATCTGCGACGCGGCGAGCTCCTGCCAGTCGACACCGTCACGAGCCGCGCGCTCGAGGAGCGGGTCGTCGACGTCGGTGGTGTCTGCGCGTACTCGACCTCGAGCCCGGCGTCGCGCCAGACTCGGCCGAGCGTGTCGAACGCCAGGTAGGTGGCCGCGTGGCCGAGGTGGGTGGCGTCGTACGGCGTGATGCCGCAGACGTAGAGCGCGGCACGCCTCCTCGCCACCCGTCGGGTCGACGGGCCTGCCGCTCGCCGTGTCGTGCACGACGGGGCGCGGCGCGGAACCGGGGACCTCGGGAACGGACGGGACCTGCCAGGCCCTCACGGCTGGATCACTCCGAGCGACAACAACACGATGAGAACGATACCGAGTGCGATCCGGTAGACCACGAAGGGAAGGAAGCTGCGCTTGCTGATGTAGTTCATGAACGCCGCGATCACGACGAAGCCGACGACGAAGGCCACCACGGTCGCGATGAGCGTGTCGGCGAGGCCGAACGGGGCGCCGGAGTCGCCGAGGCTCGTCGCGGCCTCGTACAGCCCGGACAGGAACACCGCGGGCACGGCGAGCAGGAACGCGAAGCCGCGCGGCGGCCGGACGGGTGTAGCCGAGGGCCAGGCCCATCGACACCGTCGCACCCGACCGCGAGACACCGGGGACGAGGGCGAGCACCTGGGCCAGGCCGATCAGGATGCCGCCGCCGAACGTCATGTGCTCGATGCGGCGGACCTTGCGCCCGAGCACGTCGGCCACGCCGAGGACGATGCCGAACACCACGAGGACGATCGCGACGATCCAGAGCGACCGGAACGTGGTCTCGATGGAGTCCTTGAGGAGCAGCCCCGCGATGCCGATCGGGATCGTGCCGATGATCACGAGCCAGCCGAGCCGGGCGTCCGGGTCGTTCCGCGGCACCGTCTTGCCCGAGAGCGACCGGAACCACCGCCCGATGATCCGGGTGATGTCCCGCCAGAAGTAGATGAGCACGGCGGTCTCGGTGCCGAGCTGCGTCACCGCGGTGAAGGCCGCGCCCGGGTCCTTCGCGTCGGGCAGGAAGAGCCCGACGATCCGGAGGTGGGCGCTCGACGAGACGGGCAGGAACTCGGTGAGCCCCTGGACGAAGCCGAGGAAGATCGCCTCGAGGATGTGCATCGGGCTGGCCTTTCGCGCGAAGGTCGGTCAGGACACCGCCACGAAGGCGACCACGAACAATATCAGTACGTGGCCAGGAGGTCGCCGAGGACCCGCCGCCCGAACGCCAGCGACGCGAGCGGCACCCGCTCGTCGACGCCGTGGAACATCGCCGGGAAGTCCACGCCGGCCGGCAGCTGCAGCGGCACGAAGCCGTAGCCCGCGATGCCGAGGGTCGAGAGCGCCTTGTTGTCCGTCCCGCCGGAGAGCAGGTACGGCAGGACCGGGGCGCCCGGGTCGTGACGGTCGAGGACGTCGCGCACGGCGTCGACGAGCGGTCCGCCGAAGTCCTGCTCGAGTCCGACGTCCTGGTGGGTCATCGTGATCGTCACGTCGTCGCCGGCGAGCTCGCGGACGCGTGCGAGCACCGCGTCCTCGTCGCCCGGCAGGCAGCGGATGTCGACGAGCGCCTCGGCCTGGTCCGGGATGACGTTGTGCTTGTACCCGGCGCGCAGCTGCGTGGGGTTCGTCGTCGTGTGCAGCGCCGCGTGGATGAAGCGCGAGGCCGAGCCCGTCGCGAGTGCGACCTCGTCCGGCCCGGTCGTCTCCGGGTCGACCCCGAGGAAGCCGGCGATCTCCCGCACCATCGCCTCGGTCGTCGCCGAGAGGCGCACCGGCCACTCCTCGCTGCCGATCCGCGCGACGGCCCGGGCGAGCTTCGTGACCGCGTTGTCGCGGATGACGTGCGACCCGTGCGCCGCCGTGCCCGTGGCGGTCAGCGTGATCCAGAGCAGTGCCTTCTCACCGGTCTGCAGCAGGTACGCGCGACGGTCGCCGAGCGTGACCGAGTAGCCGCCGACCTCGCTGATCGCCGCGGTCGCCCCCGCGAACACCTCCCGGGGTGGTGCGTGACGACGTGGTGCGCTCCGAGGACGCCGCCGGCCTTCCTCGTCGGCGAAGTACGCGATCACGAGGTCACGTTCGGGGGCGCCGTGCTGCTCGATGACGTCGCCGAGGGACGTCAGCATCATCGCGTCCATGTTCTTCATGTCGACGGCGCCGCGGCCCCAGAGCATGCCGTCCTTGACCTCGCCGCCGAACGGGTCCACCGACCAGTTCGCCGGGTCCGCCGGCACCACGTCGAGGTGCCCGTGCACGACCAGCGCCGGCTTGTCACGGTTGCGACCGGGGACCCGTGCGACGACGCTCATCCGGTCCGGCTCGGACTCGAACAGCTGCGGCTCGAGCCCGAGCGCCCGGAGCTTCGCCTCGACGTAGTGCGCCGCCTCGGTCTCGCCGCGGGACTTGCCCTCGCCCCAGTTCGTCGTGTCGATGCGGATGAGGTCTCGGGCGATCGCCGCGGTGGCCTCGAGGTCGGTCAGCGTGGCCTCCGGGTTCGTCATGCCCCCACGCTACCGGTCGCCGTCGCACCCACTGCGGAGCCGGACTCCGGCGGACGCGCCCGGGATGCGCGTCCGTGTTCATCGAGCGTTCAGACCCGTGCTAGTGTCTTCTCTCGGCAGGAACGCCGGGGAAAACCCGGGAAACAGACACCAGACACCCTGTCCGGGTGGCGGAATTGGTAGACGCGCTAGCTTGAGGTGCTAGTGCCCGTATTAGGGCGTGGGGGTTCAAGTCCCCCCCTCGGACACAGAAAACAGATGCCCCCTGACCTTGCGGTCGGGGGGCATTTCCTGTTGGTCGACGGTGTCGTACGGACGCGCCCGTATCCGTTGCGCGTGCATGGAGCGACACCGCACTCGTCGAACGACGCGTGGGACGTCGCACGATGCACACGCACAGACCCTCCCACCCGCCGAACGCCGGCGCGGGCCCGGCGCGGCGCCAGCGCCGCGCAGCCCTCAGCGCCGCCGCAACCGCCGCACGAGCAGCACGGCACCACCGAGCGCGGCGAGCCACCCCCAGTTCGCCACGAGCGGGTCGAGCAACTGGTGCCGCCAGTCCCGCCGCGACGACCCCAACCGCGAGGCCACCGGGTGCTTCCCCGCTCGGCGCGCACTCCCGTCTCGCGGATGACCCGGTCCGGACGCCCGTGCAGCGCGTCGGTCACCCGGTGCACCCCGACGTCGAGCCGGTCCCCGACGACGAGGAGCATCCAGTGCGCCAACCGGCCCTCGCTGAACCTCGCGTACGCCAGGCGCCGCACCGCTCCCGGCACCCCTCGGAGCGGCTGCGCGGTGCCGAACACCGGCGTGACGTGCGCGTGCTCGATCGACCGCTCCCGGCCGGCAGCACCGGGCTGCTGCGACGGGACCTCCCAGTGCGCACCGGTCGCGGCGCCGACCGAGCGCGAGAGCTTCGGCACCGACGGCCGGTCCGCCGGGTCGAGGTCGCTCCCCACCCGGGGATCCGGGCGCGGAGTTCCTCGGCGGACGGCACCCGTCGCGGTGGATCGGCGATGTACGGGGTGTGGTCGGACATGTCGGGCCTCCTCACGGCACGACGACGGTCTTGATGCAACCGTCGAGCTTGGACGAGAACACGTGGTAGCCCTCGGCGATGTGCTCGAGGGGGATGCGGTGCGTGATGATGTCGCTCGGCTTGAAGTGCCCGGCCTGGATGTGCTCGAGCAACCGCGGCCACTGGCGCTTCACGTGGGCCTGATTCGTGTGGATCGTGACGCCCTTGTTCATCGCGTCGCCGAACTTCACCGCGCTCGGGATCGGCCCGTACGCACCGATCGCCGAGACCGTTCCGCCCTTTCGGACCCCGTCGATCGCCCAGTTGAGCGCCGTCGGAGACCCGCCCTGCAGCTTGAGCTTCGAGGCGGTGACCTGCTGGGTGAAGTTGCCGTCCGCCTCGGCTCCGACGGCGTCGATCACGCTGTCCGCGCCGAGGAAGTCGGTCTGCTTCTTCATCTCGAGCACGACGTCGTCGACCTCGGCGAAGTTGATCGTCTCGGCGTGCGCGAAGCTCCGGGCCTTCTCGAGCCGGTACTCGAGCTGGTCGACGACGATCACCCGGCCGGCTCCCATGAACCACGCGGACGCGGCGGAGAACAGTCCGACCGGCCCGGCACCGAGCACCACGACGGTGTCGCCCTCGCGGATCGACGCCAGCTGCGCCCCGAAGTACCCGGTGCTCAGTGCGTCCGTCATGAGGAGGGCGTCCTCGTCGTCGAGCCAGTCCGGGATCACCTGGGGTCCGACGTCGGCGAACGGCACCCGCACGCGCTCGGCCTGCCCGCCGTCGTACCCGCCGGTGGTGTGCGAGTACCCGTAGATGCCACCGACTGCTGTGGCGTTCGGGTTCACGTTGTGGCAGTTCGCGAAGAGTCCGCGGGCGCAGAACCAACAGGTCCCGCACGAGATGTTGAACGGGACCATCACGCGGTCCCCGACCGACAGGGTCTCGACGGACGAGCCGACCTGCTCGACCACACCGATGAACTCGTGGCCGAACGTGTGCCCGACGCGGGTGTCGGGCATCATGCCGTGGTACAGGTGCAGGTCCGACCCGCAGATCGCCGCGCGTTCCACCCGGACGATCGCGTCGTTCGGGTGCTCGATCCGCGGGTCGGGCTTCTCCTCGACGCGGACCCGGTAGGGCCCGCGGTACGTCATCGCTCGCATGGGCGCTCCTCCTCGCTGGACGTGCCCAGGCTCGCGCGCCGCACGTGGGAGACGATCCAGGTCCGCGCACTTTGACCACTGCCCTCGCAAAACGCAACGTCGGCGACAGCGCGCAGAGAGATACCGCTGCGAGCAACCGCCGAGGTTGCGTTTTGCGGGGGCGGGGGGCGGGGGGTGGTGGGGACCCCGGGACGGACTGGAGGCGCGGTGCCAGCTGGCACCGCGCCTCCAGTCCGTCGGACGGTCGCGTCTAGCTCTTCGACGCCTCGACGAAGTTGCGGCGCGGGTCCGTCTCCTTGATGAGCGAGGTCGCGTCGCGACCCGACACGGCACCGGTGACCCAGCCGATGATGATGCGGGCCTTCCGGTTCAGGGTCGGCATCGCGTACACGTGGTACGAGCGGTGCGCGAGCCACGCGAGCAGGTTCGTCATCTTGATGCCCTTGATGTTCGCCGCACCCTTCGCGACACCGTACGACGCGACCGTGCCGATCGACGGGTGGCGGTACTCCTCGAGGGGCTTGCCGGTGATCGTGGCGACCACGTTGTCCGCCGCGACGACGGCCTGACGGACGGCGTTCTGCGCGTTCGGCGGGTAGTACGCCGGCTGCTTGTCGGCGGTCAGGTCGGGCACCTGTGCGACGTCGCCGAGGCCCCAGACGCCAGGGACGACCTCGTGGGTCTCCTCGTTCTCGACCTGGAGCTTCGCGTTCGCGGCGAGGTGGCCCTTCGGTCCGCGCGGCAGGTCGGACGCGTCGAGGAGCGGGTTCGGCTTGACGCCGGCGGTCCAGACGAGCAAACCGGTGGCGAACTCGTCGCCATCCGACAGCTTCACGACGCCGCCCTCACAGCTGGGCATCGTGGTCTTCAGGCGGACGTCGATGCCACGGGCGCGGAGTGACTCGAGGGTCCACTTCGACAGCTCCGGGCCGACCTCGGGGGCGACGCGGTCGAGCGCGTCGATGAGGACCCAGCGCGGGTGCTCGCCGGCGAGCGACGGGTCACGTCTTGATGGCGGCCTGCGACACGTCGAAGAGCTCACCGATCGCCTCGACGCCGGTGTAGCCACCGCCGACGAAGATGCTCGTGAGCAGGCGGCGACGCTCGTCCTCGTCGCGGGTGGCAGCGGCCTTCGCGATGTTGTCGAGGAGCTTGGCGCGCACGTACGCGGCCTCTTCCACGCTCTTGAAGCCGACACCGAACTCCTCGAGCCCGGGGGTCGGGAAGGTGCGGGTGACCGAGCCGAGCGCAACGACGAGCTGGTCGTAGCCGAGCGTGCGGTCGTCGCCGCCGGCCGTGGCGATCGTGACCGTCTTGTCAGCGGAGGAGATGCCGGTGACCTTGCCCTGGATCACGCGGGTCTTGCGGAGCGCACGACGCAGCTCCACCGTGACGTCCTTCGGGGCGATGTGGCCGCCGGCGACCTCCGGCAGGAACGGCAGGTACGTGTAGTACGTGTTCTGGTCCACCAGCGTGATGCGCATCGGCACCGTGGCCGCGTGCTTCTGGAGCTGCTTGACGGTGGTGTAGCCAGCGGAGCCGCCGCCGAGGACGAGGACGTGAGGGATCGAGTCTGCCATTCCCCGGTCTACCGGAGATTCGCTTGGTGTAGTCATGAGGCCGCGCCGCCGCGCGGCCGATCGCGCAGCCGCCACCACGCGGTCTCGGCGAGTTCGACGCCCGTGTAGACGCCGTGCGGGGTCCGGCGCGACTCGGTCAGGGAGAACCGGCGCAGGCGGTACCCGCCGCCGAACCGGTCGATGATCGCCTCGGGCGAGGACTCGGCGTCGCGCTTGACGTACCAGGTGCGGTCGTCGACGAGTTCGATCACCGGCGCCCGGCCGATCCGGGAGCGCAGCACGTCGATGCGCTTCTGGATCTGCTCGATGCTCGCCTGCGCCACGGCCGGGCCGCCGCTGATCCGCCGGAGTTCGGCGTGGATCGAGCCGTGCGGTTCGTTCGAGTGCCGCGACCAGATCGAGACCAGCCGGTGCAGCTCGGACCGCTGTTCCTTGATCGTCTGGTACATCGGGCGGTTCTCGGGCTCGGCGGCCTTCGGCATGCCGTCCTTGGGCGTCCGGCCCTTCGCACGCTTCACCTGCGTGGCCTGACGGGCGCGGAGGAGGTCGCGCACCTGGTCGGGTTCGAGGAGGCCCGGGATGCCGATGAAGTCGAGTTCCTCGAGCGAGCCGACCTCTCCCCCGGTGCCGAACTCGCCGCCGTCGTAGAGCACCCGGTCGAACGACGCCTGCGAGTCGAGCGCCTCGAAGGGCTGGACCTCGAGCAGGCTCTCGGAGGCGCGGTCCTCCTTGTTGGCCTCGGCGACCATCGCGTCCTCGGGGTTGTACATGCCGTCGTCGGCGTCCTTGGGGCGGTCGAGTGCGTGGTCGCGCTCGAGCTCGAGGGTGGCGGCAAGCGCCATCAGGCCGGGGACGCTCGGCAGGAACACGCTCGCCGTCTCGCCGCGACGACGGGCGCGCACGAAGCGGCCGATCACCTGGGCGAAGAACAGCGGCGTGCTGGCGCTGGTGGCGTAGACGCCGACGCAGAGCCGCGGGACGTCGACGCCCTCGGACACCATGCGGACGGCGACCATCCAGCGTGAGGTGTCGTCGGCGAACGCCTGGATCCGGCTCGAGGCCGCGACCTCGTCGGAGAGCACGACCGTCGGCCGCTCGCCGGTGATCTGCTGCAGGATGCGGGCGTACGCGCGGGCCGTGGTGGTGTCCGTCGCGATGACGAGCCCGCCCGCGTCCGGCACGCCGCGGCGGACCTCGGTCAGGCGCTTGTCGGCGGCGGACAGCACGGCGGGCATCCACTCGCCCTCGGGTGAGAGCGCGGTGCGCCACGCCTGGGCGGTGATGTCCTTCGTGACCTGCTCGCCGAGCGACGCCGACATCTCGTCGCCCATGCGCGTCTTCCAGCGCATCTGCCCGGCGTACGCCATGAAGAGCACCGGGTCGGACGACGCCGTCCTTCAGGGCGCGGCCGTAGCCGTAGTTGTAGTCGGAGATCGAGGTGCGGATGCCCTGCTCGTCGGGGGCGTACTGCACGAACGGGATCGGCGCGGTGTCGGAGCGGAACGGGGTCCCCGACAGGGAGAGCCGCCGGGTGGCCTTGGAGAAGGCCTCCTCGATGCCGTCGCCCCACGTCAGGGCGTCGCCGCCGTGGTGGACCTCGTCGAGGACGACCAGGGTGCGGCCGCCCTCGGTGATCTTCTGGTGGACCTCGGGGTTCATGCCGACCTGGGCGTAGGTGATCGCCACGCCCTGGTAGTGCCGGCCGAACATGCCGTCGCCGTTCTTGAACATCGGGTCGATCCGGATGCCGACGCGGTCCGCGGAGTCCGCCCACTGTCGCTTCAGGTGCTCGGTCGGGGCGACGACGACGATCCGGTCGACGGTGCCGCGGGCGAGCAGCTCGGTCGCGAGCCGGAGGGCGAACGTGGTCTTGCCGGCGCCGGGGGTCGCCGCCGCGAGGAAGTCGCGCGGTTCCTTCTCGAAGTACTTCGTCAGCGCTTCGACCTGCCAGGCGCGGAGCTTCGAGGCGGTGCCCCACGCGGCGCGGTCCGGGAAGGCCGGTGACAGGTGCTGGACGGCCGCGTTGCCGGCGGCTTCGGCAGCGGCCACGGCGTCGTCGTGAGCCGCTGCGGCGGGGCCGTCGGCGTCGACCCCGAAGGACGCCTGGTCGGCCGCGGCGGAGTCGTCCCACAGGGACGCGGGCTGGTCCCCGGGCCCTGGCTGATCGGTGTACTCGGCTGCGCTCACTTCAGCAGATTCTACCGTCACCCTCGGTCCTGCCGAGCGTGCGGGACGTGCCCTCGGGCGTGCCGCGGACCAGGGAGGCCGGTCGCAGCACCCCAGCGCCGAAGCGCGCGGCGACCGCGTCGACCGTGGTCTCCGTCTCGCGCCACGGCGCGTCGTCGTCCCACAGCGCGTTGCTCGCCGCGGCCGGCACGAGGTTCTCACCGCGCACACCGATCAGGCGGATCTGGTTGCCCGGCCGGTGCAGCACGTCGTACAGCTCGACGGCTTCGCGGTGCAGGCGCTTCGCGACGTCGGTGGGCTCGGCCAGGGTCCGGGAGCGGGTGAGGGTGGTGAAGTCGGTGTACCGCACCTTGAGCGCGACCGTGCGGGCCTGCACGTCGGCGCGGCGGAGACGCACCGCGACCTTGTCGGCCAGGCGCAGGAGTTCGCGCGCCACGTCGTCGCGTTCGGTCAGGTCGTGCCCGAACGTGACCTCGTGCCCGATCGACTTCTCACCCACGCCGCCCTCGACGGTGCGGGGGTCCCGCCCCCACGAGAGGTCGTGCAGGCGCTGCCCGCCGGCGGGACCGACCGCGGAGACCAGCGACCCGAGCGGGGTGGTCGCCAGGTCGCCGACGGTGCGGATCCCCCGGCGTTCGAGGGTCTCCTGCGTCTTGCCGCCGACGCCCCAGAGCGCGGAGACCGGCTGCGGGTGCAGGAACGCCACCGTGTCGGCCGCGGGCACCACCAGCAGTCCGTCGGGCTTGGACCGGCTGGAGGCGAGCTTCGCGACGAACTTCGTCGACGCGGCGCCGACGGAGCAGTGCAGCCCCGTCTCGGCGAACACGGCCGCGCGGATGGCACGCCCGATCTCCCACGGGGTGCCGTAGAGCCGCAACGCGCCGGCGACGTCGAGGAACGCCTCGTCGATGCCGAGCTTCTCGACGCGGGGCGTGAAGCGGTCGAAGACGGCCATCACGGCGTCGGACTTCGCCCGGTACTTCTCGAAGTGCGGCTCGACGATGATCGCGGCGGGACAGCGGCGTTTCGCGACGGCCATCGGCATCGCGGAGTTCACGCCGTACTTCCGGGCTTCGTAGGTGGCGGCGGTGACGACGGACCGGTCCGAGTCGTGCCCGACGATGACGGGCAGACCGACCAGGTCCGGACGGTCGAGGAGCTCGACCGAGGCGAAGAAGGCGTCCATGTCGACGTGCAGCACGGTGGCCGTGAGGTCGTCGACGGGCGCGTCGGACACCAGCCGGTTGCGTCCGGGTCCTGCTTGCTCACACGGCGATGATGCCAGCCCCCACCGACAACGCCGCGCGTCAGCCGAGCGGACCGAGCACGAGGCCGCGATCGTCCGCGCCGCCGAGTCCCGCGAGGACGGGTGGTACTGCCCGGCCCGGACGTCGCGAGCGAGTCGGGCGAGCTCGCCGCCCGCGCGGTACGCGCCGCCGCCGACGACGCGCATCGCCTCGTCCACGACGTACTGCGCGGTGTCCACGGCGCGTGCCTTCGTCCCCACCAGCAGCGGGAACCACCGCGCACCGAGGTCGTCCAGCTCGTCGACGGAGCGCGCGAGCGAGGACACCTGCAGGCTCGATCGCGTCGACCGCCCCGCGCAGGTCCGCGATCGTCCGGCGCACGTCCGGGTCCTCGGACCGGGGCGTCCTGTCGAGCGATGCGCGCGACTGCACCGCCGACACCGCCAGCGACACCGCACGCGAGGCGATGCCGACGTACACCGACGCGATGAGGAGCTCGAACGCCGCGAAGACCCCGAACACGAGCGGGTCCTGGTTCGGCCCGACCGGCAGCGACCGCACGATCCGCTCCGCCGGCACGCGCACGCCGTGCAGCTTCGTCGTGCGGCTCTGCGTCGCCCGCATCCCGAGCGTGTCCCAGTCGTCCAGGTGCTCGACGTCGCCGTCGGCGCGGAGCACGAAGCCGTGCACGAGCCGCGGGCTCCGGCCCGGTCTCGTCCTTGCCGAAGACGCTCAGCACGTCCCACGCGGGCGCGAGCGAGGTGAACACCTTGGTGCCGGTGAAGCGGTACCCGCCGTCGCCGTCCGGCTCCGCCGTCGTCGACGAGTCGAACAGGACGGCGTCGTTGCCGGGCTCGCTCACCCCGAACGCGAGCAGGTGGTCGTCCGACGCGTGGTCGGTGACGGCCTGGAGGAACGACTCACCCCGCGCGGTGACGGCCCGCGCCGCCTGCACCCACACCTGGTGCATGCCGAGCCCGAGCGCCGTCGCCGGTGCGGCCTGCGCGAGGCGCCGCTGCACCGCGCTCGTCGCGGCGAGCCCGAGGCCGGACCCGCCCCGCTCGACCGGCACGCCGATCCGCAGGTAGCCCGCCGCCCGGAGTTCGTCGAGGTCCTCGGTGCAGAACGCGTTCGCGGCGTCGTAGCCGGGGGCGCGGCCGGCGATGCGGTCGAGCAGGTCCTCCGGCGCGGTCCACCCCGCGGCTGCCGTGTTGGCCTTCGTCATGGCACGAGACTATGGTCCGAGTCGTGTCAGATCGTCATCCGTGGTCCAGGGACGTCGCGATCGGTGACTCGTTCACCGAGGGGATCGGTGACCTGGACCCCACGGTGCCGGGCGGCAACCGCGGCTGGGCGGACCGGGTGGCCGAGGTCCTGGCGAACCAGACCCACGATTTCGCCTACGCCAACCTCGCGATCCGCGGGCGCCTGCTGCAGCAGATCATCGACGAGCAGGTCGAGCCGGCGCTCACCGGCTCCGCCCCGACCTGGTGACCGTGTCGGCGGGCGGCAACGACATCATCCGGCCCGGCTCCGACCCCGACGAGCTCGCCGAGCGGGTGGACCGGATGGTCGAACGGCTGCGGAGCGACGGCGCCACCGTCGTGCTCTTCACCGGCCCCGACGTCGGGATGACCCCGGTGCTCGGCATGGTGCGCGGAAAGACCGCGATCTACAACGAGAACCTGCACGCGATCGCGCTGAAGCACGGCGCCCTCGTCGCGAACATGTGGGCGCTCCGGGTCCTGCGCGACCCGCGGATGTGGGCGCCCGACCGGCTGCACCACTCCCCGATGGGCCACGCCACCGTCGCCGCCGCCGTGCTCGACGCCCTCGGGGTCGAGCACGGGCTCGCGCCGTTCAACCCGGAACCGCTCGAGGCCCGGCCGTGGCGCGAGGCCCGCGCCGAGGACCTCGGCTGGGCGCGCGAGTACCTCGTGCCCTGGGTCGTCCGCCGCATCAAGCACACGTCGTCCGGCGACGGCGTGGTCCCGAAGCGCCCCGAGTTGCAGGACGTCGTCGAGCACAAGTCCGACACCCCCTGAGCCCGCGATGCGTCACAGCCGAGGTCCCGCAGCCGTGCCTCCGCCGGCGTGGTCACGGCCGCGGTGGTGGTGTCGCTCCTGAGCGGGTGCTCGGGTCCGACGTCATCGGCGAGCCGTACGACGGCGCCGGCCCTGGCGGCCTGTCCGAGCTCCCCCCCGCCACCGGTCCGGCGGTGGGGTGGGTCGACCCGGGCGAGCGGTTCTTCGTCACGACGTACGGGTCGTCCAGCTGCCCCACCGCTCCGACGGGCATCGAGTCCGGCGACCGGGGGCCGGTCGTGACGATGACATATGATCGGTGGCAACGCCTGCACGGCCGACTTCGGTCCGGCGTCGTACGCGCTCGACCTGCCCGCACGCTTCCGCGACGCGGACGACGTCGTCGTGTCGCTCCGGTTCGAGGACGCTCCGGACGTCACGCTCGACCTGCCGGCGGCGGCTCCCTGACGACGGCCGTTCGGGTCGCACCCTGCCACGGACGTCGCACCCCGGTGTGCGGGGGTGCGACGTCGGCGCGGGGGTGCGATCGGGTGGGGCCAGTCGGCCGGACGACGGAGGGGTGAGCGGGCCGTCGTGCAGCGGCTCGGTCGCCCAGCTGGCGGAGACGGTCGCGGTGCCGGGGTCGACGCGCAGGTGCAGGAGGTGCGGGTATCGACGAAGCGGACGTCGACCAGCACCGTGCCGTCCGGGTCCACCGCGCCGCTCGCCGCGAGGGCGCCGTCGACGGCCCACTCCCCCTCGCCGACCGGCACCGAGAGCGTGTCGCCGTCGACGTCGATCGTCGCCCGCCAGCGGTCGGCGTCGTGCGTGAACATGAGGCCGTCGAGCTCCGGCCCCAGGAACGGACCGGCGGCAGCGAGGTCGGGGGAGCCGGCCACCCCGCACCGGGGGCAGCCCCAGGGAGGCGAGTCGCGCCTCCAGGCCGTCGTCCCCGGCCCCGTCGGCGTCCGCAGCGTCGACGGCGGGCAGCAGGTGCTGCCAGGCCGCGTCGAGGACCGCCTGCATGTCGAGGCTCTGCCCGGTGATCGCGGAGGACGACGTCCTGCTCCGCGCAGGACGACGCAGAACTGGCCGTACGCGCCGTCGCCGCGGAACCCGTGACGGGCCATCCAGAACTGGAAGCCGTACCCCTGGCGCCGGTCGGGGTTCGCCTCGGCGGGGTTCTCCACCTGCGTGCTCGTCGCCGCGGCGACCCAGTCCTCGTCGAGGATCCGCTCGCCGTCCCACACGCCGCGCTGCAGGTACAGCTGACCGAGCTTCGCGACCGACTCCGTCGTGGCGTAGCAACCCCTGTACTCGAACTCGGCACCGGACGCGTCCCGCCGCCACGCGAGGTCGTCGATGCCGAGCGGGTCGAGCAGCCGGGGACGGAGGTACTCCACGAGGGACACGCCGCTCACCCGACGGACGATCGCGCCGAGCGTGTACGTGCAGGGCTGGTTGTAGGCGAAGACCGTGCCGGGTTCCTCGTCGGGCGGCAGGAGGAGGAAGCCGCGGACGGTGTTCGACGAGGTCGAGGGCCTCGGCACGGGCGATGGTCTCCTCGCGGTGACCGCTCGCCATCGCCAGCAGGTGCCGGACCCGGATGCGGCGGCTGCGCTCGTCGGTGACGTCGGCGTCGAGCTCCGGGAAGTACGACAGGGCGGTGGCGTCGAGGTCGATGCGACCCTCGCGGACGGCGATCCCCACCGCGGCGGCGGTGAAGCTCTTGCTCAGGGAGTAGAGCAGGTGGACGCGGTCGCGGTCGTACGGCCGCCACCAACCCTCCGCCGCGACCTGGCCGTGGCGGAGGAGCACGAGCCGTGCGGTTCCACGTCCAGGGTGGACTCGAGGGCGTCGAGGAAGGCCGCGATGCCGCGGGCGTCGATCCCGAGGGTGGACGGGGCAGTGCGGAGAACGTCGTCGTCACACGTCCGACACTACGACCCTGCGGCCGCGATCGGCAGGGGCCGGACGTCGGGGGGCCGGTCCGTGGCGAGTCGGGCATGGGTCTCGACGTCGAAGCGCTCGTCGCCGTAACGGAGCCGCTCGCGCTCGATCCCCTCGGCCGCGAAGCCCGCGCGGGTGGCCACGCCGCGCGAGTCGGGGTTGTCCGTGCGGTGCCCGAGCTCGAGGCGGTGCAGTCCGAGGGCGAAGGCGTCCTCGGTGGCGGACACCGAGGCACGGGTCGCCAGCCCCTGGCCGCGTGCCGCGGGAGTGAGCCAGTACGAGATCCACGCGGTGCCGTGCCCGTACTCGACGGAGGTGACGCCGACGGCCCCGACGACGGTGCCGGTGCCGTCGTCCACCGCCCAGTTGCGGGCGTGGTCGTCGTCCCGGTACCGGGTGGCGATGAACGCCGCCGCCGCCGCGGCGTCGTCGAACGGCGACCCGCCGAGTTGGCGTGCGAGCTCCGGGTCGGCCGAGGCCGCGCGCAGCACCGGCGCGTCCGCCGGAGACCAGGGCCGGAGGTGTGCGGCCGGCGGGGTCGTCACGCGCCCCTGGAACGGGTTGGTCCACCGCCACCACGCCCGGGTCGTCGATCGAGCGCTCGAGGACCAGCGGGACCGCCCACCGGGTCGTGGTCGGAGACCGTGAAGCGCACCTGCCCGACGCGCTCCCCCTTCGTGCCGAGCGTGATCCGGTCGAGGTGGGCCTTCGCCGAGACGGTCGTCTTCCCCCACACCAGCACCTCGGACGCCTTCCCGGACACGGCGTCGGCCTCGTCCTGCCACGGCGTCGAGAACGTCCCGAAGGTCTGTCCCGCGTGCGTCAGCGTGACGACCTGGAAGTTGTCCGCCACCGACCGGAGCAGGCGCTGCACGTCGACGTCGAGCGAGTCGTGGTCGACCCCCGCCGAGGATGGTGCCGACGACCGTCACCGACTTGCCGCCGCGCTCGTAGGTCGCCGCGAACAGCAGGCAGGCGCCGGCTTCGTCGAGGGTGCCGGTCTTGATGCCCTCGACACCGTCCAGCCCGAGGAGCTTGTTCGAGTTCTCGATCTCGCCGGCGCCGGGCACGGTGACCTTCTTGGTCCCCACGACCTCCTTCACCACCGGGTTCGCGAGCGCGAGCTGGCCGAGCTTGACGAGGTCCGTCGCGGTCGAGGTGTTGTCCGCGTCGAGCCCGGTCGGCTCGTCGATGGTCGTGTCGTCGAGACCCTGGCGCTCGAGCCACGCGTCAGCGGCACGGTCGTAGGCGCCGAGCGACCCGAACGCCCAGATCGCGAGCGACCCCGCGTAGTTGTTCGCCGACTTCATCAGCATGACCTGCAGCGTCTGGTACTCGGAGAGCTTCAGGCCGGCGGGCATCGGAGCGACCTCGCCGTTCACCGCGAGGTACCGGCGTAGAGCCCCTGCATCTCGGCGTTGAACGCGATCGACGGTCCGGGTTCGCCGGGCTGCAACGGCTTGGCGTCGAGGACGACGAGTGCCGTGACCACCTTCGAGATGCTGGCGATCGACCGGGGCTTCGTGTCCCCACTGGTCGGAGGCTCTCCGGGAAGTCGGTGGCCTCGACCGCGGTGGCGCCGTAGCCGGGGAAGGTGAGGTCCGGCACCGTGGAGGTCGGCGCCGAGTACGTGGTGGTCGAGGCGCTCGCCGGGGCGAAGGGCACGACGGCCGCGGCGACGAGGTAGCCCACCGCCAGCACGAGCACGGCCACGACCGAGAACGTCACCGGCCTCCGGACGAGCGGAACGGGGGCGGCGGACGACTCGTGACACGGGAACCGAGCGTACCGGGGGCCGGTCCCGGGAGGCTGCGAGGACATGCCGCCGGTCACGAGTCGTGCTCGCGTTCGATGTCGGTCCGATCCGGATCACGGAACTGCAGTCAAAGCGACTCTGGTGCGCTGTCCGGCGCCCCGGTGGGATGGCGTTCCGAGAGGCTGCGAGCAGGATCGCCCGCGACCAACACGGAGAGGACACACGATGACCGACAAGAAGCCCCGCGAGGAAGCGATCGAGAAGGTCGAGGAGGCGCACGAGGAGGAGAAACGACGCGCCGAGGAGGCCGAAGAGCGGCGCCTGGAGTAGGGCGACGACGATGACGACCTCCTCCCCGTTCCGATCACCGACCCGGCGCCGGGTCGCCGTCGTCGGCGGGTCGCTCGGTGGCCTCTTCGCCGCGGCCCTGCTCAAGCAGGACGGCCACGAGGTGACCGTGTTCGAGCGCTCGCCGACGGGCCTCGAGCGCCGTGGGGCCGGACTGGTCGCCCAGCAGGACCTGGTTCTCGCTCCGGCGGCTCGGCCTCGACCGCGCGGCCGACGTCGGCGTCCTGGCGCACGAGCGGATCACGCTCGACCAGTCCGGCACGTCGTCTCCCGCGACCGGTCCCCGCAGACGCAGGTCTCGTGGGACCACCTCTGGGTGACCCTCCGGAGCCTGCTCGACGACGACGAGTACCTCCTCGACCACCGCGTCGAAGCGGTCCGAGCGGACGACGCCCACGCCGAGGTGGTGGGCGCCGACGGACGCGCCCGGTCCTTCGACGTCGTCGTCGGCGCCGACGGTGCGAACTCCGTCGTCCGCCGCTTCGTCGCGCCCGACGAGCACACGAACCGGTACGTCGGGTACAGCACTGGCGCGGACTCATCCCGGAGCGGGCCCTGCGCGCCGAGGCCGCAGACCTGCTCCTCGAGCGCTTCGCGTTCTTCACCGGGCCCGGCTCGCACGTGCTCGGCTACCTGGTGCCCGGACCGGACGGCGAGACCGAACCCGGCCTCCGCCGGTACAACTGGGTCTGGTACCGACCGATCGGGCCGAGCCGGCTCGAGCGGATCATGCGTGAGTCCGGGCGTCCGCCGACCGGGACCTCGCTGGCACCCGGTGACCTGCCCGACCTGCTCCGCGACGAGCTGCACTCCGACGCGGTGTCCGGAACTGCCCCCCGCAGTTCGCCGCAGCCGTCCTGGCGGAACCGGCCCCGTTCCTCCAGGCCATCGTCGACTACGTCGCACCGCGTCGACGGCCGGCCGGGCCGTGTTGACGGGCGACGCGGCGGCCGTCGTGCGTCCGCACACCGCGATGGGCGCGGCGAAGGCCGCCGGTGACGCGCTCGCGCTGGCCGACGCGCTCGCGCGACGCCCGCTCGACGCCGCACTGTCCGTCTACGCGAGCGACCGGCTCGACGTCGCACGGGCGATCGCCCGGTACGGCGTCCGACTCGGCCACTCGATGCCGTTCGCGCGGGAGGGCTGACCCGTGTCGAGCGGTCGCGACACGCACGAGGCGGGAGCCCCCGGCGCGCGTCTGGGCGCCGCCCTCGTGCTGCTCGCCTTCGGGTCCGGCGCGGCGGACGCGTTCGCGTTCCTGCTGCTCGGCGGCATCTTCACGGCGAACATGACCGGCAACCTCGTGCTGCTCGGGATGTTCACCCGCCCCGACTGGCTCGTGACGGTCGCCGGCGCGGCGACCGCGCTCGCCGGTCTTCGCGGCCGCGGCGTTCGTGGCCTTCCGAGTGTCGCCGACGCCGGTGACCGGCACGGCCTACCCGAGACGGGCGTCCGGGCTCTGGCCGGCGGCGGCCTCGTCCTGCTGCTCGGCCTGCTCGTGGCGTGGGCGACCACCGGCGGGCACGTCGGGACAGCCGGGTCGTGCGGGATGATCGCGCTCTCGGCGGCGGCGCTCGGCACGCAGACCGTGCTGGCGAAACGGGTCTCGGGCGCCTCCGGCGTGACGACGACGTTCGTCACCGGGACGCTGACCTCGCTCGTCGAGGAGCTCGCAGCGCGTCGACCCGGCGTGCGACTGGTGCAGCTGCTGGTCGTCCTGGCCGTGCTGGCGGGTGCCGTCGCCGGCACCGCCCTGGTGCACGCCGCGCCGATGGTCGTCCCGCTGCTCCCACTCGTCACGACCGGATCGGCGCTGGTCGTGCTCCTCGAGACGAACGGAGGGGACCCCGTGCTCGACCCGCTTGACGACGCGCTGTCCAGGATGACGGCATCGCTGGAGAACGAACTCGTGGTGCGCGACTTCCTCGACAACTTCCGCGCACGCGACCTCGACCAGCTCGTGCCGTTCCTCGACACGGACGTGGTCTACCAGCCGGCCACCTGCAGCCAGATCCGCGGGCGGACCGCGGTGCTCCGCCTGTGCGCGGCGATCCTCGAGAGCTTCGAGGTGTTCGACATCGTGCCCGACCGGGTCGCCTCCAGCGGGTCGCTCGTGATGCTCGACCAGACGATCCACGTGCGGTTCCCCGGCGAAGCCGGAACGCTCGCTCATGGGGCTCGCGTCCTTCGAGGTGCGTGACTTCCAGATCACCGCGTGGCGGCAGTTGCAGGGGTAGAGGCGGGGGTCGGGCGGGTACGGGCGCCGTCGCGCGCGTCCTTGCGCGTGCGTGCGTGCGTGCTCGCGGGTGCGTGCGTGCGCGGGCGTCCGCGCGCGCGATCGTGCGAGCGCGTGCGTCCGGCGCCTCTGTACGTCCGTCTAGGATCGGGGCATGGTCCGACCCACGTGCCAGCCGTCGTCGCCGTGACGCCCGACGCCTCGCTGCTCGGCGGGTACCTCCGGGCGCGACGAGCGGCTGTCAGCCCCTCGGACGCCGGACTGCCCGCGGACGACCGACGTCGCGTGAAGGGCCTCCGGCGGGCCGAGGTCGCGAGCTCGCCGGCATCAGCACCGAGTACTACGTGCGACTGGAGCAGGGCCGCGAGCACGTCCCCCTCCGCCCAGGTGATCGCGGCACTGGCACGCGCCCTCCGGCTCGACGCCGACGGCGCCGCGTACCTGCGGGCGGTCGCGGAACGCGCCCCTGCACCGGAGGCGCCGGGGAGCGGGCGACGGCCGAGCGACGAGGAGCTCCGACGGCTCGTGCGCCGGTGGGACGGCACCCCGGTCTTCGTCGCCGACCGGAACCTCGACATCGTCGCGTCGAACGCCGCTCTGCGATGCGATCGGCGGCGGCGTCCTCAGCCCCGGGCAGAACCGCGTCGAGTACGTGTTCTCCGAGGCGTGCCGCGCGAAGTACCCGGCCGCGGAGTGGCAGGCACGAGCCGCGCAGATCGTCGCCGTCTTCCGGTTCAGCGCGGACCCCGGGGACGAGCGGATGCGCGAGGTGCTCGGCGGGCTGATGACGCGTTCCCCCGAGTTCGCCGAGCTCTGGGGACGGTACGACGTGGCCATCCTGACCAACGGCGCGTTCGTGCAGGACGTGCCACCCTTCGGGCGGCTCGACTTCGAGTGGGAGCTGCTCGTCGTCCCCGGGACGGGCGGGCTGACGATCACGCCGCTGTTCCCGTCGACGCCGGAGAGCGCGGCGGCCGTCGCGTTCCTCGACGTGCAGGGGAAGCGCGGGGCAGCCGCCGGCCTGACGCGGGTGGGCGCGTCGCCGGTGGGCGCGTCGCGGGTGGGGGCGTCGTGGGTCGGAGCGTCGTGGGGATGGGTGTGGGTCAGAGCGTCCGCACGACGCGCACCGCCGCCTCCGGGGTGTTGACCTTGAACGCGAACGTCTCCTCGACGTAGAGCGAGACGTCGTCACGGTCGTGGTGGAGGTAGCCGAGGGTCAGGTCCTCGCCGATCGTCAGCTCGAAGTCGCCGCCGCGCAGGCTGATCACCACCGACTCCTCGATCCCCGGAGCCCGCTCCACGTGCCCGCCGATGATCCCCTCGATCTGCTTCCGGAGCGGGGAGCCCGCGTCGTCGGTCTCGACGATCGCCGCCCAGTCGAGCGGGCTGCAGGCGAACGAGTACGGGCCGTCGACCCCGGCGTCCCGGAGCGCCGCGACCGCGTTCGTGACCGCGACCCGGATCGACTCCGCGGTCCCGTCGTGCGGTTGGGTGGGCTGCGTCGTCGCGCCTCCGATCCCGACGACCCCGCCGGCCGCCCAGCCGCGGAGGACGGTTTCGTTCTCGAGCGCTGCGATGCGGAGTGCGGCCTGGTCCAGTGCGCCGAGGTCCACGTCGGTCGCTCCCGGGAGAAGTCGACCATCTCCTCGACCCGCACGGTGAACTCGGCGCGGACCTCGCAGAGCGGGAGGACCCGTCGTCGACGGGCGCTGATGCCGGGCGTCCCGTCGAGCGTCTCGGTCCGGCCGAGGTCCACGGCCGACCGCTGCCAGCCGTACGGACCGTCGAAGTCGACGACCCGTCGTGCGGTGAGCGCCGGGACGAGTCGGTCCCGGGCTTCGGCGTCGAGCATCGCCCAGGCGTCGGGGCCGAACGGTGCGAGTTCTCGGAGGAGGTGGTTCATGGTGTCCGTCCTTGCGGTCGTCTCAGTGATCCGATGCCGAGGTCGCGGTGGGGCGTGGGGGTGGCCGGCGGGGTCGCGCCCAGTTGCTCGAGGCCGACCAGCTGGTCGTGCGTCGGGGCGAAGAACGTCGCTCCGGTCACCGCGCGCGAGAAGTCGAGCAGTCGGTCGTAGGTGCCGGGAGGATCCCCGACGAACATCCGCTCCAGCATGCGTTCCGAGCACCCAGAGCTCACTGCTGTAGCCGATGAAGTACGTGCCGTACTCGTCGCTGCCCGGTCGTCCGAACGGCATGTTGTCGCGCAGGATGTCGTGTTCGACCCCGGCGTCGTCGACGATCGTGGCGAGGGTCTTGTGCGACGGTCGCGCCTCGGTCGCACTGTCGCGTTCGACGTTGTCGGACTTCGACCGCCCGATGATCCGTTCCTGCGCGTCGGTCCCGAGCGCGTTCCACCCCCGCCAGGTCGTGGAGGTACTTCTGCACGACGACGTAGCTGCCGCCCGCCCAGGCCGGGTCGGCGTCCCCGACCAGCGCGGAGGCGTCGAGGTCCTGCGCGACGGGGTTGGCGGTGCCGTCGACGAACCCGAGGAGGTCGCGGGTGTCGAAGTACCGGAACCCGGAGACCTCGTCGAGGACGACGGCGTGGTCGCCGAGTGCCGCGAGCAGGAGCCGCTCGAACTCGAAGCAGAAGTCCTGCCGCTCGGCACGGATGTGGAAGAGCAGGTCACCGTGCGTGGCGGGGGCGCCGTGCTTCCCCCCGGAGATCGGCGTGAAGGGACGGAGCTCGCGTGGCCGGACGTGCGGGACGAACCGGTCCCACGCGGTCGCACCGATGCCGACGACGCACGACAGGTGCGCACCGAGGTCACGGAAGCCGACGGTCTTGATGAGCCCGTCCAGGTCCGCGATGACGTCGCGGACCGCGTCGAGGTCGTCGTCGTCCGGTCCGATCGTCATCGTCAGGAAGACGGCCGACCGCGACAGCGGCGCGTCGACGCTCTGCGCGTCGATCGGGACCCGCGCGCCCGACGGCGTCACCGGAGGTCCTCGTCGGTCGGCCGGCGGGCGCGACGCTGCGGTGGTGCGACGTGGTTCGACGTCATGGGCTCCGCTCCTCCCGATCACGATGGTGCGTTCCGAGGCGTCCCAGGCGCGCGCTCGTCGACGCCTGAGTCGGATGACTCGCCGTGGCCCGGCTCCGGGCAGGGGATGCGCTCACCGTCGAGGGGTGATGTGCGGGCGGACGCCGGGTCAGTAGCGTCCGATCGCACCGGATCGGTGCAGCGCCCGACCGGCACGACCACCGATGACCGAGGAGCGAACGATGACCATCAGCATCGCGGGCACACGACCGACGCACGGCGACGACCACGACGACGACCTGCTCCGTCGGGCGGTCCACCCGTCATCGACTGCGGACGACCGCTTCCTGATCCTCGAGGGGGCCGTCGGCACGGGAAAGACGCACGCCCTCGCCGGGATCGAGGCCGCGGCACGAGCGGACGGGCACAAGGTCGTGCGATTGCGGTCGTCCGGCGGTGACCCCGTCGTCTCCGCGTCGTCGTTCGGACCGTGGGTCGCGCTCGTCCGGGGTGCGGCCGAGCGGATCCCGTCGCCGGTCGCCGGCGCCCCCGACGGCACCGGTCGTACCGTCGGGTCAGGTCGGCGTCGTGCTCGTCGACGACTTCCACACGCTCGCCGAAGGTGCGCGCACCGAACTGCACTCGATGCTCGCGGGCCTGGTGCGGGATCCGGGCACCGTGTGCGTCGTCGCGGTCGACGACCGGGAGACGGTCCCCGGCTGGGACGGCCTCCGGTCCGTTCCGCTCCCGCCCACTCGGGGCAGCGGCCATCGAGGACCTGCTCCGTCAGGACAGCGTCGACCTCCCGGCCACCCGTCTCGCGATGCTCCGCCGTCTCGCGGCCGGCAACCCGCTCCTCCTCCGCACCGTGGGTCGGGCGTGGACCGCCGAGTCCCGCACCGACCGCTCGGCACCGTTCCCGGTCGTCTACCCGCCACTGGGAGCCACGGCGGAACGGGCGGCCCGCGTCGTGGACGGACTCTCCCGTGAGGAGCGCGAGGCAGCGCTCCTCGCCTCGATCGCGTCGGTCGAGTTCCCGCCCGACGCGGAGCTCGAACTGTCCGCCCCGGACGGGACCTCCACGACCGTCGGTCTGCGCGCCACCGTCGCCGGTGCCGGGCCGATCGTCCGTGACCCCGTCGTCCGGGCGTCCCTGCTCTCGACCGCCTCCGGCGCGGAACTCCGACGGGCCCGTGCGGCGGTCGCCGCCACCGCCGGGGTTCCGGAGCGTCTCCGCGTCCTCGCCCTGGCAACGACGTCGCCCGGCGACGACGACCGCCTGGCCGAGCGCCTGGTCGCCCTCGTCGAGGAGTCCTTCCGGCTCCGCCGCCCCGACGAGGCCGTCACCGCGTTGTTCGAGGCCGCGCGCCTGACCTCGTCCGACGACCGGAGGTCTCGGCTGCGTGCCCGAGGCGACGGCCGTCGCGGCGTTCATCGAGGACTTCGCCGTCGTGGACACGGAAGGCGACCGTCTCGCCGGGACGGGGGCCGAGCAACTGCCGGCGATGACGGCCGCGACCGAGTTCGTCCGAGCCGTCCGCTCGGGCGAGGTCCGGGACTGCCGACGCGCCGTCCTCGCCGCGCTCGACACGGCCGACCACGACGACGACCTCCTGGTCACGACCCTGTTCGTCCTCTGCTTCCTCCGCGGCGACCACTCCTGGTGGGACGACGCCCTGTCCCTCGCCGCCGACCGCGACCTCGACCCGGTGCTGCGGCTCGTCGAGGACTGCGTCGACGACTCTCGGACGGAACACGAGCGGGCGGCCCTGTACCGGGACGCCCACCTCGGCGGCCGACGCCCAGCCGTGGAAGGCCGTCGCGTTGCACGTCGCCTGGTCGCTGCTCGACGCGACCGATCCTCGGCGAGACCTCGTCGACGCGATGCTCGGCCGAGCCGGCGGCACCGGCCTCCTCGGGTACTTCCGGTCCTGCCGCGACGCGGTGGCCGCCTTCCAGGCCGGCCGACTGCGCGCCGCGAGCACTGTGCTCACGCGACTGCACGAGACCGCGGATCGGTGGGGCGCCTCGACGTTCGTCGCGCTGGCGGACGCGCTCCACGCCGTGGTCCACTCCGTGCAGGGCGACGCGGAACAGGCGGTCGAGAAGGCGGAGGACGCGACCCGCTGGGCCCGACAGCACGGCGCCCCGCTCGTCGCACGCACCGCCGACCACGCGCGGACCTCGCTCGACGTCGCGATGGGACGGTTCGAGGAGGCGCACGCCCGGTCGGTCACGCGGCCGCCGGTGGAGAGTCGATGGGTCGCAGACAGCTACGGGCCCGTCGAGCTGCTGGACGCCGCCGAGTGCGCGGCTCGCCTGCGGCTCCACGACCACGGCATCGCGCTGCTGGAGACGGCCGAGCAGCGGATCGGGCGCCGGGTCTCCCCCCGTCAGGCGCTGGTCCTGCGCGCGGCCCGGGCCGTCCTCGACGTCGGCAACGACGTCCGGGCGGCGTTCGAGGACGCCCTCGCGACCGTCGACGTCGACACCGCCCCGTACGAGGTCGCACGCGTCCGGTTCGCGTACGGCGACTGGCTGCGCCGGAACATGCACCCGTTGGACGCTCGGACGCAGTTCCGGCTCGCGGCGAGCGTGTTCGAGGGCCTCGGCGCCGAGCAGTGGCGGCGTCGGGCGCAGTCCGAGCTCCGCGTCGCGGGCGGCGCGTGTGCACCGACGGTGTCGATCGAGTCGGCGGACCTCAGCGAACAGGAACGTCGTGTGGCGTCCCTCGCTGCGGCCGGTCTCACGAACAAGCAGATCGCGAACCAGCTCTTCCTGTCGCCGCGCACGGCGAGCGGCCACCTGTACCGGCTGTTCCCGAAGCTCGGGGTCACGACCCGTGCCGGGCTCGGGGACGCGCTCCTCGGCCTCGAGCGGGCCGGCCAGGCCGTCCGACCGCCGCAGCATCCCGACCGCGGAGACCACCACCGCGACCAGGACGAGGGCGACGAAGACGACGAGCACGGGGACCGGCTGGAAGACGACCAGCGCGCCTCCGACGAGCAGGACCGGGACGCACAGTCCCGCGTAGGCGATGAGGAACACCGCGGCCAGGACCACACCGCGTGACCCGGCGTCCGCGGTCGACGCCGCGCGGGCGAGTGCGCACCGGAAGAAGCGGCCCGACCCCTGCGCCGGCGAGGACGCCCCCGAGCGGTGAAGAGCGGGAACGGCCCGATCACCGCACCGACCGCGAGCAGCACCAGCCCGGCCGGCAGCACCACGAGCACCACGCGGAGCTGCCGGGCGACCGTCACGGTGCGCAGGAGCACCTGTGCGAAGCAGGCGGCAGCGAACACCGAGAACGAGACGATGCCGGCGGCGAGCCGGTCCAGTTGGTGCAGCGACACCACGAGGAACGTCGGCGCGAGGGACGTGAACAGGCCGAAGACCGCGAAGGCGGAGAACGCTGCGGCGCCGGCGTACGGACGTCGCTCGGGCCTTCTCCGGGACGGCGATCCGCTGCGGCCGGTACGGGCGTCGCTCGACCGGCGGGGCCACCATCTCGGCGACCATCGCGATCGCCACGAGTCCGATCACGAAGACGACGAGGAAGACGAGGTGGGGCAGCACCAGCGGGGCGGGGAGGAACTCGGCGAAGAGCCCGCCGACGAGGGGCCGAGCCCGAGTCCGCCGAGGTTCGCGACGCCGGAGACGGTCACGGCGTTCGCCGCGTCCTCCTCCGGGTGGGCGCGGGACCGCAACTCGCCGAGGTGTGCGGTCGCGGTCGCGGTGAGGAGCCCGACCCCGACCCCGCTGACCAGGCGTTGCGACGAGGAGGCCCGGCAGCTGGGGCCAGAGGAGGAAGACGACCGCCGCGCGATCTCCACCGCGACGGCGACGAGGATCATCCGCCGACGACCCACCACGTCACTGAGGTGCCGGCGAGGTACAACGCCGCGACGACCCCGACGGCGTAGGCGGCGAACACGAAGGTCACGACGAACTGCGGGAAGCCGTCCGCTCGTTCGTACAGGCCGTACAGGGGCGTCGGCACCGTCGAGTAGGCCATCACCGCGGTGAACGTCACGGCGACGATCCAGAAGCCGGTCCCGTGGCGGACCACCGGGGAGCGGTCGCAGCGCGGAACCATCTCGTGTCGCGGTCATGTCACGAGCCTGCACACCCGCGCTGCGGGTCCCAAACGTCAAACGGCTCGTCGTGGTCCTGCCGGGGCCACCCTCCGGCACGGAGGGTGCGGCCCGTCGCCGCCGGGCAGCCGTCGGGGCCGATCCCGCACGGAACCGGGGGCGTCGACCGGCCCGACGAGCCGCGGCGTCCCCGCTGGGGTAGTGACAGGGCCAGTCGCTGGTCCACACCTCGTCCATAGACTCTAGCCACCCGAGGAGAACTGGTGGACACCGTGTTGACGAACGAGGACCGCGCCGTGCGAGAGGGGCCCCTCCGCCCCGCCGGCGCTCCCGGACGACACCGTGAACCGCCGATCCGTGGTCGGGCCGCCGAACAGTCCGACATCGCCGCGGCGGTCGCGGCCTCGCAGCCGGAACGGGCGACGTCATCGTCGTCCGGGGGCCGTCCGGCATCGGGAAGTCGCGGCTCCTCCAGGAGGCGATCGCGCAGGCCACCGCCGCGGGCGCACGCCTCGCCGTCGCGCGGACCGACCGGGACGCCCACCTCATCCCGCTCGCCCCGGTCCTGGACGCCTTCGGCACCGGGCCCCCCCCGATCTTCGACACGCGGCGCTCCGGGCGGTCGCCGCCGATCCCGAGTCGCGGTACTGGCTCCTCCAGCAGCTGCAGGAGGACCTGGAACGCGCGGCGTCGACCACCGGCGTCGTCGTCGTCCTGGACGACCTGCTGGTGGTGCGACACGAGTTCCTCGCGGTCCTCCGGTTCTCACCGGACGGCTGTCCGACCTGCCGGTGCTGTGGGTCGTCGCGGTGCGCTCCGAGGACCAGGACCCGTCCGTGGCGGACACCGTCGAGGAACTCTCGACGCGAGGCCGGGTGATCGACCTGCAACCGCTCACCGACGAGGCGACCGCGGTGGTGATCGGCGACCTGCTCGACGCCGTGCCGGACCAGTCCGTGCTCGACGCCGCCCGCCGCGCCGACAACGTTCCCCTGCTGATCGTCGAACTGGTGCGCGGGCTCATCGACGAGCACCTGGTCGACCTCCGCGGCGGTGTCGCGACACTGCCGTCACCCACCCTGCCCGCCGCCTTCGGAGCGTCTGTGCGGGAGACCCTCCGGCGGCTCTCGACCTCGGCGCGGCAGGTCGTGCAGGTGGGCTCGACGCTGGGACGGACCTTCGACGTGCAGGCGCTCGCCGCGGTCCTCGGCGAGCCCATGCACCGGCTGCTCCCCGAGTTGCAGGAGGCGCTGGCGGCCGGGGTGCTCGTCGACGAGGGACGCGTGCTCTCCTTCCGGCACGACGTCATCCGCGAGGTCGCGGAGTCGATGATCCCGGCGGCCGCGCGGTGACGCGCTCGTCCGGCAGGGCGTCACCGCGCTGCTGCGTCAGGGCGTCCAGCCGTTGACGGTCGCCGCCCGGGTCGCGGACGTCGCCGAACCGGGCGACGTCGAGGCAGCCGACCTCCTCCGGTCCGCGGCACTCGAACTCGCCGAGACCGACGCCGACCAGGCGAGCGCCCTCGCACTCCGGGCGGCCGAGGTGGCACGTGGGACCCCGGCGCTCCCCGGACTGGTCGCCGACGTCCTGCCGTTGCTCTGGCAGAGCGGCCGGGTCCAGGAGGCCGCGGCTCATGGCCGGTGCGTCGACGGGCACCTCGACGTCGAGGACGACGCGCGGCTCCGGCTCGCGATCGCACGGCTCCAGACGGACGGTTCGACGGCGGACGCGCTCCGTTCCGTGCAGTCCGGGCTGGACCTGCCCGGACTGCCCGCCGACTCGCGGACCCGTTTCCTCGCGTTGCGGGCGCTCAACCTCGCCCACGCGGGCGACCACGAGGCGCTCCGGGCCACGCTGGCGGAGGCACGGGAAGCCGCTCGCCTCGGGCCCGATCAGCGGGCGGTCGCGACGCTCGAGGCGAGCGAGTCCGTCCTCGCGTTCAACGAGGCACGCTTCGCCGACGCCACCCGGCTCATCACGTCGGCGATGCGCCGGATCGCCGGATCACCGGAGGCCGCGACGACGGCCTGGTTGCCGGAGGGGCTGTGGGTCGCGTTCCTCGCGAACGCGACGGGCGACACGGAGCGCGCAGCCCGCATCGCCGAGGCCAACGCGACGGAGACGAGGAACAACCGCCTGGCCCGGGCGTCGGCGTCGTGGATGATGCTCCGGACGCGGGTGCTGTTCGACCAGGGCGAGCTCGAAGAGGCGAAGACCGTCGCCGAGGCCGTGCTCGACATCGCGCAGGACCTGGAACTCGGCGGCTTCGCGGACCTCACCGCGGGTTCGGTCCTCTTCCGGATCGCGCTCGTGCAGTCCGACCGACAGGCGGTGCAGCGGTACCGGCACTTCGCGGAGGACCTGCTGGCAAACCCGTCGCTGCACCGTGCCGGCGCCTGGCTGCTGGCGCTCGAGGCGCAGACGCTCGATGCCGTCGACGAGGCGGTGTCCCTGACCGAGGAGGCGTGGCAGACCCTCGACGAGCCGGTCGCGTCGATGTCGAGCCCGGCCGACCCCGCCGACGACGTGCACCTGCTCCGGCTCTCCCTCCGAGCGGGCCGACACGACCGGGTCGGCCGGATCGAGGCCGTCGCCCTCGCCCGTGCCGAGGCCAACCCGGAGAACGACCTCGCCGCGGGGATCGCGTTGCACGTGCACGGTCTCGTGCGCGGGTCGGCGGAGAGCCTGAGCCGGGCGGTGGTGCGGCTCCGACGCGTACGACGGCCACTGGTGCTCGCGTCGGCACTCGAGGACCTCGGTTGCCTCGCCGCAGCGGCAGGCGAGCCGGGGGCCGTCGAGGCCTGGCAGGAGGCCGCCAGCTGGTTCGGAGGCGCCGTCGCGACCCGGGACGCCGAACGCGTCCGGCGCCGGCTCCGTGACGCCGGCGTGCCGACACGACCGGTCTGCGTGGACCCTGCCCAGGACGGCTTGACGTCGCGGGAGCAGCAGGTGGTGGAGGCGCGTCGCGGCCGGGCTCACGACCCAGCAGATCGCGTCGGACCTCTTCATCTCCTCGCACACCGTGATCACCCACGTCCGGCACGTCTACGCGAAGTGGGGCGTCTCCTCACGGCGCGAACTGGCCGCCCGCTTCCACGAACAGCGGGCGTCCTGACCTAAGTGCAGTCGAACGACCGACGTGCAGCGTCGACCGGCGGGTGCATCGTTCTCGCATGACGAACACCGCGAACATGATCGACGCGTCCGTGCCGCCCTCCGGGAAGGGGTGCGTCGAGTGCGACGCGACCGGCTCCTGGTGGGTCCACCTCCGGCGCTGCGCGTCGTGTGGCCACATCGGCTGTTCCGACGATTCCCTCGGCCGCCACGCGACCGCGCACTTCGAGGCCACCGGACACGCGGTCATGCAGTCCTTCGAGCCGGGCGAGGACTGGTTCTGGGACTTCGTCACCCTGCAGACGGTGCCCGGGCCGCGCCTGGCGGACCCGCAGAGCCACCCCCGGCGGCAGTCCGTGCCGGGCCCGGCTGACCGTGTCCCGTCCGACTGGGTCGAGGAGCTGGCGGAACGGCCCTAGTCGGCGCGCCCGGCCGTGACCGCCACGGCACGTGCCGTCCGTGCAGCCAGGCCCGCCGGCCCGACCCGGCGGCCCGGCGGCCCGTAGCGCGCCGCCCCGATCAGTCCCGCTCGTCGAGCGCTTCCGACTGCGCGATGAGCCGGTGCATCATGCGGTACGACCGGAGCTGGTAGGCGAGGTGTGCCGCGGCGAGCGCCACCGCCGCGGCCACTCCCCAGACGATCGACCCCGGGTCGGCGGCGCCGAGCTGGTCCATCAGGATCGCGACGCCCGCTCCGGCGACGATGGAGTTCACGAACGCGATCGCCGACGACATCGTGAAGAACAGTCGGTACCAGGACGGCGCTCGGCCGATGTCGAGGAGCTCGTTCGCGGCGTGCCGCCCCCGGGGCATGGTGAAGTACGTGTCCGCTTCCGGCAGCAGGCGTCCGTAGTAGCGGCGGATCCGCTGCATCGCGGCGAGCGCTGCGACGTCCTCCAGCGACGTCTCCACGAGGCGTTCGTACGTGAAGGCACCGAGCAGGACGATGACCGGGATGATGGCCGCCAGGAAGCCGAGCGCGAACGGGGTGTGGGCGAGGAAGCCGAAGGCCACGAGTGAGCTGGAGAGCGTGGTCAGGTACAGCGAGGACCTGCTGCTGGACTCGCTGACGGTGATGCTCCGGGCGCTCTCGAGGACGAAGTGCTCGTTGAGGAGCGCGCTGAAGAACGCGGCCGGTCGGTCGAGGTGGTCGGCGGATCGGCCGGCGGTGGGGAGCGCGGGGTCGGTGTCGTCGGTCATCGTCGGTCCTCCGGGTGCGGGTCAGTCGGTCTCGGCGAGGTAGCGGTGCACGAGGGTGACGGCGTTGGCGCCCTCGCCCACGGCCGCGGCGACGCGCTTCACGGAGCCGGCGCGGACGTCCCCGCGGCGAAGGACCCGGGGACGCTGGTCTCGAGGTGGTACGGGCGACGGGACAGCGGCCATGCGTCGAGCGCCCCCGGGACGGCGTCGAGGTCGGGCCCGGTGACGAGGTACCCGAGGCGGTCGCGGGTGATGGCGGTGTCGGCGGCCCAGTGGGTGTCGGGCTGCCCGCCGATGCAGATGAAGAGCCGGGTGGCCGGTCGTTCGACGGCGGTGCCGGAGTCGTCGGTGACCTCGATCGAGCGCAGGCGGTCGTCGCCGAGGAGGCGGGTGGCGCGGCTGGTGGTCTGCACGGAGATGTTCGGCGCCTGGCGGATCCTGCTGCTCAGGTACTCGGACATGGTCGAGGACAGCGAGTCACCGCGGACCAGCATCGTCACGTGCGACGCCGAGCGGGCGAGGTTCATCGCGGCCTGTCCCGCCGAGTTCGCTCCCCCGACGACGAAGACCTGCTCCCCCGAACACCGGTCGGCCTCGCTCGTCCCGGCGCCGTAGTACACCCCACGGCCGAGGAGTTCGTCCTCGCGCTCGAGGCCGAGCCGGCGCCACTCGACGCCGGTGGCGCAGATGTTGGCGCGGGCGACGACCTGGCTGCCGTCCGCCAGGTCGGCGTGGATCCGATGGCCGTGGAAGGCGCCCCGGATCCCTTCGCGCATCAGCAGGAGCTCGGCGCCGAACCGGACGGCCTGCTCGCGCGCCCGCTCGGCGAGGTCCGCCCCGGGGACGCCGTCCGGGAACCCCAGGTAGTTCTCGATGAGGCTGCTCGAGCCAGCCTGTCCTCCGACGGCGTCCCGCTCGAGCAGGACGACGCGCAGCCCTTCGGACGCGGCGTAGACCGCGGCGGAGAGGCCGGCGGGCCCGGCGCCGTAGATCGACAGGTCGTACTCGGTGCGGCGGGGTGCGTGGACCCAGCCCAGGCGATCGGCCACCTGACGGAGGTCGGGGCCGACGAGCCGTGCCCCGTCCGGGAACACGACGACCGGCAGCGTGGCGTCGGCCAACCGGTGCCCGGTGACCTCCACCGACTGTGAGTCGGTGCGGAGCGGGATCCAGTCGAAGTGCACGACGGAACGGGAGAGGAAGTCCGTGATGGCGTGCGCGCTCGCCTCGAACTCGCGCCCGTAGACGCGGATGCGCCGTGACGGCAGCTCGGCCTCGGGTCCGGGTAGTCGGTCATCAGTCCTCCTGACCGCCAGGGTAGGGACGACCGTGCCGGTCGCACGTGGCCCTCTCAGGACCGGGTGCCCCTGCCGGGGGCCCGGGTCGGGCCTCGGCCGCCGCGCTGGGGACCACCCCGGCCGACCGTCGGGGCGCCGAGAGCCCGGTCCGCGCCCGTGCCGCACCGAGCACTGGTCCTCCGAGGGCCACCCTCCCGCGCGTCGCTCGGCGCTACCGTGGGTCGCATGAGCCGCAACGGTGCCGAGGGCGTGACCCCTGCCGGTGTCCGCGAGATGGTCGTCGCGATCGGGTGCCTCCCGGCGGTGGTCACCGACCGACACCTCACCGTGGTGACGTCGAACGCGCTCGCCCAGGCCCTCACCGGAGCGTTCCGCCCCGGTGTGAACATCGCCCGGTACGCGTTCCTCGGGCGGCAGGCCGACGACGAGGCGGATCGGAACGACGCGGACGGGGCCGCCACCGGCCGCCTGGACACCATCGCCCAGGTGGCCGCCATGCTCCGGGACTCCCTCGAGCAGCACGAGGAGGACGACGGGTTCCGTCGGCTCGTGGGCGAGCTGTCCTCGCAGAGCATCCTCTTCGCGCGGACGTGGGCGCACGACCACCGGCGGCCTGCACGCACCGGCGAGGTCCGCTTCGCGCCGGCGTCGGTGGGACCGCTGTCGATGGCCTTCCAGGAGCTCCTCATCCCGGACGACTTCGCGCTGCGGTTGCTGCTCTGGCGGCCCGCCGGTGCGCCCGCGTCCCGGCACGCGTACGACCGACTGGTCACGACCGTCACCGCCGAAGACTGACCGTCACCGCCCGGGCGGAGCCGCCCGAGCCCGCCCGTCACCCCTCGAGCGGACCCGCGCCGAGCGGCCTGCCCCCACCGCGATGACCTCGGTCAGGTACGCCAGCACCGCCGCCCCGGGCGACCCCGGCGGCGCGTAGAGCAGGTTCACGGTCAGCCCGTCGTGTCCGGGGATCAGGAGGTCCTCCCACTCGAACTCCATCGACCCGAACGGTTCCACCTGTTCGATGCAGGTCCCCGACGTGTAGACGTGCACCTCGTGCCGCGCCCACATGTCGGCGAACGTCCCGTCGCCGATGGAGAGACGCCCGACCAGGTCCTGGATCCGCGGGTCGGCCGGGTCGGCACGCATGCGCAGCACCGCGACCATCTCCTGCGCACGGCGGTGCCAGTCCGGGTAGGTGTCCCGGTCGACCTCGGTGAACATCCGCAGCAGCCGGTTCGCACCCACCTGCATGCTCGGGCTGAGGGCCGCCGCGAGCGCGTTCGAGGCGACCACGTCGAGCCGGTCGTCGACGACGAACGCCGGGATGTCGGACCGGCGTGCGAGCAGGCGCTGGATCGCGGGTTCGTCGGCGGCGTTGCGGCCCCGCTGTCGCGGACCGAAGGGCGGACGGGCGAGCCGACGCAGGTACGCCACGGCGACCTCGTCGAGCGCGAGGGCGCGGCCGAGGCAGAGCACCACCTGGTCGGAGGGCTGGTGGTCGCGGCCCTGCTCGAGACGCAGGTAGTACTCGGCGCTGATGCCGGCGAGGGTGGCCACTTCCTCTCGGCGGAGTCCGCGGACCCGCCGGTTCGGTTCGCGTGGGAGCCCGACGTCCTCGGGCTGGGTCAGGTCGCGCCGTGCGCGGAGGTACTCACCGACCAGGGAAGCGTGCGACGGCATCTCTGCTCCTTCTCACCGGGCAACGAGGCCGGGCCGCCGGGACGGCGGCACCGCGGGGTCATCGTCCCGCGCCCGCGCGACGACGGTGACCAGCGCTGCGCGATCCGACAAGACGGCCTGCGCGATCCGACAAGCCGCAGGCAAGCAGCAGCCAAGCAGCGGCCAGGCAGCAGCCAAGCAGCAGGCAAGCACCACGCAAGCAGCAGCCAGCCAGCAGGCAAGCACCACGCAAGCAGCAGCCGAGCAAGCCAGCACGCCAGCAGCCCGGGCGCCCAGCAGGTCAGCCCTCCCCGTCCCGACCCCGCCCCGCCCGGTACTCCTGCGGCCCGACCCCGAAGCGCGCCCGGAACGCCCGGCTGAAGCTCGACGCCGAGCCGAACCCCGCCCGACGCCCGACGGCCTCCACCCCCACGTGGTCGACCAGCTCCGGGTCGCGGAGCAGCCCGGCCGCGCGCCGCAGTCGGGACTCCGCGATGAGCCGCCCCGGCCCCGCGTCCTCCCCCTCGAACGCCTTCTGCAGCGTCCGCGGCGGCTACCTGCATCGCCGCGGCGACCGTCCCCACCGTGAGGCCGGGGTCGGTCGAGAACAACTCGATGTGCCGCTTCGCCCGGATCCGGAGCGCGAGGGCCGCCGCTTCCGAGGGGACCTGCCGGACGGTCGCGTCGACGGCGAACCCGTTCGCGAGCGAGATGAGCGCCTGTCCGGCGGCCGCCTCGCTCGCCGCGTCCCGCCCGTCCCCGAGGCCCGACCGGAGCACGCTCGTCGCCACCGACGCGATCATCACGGGAACGCCGGAGGTCAGGGGGAACACACCGTCGGTGAGGTCGTCGAGCTCGCTGCCGCTCAGGTGCAGCGCGCTCCGCTCCATCCGCACCGACACCGCCACGAACCCCGGGGGTCACCCCGAACTCGTGGATGCGCTGCATGCGGTCGACGCTCAGTGTGCCGGCGCCGTTGACGGTCTCGCTCGACGACCGGCGCACGGTGATGGCCCCGGAGGCGATGAACGCCCAGACCACGGCGTCGCCCGGGTCGACGTAGGCGTACTCGTCCGGGTCGGCCGCGTTGGGTGCACGGGTGCGGGTGACGGTCACGGGGCCGATCCGGCGGCTCTCGACGACCGCGACGCTGCGGCCGGGAACCGGCCGTCCTCGCGACGTGCGAAGGGGAGGTACACGCTCGTCCTCCCCTCCCGGGTCACTGCCCCGAGCCTATTGCCCGACATGCGCCGCCGGGTGGGTCGATCGACCCGACCCGACGGCGGGTCCCCTCCGCGGGGCTCGGCTCGGGTCCGGCCGGGAGGCGCGGGGCGGCAGCGCGCAACGCTCGCGTCCGCCTGGTGGCCGGTGCCGACCCCCGGCTCCTGGTCCGGTCCGCCGCACGGGTGCGCCGTCCGGGTGCACCGCCCGGGTGCGCTCGTGTGACGACCGTGTAAAAGATGGTCCGACCAATGAACCAAGGGGACCAATTCGCCCTAGGGTTCTGCACATGGAACGCGGACACGCCCTCCACCGGGGCCGGACCCTCGGCGCGGCGACCGCCGCACACCTGGGGCGCCTGGTGCGCGACGAGCTCTCCCCCGGTGACAAGCTGCCGCCCGAGCGGACCCTCGCCGAGGACCTCGCCGTCTCACGCACGACGGTGCGCGAAGCCCTGCAGGAACTCGAGCGCCGCCGGCTCGTCTCGCGCACCCCGGGCCGCGGGACCGTCGTGCTGCCGCGACCGGTCGAGGCCGACCAGCTCCTGGGGTTGGTCGACGGAGCCCGCTCCGAACGGGACCCGTCCGAGACCGAGCACGTGTCGGAGTTCCGCGCCCTCGTCGAACCGCAGATCGCCGGGCTCGCCGCCCGGCGTGCCGACGAGTCCGACCTCGTGCAGCTCGAGGGCGTGCTCGCGGCGACCCACGCCGGCCTGAGTCCCGCCGAGTCCCTCGCGCAGGACGTCGCCTTCCATGTACAGGTAGCCCGGGCCTCGGGCAACCCGCTGTTCGTGTCGCTCTGCGAGGCTCAGCAGCGGCTGGGTCGAGGACGTCCGCGCGAAGTCGCACAGCACGAGTCGCGGGCGGCGGATCCTCGTTCGAGTGGCACGAGCGCATCCACGACGCGATCCGCCGGCACGACGAGGCCGCCGCCCGCCAAGCGATGGCGGACCACCTGACCGACGTCGCCCACCTGGTTGAGAGGACCCCCCACCAGTGACGCACACCACGACCACCAACCGGACGCTCCAGCCCGGCACCGGCCCGATCCGCGCCGACCACTACCTGCCCGTCGACGCGCAACAGGTCGCGTGGGGACGGCTGCCGAACGGCGACGCACGGCCGGCCCTGACCGTCCCGGCGGGCACCGAGGTGACGATCGACACGGTCAGCCACGAGGGGATCCTCCCCGACCAGGGCAGCGACCCGCTGGCGTTCTTCGCCCGTCACGGTGTCGCACCGGACGGCGTCCTCGAGGACGCGGTCGCCGTCACCCGGAACACCCGCCGGGACGCGGCCAGGACGGCCCGCACGTCGTCTCCGGGCCGATCGCGGTCGAGGGCGCCGAGCCGGGCGACGTCCTCACGATGACCGTCGTCGAGACCCTGCCCCGCGTGCCCTACGGCGTGGTGTCGAACCGCCACGGCCGCGGCGCCCTGCACGGCGAGTACCCGGTCGACGGCCGCACCGTCAGCATCTTCGCCGACGTGGTCACCGACGACGACGGCACCTGGGGGCGGATCCCCCTCACCCCGGCACGGGAGCGCTTCGCCCGGTTCCCGCTCGCCCCGTTCCTCGGCATCATGGGCGTCGCGACGCCCGGCGACCGGCTGCACTCCGTCCCGCCCGGACGGCACGGCGGCAACATCGACGTGAACCTGCTGCAGGCCGGCGCGCAGCTGCACCTCCCGGTCCTCGTGCCGGGGGCGCTCGCCTACGTCGGCGACCCGCACTTCGCGCAGGGCGACGGCGAGGTCGCGCTCACCGCGATGGAGGCGTCCCTCCGCGCGACCGTCCGGTTCGACCTCACGCCGGCCGGCGAGGCGGCGGCGCGCTTCGGCGACCTCGTGTGGCCGCTCGTCGAGACGCACGAGCACCTCGTGCCGACCGGCCTCGACCCGGACCTCGACGAGGCCGTCCGGGCATGTGTCCGGCACGCCGTCGCGATCCTCGGCGCCCGTTACGGCATGGAACCACACCTGGCGTACGCCTACCTCAGCGCAGCCACCGACTTCAACATCTCGCAGGTGGTCGACCTCGTGACCGGTGCCCACGCCCGCATCCGCAAGAGCGACTTCGAGGGAGCACGATGAGCCCCGCCGAGCACGCACCCGACGGGCTCCTCCGAGGCCCTCGACGCCTACGAGGCCGCCCTGATGGCGAACGACCTCGACGCGCTCGACGACGCCTTCGTCCGCGCCTCGGACACGCTGCGCGGGGACGACCGCGGGCTCCTCGTCGGCCACGACACGATCAGCGCCTTCCGCGGCGCCCGCGGCGGGGTGCCCGAGCGCACCCTCACGCGGGTCGAGGTCCGGACCCTCGACGACGACCTCGCCCTCGTCGTCTCGGTCTCCGGCTTCACCGCGGGCGGCAACGGCCTGCAGACCCAGCTGTGGCGACGCACCGACGGCACGTGGCGCATAGCGGCCGCCCACGTCACCGGACGCCCCCGCGCGTTCGACCCGACGATCTGGCGCACGGTCGGCGACCCGCTGCTCCCCGCGACGGGGACCGGCCCGCTCGACGGCACGACCGTCGCCGTGAAGGACCTCTACGCCGTCCCCGGCCACCCGGTCGGCGCCGGCAACCCGACCCACCTGGTCGAGTCCACGCCCCAGACCGTCCCGGCAGCGGCCGTCGCAGCGCTCCGCGACGCCGGCGCATCGATCCGCGGGATCGCCCGGACCGACGAGTTCGCCTACAACCTGACGGGGCGGAACGAGCACCACGGCACCCCGCCCAACGGGGCGGTCCCGACCACACTGCCGGGAGGCTCGTCCAGCGGCTCCGCATCGGCCGTCAGCCACGGGATGGCCGACATCGGACTCGGCACCGACACCGCGGGATCGGTGCGGATCCCCGCCTCGTACCAGGGGCTGTGGGGCCTCCGGACGACCCACGACGCCGTCTCCCGCCAGGGACTCCTGCCGCTCGCGCCGTCGTTCGACACCGTCGGGTGGCTCACGCGCGACCCGGCCCTGCTCGGCCGGGTGCTCGACGCCTCGGTGCCGACATCCCGGTCGACCGACGACGACGCGCCCGCGGTCCTGACCGTCGTCACCGACCTCGTCGACGCCGCCGAGCCGGCCACCCGCGAGGCCTTCCGCGCGTTCGTCGGCACCGACCTCGCCGAGGTCACGCTCACCGAGCTCCGGATCCCACCGCTCGAGGAGCTCCGCGAGACGATGCGCCTCGTGCAGGCCGCCGAGGCCACCGCTGCCCACGGGCCGTGGATCGCCGCGCACCCCGGAGCACTCAGCGCCGTCGTCGGTGACCGGTTCGCCGCCGCGGCCGCGAACCCGACCGACCAGGTCGCCGACGCCGTCGCACGGCTCGCGGCACTGCGCGCGACGATCCGCCACGCCGCCGTCGGCCGCGTGTTCCTGTTCCCCACCGCTCCGGGACCAGCGCCCTCGCTCGCCGCCGACGCCGAAACACTCGAACGCACCCGGACCGCCACCACGGCGATGACGGCCCTCGCCAGTGTCGGCGGACTGCCCGCCGTCAGCGCGCCGGCGCTGACCGTCGAGGGCGCTCCCGTCGGGATCTGCCTGGTCGGGGCCGTGGGGACCGATCGTGCCGTCGTGCGCACCGCCGCACGGATGCTGCGGGACGGAGGCGAGCCGGGCCTCCAGGCAGTCGCAGCCGGCTAACGCGACCGCTGCGCGTGGGCGACCGCCCACAGTCCCACGGCGCTCGCCGCGGCGACGTTGAGCGAGTCGACGCCGTGCGACATCGGGATGCGGACCGTGGTGTCCGCCGAGGCGACCGCCGCATCGGTGAGGCCCTGCCCCTCGGTGCCCATCACCAGGGCGACCTTCTCCGGCACGTCCGCGACGAACGCGTCGAGGTCGACGGAGCGGTCGGTGAGCGCCATCGCGGCCAGGTGGAAGCCCTGCGCGCGGAGTTCCTCGCCCGCGGCCGGCCACTCGCCGATGCGTGTCCACGGGACCTGCAGGACCGTGCCCATGCTGACCCGGACGCTCCGGCGGTACAGCGGGTCGGCGCACCGCGGGCTGACCAGGACGGCGTCCGCACCGAGCCCGGCGACGCTCCGGAACACGGCTCCGACGTTCGTGTGGTCGACGATGTCCTCGAGCACCACGACGAGCTTCGCGTCCCGCACCACGTCCGCGACGTCCGGCAGCGCCGGGCGCTGCATCGCCGCGAGGGCGCCGCGGTGCATGCGGAAGCCGGTGAGGTCCTCGAGCAGGGCGTCGGGGCCGACGAACACCGAGGCCGTCGTGCTCGGCGACGAGCGGCAGCACGCTGTCGAGCCACTTCTCCTGCACCAGTACGCTGCGGGGCACGTGCCCGGCGCGGACCGCGCGCTCGATGACCGTGTTCGACTCGGCGATGTAGAGGCCGCCCTCGACCTCGCTGACCCGGCGGAGCGCGACGTCCGTCAGCCGGGCGAAGTCGTCGAGGCGGGGGTCGTCGAGGGAGTCGATGCGGACGGCGTGCACGGGGCTCGTTTCGGTGTGGTGCGTGCTGGGAAGTGGGTGCGGTGCGTGCTGGGAAGTGACCGGGACGGTCGGCTGTTGAGGGTACCGTGAACACGATGGCCACGAGCGAACAGCCCAGCACCGCGGACGCGGATCTCGACCGCGCGGTGGAGCTGCTCGCCGGCAAGCGGATCGCGGTGCTGTCCGGCGCCGGCCTGAGCACCGACTCCGGCATCCCCGACTACCGCGGTGCGGGCCGGGTCGTGCGGAAGCCGATGACCTTCCAGGAGTTCCGCGCCGACCCGGCGAAGCGCCAGCGCTACTGGGCCGGATCGCACCTCGGCTGGCGCACCTTCGCCGCCGCACGGCCGAACCCCGGACACCGCGCGCTCGCCGGACTCGAACGCGACGGCATCGTCACCGGCGTCATCACCCAGAACGTCGACGGACTGCATCTCCGCGCCGGCTCCCGCCGCGTCGTCGAGGTGCACGGCTCGATGGACCGCGCCGTGTGCCTGGCCTGCGGGCAGGTGTTCTCCCGCGCGGACCTCGCGACCGTGCTCGACCGCGAGAACCCGTGGATCGACGAGCCCGGGTCGGTGCAGCTCCAACCGGACGGCGACGTCGAGATCACCGACGTCGAGCGGTTCCGCGTGCCCGACTGCTCGGTGTGCGGCGGCGTGCTGAAGCCCGACGTGGTGTTCTTCGGCGAGTTCGTGCCCGCCGAGAAGTTCCGCGAGGCCGTGTCCATCGTCGCCGAGGCCGAGGCGCTCGTCGTCGTCGGCTCCTCGCTCACCGTGAACTCCGGCGTCCGGCTCGTCGACCACGCCACGCGGCGGAAGCTCCCGGTCGTCATCGTGAACCGCGGCGAGACCCGCAGCGACCGTCGGGCAGCGGTGAAGCTCGACGCCGGCACCACCGAGACGCTGCAGGCCCTGGCGGAACGGCTCGACCCGTCTGCGATGATCGAGCGGTGACGACGCTCCTGTACCTGGTCCGGCACGGCGAGACCGACTGGAACGCGCAACGACGCATCCAGGGCTCGACGGACATCCCCCTCAACGCGACCGGACGCGCCCAGGCCGCCGCGACCGCCGTCCTGCTCGAACGCCGACGCTTCGACGCCGTCGTGGCCTCGCCGCTGTCCCGCGCCTTCGAGACCGGCTCGATCATCGCCGACCACCTCGGGCTCGCGGCGCCGGCGACCGCCCCGGGCTGGCCGAGCGCTCCTACGGCGAAGCCGAGGGGCTCACCAACGACGAGGTCCTCGAGCGGTACCCGCACGACGACATCCCCGGGCGGGAGTCCCGCAGCGCGCTCCTCGCCCGGGTCACCGAGACCCTCGCCGAGATCGCCGTGCGCTACGACGCCGGCTCCGTGGTGGTCGCCACGCACGGCGCCGTCATCCGGAGCATCGTGAACGCCGCAGCGCCGGGCACCGCCGACCGGCACCAGACGCCGATCCGGAACGGCTCCGTGCACTCCTTCCGGTGGGACCCCGAGCGCTTCCACGCCGAGCTCGTCCGCTTCGACGACCCGATCGACGACGTGTCGGACGGGCCGGGACGGTACGCGTTCGAGTACCAGAACCCGCTCGAACGTCGCGGTTGAGGCACGATCCGGTCACCCCCGGACCGATGTCGGACCCGCCGTACTAGGCTCCGAGGGACTCGCAGACCCGTGCGCGTGAGGGGGCTGACACTGACCGTCGACGAACCAGGCACCGGTGGTGCCGGCCGGGGTGGCCACAGTCCACCGAGGCAGACGACCTCGACCGCGCCTTCGGACCGGGCACCGAGTCGGTCGCCGTCCGCACGCCGCGGCAGCGCCTCGGCCGCGGGGCCCTCATCGCGATCGGCGTGGTCGTCACGGCCGGGGTCATCGCCGTCGTGCTCGTCACCATCATCGGCAGCGTGCAGAACGGCGTCGGTGGTGTGTTCCCCCGCCCGCAGGCCGCGCTCGACCGCTTCGGCTCGGTGGCGGGCGAGGTCGACGGCGTGCAGCGCGTGCGGGACGACGAGCCCACGAAGACCTCGTTCGCCAGCTACGACGTGCAGTCCACCGTCGCCGTGGCCCCGACCCTGTCCGACGCCGAGCGCACCGCCGTCGTCGACGCCCTCAGCGACGCGGCGGACGACGCGAGCGGCAACGGCGTGCGGGTGTTCGCGGTGGCGGACCTCGGCGTGCTCGAGGTCGGCGTCTCCGCCGACGGCGAGGCCACCGGCAAGCGCCTGGCACTCGCCCGCCAGCTCGACGCCATCGGCGGGGTGACGGGCGTGCGGTGCTCGTGGAGCGACGACGCCCCCTCGGACGAGGCGGCGGCGCAGACGATCACGGTCGAGACGCACGGCACCGGGAACGCGCTCGGCGCCATCATGGCGAAGGCCACGCAGGAGGCCCACGCCGTGTTCCCCGGCGCGACGCTCGAGTCGGCCGCGCCGGCGTCCTGACGCGCGGCGCCCGTCCCGTCCCGCCCCGTCCCGCGTCCCCGCGAAAGCGACAGTTCGCCACCGGACTTCGGCGCCCTTCTGTCGCTTTCGCGGCTCATCCCGCGTCCGTCCGCGCAGCCCTGTCGCTTTCGCGCCCAGCGACACTTCTCGTGCCGCGCGCCGCGAGACCTGTCGCTGAGCCCGAAACTCGGGGTCCGCCGCGCCGCCGCGCCGCCACCCGCAGCCCGGCGCCCGGCGCCCGCCGCGCGTCAGCGCGCCGCGCGCTCCGCGACCGCCCGCTCGACCGCGCGCACGACCTGCTCCGCCGAGTCGTCCCATCGGAACCGGGCCGCCTGCACGACCGAGGCTTCCGAGGCGGCGTCCCACCGCGCCTCCAGTCGGCGCACCGCAGCCGCGACGGCGGACGGCGACGACGGGTCGAAGTACTCCGCGGCCCCGCCCCCCGATCTCGCGGAAGATCGGCACGTCGCTGACGACCACCGGCGTCCCGACGCCCATCGCCTCGACCAGGGGGATGCCGAAGCCCTCGTCGTACGACGCCGTGGCCAGCGCCGTCGCCGACCCGCAGCACCGACAGGTACTCGTCGTCGGTGGCACCGTCGTGGAACACGATCGAGCCCGACGGCGCGAGGCCGCTCAGCCGCGCACGGTCGGCGTCCGACACGCGCGACATGCAGTGCAGCACCCAGTCGGCACCGAGGAGCGGCAGAGCCGCCGCCAGGGTCTCGACGTTCTTGTACGGCATGAACGACCCCATGTAGACGAGGGTCTTCTCCCGGGCGCCGTCTGCCGGTCGACGGGCGGCGGGGTCGGCGGCGTTGTAGGCCACCGTCACCGGGCGCTTCGTCAGTCGGTGCTCCGCGATGAGGCCCGCGGTGGTCTCGGACACCGTCACGACACCGTCGGCACCGTTCAGCAGCACCCGCTGCGGCACCCAGCTGGGTGGAACGCCCGCCAGCCGAGCCGGAGCGGCCACGAGAACTCCCGCGGGGGCGTCCGGTTCCGGTAGTAGATGAGGTCGTGCAGGGTCAGCACGAGCGCGTAGTCACGACCGCGGGAGCCCATGGTCTGCATCAGCGAGAACACCGCGTCGAGGCCGAGCCGGTTCACCTTCCGGGCGACGAGCGGCTCCCCCGGTTCGGTCGGTGCGGGCAGGAGTGCCCAGGGCATGCCCTCCGGCAGGGACTCGAGCTGGCGCTCGTCGTGCACGAGCAGCGTGTAGTCGTGGCGGTCCGGCAGGTGCGCGACGACGCCGGCGGTGAACCGGCTGATGCCGTCGTGCCGCCCGATGCGGACGTACCGGCAGTCGATGCCGACCCGGAGGCGCGTCACGCGGCACCCCCCGTCGGTCGCGTCACCGGTGGCCGCGTCAGTGCGAGCGTCAGTGCGCGCGTCAGTGCTCGAATCGGTGCTCGCTCCGTCGGTCGCCGCCCGCCTGGAGGCACGGCTCGCCTTGGTCCGACCCGTCCCGCTTCGCGCGCACGGGCGCGTCTGCCATCCGCCGCAGCACCGCCTCGGCCGCCACGTCCGGCGTCTCGTAGTGGACCAGGTGCCCGACCTCGGGGATCACGACGAGCTCGGCGTTTGACAGCCGCGCGGCCAACGCCCGCTGCTCGGGGACTGCGGTGATGTCGTCGTGCTCGGCCGCGATCATGAGCACCGGCACCGTGATGCGGTCGGCGTACTCGGAGACGTCGTGCGTGACGGAGGTGCGGAACGCCTCGAGCACGCTCGTGCGGTTCGCGAACGCGGAGAAGAACCGGTCGTGCTGGTCGTGCACCCAGCGGCGGAGGTCGCGGTCGTGCGACTTCAGCATCGCGATGCTCATCACCCGGACGATCGCCGGGTTCCGCAGCAGCCCGAGCCCGAGCGGCTTCGGCAGCACGGCGCCGGCGCGGTAGTAGCCGATCGCGATGCCGGTGCCGATCGCCCGTGGTCCCTGCAGGGCGGGGGCCGCGATCGGGTTCACCAGGACGAGCAACCGCGTGTCGAGGCCGGCGGCCACCGTCGCGGCGACGACGATCGAGCCGAACGAGTGCCCGAGGACGACGGTGTCGCGTCCGAGCCCGAGCGCGGCGTGGAACCCGGTGAGCCAGCCGACGTACGAGTCGATGTCGGAGACCGGCAGCGGGTCCGACACGCCGAACCCGGGTAGGTCGGGCACGATCACCCGGACGCCCTGCAGGTGGGCCGCGATCGTCTCGAGCCCGTGGTGGTCCCCGCGGAACCCGTGCACGGCGAGCACGGTGCGGGCGGCGTCCTCCGGGCCGTAGACCCAGTAGTGCGTGGTGCGGCCGTCGACCGGCACGGAACGGTGCACGACCGGGGTGGCGGCCATCAGCGACTGGTACGGGGAGAGGACGGGCGGTTGCATCCCCGTCAGTCTACGAACGCGCACCCGCGCGATCCCCGCACCCCGCGGGAGAACGTGGACGACCCGTCGACGTGAGCCGCCTGTGGAGGACGAGCCGCGCCTCCCGTCCGTCCGCCCTGCACTCCGGCCTTTCTGCGGACAACCGGACCCGTGGCGGCCTAGCGTGTCCAGGGTGACGTTCACCGCCCCGATCCAGCTCCCCGGCCTGACACTGGACCCGCAGTGGTACAAGCGCTCGGTCTTCTACGAGTGCATGATCCGCTCCTTCGTCGACTCCAACGGCGACGGGATCGGTGATCTCCAGGGCGTCATCGGCAAGCTCGACTACCTGCAGTTGGCTCGGTGTCGACGCCCTGTGGCTGCCGCCGTTCTTCAAGTCGCCGATGCGCGACGGCGGGTACGACATCGCCGACTACAAGTCGATCCTCCCCGAGTTCGGCACCCTCGACGACTTCCGTGAGCTCGTCACGAAGTCGCACGAGCGCAACATGCGCATCGTCATCGACATGGTGATCAACCACACCAGCGACCAGCACGAGTGGTTCCAGCAGTCCCGCGAGGACCCGGACGGCCCCTACGGCGACTTCTACGTCTGGCGCGACACGGACACCGAGTACGAGAACATCCGCATCATCTTCGTCGACACCGAGGAGTCGAACTGGACGTTCGACCCGGTCCGCCGGCAGTTCTTCTTCCACCGCTTCTTCTCGCACCAGCCCGACCTCAACTTCGAGAACCCGGCGGTGGTGGAGGCGGTGTACGACGTCGTCCGGCACTGGCTCGACCTCGGCGTCGACGGGCTGCGGCTCGACGCCATCCCGTACCTCTTCGAGTCGGAGGAGGGCAACGGCGAGGGCGAACCGGAGACCCACGAGTTCATCAAGAAGCTCCGCGCGATGGTCGACGACGAGTACCCCGGGCGCGTCCTCCTCGCCGAGGCGAACCAGTGGCCGCGCGAGACCGCCGCGTTCTTCGGCACCGACGAGGAGCCCGAGTGCCACATGGCGTTCGACTTCCCGGTGATGCCGCGCATCTTCTACTCGCTCCGCGCGCAGCACGCCGCCGAGCTCAAGGCGATCCTCTCGGAGACCCTCGACGTGCCGGCCAGTGCCGCGTGGGGTGTCTTCCTCCGGAACCACGACGAGCTCACCCTCGAGATGGTCAGCGAGGAGTACCGGCAGGCGATGTACGGCTGGTACGGCTACGACCCGCGGATGCGCTCGAACATCGGCATCCGCCGACGCCTCGCTCCCCTGCTCGACAACTCCCGCGCCGAGCTCGAGCGCCATCCACGCGCTGCTGTTCTCGCTGCCCGGGTCCCCGTTCCTGTACTACGGCGACGAGATCGGGATGGGCGACAACATCTGGCTGCCGGACCGCGACTCCTCGCGCACGCCGATGCAGTGGACGCCGGACCGCAACGCGGGCTTCTCGACCGCCGACCCGGGCAAGCTGTACCTGCCCGTCGTGCAGTCCCTCGTCTACAACTACGCGCAGGTCAACGTGGAGGCGCAGCTCGCGCAGTCGCGGTCGCTGCTGCACTGGGTCCGGAACGTGATCCACGTGCGGAAGGCGCACCCGGTGTTCGGCCTCGGCACGCTGCAGGTGCAGGAGACCACGAACGACTCGGTGCTCGCCTTCGTCCGCTCGTGGGAGGGCTCCGGGCAGCAGTTCGGCCCCTCCGCCGAGGACGTCCTCTGCGTCTTCTCGTTCGCGACCAACCCGACCTCGGTGACGATCTCGGCACCGGAGTACGCCGGTCGCCCGCTCTACGACCTGTTCGGTGGCGGCTCCTTCCCGTCGTTCGACGCCTCGGGCGAGGTCACCCTCACCATGGGCACGCAGTCGTTCTACTGGCTGCACGTCGGCGCGCCGGTCCAGTAGTCGGCGGGCGCGGCCTGGCGGGGCGCTGCGCGACGCGCCCCGGTCGAGGGAGCAGAAATCGTCGGGTGGCGACGCCCGGCCCGACGATTCCTGCCCCCTCGACTGCGTCCCACCCCGCACGGGACCGTCCCGGCCTGGAGGCGCGGCTCGCCCCCGTCGGGCGGGTCGCGTCGGTCGTGTCGGTGCGCGCCGTTAGCCTCGTGACGTGACGTACTCCGCAACCGCGCTCGACACGCCCGCCGCCGAACCCGGCGCGCCGCAGGACCTCGCCGGGCGCCCCTGGTGGCACGCGCTCGGGGTGTTCGACCTCGAGACTACCGGGGTCGACGTCGAGACCGCCCGGATCGTCACCGCGCACGTCGGCCTGATCGACATGACCGGGCGCTCCATCGTCGAAGGGGCCTGGCTCGCCGACCCCGGCGTCGAGATCCCCGAGGGCGCCGCCGCGGTGCACGGCATCACCACCGAGCGCGCTCGCGCCGACGGCCGTCCCGCGGGCGAGGTCGTGGCCGAGATCATCGCCGCGGTCGAAGCCGTGTTCGCGCGCGGCATCCCGCTGGTGATCTACAACGCCCCGTACGACCTGACCGTCCTCGACCGCGAAGCAAAAGCGCCACGGCATCGCCTCCCCGGTCATCGGCAACGTCGTCGACCCGCTCGTGATCGACAAGGCGCTCGACACCTTCCGGAAGGGCAAGCGCACGCTCGAGGCCGCGTCGGAGCTGTACGGCGTCACCCTCGACGACGCCCACGACGCCGGGGCGGACGCCATCGCTGCCGGGCGTGTCGCGCAGGCCATCGCGGCGAAGTTCCCGCAGGAGCTCGGTGTCTCCGCCGAGGAGCTCCACCGCAAGCAGGTCGGCTGGTGCGCCGAGCAGGCCACCTCGTTCCAGGACTACATGCGGAAGAAGCGCGACCCGTCCTTCACTGCCGACGGTCGCTGGCCGCACCGCAACGCCGGCTGACGCGCGGGCGCTGCCGTGGCGCTGCGTCGGCCGCGCGTACCCGGCCGCGCCGAACCACGGAAACGACATCGAACCGGGTCACGCACCCGGTTCGATGTCGTTTGCGCGGTTCGACCCGGGCCGTCGCCGCCGCGCGGGGCCGCCGCGCGCACCAGCCCCGCACGAGTCGCACCCCGGCACGCACGTCGCACCCGCACACACCGGGGCGCAACGTCCACATGCGGGTGCAGTCGCTGATGCACCGCGCTCAGCCGCGCCCCGCAGCGTGCAGCACCCCGCAGCGTGCCCCGCAGCCCCCGGGGCGCGCCGTGCGTGCCACGCATGCCGCGATCCGGACCTGCGGCGCCGACCCCGCACGAGTCGCACCCCCCCGCACGCACGTCGCACCCGCACACACCGGGGCGCAACCTCCCGCACGGGGGTGCAAACGCAGACGCGTCCCGCCGCCGCGCCACCGCCGGCGACACCGCCGCGCCGCCGCCACGCCACCCGCGCCCGCACGACGAAACGGGCGGCCCTCCCGAAGGAGGACCGCCCGTTGCGGAGGGAACGGCTGCTTACTTGCCGAAGCCCTTGAAGCGCTGGTTGAACTTCTCGACGCGACCGGCCGAGTCGAGGATGCGCTGCTTGCCCGTGTAGAACGGGTGCGATGCGGACGAGATCTCGACGTCGATGACCGGGTAGGTGGCACCGTCGAGCTCGATGGTCTTGTCGCTGTTCGCGGTCGAACGCGTCAGGAACGTCTCACCGGAAGCCAGGTCGCGGAAGACGATGGCGCGGTACTCGGGGTGGGTGTCGGTCTTCATGGAGATTCCTCGGATAGCGGTGATGGAAGTGCGCGAAGAGCGCCGAAGTCTGCGGCTTGCGCCAGCCGTCTACGTTACCAGACAGCGAGCCGCAACGGAGCAGGAGTCAGGCCGCGCGTGCCGTGTACCGGCCGGCGTCCTTCGTGACGGTCAGCTCGATGCCGAACGCCTCGGTCAGCGTCTCGGCGGTCAGGACCTCGTCGATCGGGCCCGCTGCCTGCACGTGGCCGTCGGCGAGCACCAGCGCATGGGTGAACCCGGCCGGGATCTCCTCGACGTGGTGGGTGACGATGACGATCGCGGGCGAGTCGTCGCTCTGGGCGTAGCCGCCGAGGGTGCGGACGAGGCTCTCGCGCGCACCGAGGTCGAGCGACGCCGCCGGCTCGTCGAGGAACAGGATCTCGGGGTCCGTCATCACGGCGCGGGCGATCTGGACGCGCTTCTGCTCGCCGTCGCTCAGCTCGCCGAACGTCCGGTCCGTGAAGGCGCCGAGGCCCCACTCGTCGAGCACGCGCTGCGCACGGCGGACGTCGAGCTCCTCGTACTCCTCGTTCCAGCGACCCGTGACCGAGTACGCGGCGGTGAGCACCACGTCGATGACCTTCTCGGTCACCGGGATCCGGCGCGCCAGGGCGGTCGACGCGAAGCCGATGCGGGGGCGGAGCTCGAACAGGTCGGCCCCGCCGAGCTCCGTGCCGAGCACCTCGACCTCACCCGAGGTCGGGAAGGTCTGGGCGCCCGCGACCTGCAGCAGCGTGGTCTTGCCCGCACCGTTGGCACCGAGCACGACCCAGCGTTCGTCGTCCTGCACCTCCCACGAGATCTCGTCGAGGATGGTGGCCCCGTTGCGGACCACGGAGACGTCTGACAAGCGCACGACCGAGGGCATGCGACAAGCCTACGGGTTCTGGCCGAGCACCTCGTCGTAGACCTGCCGTGTCCGCTGGGCGATCGCGTCCCAGGTGAACTCGGTCTCGACGCGGAGGCGTCCGGCGCGGCCCATGAGCTTCGCCAGCCCCTCGTCGGCGAGGACCTCTTCGAGGGTCGCCGCCAGGTCGGCCACGAAGCGGTCCGGGTCGGTCGGCGTGCCGGTGCCGTCCTGCACCTGGTCGATCGGCACGATGCGCCCGGTGAGGCCGTCGGCGACGACCTCGGGGATGCCGCCGGTGCCGGTGCCGACGACGGGGATGCCGCACGCCATCGCCTCGAGGTTGACGATCCCGAGCGGCTCGTAGACCGACGGGCAGACGAACACCGTGCCGGAGGACAGCACGTTCACGATCTCCTGGTGGGAGAGCATCCGGTCGATCCAGACCACGCCGTCACGCTGTTCGCGCAGTGACTCGACCAGCCCGGTGACCTCGGCCATGATCTCGGGGGTGTCCGGCGCACCCGCGCAGAGGACGATCTGGACGTCCGACGGCAGCGACGCGACGGCGCGCAGCAGGTAGGGCAGGCCCTTCTGCCGGGTGATGCGACCGACGAACACGACGGAGCGGCGCGACGGGTCGATCCCGAGGCCGCGCACGGCGTCCTCGTCGACGGTCGGCTTCCACTCCTCGATGTCGATGCCGTTGTAGACGACGTGCACCTTCGCCGGGTCGATCGACGGGTACGAGCGGAGGATGTCGGCGCGCATGGCCTTCGACACCGCGATCACGCCGTCGGCCTGCTCGAACGCCTCGCGCTCCATCCAGCTCGACAGGCGGTAGCCGCCGCCGAGCTGCTCGGCCTTCCAGGGACGGAGCGGCTCGAGGCTGTAGCGCCGTGACGACGTGCGGGATGCCGTAGGTCAGCTGCGCGATCCGGCCCGCCGAGTTCGCGTACCAGGTGTGCGAGTGCACGACGTCGGCACCCTCGACGTCCGCCGCGATGGCGACGTCGGTGCCGAGCGCCTGCAGCGCCCCGTTGGCCTGCTCGAGGCCGTCGGGGGTCCGGTAGGCCCACACGTCGGCCTCGTCACGGAACGCCCCGGAAGGCGCGGACACCGCACCTCGGTGTCCGTCCCGGACCGCAGCGCCGCGGTCAGTTCGGCCACGTGGACACCCGCACCGCCGTAGACCTCCGGCGGATACTCCTGGTCAGCAGATCGACTCGCACGCGTTCAACGTAACGGGTTCCCAGTGCTGACGCCTACTGTGATCGGCATGGCACCAAAGAAGGTATTCGGCATCGTGCTCGCCGGAGGCGAGGGAAAGCGGCTCATGCCGCTCACGGCCGACCGCGCGAAACCCGCTGTCCCGTTCGGCGGGAACTTCCGTCTCATCGACTTCGCGCTCTCGAACCTGGTGAACTCCGGGCTGCAGAAGATCGTCGTCCTGACGCAGTACAAGTCCCACAGCCTGGACCGCCACGTCGCTGAGACCTGGCGCATGGAGGGCATCCTCGGCTCGTACGTCGCCTCGGTGCCGGCGCAGCAGCGACTCGGCAAGCGCTGGTTCGCCGGCTCGGCGGACGCGATCCTGCAGTCGCTCAACCTGCTCCGTGACGAACGACCCGACATCGTCGTCGTGGTCGGCGCGGACCACGTGTACCGGATGGACTTCCACCAGATGGTCGAGGCGCACATCGCCTCCGGCCGCAGCGCGACCGTCGCCGCGATACGGCAGCCGATCGGACTCGCCGACCAGTTCGGCGTCATCCAGGTCGCCGCCGACGACCCGACGAAGATCGACGCCTTCCTCGAGAAGCCGAGGACGCCGTCGAGCTCGCCGACCCGCGGCGAGATCCTCAACGTCGATGAGCAACTACGTCTTCAACGCCGACGCCCTGGTCGACGCGGTCCTCCGCGACGGACAGATCGAGACCTCGGACCACGACATGGGCGGCGACATCGTCCCGGACTTCGTGAACCGCGGCGACGCCGGCGTGGCGACCTCAAGCGCAACGACGTGCCCGGCTCGAACGAGCGCGACCGGTACTACTGGCGCGACGTGGGGACGATCGACTCGTTCTACGACGCTCACATGGACCTGATCGCCCCGGTGCCGGTGTTCAACCTCTACAACCAGGACTGGCCGATCTTCAACCAGCAGACGAACCTGCCCCCGGCGAAGTTCGTCCGCGACGCGAACGGCAACACCGGCTCGACGGTGGACTCGCTCAGTGTCGCTCGGCTACCTCGTCTCCGGCGCGCAGGTCGAACGCAGCATGATCGGCCCGTGGTGCGGGATCGACTCCGGTGCGAAGGTGCTCGACTCGATCGTCTTCGAGCGCGCGTCGATCGGCGCCGGTTCCGTCGTGAACCGCGCGATCCTCGACAAGGACGTCGTCATCGCACCGGGTGCGCAGGTGGGCGTCGACCGCGAGGCGGACGAAGCCCGCGGCTTCACCGTCACCGAATCCGGCATCACCGTGGTCGGCAAGGGCGTCCGCGTCGACGCGTAGACACGCACCAGCACACTGCCTGGAGGCGCGGCGCACGTCACACGGACGAGCCGCCCCTCCGGCAGTCGGTACCGCTGGTGCGTGCCCGCTTCCTCGTCGTCCTCGATGCCGATTCCACGCTCCTCGAGGACGAGGTCATCGAGCTGCTGGCCGACAGCGCCGGGACCCGGACACAGGTCGAGGCGGTCACGGAGCGCGCCATGCGCGGCGAGATCGACTTCGCCGAGAGCCTCCGGCAGCGTGTCGCGACCCTGGCGGGCCTCCAGGCCGACGTCTTCCGCCGTGCGCAGGACGCGGTCCGTGTGACGCGCGGAGCCGACGAACTCGTCCGGGGTGTGCACGCCGCCGGCGGCACCGTGGGGGTGGTGTCCGGCGGGTTCCACGAGGTCCTCGACCCGTTCGCCGAACGACTCGGGCTCGACCACTGCCGGGCGAACCGGCTCGAGGTGACCGACGGAGTCCTCACCGGGCGCGTGCTCGGCGACGTCGTCGACGCGCACGCCAAGGCCGTGGCGCTGCGGGAGTGGGCCGCGGCCGACGGCGTGGACGCAGCGCGGACCGTGGCGGTCGGCGACGGCGCGAACGACCTCGGGATGATGCGCGTCGCCGCGCTGTCGGTGGCGTTCGACGCGAAGCCGCGGGTGCGCGAGCAGGCGGACGTGGCGATCGTCGACCGCGACCTGTCCGCGGTGCTCGCGACGCTGGGCCTGCGCGGCTGAGCGGACCGTCCGGTTCTTCGCGCTCAGCGACACGCCACGCGCGCGAGCACCCGTGAAAACTGTCACTGGGCACGAAACGGCGCGCAGGCGCTGGCTAGTGCCCCCTGCCGAGGCCGCCGTCGACCGGGATGACCGCGCCGGAGATGTACCCGGCACCGCGTCGCCGGCGAGGAACAGCGTGGCGTCCGCGACGTCGTCGACCGTGCCGTAGCGCGCGGCCGGGATCTGCTTCTTGAACTCGGCCTGCAGTTCCTCGGGCAGCGCCGCCGTCATGTCGGTCTGGATGAAGCCGGGGGCGACGACGTTCGCGGTGATGCCGCGCGAGCCGAGCTCACGGGTGATCGAGCGGGCCATGCCGACGAGGGCGGCCTTCGACGACGCGTAGTTGACCTGCCCGACCTGGCCGTAGGCGCCGACGACGCTCGACATCAGGACGATGCGGCCGAACTTCGCCTTCATCATGCCCTTGGTGGCTCGCTTGACGACCCGGAAGGTGCCGGTCAGGTTGGTGTCGATGACGCTCGTGAAGTCCTCTTCGGACATCCGGAGCAAGAGCTGGTCGTTCGTGATGCCGGCGTTCGCCACCAGGACCTCGATCGGCCCGAGCTCGGCCTCGACCTGCGTGAAGGCGGCGTCCACCGAGGCGGTGTCGGTGATGTCGGCCTGCACCGTGAGCGCACCCTCGGGGCCGCCCTGCCCGCTGCGGGAGGTCACGGCGACGCGGTGTCCGGCGGCGACGAACCGTTCGGCGAGGGCGTGGCCGATGCCGCGGTTGCCGCCGGTGACGAGGACGGTACGGGGGGTGCTCATGGTCGCTCCGTTCGGGGTGGGGTGCTCGGCGCGCCGGGACCGGGGCCGGTCGGACACGCCCGGACGAGCGTACCGGAGCCGATACCCGCACCTGTCCCCCGGGAGCTGCCCACATCTGTCAGTGGTCGGGCTTAGGCTGGACCAGGGCAGAGGAAAGAACATCGGATGAAGCAGACCAACAGCATCACGTCCCTCCCGGACTCACCGGAGCAGGACCGCGCACACCGGCTGTCCCGTTACGTCTGGCAGATGGCGGTCCGTGTGGTGTTCTTCGTCGGCGCGGTGCTGGTGTGGTCCGTGTGGCACACCTGGCTCGCCGTCATCCCGATCGTCCTCGCCGGTGTCATCCCCTGGGTCGCCGTGGTCATCGCGAACGCCGGCAACCACACCGAGAGCGACATGGTCTCCCCCGCCGGGTCGATCGAGCTGTACGACGCCGTCGACCCGGGCCTCCGCGAACAGCAGGAGGACGCCCGTGCCGAGGCCTACCGCGCCGAGCAGGACCGGCTGCGCGAACAGGCACAGCACGCACAGGAAGAGTGGCAGCGCAACGGCGACCGCTCCGTGTCTGGGGTCGTCGCTGATGGGCGCGACCTTCGACCTCTTCACCGAACCCGGCTCGACCCCGGTGGCGCTCGCGCGCCGGCTGCGTGTCGACCGCTGCCTGGCGCATCCAACTGGCGCAACCCCGGATCCACGCGACCGACCGCGTCAAGATCTGGGCGGCGTGCGACGAGCACCGCGACTTCCTCGCGGACTACCTGCGCTCCCGGTCCTTCCCCGTCCGGGTGACCGGCATGCACGAGGACGTGGACCGTCTCGACGACGAGCGCGACCCGGCCGACGCCCCGAAGAACGACGTCGGTGCGCGTGCGGCCGGTGAGCGTCGGTGACGGACCGATTCGACCCGGGCTCCCGGTACGGCCGTCGGCACGCCCAGAAGATCGAGCGGGCCGCGGCAGCTGACCGTGACCGAACGGCGCGTGACCCGGACGAGCCCTTCGTCGGCTGGCGCTTCGTGCAGAAGCCGCCGGTGGCTCGGCTACTTCGCCATCGCCGTGGCGTTCGCGATCGTCTGCACCCTGTTCGGCATGTGGCAGTGGGACCGCCGCAACGAGGCCGTCCGCCAGAACGAGCAGGTCGCGCAGAACTACGAGCACACGCCGGTGCCGCTCGACCAGGCACTCCCCCGGGCCGGCAGCTGGGACGACTCGCAGACCTGGCTGCGTGTCACCGCCACCGGGCGCTACGACGTCGACGACCAACTGCTCGTCCGCAACCGCGTGCACAACGGGCAACCCGGGTTCGAGGTCCTGACGCCCCTCGTCACCGACGACGGCCGCGCGTTCATGGTCGACCGCGGCTGGGTCCCCACCGGCAACGAGCAGGACGCCCCGGACCACGTGCCGGCTCCTCCCACCGGCGAGGTCACGGCGATCGTCCGACTCCAGCAGAGCGAGCCACGCATCCCGGGCCGTACCGATCCCGCCCACACCGACCAGGTGCAGTCGGTGACGCTGTCCGACGTCGCGAAGAAGGTCGACAGACCGATCTGGACGGGTGCGTACGGGCAACTCGCGTCCGAGGTCACCGGCCCCGACGGAGGCGCGTCCGCTCGGCTGGGACCGGCCGACCGCCGACACCGGGCTGCACCTCAGCTACTTCATCCAGTGGTTCATGTTCGCGGCCGGCGGCTTCGGGTTCCTCGCCTACCTGATGGTGCAGGAGTACCGGAACCTCAACCAGGACGACCCGGAAGAGCGCGAGCGCGCCCTCGAGCGCCAGCGCCGCAAGGACGCCAAGCCCAAGACCGACGCCGAGATCGAGGACGAGCTGCTGCGGTCCGGCCGCTGACGGACCGGAGGCACGGTCGGCGGGCCCGCCACGTGCCTCCTGTCCGCCTCCAGCGCACCACGCGCGTCACGCGAGCTCGATGAGCTCCGCGTAGTCCTTGTTCCAGTGGTCCTCGGTGCCGTCCGGCAGCAGCAGCACGCGCTCGGGGTTGAGCGCCTCGACCGCACCGGCGTCGTGGGACACCAGGACGACGGCGCCCTCGAAGCCGGCGAGGGCGTTCAGGATCTCCTCGCGCGAAGCCGGGTCCAGGTTGTTCGTCGGCTCGTCGAGCAGCAGGACGTTCGCACCGGAGACCACGATCATCGCGAGCGACAGGCGGGTCTTCTCACCACCGGACAGGACGCCGGCCTTCTTGTAGCCGTCGTCGCCGGTGAACAGGAACGACCCGAGCACCCGACGGGCCTCGGTCTCGTTGAGGTCGGTCGACGCCGAGACCATGTTCTCGATCACCGTGCGGTTGATGTCGATGTTCTCGTGCTCCTGCGCGTAGTAGCCGATGCGCAGACCGTGGCCGGGCTGGATCTCGCCGGTGTCGGGCTGGTCCGCACCCGCCAGGATGCGCAGCAGCGTCGTCTTGCCCGCACCGTTGAAGCCGAGGATGACCACGCGCGAACCGCGGTCGATCGCCAGGTCGACGCCCGCGAAGATCTCGAGCCGACCCGTACGATTTCGACAGCCCCTCGGCCATCAGCGGCGTTCGGCCGCACGGGGCCGGGGTGGGGAAGCGGATCTTCGCGACCCGGTCGGCGACGCGCTCGTCCTCGAGGCCGGCGAGCAGCTTGTCGGCACGCGCGACCATCTGGTGGGCGGCCGCGGCCTTCGAGGCCTTGGCGCCGAAGCGGGCGGCCTGGTCCTTGAGCGTGGCGGCCTTCTTCTCGGCGCCCGCACGCTCCTTGCGGCGGCGCTCCTCGTCGGCGACGCGCTGCCGCTGGTACAGCTTCCAGCCCATGTTGTAGATGTCGATGGTCTGGCGGTTGGCGTCGAGGTAGAAGACGCGGTTCACGACCTCGTCGACGAGCTCGACGTCGTGGGAGATGATGATGACGCCACCGGGGTAGGTCTTCAGGTGCTCGCGGAGCCACACGACCGAGTCGGCGTCGAGGTGGTTCGTCGGCTCGTCGAGGATCATCGTCTCGGCGTCCGAGAACAGGATCCGGGCGAGCTCGATGCGGCGGCGCTGGCCACCGGACAGTGTCTTGAGCTGCTGGTCGAGGATGCGGTCCGGCAGCTTGAGGTTCGACGCGATCGACGCCGCCTCGGCCTCGGCCGCGTAGCCGCCGAGCGCGTTGAACTGGTCGTCGAGCCGGCTGTACCGGCGCATCGCCTTCTCGGCCACGGCGGGGTCGTCGCTCGCCATGTCGAGCGTCGCGAGGCGGATACCCTCCACCAGCTCACCGAGGCCACGAGCGTCGAGGATGCGCTTCCGCGCCGTCTCCTCCGGGTCACCGGAGCGGGGGGTCCTGCGGGAGGTACCCGATCTCGCCTCCGCGGTCGATCTTGCCGCCGGTGGGCTGGGTCTCGCCCGCGAGGGCCTTCGTCATCGTCGTCTTCCCCCGCGCCGTTGCGGCCGACGAGTCCGATCTTGTCGCCCTTCTCGACGCGGAAGGAGACATCCTCCATGAGGAGGCGAGCCCCGACGCGGATCTCGAGTTCGTGCACGGCAAGCACAGTGGACGTCCAATCAGTTGGTGGGTTTGCACAACGGTGTGTGCGGGAGGTGCACCGCTACGCTGACGGGACCGATGGTCCTGAAGAGGACCAGCAGTCCATTCTAGGAGAATCCATGACGAACGCCACCGGGTTCGCTCCCCGCGCAGTCCTCGCCGACCGTCTGCGCACCCACGGCCTGGCCACCGACGCCGCCCTGATCGCCGGAGGCGCGCTGTTCACCGCCGCCATGGCGCAGGTGCAGGTCCCGATGTGGCCGGTGCCGATCACCGGGCAGACCCTGGCCGTCGTGCTCGTCGGCGCCACCCTCGGCGCCCGGCGCGGCATGCTCTCGCTGCTCGTCTACGCCGTCGCGGGCCTGGCCGGTGCGCCGTTCTTCGCCGAGATGACGGGCGGCCTGCAGGCCCTCGCCGTCCCGAGCTTCGGGTACGTCATCGGCTTCATCCCGGCCGCGGGCGTCGTCGGCTGGCTCGCTCGCCGCAACTGGGACCGCCACGTCGGCCGCGCTGCGGTGGCGTTCACGCTCGCGAGCGCGATCCCGTTCGTGACCGGCCTGCCCTACCTGGCCGTCGTGCTCGGGCAGCTCGGCGCGCCCAACGACCTGCAGTCGGTGCTCGCCGCCGGCCTGTACCCGTTCATCGTGGGCGGCGTCGCGAAGGCCCTCATCGCCGCCGGCATCCTGCCGCTCGCGTGGAAGGCCGTCGGCCGCCGCTGACCCGGGACGTCCCGGCCGGGCGTCTCGGCCGGCTGTCGAGGTCGCACGACACGCCGCGTGCGAGTCGCCGAGATCGCAAGAAGTGCCGCTTTGTCTCCGGACAGGCGGCACTTTTTGCGATCTCGGCACCCGCAGCGTCGCCCCCGGCGCGGGGTGCGCACAGACGGACGGGAGGCGCGGTGCCAGCTGGCACCGCGCCTCCCGTCCGTTCATGTGGTGGCGTCTAGATCGAGAACCCGAGCGCGCGCATCATCTCGCGCCCGTCGTCGGTGATCCGCTCCGGACCCCACGGCGGCATCCAGACCCAGTTGATGCGGAACGCGTCGACGATGCCGTCGAGCGCGTTCGCGGTGTCACCCTCGATGACGTCGGTCAGCGGGCAGCCCGCGCTCGTCAGCGTCATGCTGATCACGAGAGCGGTCGCCTCGTCGTCCCAGGCGAGGTCGTAGATGAGCCCGAGGTCGACGATGTTGACGCCGAGCTCCGGGTCCTGCACCTCTTTCAGGCCCTCGACGACCTCGTCGAACTTGTCGGGTGCGAGTGCGGTGATCATCAGTTCCCCGCCGCTGCGGCCGCGGCCTGCACGTAGCGGTCGTAGCCCTCGTTCTCGAGGCGCTCGGCGAGCTCGGGACCGCCCTGCTCGGCGACCTTGCCCGCGACGAACACGTGCACGAAGTCCGGCTTGATGTACCGGAGGATGCGCGTGTAGTGCGTGATGAGCAGGACGCCGAGGCCCGTGGCGGCCTTGGCGCGGTTGACGCCCTCGGACACGATCTTCAGCGCGTCGACGTCGAGGCCGGAGTCGGTCTCGTCGAGCACGGCGAACTTCGGCTTGAGGAGCTCGAGCTGCATGATCTCGTGGCGCTTCTTCTCGCCACCGGAGAAGCCCTCGTTGACGTTGCGCTCGGCGAAGGCCGAGTCCATCTTGAGGTCGGCCATCGACTGGCGGAGGTCCTTCACCCAGCTGCGGAGCGCGGGAGCCTCGCCGTCGATCGCGGTCTTCGCGGTGCGGAGGAAGTTCGACACCGTGACGCCGGGGATCTCGACCGGGTACTGCATGGCGAGGAACATGCCGGCGCGGGCACGCTCGTCGACGCTCATCGTGAGGACGTCTTCACCGTCGAGGGTGATCGAGCCGCCGACGACGTTGTAGCGCGGGTGGCCGGCGATCGTGTACGCGAGGGTGGACTTGCCGGAGCCGTTCGGCCCCATGATCGCGTGGATCTCGCCCTCGTTGATCGTGAGGTCGACGCCCTTGAGGATCTCCTTGACACCCTGGTCGGTGTCGATCGAGACCTGCAGGTCGCGGATTTCGAGAGTGGACATTGCGTTCCTTCGATTGCAGCTGTGGTGCGGCGTCAGCCGCGGGAAGTGTTGGAGGTGCTCAGTCGACCGGGACGGGTCCTGCACGTCGACGTAGACGTCGCCGTCGCGGACCTCCACCCGGAAGACCGGGACGGGCTCGTACGCCGGGAAGTTCTGCGGCTTGCCGGTCGCCAGGGCGAACCGGGAGCCGTGCGCCCAGCACTCGAGCGTGTCGCCCTCGACGAACCCCTCCGCCAGGGAGATGTCGCCGTGGGTGCACGTGTCGCCGATGGCGTGCACGGTGCCCGCAGAGTCCTTCACGATGGCGACCGCGGTGCCGTCGACCACGGCGCGCATCGGGCTGTCCACCGCGATGTCCGCCTCGGCGCAGACCTTCGTCGACATCAGGCCGTGGCTGCTTCCGTCTCGGGCGCGGCGAGGACCGTGCGCCCTTCGAGGAGCTCCTGCTCGACGGCGGCGATGAGGCGTTCCTCGAGCTCGGGCGCGCCGATCTTCTGGATGACCTCGACCAGGAAGCCGAGCACGACCAGTCGACGTGCTTCTTCCTCGGAGATGCCGCGAGACTGCAGGTAGAACAGCTGCTCGTCGTCGAAGCGACCGGTGGCACTCGCGTGGCCGGCGCCCTCGATGTTGCCCGTCTCGATCTCGAGGTTCGGGATGCTGTCCGCGCGCGTGCCGTCGGTCAGGACGAGGTTGCGGTTCTGCTCGTACGAGTCGGTGCCGTCGCCGGCGCGGCCGATGAGGACGTCGCCGATCCAGACGGTGTGTGCGCCCTGGCCTGCAGCGCGCCCTTGTAGTTGACCCGACCGCGCGTGTTCGGCGCGTCGTGGTTCACGTAGACCTGCTGCTCGATGTACTGCCCGGCGTCGGCGAAGTACACGCCGTACATCTCGGTGTCCGCGCCCTGCGCACCGAGGTGCGTCGAGGGTTGACCCGCACGACGTCGCCGCCGAGCGAGACCACGACGTGCTTCAGGAAGGCGTCGCGGCCGACCTCGGCGAAGTGCGTCGACACGTGCACGGCGTCGTCGTCCCAGTCCTGCAGGCTGACCACCGTGAGGCGGGCGCCGTCGCGGACGACGATCTCGACGTTCTCGCTGAGGAGCGCCTTGCCGCGGTTGTCGAGCACGACGATGCCCTGCGCGTGCGCCTCGGCCGTGATGACCGTGTGCGCCGCGCGGGGCTGCGTGCCGAAGTCCGAACGGGTCAGCGTGATGAACTCGTGCGCCTCGGTCGCCTTCACGGTGATCGCGAGCACCGCGTCACGCGCGGTCCAGGCGGCCGCAGCGGCGCGGTCCTCGGGCAGGCCGGCCGTGCCGACGCGGGGGTCGTCGCTGCGGCCCCACTCGACGTCGGCGCCGTCGGACTGCCGGGCGAGGAAGGGGTAGGCGGAGCCGTCGAGCCCACCGGCGAGGAGCGGCTGGAGCTTCGCGAGCGGTGCGAACTTCCAGTTCACCTCACGCCCGGTGACCGTCGGGAAGGCGTCGATGTCGCCGGACTGCGGGCGCTCCGAACGGGTCTGGACGGGGATGTCCTTTTCCTTCGGGGGCGTCCCAGCCGCCGTCCGAGTGCGCGCCGGCACCGTGCTGCGCCGGGGTGGCCGCAGACGGCTGCGCGGACTCGGCCGGAGCGATCGGCTGGTCGATGTGGGGAGGGGTGGAGCTGGACATCTAGCCGACGGATCCTTCCATGCTCATCTCGATGAGCTTGTTGAGTTCGAGTGCGTACTCCATCGGGAGCTCGCGGGCGATCGGCTCGATGAAGCCGCGCACGATCATCGCCATCGCCTCGTCCTCGGGCATGCCGCGCGACATCAGGTAGAACAGCTGCTCCTCGCTCACGCGGGAGACCGTGGCCTCGTGCCCGAGCTGGACGTCGTCGACGCGGATGTCGATCGCCGGGTACGTGTCGGATCGCGAGATCGTGTCCACCAGCAGCGCATCGCAGCGGACGGTGTTCGCCGCGTGGTGCGCGTTCGGGTCGACCCGGACCTCGCCGCGGTAGCCCGCACGGCCACCACCACGAGCGATCGACTTCGAGACGATCGACGACGTCGTGTACGGCGCCATGTGGATCATCTTCGCGCCGGCGTCCTGGTGCTGACCCGGACCGGCGAAGGCGACGGAGAGCGTCTCGCCCTTGGCGTGCTCACCGGCGAGGTAGATCGACGGGTACTTCATCGTGACCTTGGAGCCGATGTTGCCGTCGATCCACTCCATCGTCGCGCCCTCGTGCGCGATCGCACGCTTGGTGACGAGGTTGTAGACGTTGTTCGACCAGTTCTGGATCGTCGTGTAGCGAACGCGGGCGTTCTTCTTCACGATGATCTCGACGACGGCCGAGTGCAGCGAGTCCGACTTGTAGATCGGGGCGGTGCAGCCCTCGATGTAGTGGACGTAGGAGTCCTCGTCGGCGATGATCAGCGTCCGCTCGAACTGGCCCATGTTCTCGGTGTTGATCCGGAAGTAGGCCTGCAGCGGGATCTCGACGTGGACGCCCTTCGGGACGTAGACGAACGAGCCGCCGACCAGGACCGCCGTGTTCAGCGCGGCGAACTTGTTGTCGCCGGCCGGGATCACGGTGCCGAAGTACTCCTCGAAGATCTCGGGGTGCTCACGGAGCGCGGTGTCGGTGTCCATGAAGATGACGCCCTGCTGCTCCAGGTCCTCGCGGATCTGGTGGTACACGACCTCGGACTCGTACTGTGCGGCGACACCGGCGACGAGGCGCTGGCGCTCGGCCTCCGGGATGCCGAGCTTCTCGTAGGTCGCGCGGATGTCCTCGGGGAGGTCCTCCCACGACTGCGCCTGCTTCTCGGTGGAGCGGACGAAGTACTTGATGTTGTCGAAGTCGATGCCCGTCAGGTCGGCACCCCACGTCGGCATCGGCTTGCGGCCGAAGAGCGACAGGCCCTTCAGCCGGTTCTTGAGCATCCACTCGGGCTCGTTCTTGAGGTTCGAGATGTCGGTGACGACCTCTTCCGAGATGCCACGACGGGCAGAGGCCCCGGCCGTGTCGGAGTCGGACCAGCCGAACTCGTATTGGCCGAGCCCCTCGAGCTCGGGACGGTCGATGAGCACGTCGGACATGGTCTCCTCGTTTCCTTCTCGCGGGGCAGCGTCTTCGGGTGTCAACCCGTGGCGTCTGGACGCCATTCCACCGCAGACCGCCGACACGCTGTTCTGTGCACGGCGGGCACGGTGTTGCTCCTCGCAACGTCGATGGTTCCACGCAGTCCTGGGTTCCACCGGCGATCTCGGCCCATTCGGAGCCGGCGCCTGCCTAGACTTGACTGCTGCTGAACCCTCGAATCCTACAGGTTCACTGCACGGAACAACAGGAAGGCACCACCCTCGTGACTCGCGTCGTCTCCCCCGTCGACCAGGACGTCCGGACCCCGCGGTGGTGGTCCCTCCCCGGATCGTCGACCAGCGCGTGGTCGTGCTCGCCTGGGCGTCGTTCGTCGTCGAGGTCGTCCTGATCGGCACCGGCGGCCTCGTGCGCCTCACCGCGTCCGGCCTCGGATGCCCCACCTGGCCCAAGTGCACGGCGGATTCGCTCGTGTCGACGCCGGAGATGGGCGTGCACGGGATCATCGAGTTCGGCAACCGACTCCTCACCTTCGTGCTCGTCGTCGTGGCCATCGCGATGTTCCTGCTCGTGGTCCGGATGCGCCGCACGCGCCCCGAACTCTTCTGGCTCGCGTTCGCCCAGGGCGCAGCGATCCCGGTGCAGGCGGTCATCGGCGGTCTCAGCGTGTTGACGAACCTCAACCCCTACGTCGTCGGGCTGCACTTCGTCGTGTCGACGCTCCTCACGAGCATCACGGCGACCCTCGTCTACCGCTCGGTGAGCGGCCCGCGCACCGGCCCGCGTCTCGTGCCCGGCTGGTACACCGGCGTCGTCCGCGGCACGGTCGTCGCCGCAGCCGTCACCGTGCTGCTCGGCATCCTCACCACCGGCAGCGGCCCGCACGCCGGCGCCTCGGCGGCCGTCGACGGTGGACGCCTGCACCGCACCGGCTTCGATCCGGGCATCCTGCAGCACGTGCACGCCGTGCCGGCCTACGCCCTCTTCGCGCTCACCCTGGTGCTCGTCGTCGGAGCGGTCCGCCTGCGCCTGTCGAGCAAGTGGGCGCTCGTCCTGCTCGTCGTCGAGTTCGTGCAGATCGCCGTCGGCCTGACCCAGGCGCGCATGCACCTGCCGGTCGGCCTGGTCGGCACGCACATGGTCCTCGCGGGACTGCTGGTCGCCACCGTCACGGTCGTCGTGCTCGCCACGCGCGGCTCCGCTGGTCGCCAGGCGGTCCGGGAGCCGCTCACCGCCGCCTGATCCGCCCACGCCCGACACCCCACGAGTCGATCGACTCGTGGGGTGTCGTCCGTTGCGGACGCATCGGATGCGCGCGCATCGTCCGACTCCCCACCCGTCGATCGACGCGTGCGACGTCGCAGCATGCGCATGCGTCGGCAGCGCAGTGCAGGACGCGACCAGCGGCGGGCCTGGAGGCACGGTGCGGCCCCGCCACGCGCCTCCAGGCCGTCGACTTCGTGCCGTCCACCGCGCCGGTGCGCGACCGCCGGTCAGCCGCGCGCCCCGTGCGCGGTCGGCCACGAATGCACGCCTGACCCGTCGCGCGACCGCTGCGCGGCGCTGCGCGCCCGCGCCAGCGCCAGCGCCAGCGCCAGCGCCAGCGCCAGCGCTCCGCGCTAGAAGGTGAAGACCTGCGGCAGCAGCGGGTCGATGCCCACCGCGATGAAGAGCAGCGTCAGGTACGTGATCGAGCTGTGGAAGACCCGCATCGGCTGCACGTGCTCGACGTGCTGGATCGCCCGCGAGTACAGGCGGTGCGACTCCACGACGAACCAGATGCCGCCGGCCAGCGCGACGACCGTGTAGAGCGGCCCCATGTGTGCGACCGGGATCAGCAGCAGCGAGCAGACCAGCGTCGCCCAGGCGTACAGGACGACCTTGCAGCCCGACGACGGTGCGCCCACGGACCACCGCGAGCATCGGGACGTCGGCGCGGTCGTAGTCGTCGCGGTACTTCATCGAGAGCGGCCAGTAGTGCGGCGGCGTCCAGAGGAAGATCACCATGAAGAGGATGACCGGCGCCCAGGTCAGCGACCCGGTGACGCCCGCCCAGCCGATGAGCACGGGCATGCAGCCGGCGGAGCCACCCCAGACGATGTTCTGCGGGGTGCGGCGCTTGAGCCACAGTGTGTAGACGAACACGTAGATGAGGATCGCGATGACGCTCAGCGCGGCGGCGAGCCAGTTCACCAGGAAGCCCAGCACCGCGGTCGACAGGACGCCGAGCACCCACGAGAACACCAGGGCCTCGCGGTCGGAGAGCTCACCGGTCACCAGCGGACGGGTGCTCGTCCGCTTCATCAGCCGGTCGATGTCACGGTCGATGTAGCAGTTGAAGGCCGAGGCCGACCCGGCCGACATCGCGCCGCCGAGCATCGTCCAGAACACCGAGCCAGAGGTCCGGCACGCCGCGTTCCGCCAGGAACATCGTCGGCGCCGTGGTGACCAGGAGGAGCTCCATGACCCGCGGCTTCGTCAGGGAGACGTACGCACGGACCTTGCGGGACAGCGCCGACCGGGGTCGATCGGTGTCGGGCCGGGTCACGGTGGCAGTCGGCAAGGGAACCTCAGTCTGTTCGCATCAGCTCGCACACTCGGTGGACGACTGCGGCGGCGTCCGGGCATGCGCTGACCCGGAATGTCCACGGGTCTCGAACAGTTTACGTGATCGAAGCGCCGCGAAGGTGCCCCGCTCTCGATCGACACGCCCGGCCCAGCTGGTGCGACGACGATGCCGAGTGCACAACTCGCGTCACCTGAACCCCTTCTGAGTGCATGGTCACTATGCTGGAGACGCCCTCCCGCAGTGCGTGCCCCGATGACGTCGGCCGCGAAGAGCCGGTCGGTGGCCGCGAGACGGCGACACGACGTAGGCCCCGGGATGGCGATCATGTCCGTGCGATGGCACGAGCCCTCGCACATGTCGCATCAAGAAGGGTCAACATCCAAGTGGCTGAATTCACCTGGGACGCCATCGACCGGAAGGCCGTCGACACGGCCCGCGTACTCGCCGCCGACTCGGTCGAGGCCGCTGGCAACGGTCACCCCGGCACCGCGATGAGCCTCGCACCGCTCGCACACCTGCTCTTCCAGAAGGTGATGCGTCGCGACCCGAGCGACTCCACCTGGATCGGCCGCGACCGCTTCATCCTGTCGGCCGGTCACGCCTCGATCCTGCAGTACGTGCAGTTCTACCTGCACGGCTACGGCCTCGAGCTCGAGGACCTCCAGCAGCTCCGCAAGTGGGGCTCGAAGACCCGGGTCACCCGGAGTACGGCCACACCGACGGCGTCGAGATCACCACCGGCCCGCTCGGCCAGGGCCTCGCGTCCTCCGTCGGCTTCGGCTACGCGCAGCGCTTCGAGCGCGGCCTGTTCGACCCGGAGGCCGCCGACGGCGAGTCGCCCTTCGACCACTTCACCTACGTGATCGCCGGTGACGGCGACATGCAGGAAGGCGTCACGAACGAGGCCGCCAGCCTCGCCGGCCGCCAGCAGCTCGGTCGCCTGGTCGTCTTCTACGACTCGAACCAGATCTCGATCGAGGACGACACCGACATCGCCTTCTCCGAGGACGTCGCGGCTCGCTACGAGGCGCTCGGCTGGCACGTCCAGCACGTCGACTGGAAGAAGACCGGCGAGTACTCCGAGGACGTCGAGGAGCTCTACCGCGCGGTCGAGGCCGCCAAGGCCGTGACGAACAAGCCGTCGCTCATCGTCCTCAAGACGATCATCGGCTGGCCGTCCCCGACCAAGCAGAACTCCGGCAAGATCCACGGCTCCGCCCTCGGCGCCGAGGAGCTCAAGGGCCTCAAGGAAGTCCTCGGCTTCGACCCCGAGCAGACCTTCCACGTCGACCCCGCGGTGCTCGAGTACACCCGTGGCGCCGTCGCCAAGGGCCAGGCGCAGCACGCCGAGTGGCAGAAGACCTTCGACGCGTGGGCCGCGGCCAACCCGGAGAAGAAGGCGATGCTCGACCGCATCAACTCCGGCGAGCTGCCCGAGGGCCTCGAGGAGGCGCTGCCGGTCTTCCCGACCGAGAAGGCCGTCTCGACCCGCGCCGCGTCCGGCAAGGTCATCAACGCCATCGCGCCGCTCATGCCCGAGTTCTGGGGCGGCTCCGCCGACCTCGCCGAGTCGAACCTGACCACGATCGAGGGCGCGAAGTCCTTCGGTCCGGCCGAGGCCTCGACGAAGACGTGGAGCACCGACCCGTACGGCCGCGTGCTGCACTTCGGCATCCGCGAGCACCGCGATGGGCTCGATCCTCAACGGCATCGTCCTGCACGGGAACACCCGCCCCTTCGGCGGCACCTTCCTCATCTTCAGCGACTACATGCGCCCGGCCGTCCGTCTCGCCGCGCTCATGGAAGGCGCCGGCGATCTACGTGTGGACGCACGACTCCATCGCCCTCGGCGAGGACGGCCCGACGCACCAGCCGATCGAGCAGATCAGCGCCCTCCGCGCCATCCCGGGTCTGGACATCGTCCGCCCGGCCGACGCGAACGAGGTCGCCTACGCCTGGCTCGAGATGCTCAAGCACAAGGACCGCCCGGCCGGCATCGCGCTGAGCCGCCAGAACCTCCCCGTGTTCGAGCGCGGCGAGGGCGAGGCCTCCGGCGACGTCTTCGCCTCGGCGAAGAACGTCTCGAAGGGCGCGTACATCCTGGCCGAGGCGCCAAACGGCACCCCGGACGTGATCATCATCGCGACCGGCTCCGAGGTCCAGATCGCGGTCGACGCCCGCGAGCAGCTCAAGGCCGAGGGCATCAACGCCCGCGTCGTGAGCGCCCCGTCCCTCGAGTGGTTCCGCGCGCAGTCGGAGAACTACCAGGACCAGGTCCTCCCGAAGACCGTCACCGCCCGCGTGTCGGTCGAGGCCGGCATCGCCATGAGCTGGCGCGACATCGTCGGCGACAAGGGCCGCAGCGTCTCGATCGAGCACTTCGGTGCCTCGGCCGACTACCAGACGCTGTTCAAGGAGTTCGGCTTCACGACGGAACACGTCGTGGCCGCCGCGAAGGAATCGCTCGCGGCTTCCTGACCCGCTGGGGCCGGGTCCGGTTCGCCGGATCCGGCCCTTCTTCCGGGAGGCGCGGCTCGGCCCCGCCACGCGCCTCCCGGTCCCCAGACCCCGACTTCACGGTCCCACCGGACCAGTCGATGAAAGAAGAAGAGAAACACATGGCTGAGAACACCCCCACCGCCGCCCTCTCCGCGGTCGGCGTGAGCATCTGGCTCGACGACCTCTCCCGCGAGCTCCTCGAGACCGGCAAGCTCACCGAGCTCATCGAGCAGAAGAACGTCGTCGGCGTCACCACCAACCCGACGATCTTCGCCTCGGCCCTCGCCAAGGGCGAGCGCTACGACGCGCAGGTCAAGGAACTGGCCGCGGCCGGCACCGACCGTGACCAACGCGATCTTCGAGATCACCACGCAGGACGTCGCGAACGCCTCCGACGTCTTCAAGCCGATCTACGACGAGACCAAGGGCTTCGACGGCCGTGTCTCGATCGAGGTCGAGCCGGGCCTCGCCCACGACACCGCGAAGACCATCGAGCAGGCGAAGTTCCTGTTCGACAAGGTCGGCCGCGAGAACGTCCTCATCAAGATCCCCGCCACGATCGAGGGCCTCGAGGCGATCACCGAGGTCATCGGCGCCGGCATCTCGGTGAACGTCACCCTGATCTTCTCGCTCGAGCGCTACCGCGCCGTCATCGACGCCTACCTCGGTGGGCTCGAGAAGGCCAAGGCCGCCGGCCACGACCTCTCGAAGATCCACTCGGTCGCCTCGTTCTTCGTGTCGCGTGTCGACTCCGAGATCGACAAGCGCCTGGACGCCGTCGGCACCGACGAGGGCGAAGGCCCTGAAGTCGAAGGCCGGCATCGCCAACGCGCAGCTCGCCTACCAGGGTCTGGACCGAGGCGTTCGCCTCCGAGCGCGCCCTCGGCCTGCTCGAGTCCGGTGCGAACACGCAGCGTCCGCTCTGGGCCTCGACCGGTGTCAAGGACCCGTCGCTCCCCGACACGCTCTACGTGACCGAGCTCGCCGCCCCGAACACCGTGAACACCATGCCGGGCAAGACGCTCGACGCGACGTTCGACCACGGTGAGATCCACGGTGACGCCATCGCCGGCACGTTCGACGCCGCACAGTGGTGTGCTCGACCAGCTCGCCGCGCAGGGCATCGACTACGACGACGTCGTGGCGCTGCTCGAGAAGGAGGGCGTCGACAAGTTCAACGTCTCGTGGGGCGAGCTCGTCGACACGGTCAAGGCAGCACTCGAGGGCGCCAAGTAGTGACCGTCTCCATCGCTGCCAGCGGTGACGCGGCGCGGGCCATCGACTCGGTGGTCCTGCGCCTCGTCACCGACCTGGTGGCCTCGGGCATCACCGCCCAGGACCCCGAGCTCTGGGGTCCCGACGCCGAGGCCGAGGCGTCCGAGCGCCTCGGCTGGGTGGAGGCCGTCTCGGTCTCCCGCCCGCTCGTCGACGAGGTGGTCGCCCTGCGCGAGAGCCTGCGTGCCGAGGGGATCGACCACGTCGTCCTCGCCGGCATGGGCGGGTCCTCGCTCGCGCCCGAGGTCATCACCCGGACCTCCGGCGTGCCGCTCACGGTCCTCGACTCGACGAACCCGGCACAGGTCCGCGCCGCCGTCGAGCACGAGCTGGCGCGCACGGTGCTCGTCGTGTCCTCGAAGTCGGGTTCGACCCTCGAGACCGACTCGCAGCGCCGGGTGTACGAGCAGGCCTTCCGCGACGCCGGCCTCGACCCGGCGGGCCGCATCGTCGTCGTCACCGACCCGGGCTCCCCGCTCGAGGCCGAGGCGACGGCTGCCGGCTACCGCGTCTTCACCGCCGACCTGACCGTCGGCGGCCGCTACTCGGCGCTGACCGCCTTCGGCCTCGTGCCGTCCGGCCTCGCCGGCGTGGACATCGCCGAGCTCCTCGACGAGGCCGACGCCATCTCGGCGCTCCTCTCCGTGGACATCGACGAGAACCCGGGCCTCGTGCTCGGTGCGGTCCTCGGCGGCACCAGCCCGCTGCGCGACAAGATCGGCATCGTCCCCGACGGCACCCACATCGTCGGCTTCGGCGACTGGGTGGAACAGCTGATCGCCGAGTCCACCGGCAAGAGCGGCCGCGGCCTGCTCCCGGTGGTCCTCGACGTGGACTCCCCCGAGGTCACCGCCGGTCTCCCCGACCTGCAGATCATCCGCCTGGTCGGCTCGCGTAGGAAGAACGCCACGTCGCCGACGGCGAGGTCGAGATCACCGGCACGCTCGGCGGGCAGCTCCTCGTGTGGGAGTACGCCGTCGCCGTCGCCGGGCGCCTGCTCGGCATCGGACCCGTTCGACCAGCCCGACGTCGAGGCCGCCAAGGTCGCGACGCGTGCGCTGCTCGACGACCGCCCCGCGTCGGCGGAGCCGGCGTTCTCCGAGGACGGCATCGCCGTCCGCGCGACGCCCGGACTGACGGTCGGGACGACGCTCGCGGAAGCCGTGTCGGGCCTCCTGTCCGCACTCGACCCCACGGGGTACGTGTCGGTCCAGGCGTACGTGGACCGCACCGCGAACCGCGAGCTCAAGCCCTGCGCGACGCCCTGGCGGCGCGCACCGGCCGTCCGGTCACCTTCGGCTACGGCCCGCGGTTCCTGCACTCGACCGGCCAGTACCACAAGGGCGGGCCCGCGAACGGCGTGTTCCTGCAGATCGTGGCCGACGAACCCGACGACCTGGCGATCCCGGGCCGTCCGTTCACGTTCGGGCAGCTCATCCAGGCCCAGGCGTCCGGCGACGCGAGTGTCCTCGCGCAGCACGGCCGACCGGTCCTGACCCTCACGACGTCGGACGTCGCCGCTGCCACAGCAGCACTCGCGTCCGCCGTCACCCTCTGACTCTCGAAGGAGTTCACCGACCATGTCACCGGTGGCAATCACCCCGGAGCACAACCCGCTCCGGCTGCCGACGGATCGTCGACCTGAACCGGATCGCGGGACCCAGCACCCTCATCATCTTCGGCGTGACGGGCGACCTGTCCCGCAAGAAGCTGATGCCCGCGGTCTACGACCCCGGCGAACCGGGGGCTCCTGCCCCCGGGTTCGCCCCTCGTCGGGTTCGCTCGGCGTGACTGGGAGGACCAAGACTTCTCCCAGCTCGTCCACGACGCCGTCAAGGAGCACTCCCGCACCCCGTTCGACGAGGACGTCTGGCGTCAGCTCGAACAGGGCATCCGCTTCGTCCAGGGTTCGTTCGACGACCCCGAGGCGTTCCGCGAGCTCAAGCGCACCGTCGACGACCTCGACACGGAGCGCGGCACGCTCGGCAACCACGCGTTCTACCTGTCGATCCCGCCGAAGATGTTCCCGGTCGTCACCGAGCAGCTGAAGCTGTCCGGCCTGACCGAGAAGCGCGACGGGTCCTGGAGCCGCGTGGTCGTCGAGAAGCCCTTCGGCTCCGACCTCCGCACCGCGCGCGAGCTCAACGCGATCGTCGAGAGCGTCTTCGCTCCGGACGACGTGTTCCGCATCGACCACTACCTCGGCAAGGAGACCGTCCAGAACCTGCTGACGCTCCGGTTCCGCGAACCAGATGTACGAACCCATCTGGAACTCGAACTACGTGGACCACGTGCAGATCACGATGGCCGAGGACATCGGCGTCGCCGGACGTGCCGCGTACTACGACGGCATCGGCGCGGCGCGCGACGTCATCCAGAACCACCTGCGTGCAGCTCCTCGCGCTCACCGCGATGGAAGAGCCCGTCTCGTTCAAGGCCGCGGACCTCCGCGCCGAGAAGGAGAAGGTCCTGTCGGCGGTGCGGCTCCCGGCCGACCTGGCGACGTCGACCGCCCGCGGGCAGTACGCCGGCGGCTGGCAGGGCGGCGAGAAGGTGCTCGGCTTCCTCGACGAGGCCGGCATGAACCCCGAATCCGGCACCGAGACGTACGCGGCGATCAAGCTCGACATCGCCACCCGGCGCTGGCAGGGCGTCCCGTTCTACCTGCGTGCCGGCAAGCGTCTCGGCCGTCGCGTCACCGAGATCGCGATCGTGTTCAAGCGCGTCCCCGAGGACGTCTACGGCAACACGCAGTCGCCCTCGGTCAGAACGCGCTCGTCATCCGCGTGCAGCCGGACGAGGGCGTCACGCTCCGGTTCGGCTCGAAGGTCCCCGGCGTCGGCACCCAGGTGCGCGACGTGACGATGGACTTCGGCTACGGCCAGCAGCGTTCACCGAAGCGTCCCCCGAGGCGTACGAGCGACTCATCCTCGACGTGCTCCTCGGCGACCCGCCCCTGTTCCCCGGCACCAAGAGGTGGAGCTGTCCTGGAAGATCCTCGACCCGATCGAGGAGTTCTGGGCCACGCAGGGGCCAGCCCGAGCAGTACCGTCCCGGCACGTGGGGTCCGGCGTCCGCCGATTGCCCTGCTCGCCCGTGACGGCCGGACCTGGAGGGCGTCCACGAAGATCGACATGCCGAACACCACGGTCTCGAAGATCCAGAAGAAGCTCGTCCACATCCGCGAGGAGGGCCGGCGCCGTCGCCCTCGGTCGCGTCCTGACCCTCATCATCTCGACGGCCCTGGGCCACGAGGAAGAGGCGATCGAGGCCGCGAACGAGGCCTCGCGCGAGCACCCGATGCGGGTGATCATCGTGTCGAAGAACGACGGTGACACGGAAGTCGCCGGGTCGCCTCGACGCGCAGATCCGCGTGGGCAGCGACGCGGGTGCGAGAGCGAGGTCATCGTCCTCCGTGCGTACGGCGAGACCGCGACCGACGAGGAGAGCCTGGTCACGGGCCTCCTGCTGCCGGACGCGCCCGTCGTCGCCTGGTGGCCGCAGACCGCGCCCGAGCAGCCGTCCGCTTCGGCGCTGGGCCGGTCGCGCAGCGCCGCATCACCGACGCGGCCGCGCAGCGGGCCTGAACGGCGCGATCGAGGCCCTCGGTGCCTCGTACGTGCCGGGCGACACCGACTTCGCGTGGACCCGTCTCACCCTGTGGCGGAACCAGCTCGCCGCGGCGCTCGACCAGCCGCCGTACGAGCCGGTCACCGCGGTCGAGGTCTCGGGTGCGTACGACAGCCCGTCGACGATCCTCCTCGCCGCGTGGCTGCAGCTGCAGCTCGAGGTGCCGGTGTCGGTCGTCACGTCGCCCCGCGCGACCGGGTCGAGCGGCATCCACGGCGTGAAGCTCGTGCGCGAGTCCGGCACCATCGAGCTCGAGCGGTCCCTGGTGGACGTCGCGACGCTTCGATGCCCGGGCAGCCGACGCACGACCTGTCGCTGCCGCGCCGCAGCCTGCGCGACTGCCTGGCCGAGGAACTCCGTAGACTCGACCCGGACGTCCTCTTCGGAGACGTCGTCAAGCACGGGGTACCACAGCTGCGCGAGTCGATCGCCGGCTGAACCAGCCCCACACGACCGGCCGGTCCGCTCGCCCGAGCACCAGGACCGGCCGGTCGGACCGAAGAGCGGTCCTCGCACCGATGGGCCGCCACGAACACGGGAGTCACGTGACCAACGAACGGCGGTGCTGGTGCACACCGGACAAGCAGGCCCTCGGCGCTTCGGTCGCCGCACGCTTCATCACCAAGATCATCGACGTGCTCGACGAGCAGGAGCGCGCGGACATCGCGATCAGCGGTGGCTCGGTGTCGTCGCTCGTCCTCGCCGCGATCGGCCAGTCGCAGGCTCGCGAGAGCGTCGACTGGTCGAAGGTACACGTGTGGTGGGTCGACGAGCGCTGGGTCCCGGCGGGTGACGCCGACCGCAACATCACCGGCACGCAGACGGACTTCTTCGACCACGTCGACATCCCGGAGTCGAACATCCACCCGATCGCCGCGTCCGACGCCGGCATCAGCATCGACGAGGCCGCCGCGCAGTACGAGCGCGAGCTGCGGGATGCCGCTCCCGAGGGTGCGCTCGCTCCGCGGTTCGACATCACGTTGCTCGGCGTCGGCCCGGACGGCCACACCGCGTCGCTGTTCCCGGAGTTCCCGCAGCTCGACGTCACCGACCGTGCCGTCCTGTCGGTCGACGACTCCCCCAAGCCGCCGCCGCAGCGCCTGACGCTCACCTTCCCCGTGATCAACGCGTCGCAGCGGGTGTGGGTCATCCTCTCCGGTGCCGAGAAGGCGTCCGTCCTCGGGCTCGCGCTCGCGGGTGCCGCCGTCGACGAGGTCCCGGTCGGAGGCGTCCAGGGGCGCAAGCGCACCGTGTTCTTCGTCGACCAGGACGCCGCTCGTGACGTCCCCGAGAACCTCATCGCGTCGACCTACTAAACGCGACTGCTCTCCGGACGGGAGGCGCGGTGCCAGCTGGCACCGCGCCTCCCGTCCGTTCGCGGTCTGGTCTCGGGCCGCACCGAGCGGGTGCACAACGTCACGCTCGGCGCCGCGAGTCGAGCCGCGCTGACCGTCGAGATCGCACTTCGGCGGCCACGAACCGTCGTGTCGGCGCACAAAGTGCGATCTCGGCGGAACGCCTGCGGCGCGCACACGACGAGAGCCCCGCACCTGACGGTGCGGGGGCCTTCGTGACGTCGGCCGCTACTTCGCGGTTCCGCGACGCTGCCGGAGCTGCTGGAGCGCGTCCTCGAGGAGCTGCGCTGCCTCTTCCTCGGTGCGACGCTCCTTCACGTACGCGAGGTGCGTCTTGTAGGGCTCCGTCTTGGAGACCACGGGAGGGTTCTCCTTGTCGCGGCCAGCCGGGAGCCCGGTCGACGGCGAATCCACCGTCTCCGGGATCTCTTCGTCAGGAAGGCCGGCGGCGAAGTACCGCACGACCTCGTTGCCGAGGGCGTCCCAGTAGGAGATCGCCACCCGCTCGGCCTGGACCCCGCGGTCCTGCTCCCCCATCGGACCTGCGCCAACGCGCGAGCCCCGGATTGCACTGCCTCCGCTTGCCATGGATCAGCTCCCCGCCGTGAACTTGTTGATGAGACCGAGCACGATGATGGAGACGATCCAGACCAGACCGAGGATCACCGTGATGCGGTTGAGGTTTCGCTCGGCGACGCCGGACGCCCCGAGGTTGCTCGTCACGCCGCCGCCGAACATGTCGGAGAGGCCGCCACCGCGGCCCTTGTGCAGCAGGATGAGGAGCGTGAGCAGGAGGCTCGTGATTGCGAGCAGGACCTGCAGCACGACGGAGAGAATCGCCACGACGTACCTTTCGTGTCAGTCAGCCATCCGAGTATACCGGCCAGGTGGTCGGCCGAGGTTCCCCGGGCTGGGCGTGGCACGAGGCCGGCCGCACGTGGCGACCGGCCTGTGACCGGTGGATCAGAGTCCGACGTGCTGCCGGAAGCGCGCGATGGCCGCGAACTCCTGCACGTCGAGGGAGGCGCCACCGACGAGCGCGCCGTCGATGTCGGGTTCGCGGAGGAAGCCCGCGATGTTGCCGGACTTCACCGAGCCGCCGTAGAGCACACGGGTCGCCGCAGCGGCCTCGTCGCCCCAGGCCGCAGCGATGCCGCGACGCAGGGCCGCGCATTCGTCCTGGGCCTGCTCGGCGGTGGCGGCCTGGCCGGAGCCGATTGCCCAGACGGGCTCGTACGCCACGACGATCTCGGACGGCTTCACCGCGTCGAGCACGACCTGCAACTGCTCGACGGGCACGACGCCGGCGCCGCGCTCCTCGCGCTGCGCACCGGTCTCGCCGACGCAGACGACGGGCACGAGGCCGTGCTTGACGGCCGCTGCGGTCTTCGCTGCGACGACCTCGTCGGTCTCCCCGTGCAGCGTGCGCCGCTCGGAGTGGCCGACGATGACGTACTGGGCGTCGAGTGCCGCGAGGAACGCGCCGGAGACGTCACCGGTGTAGGCACCGGAGTCGAACTGCGACAGGTCCTGCGCACCGAAGTGGATCGGCAGCTTGTCGGCCGAGATGAGCGTCTGCACGCTCCGCAGGTCGGTGAAGGGCGGGAACACCACGACCTCGACGTCGTCGAAGTCGTGGCGCGCGTCCTTCAGGGTCCACGCGAGCTTCTGCACCGTGGCGATGGCCTGGAGGTGGTCCAGGTTCATCTTCCAGTTGCCGGCGATGAGTGGCGTCCGGGTCATGCGGTCCACCCCAGTGCTTCGAGACCGGGCAGCGACTTGCCCTCGAGGAACTCGAGGCTCCACCGCCACCGGTCGAGATGTGCCCGAACTGGTCGTCCGAGAAGCCGAGCGAGCGCACGGCAGCGGCGGAGTCGCCACCGCCGACGACGCCGAGGCCGTCGACCTCGGTGAGCGCCTGCGCGACGGTCTTCGTACCGGCCGCGAACGCGGGAACTCGAACACGCCCATCGGGCCGTTCCAGAACACCGTCTTCGAACCGGACACCGCGGAGGCGAACCGTGCCGCGGTCTCCGGGCCGATGTCGAGCCCGATGCCGTCGGCGCCGAACGACGACGACTCGATCGCGTCGGCCGGCACGGTCTCGTGGTCGGCGTCCGCCGCGAAGGCCGAGGCCACCACGACGTCGGTCGGCAGGTCGATGGTGACGCCGAGCTCCTTCGCCCGCGAGAGGTACTCGCGCACGACGTCGAGCTGGTCTGCCTCGAGCAGCGACTTCGCGACCCCGTGGCCCTGGGCCGCGAGGAACGTGAAGAGCATGCCGCCGCCGATGCACAGGGTGTCGACCTTGGGCAGGATGTGGTCGATCACGCCGAGCTTGTCGCTGACCTTCGAACCGCCGAGCACCACCGTGTAGGGGCGCTCCGGGTCCTTCGTCAGTCGCTCGAGCACCCGCAGCTCGGTCTCGATGAGCGAGCCGGCCGCGCTCGGCAGGGCCGACGCGAGCTCGTACACCGAGGCCTGCTTGCGGTGGACGACACCGAAGCCGTCGGACACGAACGCATCCCCGAGGGCGGCGATGCGGTCCGCGAAGGCACCGCGCGTGGCGGCGTCCTTCGAGGTCTCCTCCGGGTTGAACCGGCGTTCTCGAGCAGCAGGACGTCGCCGTCCTCGAGGAAGGCCTCGGCGGCCGCGGTCGCCTCGTCGCCGACGGTCTCGCCGACGAACGTGACCTCTTTGCCGAGCCGCTCGGAGAGCCAGCTGACCCACCGGTGCGAGCGAGAACTCCGGCTTGGGCTCGCCGTCGGGGCGGCCCAGGTGGGAGAATCCACGATGACGCGTGTCGCCGGCGGTGATGAGGGTGTTGAGGGTCGTCGGCGATGCGCGGACGCGGCCGTCGTCGGTGATCGTGCCGTCCTTGAGCGGGACGTTCAGGTCACTAGCGGACGACGACGCGCTTGCCGGCGAGATAGCCGAGGTCCTCGAGGGTGCGGAGGGCCATGTGTTAGAGCCGCTCGCCCACGTACTCGGTCAGGTCGACGAGACGGTTCGGGTAGCCCCACTCGTTGTCGTACCACGCAGGGTGATCTTCACGAGGCCGCCGATGACCTTGGTCAGGCCGGAGTCGTAGATCGAGGAGTGCGGGTCCGTGGTGATGTCGGTCGACACCAGCGGGTCCTCGCTGTAGAGCAGGATGCCCTTGAGCGGACCCTCGGCTGCCTCCTTGTAGGCGGCGTTGATCTCGCTGTCGACGATGACCTCGGACTTGGTCTCGAGGGTGAGGTCGGTGATCGACCCGGTCGGGACCGGCACGCGGGCGCTTGAAGCCGTCGAGCTTGCCGGCGAGCTCCCGCAGGACGGGGCCGATGGCCTTCGCCGCACCGGTGGAGGTCGAGGACGATGTTGCGGGGCGGCGGCGCGGGCACGACGCGGGTCCTTGTGCGGGCCGTCCTGCAGGTTCTGGTCGGCGGTGTAGGCGTGCACCGTCGTCATGAGGACCACGCTCGATGCCGAACTTGTCGTAGGAGCACACCTTGGCGAGCGGCGCGAGGCTGTTCGTGGTGCAGGACGCGTTCGAGGATGATGTGGTGGTTCGCGGGGGTCGTACTGGCCCTCGTTCACACCGAGCACGATGGTGACGTCGTCACCCGAGGCCGGGGCGGAGATGATGACCTTCTTCGCGCCGGCGTCGATGTGCTTCTGCGCGTCGGCGGCCTTCGTGAAGAACCCGGTCGACTCGATGACGATGTCGACGCCCAGCTCGCCCCAGGGGGAGGTTGGCGGGGTCGCGCTCCGCGAGGACCTTGATCGCCTTGCCGTCGACGACGATGTTGTCGCCGTCGAGCTCGACCGTTGCCGGGAGCTTGCCGGTGATGGAGTCGAACTTCAGCAGGTTCGCGAGCGACGCGTTGTCGGTGAGGTCGTTCACCGCCACGATCTCGAGAGTCGCTGCCCTTGGCCAGTGCGGCCCGGAAGAAGTTACGGCCGATGCGGCCGAAGCCGTTGATACCGATCTTGACGGTCAATGGATCTCCTGGTGGGTGTGGAGCGCCCAGGGGGCGCTGCTTTCGGAGGCGCAGGCCCTGCGGACCCACGTGTGGTGGACGATACGCCCCGCAACGTCGCCGTAACGACCCTAGCAGTCGGACCCTGCCAGCCAGTGCGGTGTGACGGTCCGTCCGGACGGTCGTCCGTGACGTCCGAGCAGACGTCGGTGCGGCCCGCGGACGCTACCCAGACGGACGGGAGGCGCGGTGCCAGCTGGCACCGCGCCTCCCGTCAAGCAGGTCGGACGACCCGTCTCCAGACGCCCTCGAGCTCCTCGGGGACGCTCGCTTCCGTCCCGGGGATGCCGAGGTCGGACGCGCGCTTGTCCGCCATCGCGAGCAGGCGGCGGATGCGTCCGGCGATGGCGTCCTTCGTCATGGGCGGGTCGGCGTGCTGGCCGAGCTCGTCGAGCGACGCGTCGCGGTGCTGCAGACGGAGCGAGCCGGCGTACCTGCAGGTGGTCGGGGACCTCGTCGCCGAGGATCTCGAGCGCACGCTCGACCCGCGCGCACGCGGCGACGGCGGCCTGGGCGGAGCGGCGGAGGTTCGCGTCGTCGAAGTTGACCAGGCGGTTGGCGGTGGCACGGACCTCGCGGCGCTGGCGCATCTCCTCCCACTCGGCGGTGGTGCGGGCGGCGCCCATCACGGTGAGCATCTGACCGATCGCCTTCGCCGTCGCGGATGACCACGCGGTGCACGCCGCGGACCTCACGGCCCTTCGCGGCGATGCCGAGACGGGAGGCGGCTCCGACGAGGGCCATGGCGGCCTCGTTGCCGGGGCAGGTGACCTCGAGCGCAGCGGCACGACCGGGGTCGGTCAGGGTGCCGGCGGCGAGGAACGCCCCGCGCCAGATCGCGGCGAGGTCCTCGCGGTTGCCGGTGGTGAGCCGGTTCGGCAGCCCGCGGACCGGACGGCGACGGGCGTCCATCAGGCCGGTCTGCCGGGCGAGGGTCTCCCCCGCCTCGAGCACGCGCACCAGGTACCGGGTGCCACGACGGGCGGACGCGGACGACCCCACCGACGCCTCGCTCCGCACGCCGTACAGCTCGGCGAGGTCCTTCCGCACGCGGTGGACGATGATCCGGGTGTCGAGCTCGACCTCGACGGCGATCCTGCCCGAGATGACGTGCAGGCCGCCCGCGAACCGCAGGATGGTCGCCAGTTCGGCGGCGCGGACCGTGTTGCGGTTCACGACGACCCGGGCCAGTTCGTCCTTGACCTCGGCAGTCAACGGCACAGCATCATTCCTAACGTTTCTTCTGGTGGGGTCCGCGTACCCGGCGCACGTCGTGTGGAGCGGCCGGAGGGACGGTCACTCCCGGCCGAGATCTCGGTTCTTCACAGCACGGCGACGCCTGGCATCCCGCGGAGGATGTTCGCCAACTCGGCGACGATGGCGACCGAGCGGTGCTTGCCGCCGGTACAGCCGATGGCGATCGTAGCGTGTCTTTTGTTCTCGCGCTGGTACCCCTCGAAGACCGGCTCGAGCACGGAGGCGTAGCGGTCGACGAACGGACGGGCTCCTGCTGGGCGAGCACGTAGTCCGAGACGGGCTTGTCGAGGCCGGTGTGGGGGCGCAGTTCCGGTACCCAGTAGGGGTTCGGCAGGAACCGCACGTCGGCGACCATGTCGGCGTCGGCGGGCAGTCCGTACTTGAAGCCGAAGCTCATCAGCGTCACCTGGACGCCGACGAAGTGGTCGTCGGCGAACCGGTCGGTCACGGCGTTCGCGAGCTGGTGGATGTTCAGGTCCGAGGTGTCGATGACGAGGTCGGACGCCTCGCGCAGCGCCGGAGAGCCGAGCGCGCTCACGGGCGATCCCGTCGAGCAGCGTGTCCTCGCCCTGCAGCGGGTGCGGTCGCCGGACCTGCTCGAACCGTCGCACGAGCACGGCGTCGGTTGCCTCGAGGAAGAGCACGCGGACGCGGGCCGAGGTCGTCGACCGGACCTGCTCGACCGCCTGCTCGGGGTCGGTGAAGAAGCGGCCACCGCGGACGTCGACCACCGTGGCGATCTTCGGGATCTTCTCGCCCGCACGGTCGGCGAGCTCGGTCAGCGGCGCGAGCATCTGGGTCGGCAGGTTGTCGACCACGTACCAGCCGAGGTCCTCGAGCGCCTTGCCGACGGTCGAACGCCCGGCCCCGGACATGCCGGTGACGATGAGGATGTCGTGCTGCTGCGGCGATCGGGTCGATGCCTGGTCGCTGTCGGTCATAGGTCGCTGTCGGTCATAGGTCGCTGTCGGTCATCGGGCGGTGTCGGTCATCTGGGAGTGGGCTCCGTCGTGGCGGCCCGGGCGCGTCGCCCGGGGAGGTCTCGGATGCGGGAGGTCGCGGCTGCGGTCAAGGGTATCGCCCGGTGGCGGACGGGAGGCACGGTTTGCGTCATGACGGGAGGTGCGGTCCGTCCGGGGTCACCTGTGGGAGCCGCACTGCACCTTCTGGAAGGGACTCGGCTTCCTGCGGGCTCGCGACGGCCTCGGGTGCCCCTGGTGGGCGCGACGGCCGCGTCGGCCGGGCTGACCGGGGTGGGGCCGACCGGCGCGCTCGTCGGGGTCTGCTGCAGCTTCGTGACGACCGCCGCGGCGGTCGCGGGACCGACGCCGGGGACCTCGCCGATCTCGTCCGCCGTCGCCTCGCGCAGCCGTGCTGACCGACCCGAAGTGCTTCAGGAGCGCGTTCACCCGGCTCGGCCCGAGCCCCGGGATCTCGGAGAGCTGCGAGCGGACGTCGCGCTTCCGACGGGTGCGCTGGTGGGTGATCGCGAACCGGTGGGCCTCGTCGCGGATGCGCTGGATCAGGAACAGCGCCTCGGAGTTGCGGGGCAGGATCACCGGGAAGTCGTCGTCCGGCAGCCAGAGCTCCTCGAGACGCTTCGCGATGCCGACGAGGGCGATGTCGCGCACGCCGGCCTCGTCCATCGCCCGCTTCGCCGCCTGCACCTGCGGCTGACCCCCGTCGACGATGAGCAGCTGCGGGCGGTACGCGAAGCGCTTGGTCGGCTTGGACCCCTCGACGACCTCGTCGCTCGTGACGTCGGGGACGTCCGGCGCCGCGGCGTCCTCGTCGAGACGTGCCAGCCGTCGTGACAGCACCTGGTACATGCTGTCCGTGTCGTCCGTGGTCTCGGCAATGGTGTACCGCCGGTACTGGTCCTTGCGGGGCAGTCCGTCCTCGAAGACCACCATCGACGCCACGACGTTGGTGCCCTGCAGGTGCGAGATGTCGTAGCACTCCATCCGGAGCGGCGCCTCGGTCATGCCGAGGGCGTCCTGGATGTCGGCCAGGGCGGCGGACCGCGTCGTGTAGTCGGCCGAGCGCTTGGTCTTGTAGAGCATGAGCGCCTGCGCCGCGTTCTGGGCCGCGGTGCGCGCGAGGCCCGCACGGTCGCCGCGCTGGGCGGTGCTGAGCTTCGTGCCGCGGCCGCCGCGACGCTCGCTGAGCCACTGCTGCAGCGCGTCGGCGTCCTCGAGGGAGCTCCGGCACCACCACCTCGCGCGGGGGCTCCTCGGTGGTGGCGTACTGCCCCTGGACGATCTGCTCGACGAGGTCGCCCGTCGAGATGTCGAGTTCCTTGTCGACGACCCACCCGCGGACACCGCGGATGCGGCCACCGCGCACCGAGAACAGCTGCACGGCCGCGGCGAGCTCGTCCTCGGCGATGCCGAACAGGTCGAGGTCGACGGAGTCGCGGAGGACGACGGCCGACTTCTCGAGCACGGCCTCGAGCGCGCCGACCTGGTCGCGGAACTTCGCGGCCTGCTCGTACTGCATGGCGTCGGCCGAGGCGGCCATCCGCTGCCGCAGCTGCGTGATCACGCGGCGGTCGTAGCTCGCCATGAAGCGGACGAACTCCTCGACCAGCACCCGGTGCTCGGCGATCGTGACCTTCTGCGAGCACGGGCCGCCGCACTTGCCGATCTGCCCGGGGAAGCAGGGCTTGCCCGTCTGCATCGCCTTCTTGTACGACGAGTCCGAGCAGGTGCGGATCGGGAACACCTTGATCATCAGGTCGATGGTGTCGTGCACCGCCCAGATCTTCGGGTACGGCCCGAAGTACTTCGCGCCCTTGATCTTCCGGTTCCGCGTCACCATCACCCGAGGGCTCTCCTCGCCCAGGGTGATCGCCATGTACGGGTACGACTTGTCGTCGCGGAACTTGACGTTGAACGGCGGATCGAACTCCTTGATCCACGTGTACTCAAGCTGCAGCGCCTCGATCTCGGAGCCGACGGTGGTCCACTCGACGCTGCGTGCCGTCAGGACCATGCGCCGGGTGCGCTCGTGCAGCGTCGGCAGCGGTGCGAAGTAGTTGCTCAGCCGTGCGCGGAGGTTCTTCGCCTTGCCGACGTAGAGCACCCGACCGGCTTCGTCACGCCACCGGTAGACGCCCGGGTCGGTCGGGATCTCCCCGCCTTCGGACGCCACGAGACGGTGTCCGCCACCTACCGAGCACCCGCCTTCTGCTTGCCGCCCTGCCGCTGCTTGCCGTCCTGTCGCTTCGACGAGACCTGCCGGGCGCCGACGGCCTGCTCCTTGCCGACTCGGGCGTCCTGCGCGTCGAAGATCTCCTGCAGGAAGACGCCGGTGTGGCTCTCGGGCACGTTCGCGACGTGCTCCGGGGTGCCGGTCGCCAGGATCGTGCCACCGCCCGAGCCACCCTCGGGACCCATGTCGATCAGCCAGTCGGCCGACTTGATGACGTCGAGGTTGTGCTCGATCGTGATGACGGTGTTGCCCTTGTCGACCAGGCTCTGCAGCACGAGGAGCAGCTTCCGGACGTCCTCGAAGTGCAGACCCGTCGTCGGCTCGTCGAGCACGTAGACCGTGCGGCCGTTCGACCGGCGCTGCAGCTCGGTCGCGAGCTTCACGCGCTGCGCCTCGCCACCGGAGAGGGTCGTCGCGCTCTGCCCGAGCCGGACGTAGCCGAGTCCCACGTCGACCAGGGTCGCCATGTAGCGGTGGATCGCGGAGATCGGCTCGAAGAACTCGGCCGCCTCGCTGATCGGCATGTCGAGGACCTCGGAGATGTTCTTGCCCTTGTAGTGCACCTGCAGCGTCTCGCGGTTGTACCGCGCGCCACCGCAGACCTCGCACGCGACGTAGACGTCGGGCAGGAAGTTCATCTCGATCTTGATCGTGCCGTCACCGGAGCAGTTCTCGCACCGGCCGCCCTTGACGTTGAAGCTGAAGCGACCGGGCTGGTACCCGCGTGCCTTCGCCTCGGTGGTCTCGGCGAACAGCTGACGGATCCGGTCGAAGACGCCGGTGTAGGTCGCCGGGTTGGACCGCGGGGTGCGGCCGATCGGCGCCTGGTCGACGTGCACGACCTTGTCGAGCTGGTCGAGGCCCTTCACGCGGGTGTGCTTGCCGGCGATGTGCCGAGCGCCGTTGAGCTGGTTGGCGAGCACCTTGTAGAGGATGTCGTTGACCAGCGTCGACTTGCCCGAACCGCTCACCCCGGTGACCGCGGTGAAGACGCCGAGCGGGAAGTCGGCGTCGATCGTCTTGAGGTTGTTCGCGCGGGCGCCCTGCACACTGATCGTGCGCTTGAGGTTGACCTTGCGCCGCTCGGCGGGCACCTCGATCGCGCGACGACCGGCGAGGTAGTCCCCGGTGATCGACTCGCGGTTCTCGATGATCCCCTCGTACGACCCGGAATGCACGACGTTGCCGCCGTTGACGCCGGCGCCCGGGCCGATGTCGACCACCCAGTCGGCCGTGCGGATGGTGTCCTCGTCGTGCTCGACGACGATGAGGGTGTTGCCGAGGTCCTTGAGCTTCACCAGGGTGTCGATGAGCCGCCGGTTGTCGCGCTGGTGCAGGCCGATGCTCGGCTCGTCGAGCACGTAGAGCACGCCGGTCAGGCCGGAACCGATCTGGGTCGCCAGACGGATGCGCTGCGCCTCGCCACCGGAGAGCCCGCCGGCACCGCGCGCGAGCGTCAGGTAGTTGAGGCCGACCTCGAGCAGGAACTCGAGCCGGGCACGGATCTCGCGGAGGACCGCGGCGGCGATGTGCGCTTCGCGGTCGGTGAGCGACAGGCCGTCCATGAAGGCGTACGCGTCGTCGAGGGAGAGGTTCGTGACGTCGGCGATGCTGCGGTCGGCGACCGTGACCCCCAGCACCTCGGGCTTCAGGCGCGTGCCGTCGCACACCGGGCAGGGCACCTCGCGCAGGTACCCCTGGAAGCGCTGCCGCTGCGAGTCCGACTCGGCCTCGGCGAACTTGCGCTCGATGTAGGGCATGACGCCCTCGAACCCGCTCGTGTACCGCATCTCGCGGCCGAACCGGTTGCGCCACGACACCGAGACCTGGAAGTCCTTGCCGGTGAGGATCGCGGCCTGCACCGACGGGTCGAGCCGGTTCCACGGGGTGTCGAGGTCGAACCCGAGCTCCTTGCCGAGCCCGGCGAGCAGCTTCTCGAAGTACGAGTACAGCCCGCTCGTGCCGGTCCACGGCAGCAGGACGCCGTCGCGGAGGGAGGCTTCGGGGTCGCCGAGCACGAGGTCCGGGTCGACCGACATGCGCGTGCCGAGGCCGGAGCACTCCGGGCAGGCACCGAACGGCGCGTTGAACGAGAACGTGCGGGGCTCGATCTCGGTCAGTGCCAGCGGGTGGTTGTTCGGGCAGGACAGGTTCTCGGAGTAGGTCCGGACGGCGCCGGGCCCCTCGGCGTCGACGAGGTCGATCGCCACCGTGCCGTCGGTCAGGCGCAGCGCCGTCTCGAGGGAGTCGGTGAGGCGGCCGAGGATGTCGTCGTTCGCGACGAGACGGTCGACGATCACCGAGATGTCGTGCTTGACCTGCTTCTTGAGCTTGGGCGGGTCGCTGAGCTGGATGCGCTCCCCGTCGACGATCGCGCGGGCGTAGCCGGACGCCGCGAGCTCTTGGAAGAGGTCGACGAACTCGCCCTTCTTCTTCGAGATCACCGGCGCGAGGACCTGGAAGCGGGTCCCCGACTCGAACTCCATGAGCTGGTCGGCGATCTGCTGCACGCTCTGCTTGCTGATCACCTCGCCGCAGACGGGGCAGTGCGGGACGCCGATGCGCGCCCAGAGCAGGCGCATGTAGTCGTAGACCTCGGTGATGGTGCCCACCGTCGACCGGGGGTTCCGGTTCGTCGACTTCTGGTCGATCGACACCGCGGGCGACAGCCCCTCGATGAAGTCGACGTCCGGACGGTCGACCTGCCCGAGGAACTGGCGCGCGTACGCGGACAGCGACTCGACGTAGCGGCGCTGCCCCTCGGCGAAGATCGTGTCGAACGCGAGCGAGGACTTGCCCGAACCGGACAGGCCGGTGAACACGACGAGGGAGTCGCGCGGGATCTCGAGGTCGACGTCCCGCAGGTTGTGCACGCGGGCGCCGCGCACGCTGAGCGTCGAGGTGCTGTGGGGCGCCGTGCCGCCGGGGATGTGGAGGTCTGCGGGCTCACCGAAGGCGTTCCGGCCCGACGTCGAGGTACCGCGGTCAGAGGTGATGGTCATCGTCGTCGATTCTACGAAGCGGGACCGACATTCGGCCGTGATGGACGGTCAGACGAGTGCGTCGAGAGCGAACGCGACGCCGGCGGCCCGCTCGCTGGCGGTCCAGAGCCGGGCCGCCTCGGTGCGGTCGTGCGCGCGCGGTTCGGCGCGGACCACGGTCGCGGGGCCGCGCAGCTGCATCCAGCCCCGGGCCCCCAGTACTCCCCCCGACCGCACGCCGGGAGCGACCGCCGCGTGCACGAGCGGTTCGGCACCGGCGTCCTTGCCCTGCACGAACGAGCGCCGCGCGGGGAGGGACTGCACCGGGCGCATCCACACCGGCTCGGAGCGTGACGGCGCGATCTCCGGACGCTCGGGGGCGAGCATGTCGAGCGGAGTCCCGGGTGCGCGACGACGCTCGACACCGACGACCCCGCGTCGGCGAGGCGTTCCGCCAGCTCGAACCCGAACAGCATGACGGCGAGCTTGCTCCGGCCGTACTGGCGGTGGCTCGAGTAGTGATCGGCGCCGAGCGGATCGCGCCGGTCGAGTCGGGCCCACCGGTGCGCGATCGACCCGAGGTGCACGACGCGACCCCCGCGGCGCTCGAGCAGCGGCAGGGTCGGGCCGTCCACGCGAAGTGCCCGAGGTGGTTCGTGCCGATCTGCAGTTCGGTCCCCTGCGCGGTGGTCCGCAGGTCGGCCGCGCCGACGACGCCGGCGTTGTTGACGATCGCGTCGACTCCGTCCGACTCGGTCCGCGCGAGTTCCTCGGACGCCGCACGCACGCTGTCGAGGTCGGCCAGGTCGAGGTGCAGGTGCGTGAGGTCGGCACCGTCCACGTGGCGACGGATGCTCCGCTCGGCAGCAGCCGCGCGGCCGGCGTCGCGGGTGGCGAGCACCACGCGGTGTCCGGCCGCCGCGAGCTGCTCGGCCGCGTGGTACCCCAGGCCGGCGCTGGCGCCCGTGACGACGACGGTCCGGCGCTCGGCCCTACTGGACATGCCCGGCGGACTCCATCTGGCGCAGCGCCTTCTTGAGGTCCTGCACCTCGTCGCGGAGCCGCGCGGCCAGCTCGAACTTCAACTCGGCCGCGGCCTGCAGCATCTGGTCGTTCAGGTCGCCGATGGTCGCCTCGAGCTGGGTGGCGCCCTCGCCCGCGATGCCACCGCGCTTCAGGTTCGGCGTCGGCGAACGACGCCCGTCGGCGCCCGGACGGCCCTCGAGCAGCGCCTTCGTGTCGTCGTTCTCGCGCGCGAGGATCTCGGTGATGTCGGCGATCTTCTTGCGGAGGGGCTGCGGGTCGATGCCGCGCTCGGTGTTGTACGCGACCTGCTTCTCGCGACGCCGGTCGGTCTCCTCGATCGCGAACTTCATCGAGTCGGTCATCTTGTCGGCGTACATGAGCACCTGGCCCGACACGTTGCGGGCAGCACGACCGATCGTCTGGATGAGCGACGTCGACGAGCGGAGGAAGCCCTCCTTGTCGGCGTCGAGGATCGCCACCAGCGAGACCTCCGGCAGGTCGAGGCCCTCACGCAGCAGGTTGATGCCGACCAGCACGTCGTAGACGCCCTGGCGGAGCTCGGTGAGCAGCTCGACGCGCTTCAGGGTGTCGACGTCGGAGTGCAGGTAGCGCACCCGGACCCCGGCGTTCCCGAGGAAGTCGGTGAGCTCCTCGGCCATGCGCTTCGTCAGCGTCGTCACGAGGACGCGCTCGTCCTTCTCGACGCGCTGCTTGATCTCCTCGAGCAGGTCGTCGATCTGGCCGTCGCTCGGCTTGACGACGATCTCGGGGTCGACCAGGCCGGTCGGACGGATGATCTGCTCGACCACGCTGTCGGTGACGCCGAGCTCGTACTTGCCCGGCGTGGCCGACAGGTAGACCTTCTGCCCGACGCGGTCGAGGAACTCCTCCCACGTCAGGGGTCGGTTGTCGAGGGCGCTCGGCAGGCGGAACCCGTGCTCGACGAGGGTCCGCTTGCGGGAGGCGTCGCCCTCGTACATCGCGCCGATCTGCGGCACGGTGACGTGCGACTCGTCGATGACGATGAGGAAGTCGTCCGGGAAGTAGTCGATGAGGCAGTGCGGTGCCTCGCCCGCGGCACGGCCGTCCATGTGCCGCGAGTAGTTCTCGATGCCCGAGCAGAAACCGATCTGCTCCATCATCTCGATGTCGAACGTGGTGCGCATCCGGAGGCGCTGGGCCTCGAGCAGCTTGCCCTGCCCCTCGAGCTCGGCGAGCCGCTCGGCCAGTTCGACCTTGATGTCCGCGATCGCCCGGTGCATCACGTCGGTGTCGGCCACGTAGTGTGACGCGGGGAAGATCGACACCGCGGGCAGGTCGTCGATGACGTTGCCGGTGAGCAGGTGCAGCGACGACAGCGCCTCGACCTCGTCACCGAACATCTCGATGCGGATCGCGTGCTCCTCGTACATGGGGATGATCTCGATGGTGTCGCCACGGACCCGGAAGGTGCCGCGCGCGAAGTCGACGTCGTTGCGCTGGTATTGCATCGCCACGAACTTGCGGACGAGCTGGTCGCGGGTGATCGTCTGCCCGACGTGCAGCGCCACCGAGGCGTTCATGTACTGCTCCGGCGTCCCGAGGCCGTAGATGCAGGACACCGTCGAGACCACGATGACGTCGCGTCGGCTGAGCAGCGAGTTCGTCGTCGAGTGCCGGAGCCGCTCGACTTCGGCGTTGACCGAGGAGTCCTTCTCGATGAAGGTGTCCGTCTGCGGGACGTACGCCTCGGGCTGGTAGTAGTCGTAGTACGAGACGAAGTACTCGACGGCGTTGTTCGGCAGCAGGCTGCGGAACTCGTTCGCGAGCTGTGCCGCCAGGGTCTTGTTGTGCGCGAGCACGAGGGTCGGGCGCTGCACCTGCTCGATGAGCCACGCCGTGGTCGCGGACTTGCCCGTACCGGTGGCGCCGAGCAGTACGACGTCGGTCTCACCCGCGTTGATCCGGCCCGCGAGTTCGGCGATCGCGGCGGGCTGGTCACCGCTCGGCGTGTACTCGCTGATGACCTCGAACGGGCGGACCGCGCGGGTGGGCTCGATTGACACTGCCATGGCCTCAACGGTAGTCGGGACCGCCGACACCGGAGCCGCGTGCTCGCCCTCGGCGTATCGTCCACGCCAAGCACCTTCCGAGTCGGCTGATAGCGACGCGGAATAGCCTCCGATCCGTTCAGCAACCCGAATCGTTCTCACTCCCCCGAAGAGGCCCCCATGACGACGGCGACCCCCGCCGCACCGACGAAGGGCACCCCGTTCCGCGGCCGCATCCGCGGGCGGGTGCTCGTCCTGCTGTGCTTCATGTACGCGATCTCGTACATCGACCGCACCAACATCTCGACCGCGCTCCCCCACATCACCGAGGACTTCGGCTTCAACGAGACGACCGCGGGACTCATCGTCTCCGCGTTCGCACTCCCCTACGCCCTGCCAGGTCTTCGGCGGCACCATCGCCGAGAAGTTCGGACCGCGGAAGGCGCTCTTCGTCATCACGGTCGTCTGGGGCGTCGCCACCCTGTGGACCGGCTTCTCGGTCGGCTTCTGGACCCTGTTCGCCGCGCGGCGCTCCTCGGCCTCAGCGAGGCGGCCGCCTTCCCGGCGGCCACGCAGGCGATGAGCCGCTGGATCCCCCGCGACCGGAACGGCTTCGCGCAGGGCGTCGTGCACTCCGCGGCGCGACTCGGCAACGCGCTGGCGCCGCTCCTGGTCGCCTGGGTGATCGGCGCGACCGGCAGCTGGCGCTGGGCGTTCTTCGCGACCGCGGTGCTGTCCATCGCGTGGGCGATCGTCTGGTTCGTCTGGTTCCGGGACAAGCCCGAGGACACCGCCGGCATCCGGCAGGTCGAACTCGACGAACTCCCGCCGGTCGAGACCCGCGCGACCCGGCCGCCGGTCCCGTGGCGCTCCCTCGCCCGGCAGATCCTGCCGGTCACCTTCGTCGACTTCGGCTACGGCTGGGTGCTCTGGGTGTTCCTCACCCTGGATCCCGACGTTCCTCAGTTCGACCTTCGGCCTGCCGATCAGCCAGTTCGCCCTCTTCACGACGCTCGTGCTGCTCGCCGGGGTCGTCGGCGACACCGTGGGTGGCATGCTCAGCGACCGGCTCATCCACCGCGGTGGGAACACCCGCAACGCCCGCCGTCTCGTCCTCGTCATCGGGCTGGGCGGCTCGCTCGTCTGCCTCGTCCCGCTCGTCATCGGGCAAGGACTCGTCGTCGCGACGATCTCGCTCGCGCTGTCGTTCTTCTTCCTGGAGCTCTGCAACGCGAACCTCTGGGCGATCCCGATGGACGTCGCGCCGCAGTGGTCCGGCACCGCGTCCGGCTTCATGAACACCGGCTTCGGCGTCGCGGGCGTCGTGTCGCCGATCGTGTTCGGCTTCCTCATCGACACGACCGGTTGGCAGATCCCCTTCGCGCTCTCCTGCGTCCTGCTCGGGGCCGCCGCCGTGGTCGCGTGGTTCATGAAGCCGCAGCGCCTCACGATGACCGACGGCGTCCTCGAGATCGGCACCCCGAAGGCGGAGCAGCAGTCCGCCTGAGCGCGCGGACGCACCCCGTGACGGACGGGAGGCGCGGTGCCAGGCCGCCCGCGCCTCCCGTCCGGCACCACGACGGCCCACGCGACGGGCGGGTGCCTTGTGCAATCGGGCGTACCGGGTCGGAAGAACCGACCGGGTACGCCCGTTCCTGCCGAGTACGCCCGGGATCGCCGGGCGGGCAGAGCTCAGCGCGTCGCGCGCCGCCCCACGTCGTCGGTCTCGCCGACGAGGTGCGTCGTCCGGCTCCACCGGCTCCGGTGACCGTTGCACGACCGGCGCCGCACGCCCGGCGACCGCGGCACGCTTCCGGCCCGCGCCTCGCGCTGCCCACGGGACGCCAGCGACGGCCGCCCCGTCAGCGGCACGCTAAGCGGGGTCCAGCGGAACAGCTCCGTGACCGCGACGGACAGGACGAGCACGAGCAGGTACGTCACCAGGGTGAGCCACGGCTTCGGCACGACGCGCTCGAGCCAGCTGTCGCCGTACAGCGGGATCCAGATCATGAACGGGTGGCTCAGGAAGATGCCGAACGACCGGTCCGAGCCGTAGTCGACCACGCGCGCGAGGGGGCTGCCGGGACGACGACGGTCGGCCCAGCGCGCGCCGATCGCCAGGAAGCCGACGAAGACGGCGGTGCTCCAGACCACTTGGACCGGCTGGAGCGGGGTGCCGGCGGCGTAGAGCGACTGCCCGAGGCCGACCTGCAGCGCCCAGACGCCGAGGGTGAGCGCGCCGGTGCCGGCGAAGCCCCAGAGGACCGCGGTCCGGTGCACCCGGATGAACCGGAGGAACCCGTCGGCGTGGTCGGCGGCGATCGCGCCGGACACGATGAAGAACACGTACGAGAAGAAGAACTGCTTCTGGTACCCCTGCATCCACGCGTCGCTGGCAGGGAAGTACTTGTACCCGGCGAAGACCACGAGCTGCAGCACGAGCGACACGACGAGGACCGTCACGTGGTGCCCGCGGGTCTCCCGGACGAGCCAGGCGATCACGGGCAGCAGCAGGTACACCTGCATCGTCACGAGCAGGAAGTAGAGGTGGTACCACGAGGTGCCGGTGACCACCCCCTCGGCGAAGGTCCGCACGAGGTCGGGGACGTCACCGCGGCGGGTGGCGTCGAGCAGCCACGACGACCCGACGTAGACGAACGACCACGCCAGGTACGGCACGCCGACGAGCAGGAACCGCTTCGGCCAGAACTGCGCCATCCGGACGCGGGCGGAGCGTGTAGCTGTAGACGAGGACGAACGCGGTCAGCGAGAAGAACACCAGGCGTGTGAAGTGCAGCAGGCCGAGCAGGGCGTTCAGCGGCACGTCGTCGCTGGCCACGGTGTGGCTCGTGGTGTGGACGCCGATCACGCACGCGAAGGTCAGGATGCGGAGGACGTCGACCTCGTACAGGTGCCGGGGCTTCCCCTCGGCGGTACGGGTCGGGGTCTGCTCGCCGGAGGCGGTGGCGCCGCTCACGCGTGCTCCGCCATGGTGCGCACCTTCGCCCGCTGGACCTTGCCGGTCGGCGCGCGCGGCAGGTCCGGCACGACGACGATCTCGACCGGACGGCGGAAGCGCGTCAGCCGGGCCTCGGCACGCGCGGTGAGGTCGGCGACGAGGGCATCCGCGTCGACCGACTCGCCCGGCTCGGTCGGCTGCGGGATGACGTACGCGACCGGCACCGCGCCGAGGACGTCGTGCGGACGGCCGACGACCACCGCCTCGAGCACCCGGTCGTCCCCGAGCAGCACGTCCTCGACCTCGGACGGGTAGACCTTCTCGCCGCCCCGGTTGATGACGTCGTCGGAGCGGCCGGCGAGCGAGACCCAGCCGTCCTCCGCGACGGACCCGACGTCGCCCGTGCTCAACCACCCGTCGGCGTCGAAGCGCTCGGCGGCGCGCCCGAACAGGTACCGGTGCACGATGCCCTCGCCGCGCACCCACAGGGCCCCGACCTCGCCCGCGGGCAGGACGGTGCCGTCCTCGCCGCGGACCTGCACCTCGGAGCCGACGGGCACACCGACGGTGCCGACCCGTGCCGACGCGCCGAGCGGCGTCGCGGTGATCTGCGAGGCGCCCTCGGTCATGCCCCAGCTCACCACGAGCGGCACGTCGCCGAGCGCGGCGCGGACCGGGTCCGGCAGCGGCGCGGAGGCGCTCCGCACGAAGCGCAGGCCGGGCGGGAACGCCAACGGACCGGTCTTCGCCAGCACGGCGAGGATCGCCGGCACCGCGTTGAGCCAGGTGATCCGCCGCTCGGCCAACAGCTCCCAGAACCCGGTCCGGCTGAACCGACGGTCGAGCACGAGCGTCGCGCCGGCGACGAGGGTCGCCAGCAGGCCGACGACCTCGGCGTTGACGTGGAAGAGGGGCAGGGAGTTGAAGCCGCGATCCGCCGGCGTCAGCGCGTTGTGCCGCGCGACGGCGCGCGCCACGAACAGCAGCTGCGACTCCGGCAGCTCGACGCCCTTCGGCGTGCCGGTCGACCCGGAGGTGAAGAGCACGACGGATCCCTCGCCCGGTGCGTCCGGACTCTCCGACGGCAGGTCGCCGTCACGGACGCCGGCCGGGAGGAACGTGGCCGCGTCGATCCCGCTGGCGGGCGCCCCGGGGACGGTCGCGTCCACCGCGCGGTCCGACACCACGATCGAGGCCCCGCCGATCAGGTCGGCGAGACGGCCGGGCTCGGTGGTCGGCTGGCCGGTGTCGACGGGGACCGCACGGCGGCCGGAGGCGACGGCGGCGAGGTGCACGACGGCGAAGGCGAGGGGGTCGCCCAGGTCGACGAGGACCGCGCCGGACGGGGCGACGCCGATCGCGTCGAAGGTGGCGGACCACGCGGTGACGGCGTCGTCGAGGGCGCGGTAGGTCAGGACGCGGTCACTGCGCGCGTCCTCCAGGTAGGTGCGCCCGCCGTCCTGCGCCGCACGGGCGCTGATGATCGAGCGCAGGTCGGGTCGTTCTTCGCCTGCTCGCTGCACGGACTCAGGGTATTGCTCCTTCCTATGTCCGCTCCGAGCAGGACTCACGGCGCGGCCGGCACGGCAGGCGCGGCAGGCGCGGTCGTCGTGGCGGGCGCGGGCGCCGCGGTGGCCGGCGCGGGCGTCGCGGCGGCCGGGGTCGCCGCGCTGCTCGGCTCGGCGGGGAACCGGCTGAGCAGCCACTGCCAGAGCGGCAGCATCCGGGGTGTGCCGTCCGGTCCGAGCGGTGTCGAGTCCTTGATGATCCGCGAGTGCGACTCCGACGGTGTCCCCACCCGGATGTCGGTCAGGATCGCGTGCGGGTCGCCGTCGGTGCCCGGCGGCGCGGTGTCGGTGCGGAAGGGTCCGTTCTGGCCGTCGAGGCCGAGCACGGTCCACGACCCGCGGATCCGCGGCCCGAAGACGTCCCGCACGTCGTCGATGGCGTACATCCGGTCGACCGGGTCCGCCCCGGCCGGTCCATCCACGCGGCGTGCTCCGCGCCGAGCGACTCCACCGGTGACGAGAACATCAGCGCCCCGCGGACCGAGCGGATGTGGGAGATGTAGGCCGCTTCGCCGCCGCCCTGCGAGTGGCCGGCGACGACGATGTCGCTCCACGCGATGTCGCGGTCGTCGTCCACGAAGCGGCCCCAGCCGCCGTCGGGGTCGTGGTCCTCGAGGTAGGCGACGGCGTCACGGAACCGGGACACGATCGACCCCGAGGGCCGCACCGAGCTGAACGACGACGGACGACTGCCGTCGAACCGGTTGCGCTGCACCTGCCCGTAGCAGTGCGGATCGGCCTCGCACGTGCCGGAGAGGGTCTTGCCGAGGTTCCAGTAGTCGAGTCCGAGGACGTGGTACCCGTCCTGCAGCGCGGTGCTGAGGAACAGTTGGTAGTCGGCGGGCTTGGCCCGGGTCGCGGGCAGGAAGAGCAGCAGCGGGCCCTGGGCGTCCGTGCGGGCGGCGAAGTCGTCGCGGTTCGGTTCGAGCCGCTGGCCGTTGATCGTGCCGAGCCGGAACCGATTGGAACTCCCCTCCGGCCCGTGCTCGTCGCCGTGCGGTCGGTCGGCGGCGGCCACGCGGCCGTGCTGCTCGACACGCTGTCCGCCGAGCACGTTCGCGGCGACGAGGCTCGCGGCGCCGATCGCGATCAGCAGGACGGCCGCGAGGACGAGGAGCACCCGGTGCTTCATCGGGTGAGGCGTTCCCACACCGCATCGGCCGAACGGAGCGTGTCGTCGAGGGTGCCGGTGGCGTCGACGACGTGGTCGGCCAGGGCGAGGCGCTCGGCGTCGCTCGCCTGCGCGGCCACGCGGCGCTCAGCCTCGTCGCGCGGGCATGCCGCGGTGCGCCACGAGCCGTTCGGTCCGCTGCGCTGCCGGAGCGTCCACGACCACGACGGCGTCGAACTGCAGCGGTCAGCTCCCCGTGCCTCGGCGAGCAGGGACGTCGTACACGACGACGGCCTCGGGATCGGCGGCCTCGGCGGCATCGAACGCCTGTTGCGCGAGCCGCCAGACCTCCGGGTGGGTGATCGCCTCGAGGTCCTTGCGCGCAGCCGGGTCGGAGAACACGATCGCACCGAGCGCCGGCCGGTCGAGCGACCCGTCGGCCGCGATGACGCCGGGACCGAAGCGCTCCGCGACCCGCTCGAGCCCCGGACTGCCCGGAGCGACGGCGTCACGGGCGAGCCGGTCCGCGTCCACCACGACGGCCCCGTGCTCCGCCCACCGAGCGGAGACCGTCGACTTGCCCGCGGCGATGCCGCCCGTAGAGACCGATGATGCGCACGGTGTCCAGCGTAGCGAGCACCTCCGCCGGAACGGCCGGAAGCCCGGCACCCCTTCTCAGGGATGCCGGGCTTCCAGGCGCGGACGAGCCGCTCGATCAGTTGGTCGAGCTGAGCTTCCTCGCGGAGTGCCGCGAGCGACGCGTCGTCGGCCAGGGTGCCCGGGCCGGTCGCCTCGCTCGTGAACGACGCCGAGGTGGACGCGCTGGCCGGGAGGTCGAAGCCACCCTGCGCCTCGTCGGCGATGGTCTTCGCGACCTGGGCCTTGTGGGCTTCCCAACGCGCCTGGGCGGCCGCGTACTGGCCCTCCCACTCGGTGCGCTGGGTGTCGTAGCCCTCGAGCCACTCGTTCGTCTCCGGGTCGAAGCCCTCGGGGTACTTGTAGTCACCCTTGTCGTCGTACTCGGTCGGCATGCCGTAGAGCGCCGGGTCGAACTCGGTGCTCTCCGGGTCGACGCCCTCGTTCGCCTGCTTGAGGCTGAGCGAGATGCGACGACGGTCGAGGTCGATGTCGATGATCTTGACGAAGACCTCGTCGTTGACCGAGACGACCTGCTCGGCGAGCTCGACGTGCTTGTTCGAGAGCTCCGAGATGTGCACGAGGCCCTCGATGCCGTCGGCGACACGGACGAACGCACCGAACGGCACGAGCTTCGTGACCTTGCCCGGTGCGATCTGGCCGATCGCGTGGGTGCGGGCGAAGACCTGCCACGGGTCTTCCTGCGTGGCCTTGAGCGAGAGCGACACGCGCTCGCGGTCCAGGTCCACCTCGAGGATCTCGACGGTGACTTCCTGACCGACCTCGACGACCTCGCTGGCGTGCTCGATGTGCTTCCAGCTGAGCTCGGAGACGTGGACGAGACCGTCGACGCCACCCAGGTCGACGAACGCACCGAAGTTGACGATCGACGACACGATGCCCTTGCGGACCTGGCCCTTGTGGAGGTTGTTGAGGAAGGTGGTGCGCGACTCGGACTGCGTCTGCTCGGGCAGGGCGCGGCGCGACAGGACCACGTTGTTGCGGTTCTTGTCGAGCTCGAGGATCTTCGCCTCGAGTTCCTGGCCGAGGTACGGCGTGAGGTCGCGGACGCGGCGCAGCTCGATGAGCGAGGCCGGGAGGAACCCACGGAGGCCGATGTCGACGATGAGCCCGCCCTTGACGACCTCGATGACCGTGCCGGTCACGACGCCGTCGGACTCCTTGATCTTCTCGACGTCGCCCCGCACGCTCGTACTGCGCACGCTTCTTCGACAGGATCAGGCGGCCTTCCTTGTCCTCCTTCTGGAGGACCAGGGCCTCGACCTCGTCGCCGACCTCGACGACCTCGTTGGGGTCGACGTCGTGCTTGATCGAGAGCTCGCGCGAGGGGATGACACCCTCGGTCTTGTAACCGACGTCGAGGAGGACCTCGTCGCGGTCGATCTTCACGACGGTGCCGGAGATGAGATCACCGTCGTTGAAGAACTTCAGGGTCTTCTCGACCTCGGCCAGGAAGTCATCAGCCGAACCGATGTCGTTGATGGCGACCTGCTTAGGAGCCTTGGTCGTAGTGGTTGTCATGTAGAGATTGCTCCGAACGGACATGAGTCGGGCCGTGGCGGCAGAGGGTTCGAGCCCCCGTGGACGCCGCCGCAGCGGTTGAGTGTGTGACGCGGATTGCGCCGCACAAGTCTAGCCGGAGTGAGCGAGGGCCCACAACCGGTGTGTCGGGCGTGGCGGGACCCAGTGGCCCCGCCACGTCCGGCTAGTCGAGCAGCGCCGTGCGCAGGGTGTCGAGGCCGATGCTGCCGAGGGCCAGGGCACGGTGGTGGAACGCCTTGAGGTCGAACGCCGAGCCCTCGCGCGCGGCGACCTCGTCGCGGATGGACTCCCAGACGCGCTGCCCCACCTTGTACGACGGCGCCTGCCCGGGCCACCCGGTACCGCGCGACCTCGAACCGGACGAAGGCGTCGGACATGTTCACGTTCTGGCGCATGAAGTCGAGGGCGTACTCCACGTCCACCCGCCGCCGTCCGGGTTCGTCTTCTGCAGGTGCACGCCGATGTCGAGGACGACCCGGGCGGCACGCATCCGCTGTCCGTCGAGCATCTCGAGCCGGTCGCCGTCGTCGTCGAGGAACCCGAGCTGCTCCATCAGCCGCTCGGCGTAGAGCCTTAGCCCTCGACGTGGCCGGAGGACCCGGACAGCTGGCGGCGCCGGGTGTTCAGCTCGCCGCGGTTGTAGACGCCCTGGCTGATCTGCAGGTGGTGCCCGGGGACACCCTCGTGGTAGACCGTCGTCTTCTCGCGCCAGGTGCCGAACTCGGTGACGCCCTGCGGCACGGACCACCACATGCGGCCGGCGCGCGAGAAGTCGTCGGACGGGCCGGTGTAGTAGATGCCGCCCTCCTGCGTGGGGGCGATCCGGCACTCCAGGCGCTTGATCGGGTCCGGGATGTCGAAGTACCTGCCGTCCATCTCACGGATCGACTCGTCGCTGGTCTCCTGCATCCACCGCTGCAGCGCGTCGGTGCCGTGCAGGACCCGGGCCGGGTCGGCGTCGAGCACCTCGATCGCACGGGCGACGCTCGCGCCGGACTCGATGCGGTCCGCGATGCGCTCCTGCTCGTCACGCATCCGCGCGAGCTCCTCGATGCCCCACTCGTACGTCTCGTCGAGGTCGACGACGGCGCCGAGGAACCGGCGCAGGTGCAGCTCGTAGGCGTCACGGCCGACCGCGTCGACCGGGGTCGCGAGGGGCAGCAGCTCGTGCTGGAGGAACTGGCCGAACGACCGGTACGCCGCCGCAGCGATCCTCGGCCCCGCGGGCGAGTTCGGCACGGAGCGCGTCGGGCACCTGCGCGCCGTCGTCGAACGCGGCACCCTCGGCGAGCTGGCGGAAGACGCCGTCCTCGGCGCCGTTGCGGGCGGCCTGCTCGGCGATGAGCTCGACCTGGCGCTTCGCCGGCGTGACGTCCTCGCGGGTGCCCCTCGAGCAGCGTCTCGCGGATGCCCTCGAGCGCGTCGGGCAGGGCGTGGAGCCGGCTCGCGATGTCCTGCCAGTCGGACTCCCCCGCGGTCGGCATGAGGTCGAGGACCTCGCGGACGGCCTGCGCGGGGCTCGCGATGACGTTGAGGTCGCGCAGGTGGAGCTTGCGGTCGAAGGACTCCTGGACGAGGTCGAGCTCGGCGCCGAGGTCGGTCTTCGTAACGCGGTCGACGGCGTCCACCGGCTCGGCGGCGTCGAGCGCGCGCTTCGTGGCCCGCGCGGCGTCGGCCATCGCGGCTGCGCCGGCGGGCGACGTGTCGCCGTACTCGCCCGTGCGCCCGGGGACGCCGATGTACGTGGCGACGGTCGGGTCGAGGTCGACAAGGGTGGACACCCAGCCCTCGGCGACGCGGTCGACGGCGGACGGCTGGCGGACGGGACGGTCTTCGGTCATGCTCTCGACCCTACCGAGCCGTGACCCGACCGGTGGTCGCGACGACGGTCCGGAGACCATGCCACCGGCGGACGTGCCGGACGGGGCGGACGGGAGGCGCGCCTCCTGTCCGGCCCCGGCCCGCGTCAGTGCGCGGCGACCTCCAGTTCGCTCCGACGCCGACGGACACGTCCAGCGGCACGGTCAGCTCGGCGGCAGCACCCATCCGGGTGCGGAGGATGTCCTCGACCCGGTCCTGCTCGCCGGGTGCGACCTCGAGGATGGGCTCGTCGTGGACCTGCAGGAGCAGGTGCGACGCCAGGTCGCCCTCGCGGAGGTCCTCGGCGACGCCGAGCATCGCGATCTTCATGATGTCGGCCGCCGAGCCCTGGATCGGCGCGTTGAGCGCGGCGCGCTCGGCGTTCTCCCGCAGCACGCGGTTCGGGCTCTTGAGGTCCGGGAAGGGGCGACGCCGACCGAAGATCGTCTCGGTGTAGCCGTCCTCGCGCGCCTGCTCGACCACCCCGCGGAGGTAGTCGCGGACCGCGCCGAAGCGGGCGAAGTACTCGTTCATGAGGGTCCGGGCCTCGGACTGCTCGATGCGGAGCTGCTTCGAGAGCCCGAACGGGCTGAGGCCGTACGCCAGGCCGTACGACATCGCCTTGACCTTGGTGCGCATCTCGGGCGTGACGTCGGCCGGCTCGACCGAGAACACCGCGCGCCCACGAAGCGGTGCAGGTCCTCGCCCTCGTTGAAGGCCTGGATGAGCCCGGGGTCGCCGGACAGGTGCGCCGCGATCCCCATCTCGATCTGCGAGTAGTCGGCGGTGACCAGGGTCGTGTAGGGCTCGGCGACGGCGAAGGCCGACCGGATCCGGCGCCCCTCGGCGGTCTTCACCGGGATGTTCTGCAGGTTCGGGTCCATCGACGAGATCCGGCCGGTGCTCGTGCCGGTCTGCTCGTAGCGGGTGTGGATGCGCCCGTCGACGACCGAGGCGTCGAGGGTGTCGACGATCTGGCGGGGCAGTAGCGTCACGGTGCTGCAGGAGCAGGCCGAGGAACGGGTGCGGGTGCTGGTCCTGCAGGTCGGCGAGGCTCGCGGCGTCGGTCGAGAAGCCGGTCTTCGTCTTGCGGGTCTTCGGCATCGCGAGCTCGGTGAAGAGCACTTCCTGCAACTGCTTCGGCGAACCAAGGTTCACCTCGTGCCCGATCTCGGCGAAGGCCTGCTGCGCGAGTTCCGCCGCACGCTCCCCAGGTCGTGCGACAACCCGGTGAGCACCGGCTTGTCGATGCCGACGCCGATCGTCTCCATGCCGGCGAGGACCGGCACGAGCGGCAGCTCGATGTCGTCGAGGACCCGGAGCGAGGACTCGTCGATGCGCGCACGCAGCGCCGTCGTCCACCCGGAGCACGAACCACGCGTGCACCCCGACGTTCACCGGGTCGGTCTCGGGCACGAGCTGGTTCGGGTCGCCGGTGGGCAGCTCTTCGCCGAGCTCCTGGTAGACGAGGTCGCCGAGCGGCTGTCCTGCTTGCCGGGCTGCGCGAGCCAGCCCATGATCCGGGCGTCCCCGGCGATGCCGTTGACCTGGAAGCCGACGGTGGCGAGCGCCTTGATCGCGGCCTTGGCGTCGTGGAAGTGCTTGGGCGCGTCGGAGGCGAACCACGCCGCCAGCTGTTCGTAGTCCTTCGCACCGCTGCCACCCGGCACCATCACGGCGTCGTCGTGGGTGGCGATGCCGATCGCGCTGAGGCGGCCGTCGATGACCTCGACCGCGACGCCGTGGCCGTTGGCGGCCTCGGACGCGTTGCGGCGCCGAGCCAGTAGCCGAGCTCCTCCGTCGATGAGGTCTTGACCGGCGGCGGGGTCGGCGCACCGCTGTCGATCGCGCCCTCGGACGTGCTGGCCTCGGACGGCTCGCCGGACCCGGCGACCTTGAACACCCGGTCGAGCAGCGTGCGGAACTGCAGCTTGGCGAAGAGCTCGCGCACCGCGTCCTCGTCGAGGGGACGGAGCGCGACGTCGGCCGGACCGACGGGCAGCTCGACGTCGTTCACGAGGCGGTTCAGCTTGCGGTTCCGGATCGCCCGGTCCTTCTGCTCGCGCAGGTTGTTGCCGACGACGCCCTTGATCTCGTCGGCGTGCTCGAGCACGGCGTCGAGCGAGCCGAACTGGGTGATCCACTTCACCGCCGTCTTCTCGCCGACCTTGTCGATGCCGATCAGGTTGTCGCTCGTCTCGCCGACGAGGGCCGCGATGTCGGGGTACTGGTGCGGCTCGATGCCGTAGCGCTCGTAGACCTTGTCGCGGTCGTAGCGGGTGAGCTCGGAGACGCCGCGGACCGACGGGTACAACAGCGTGACGTCGTCGTTGACGAGCTGGATCGAGTCGCGGTCGCCCGAGACCACGTACACCTGGAACCCCTGCTCGGCACCCTGTCGGGCGAAGGTGGCGAGGATGTCGTCGGCCTCGTAGTCCTCTTTCGTGACCGTCGTGATGCCCATTGCCTCGAGCGCCTGCTGGAGGAGCGGGATCTGGCCCTTGAACTCGGCCGGGGTCTCGGAGCGGGTGCCCTTGTAGTCCTCGTACTCACGCGTGCGGAACGAGAAGCGGGAGATGTCGAACGCGACCGCCAGGTGCGTCGGCTTCTCGCGCTGCAGGAGCATGAGCAGCATCGAGATGAAGCCGTGGATGGCGTTCGTGTGCTGCCCCTCGCGGTTCACGAAGCTGTCGACCGGCAGCGCGTAGAAGGCCCGGAAGGCGAGCGAGTGGCCGTCGATGACCATGAGGGTAGGCTTTGCGGAGTCCGACACCCGGACAGCCTACCGACGCCATCCGGACACGGGAGTCCGCCAGCGTGACCGACGAAGCGACCATCACCGGCACCGGCGCGACGGGTTCGCCCGAGGGCGTCGCGAAGCTCGCCGAACGAGGCATGGGCGAGCTCGCCGACAAGATGGGCATGGTCATCCGGAGCTCTCCGCCGAGCGCGCGGTGGGCACCATCCCCGTCGAGGGCAACCGTCAGCCGGTCGGCCTCCTGCACGGCGGCGCGTTCATCGTCCTCGCCGAGAGCCTCGGCTCGATGGCGGCCACCGTCCACGCCGGTCCCGGCCGCTACGCCGTCGCCATCGAGCTGAACGCCTCCCATTCCCGGAGCGCCACGACGAGCGGCCTGGTGACCGGCACCCTTGCACGGCGCGCTGCACTCTCGGCAACACGCTCACCACGCACGAGATCGTCTCTCACCGACGACCAGGGGCAGCGCTGCTCCACCGTGCGCATCACCAACATGATCCGCGAAGCCTGCTGGACGCGACCGTACTGACCGAAACGCACCACCGCGCCGACCGCGCACCGGGCCGCCACGAAGGAGTGACCATGCCCATCAACGACCTGGAAGATCGAACTGATCAAGGTCCCGGTCAGCGACGTCGACCGCGCCCGTACTTCTACGCCTCGATCGGCTTCTCGATCGACTTCATCGACCAGCGCGTCTCCGACGAGCTCCGCTTCGTCCAGGCGACTTCCCGCCCGGCTCCGCCTGCTCGATCGCATTCTCGGCGAGGGCATCATGTCCCCCGACGTCGTGCCGGGCTCGCTGAAGTCGATCCAGGTCGTCGTGCCCGACGCCGACGAGGCCCTCGCACACCTGCAAGGGACTCGGCGTGGACGCCGTCGGCGTGGACGAACTCGCCTGGGGGCGGTTCGTCTTCTTCACCGACCCCGACCGGAACGCGTGGGACCTGCAGAGCTCCCGAAGGCGCGGCTGAAGGTGCCGGCTCAGTCCTCCAGGGCGGTCGCTGGAGCAGCAGCCGTGCGTCCCCGAAGCCGAGCCGCCGGTACAGGGTCTCGCCGTCGATGCTCGAGTGCACCGAGGTCCGCTCGACCCCGAGCGCGTTCGCCTCGTCGAGCAGCGCGGTGACGAGCCGCTTCGCGACGCCCCGGCCACGCAGCTCGGGGTGGACGTAGACGGTCTGCACGTCGGCCGTCAGCCGTCCTGCGGGCCGGTCCGGCGTGGGCGGCCGTGCGACCAGCCCGAGCCACGCCATCCCGAGTACCCGCCCGCCGCGTTCGGCGATCGACGCACCGGTGGGTGTCGGGGTGCTCGGCGCCGAAGGCGGTCATCGCGTCGCGGTACGCGTCCGCCGTCACGCCGGCGGTCACCCCGCCCTCGTCCACGCTCCACCGCCACCGCAGGTCGGCCACCGCGGGCATGTCGTCAGGCCTGGAGGCACGGATCACCACGTCGTCCATGGCTCCACCCTGCCAGGTGGTCGGCTCCGGCCGTCTGTTCGAGCGCATCGTGCGACGTCCCACGAGTCGATCGACGCGTGCGGTGTCGCACGATGCGCATGCATCGGATGCGTGTGCATGCTGCGACGTCCCACCTGTCGATCGACGCGTGCGGTGTCGCACGGTGCACACGCATCGGACGGCCGTCTGCCGGAACGCGGAACGCCGCCTCCCCGAGCGGGGAGGCGGCGTCCGGCGGGCGTCGGTGAGCGACTACTTCTTGGCGCTGAGCTGCTCGATGATCGCCTTCGCGACGTCGTGCATGGTGAGTCGGCGGTCCATCGAGGCCTTCTGGAATCCAGCGGACCGCCTCGGGCTCGGTGAGGCCCATCTTCTCGTTGAGCAGGCCCTTGGCCCGGTCGACGAGCTTGCGGGGTCTCGAAGCGCTCGACGAGGTCGGCGACCTCGGCCTCGAGCGTGATGATCTGCTGGTAGCGCGAGAGGCGATCTCGATCGCCTGGGGAGCAGGATCGTTCGGCGTGAAGGGCTTGACCACGTAGGCGAGCGCGCCGGCCTCGATCACCCCGCACGCTCGAGCGAGGGTCAGCTTCTGGCTGAACGCCGTGAGGAGGACCACCGGGGCGATGTGGTTCTTGGAGAGCTTCTCGGCGGCGGAGATCCCGTCGAGCTGCGGCATCTTGACGTCCATCACGACGAGGTCGGGACGGAGGTCCGTGGCAGGCTTGCACGGCGGTCTCGCCGTCACCCGCTTCGCCGGTGACGTCGAACCCGTTGTCGCGGAGGATCTCCACGATGTCGAGGCGGATGGAAGGCGAGCTCGTCCTCGGCGACGACGCGACGCGACGGGGTGCTGTTGCAGTTGCTTCTGTGTCACTCACAGCTTGTGCAGCCCTACTAGACGACGGACGTCGAGTTCGTACGAGTGGCGGGACTTGAACCCGCACGCCGTGAGGCAGAGCATTTTTGAGTGCCCCGTGTCTGCCGATTCCTACCACACTCGCGAGGAGGCCAACAGTACCAGCCCGGCCCGCGCCTCCCGGCCGTCCGCGACCCGCTCGAAGGCGACCCTCGAGCGCCTCGATCGCCGCCACGAGACCGGCCCGCCGCGGCGTGCCGCGGCGGCCGGCGGCGAGCAGGGCGCGGGGCACCCACGCATCAGCCGATCCGTCCGGCGTGCGCGACCACGCGAGGAGCGCGTCGACGCCACCGTCGGCGACGACCGCCTCGCGGAACGCCCCGCGCGCCCGGTCCACAGCAGTCTGGACGCGCGGCGCGGCCGCAGCCCCGGGAGCACCGGTCCGGCGTACCGGTCGACGGCCTGGAGGCGCGCCCCGCTGATCGAGCGCGGGGACAGCACGCAGTAGGCGTCGGTGCGGAGACCGGACAGGCGGTACGGCCGCGAGGTCAGGGTCACGTCGGCGCGGCCGCGGCGGAGGACCCGACGGAGGCGGACGACCTCCGCGCGGAGCGCTGACCAGCGCACCGGGATCGCCCCAGACCGCGACCCGCGAGGTCCTCGGCGGCGAGGCCGTCCGGAGTGCACCGCGAGGACCGCGAGGACCTCGGAGTGCCGGGCCGACAGCTGCACGGTCCGGTGCTCGGTGCGGAGGGTGGCGACGTCGGTGCCGGGCAGCCGCGAAGCGCTCGGCGTCCGCGTGACCGATCGGGCGGCCCGCGTGCAGGTGCGCTTCCGTGGGGGACGGAGCGCAGCGAGGGCGATCTCCGCCTCGGCGGCCGCGACCGTGGCGGTCAGGAGCGGCAGGGTGTGCCGGTCCACCGCGCGGCCGTCGCCCGTGACGTCGAGCACACCGACGACGGTGCCGGCGCGGTCGTGCACAGGGACCGCACTGCACGACCACGGCTTCACGGCGTTCGCGTAGTGCTCTCTCAGAGCGGATCTGCACCGGGCGGTCGATGCGGAGCGCCGTGCCGGGAGCGCTCGATGCCGACGTGCTCCTCGGCCCAGTCCGCACCGGGCACGAAGCCCATGTCCTCGGCGGCGCGGCGGGCTCCGCGGGCACGCCGTCGACCCACACGAGCCGTCCGTCGGCGTCACCGACGGCTCGACCACGCAGTCCGCGGGTGACTCTCGTCGACCATGTCCCTGTCCGCCCTGGAGGGGAGGGAGCACGCGCGCGCGCGCGCGCGGCGGCGGGGGCGCGGGCCGCCGCGACCGGCAGCAGGACCGCCAGCGGGCCGTCGCGCCGGGCGGCGTCGAGCTGGTCGTGGTCGAGCGCGAGCGTCCGGCAGCCCGTCCGGATCGACGCGAGCCGACCGCTGCCAGGACGCGGCGACGAGCGGGCGGAGCGACCCCGGAGCGCGCGTACGTCCTCCGTCAGGGTCGCCCGCCGCGCCGTCGCGCCGGGGTGGTCGGCCGCGTCGTCGCGCAGTCGTCGTCGTCAGCCTACGTCGGGCGCACCACCGGGACCAGACCGAGATCGACGAGGCTCGGCGTCGTCGGAAACATCCGCGAGCGGGTGAGGAAGCGCTTGCCCTCCAGCACCTCGAGGAGGAAGCCGCCACCTCTACCGTCGACGACGTCGATGGTGAGCTGGGTATACTTCCAGTACTCGAACTGGGACTTCGACATGTAGACCTCGACGGGGGCGATGCCGTCGACCTCGAGCGCCCCGAAGAGCACGTCTCCGGGGCCGGTCAGGAACATCCCGACGGGGTAGCACATCGGGCTCGAGCCGTCACATTGTAGCCACCGGACGGTGGAGCATGAGCGGCCCACCGTGCCGGGCGGCGAGGACTTGCAGAGGCTCCCCCGCCGCCGGCGTGACTGGTGACCCGGTCGGTCGTCATCAGAAGAAACCCATGGCCCTTCGGCGTAGGCCGCGAGCAGGTTGCCTAGGTCTGCTGGTAGTGGTCGAGCATCATCTTGTGGTTCTCGCGCCCGACCCCGGACTGCTTGTACCCGCCGAACGCCGCACCCGCCGGGTACTGGTGGTAGGTGTTCTCCACCACAGCCACGGCCTGGATGTCCCGACCGGCGCGGTAGAGCGTGGTGGCCTCGCGGCTCCACACCCCGGCGCCGAGGCCGTGCAGGGTGTCGTTCTGCGATCGAGATCGCGTCGTCGTAGCCACTGAACGACGTCAGGGCGAGCACCACCGGGCCGAAGATCTCCTCCTGGAAGATCCGCATCGAGTTGTCGCCCTCGAACACCGTCGGGGTCACGTAGTAGCCGCCGGACAGGTCGCCGCCGAGGTCCGCACGCTCGCCGCCGGTCAGGGAGACTTCGCGCCCTCCTGCTTGCCGATGTCGATGTAGCTCAGGATCTTCTCGAGCTGGTCGTTCGACGTACTGCGCGCCGATCATCGTCGACAGGTCGAGCGGGTGCCCCTGCTTGACCGCGCCCGGTCCGAGGCCGTCCGCGACGAACCCGTCGTAGATCTCCTTCGCCACGAGCGCGCGGGACGGGCACGTGCAGACCTCCCCCTGGTTGAGGTTGAAGGAGAACGCGAAGAAGCCCTCGAGCGCCTTGTCGTAGAAGGCGTCCTTCTCCTGTGCGACGTCCGCGAAGAAGAGGTTCGGGCTCTTGCCGCCGAGCTCGAGCGTCACCGGGATCAGGTTCTGGGAGGCATACTGCATGATCAGCTGGCCCGTGGTGGTCTCACCGGTGAAGGCGACCTTCCGGACCTCGGGGTGCTGCGCGAGCGGCGCCCCGACCTCGAAGCTTTAAGAAGCCGTTCACCACGTTGAGCACCCCGGCCGGGATGAAGAGTCCTTGATGAGCTCGACGAGCACGTGGATCGACGCCGGGGTCTGCTCCCCGCCGGCTTAGCACGAAGCGCAGTTGCCCGCGGCCAGTGCCGGCGCGAGCTTCCACACCGCCATCAGGATCGGGAAGTTCCACGGGATGATCTGCGCCACGACCCGAGTGGCTCGTGGAAGTGGTACGCCACCGTGTCGTGGTCGATCTCCCCCGTCGACCCCCTCCTGCGCGCGGATCGCGCCGGCGAAGTAGCGGAAGTGGTCGATCGCGAGCGGGATGTCGGCGGCGCCGATGGTCTCGCGGATCGGCTTGCCGTTCTCCCACGTCCTCCGCGACGGCGAGCATCTCGAGGTTCGCCCTCCATTCGATCGGCGATCTTGTTGAGGATGCCGGCGCGCTCAACCACGCACTCGTCCGGCCCCAGGCGGGCGAAGCCTTCCACGCCGCCGCGACGCTCGCGGTCCACGTCGGTGGAGGTCACCGCGGGCGACCTCGGTGAAGGTCTTCCCCGTGACGGGGGGTCGGGTTCTCGAAGTACTGCCCACCGGTCGGCGGCACGTACTCGCCACCGATGAGTAAACGGTCGTACCGGGAACGGAACGAGACGAGGGAGCCCTCCTCGCCGGGTGCGGCGTAGCTGGTGGGCGACGGTGCGATGGTCATGGTGGACACCTTTTCGACGACTCTGTCAGGGCGCTGGATCCGCGCCTGCCCGCACGCTACGTCACCCGCACGTTGCATCCGGTTGCGCGAGCCCGGCGGTTGGAGGCTCACCCCGTGGGGACGCAGACGACGACGCACTGTTCACGAGCCTGTTCGCGGCGCTCGGGGCCGCTCCGGGCGGCACCGCCTTGCGGGGTCAGGTGGCGCAGCTCCTGCTCGACCGCGGTCGTGCGGCCGAGGCGTTGCAGCACGCCGGTCGGGTCCTGCAACGCACGCTCCCGGCGACCCGGTCGCCCTCCGCGTGCTGACCGATGCGTCGGCGGCACTGCGCGGCCCCACGGCGGACGGTGGCGGCGCGGAAAGCCGACCCGCGCCTCCAGGCCGGAACCGCGACCCCCTTCGACTGGCGAGCCGCCGAGGCGGTGAACTGGGACACGCCGATTGCCGCGCCCTTCGTCGAGCCGGCCGACGATGCAACCCCCGTCGACGACGCCGCAGGCGTCGACGAACCGGAGCCGGCTCCGTGCGGACGGCGAGGCGCGCGAGCAGAAGCACATCGTGGACGTCGAGGTCGAGCGGCCGACGGTGACCCTCGACGACGTCGGCGGTCTCGAGGACGTGAAGCAGCGCATCCGCGAGTCGTTCCTCGAACCCATGCACCACCCGGAGATCGCCGCGGCCTTCGGCAAGACCCTCCGCGGCGGACTCGTCCTGTACGGACCGCCCGGGTGCAGGAGAAGACCTTCATGGCGAAGGCCATCGCCGGCGAACTCGGGGCGCACTTCGTGACGGTGCGCATCGACCAGGTGCTCGACCCGTACGTCAACCTACACCGAGAAGAACCTCCACGCCGTGTTCGAGGCCGCGCGGGCGAAGGCGCCCGCTGTGCTGTTCCTGGACGAGATCGACGCCCTCGGTGCCCGGCGATCGAGCATCAGGACCGGGTGGAGCAATGCCTGCGCAAGATGGTGAACCAGCTGCTGCTCGAACTCGACTCGGTCCCGGGTCCGAGAACGACGGGCTCTTCGCGCGTGCTCGCCGCGACGAACAGCCCGTGGGACGTCGACCCAGCGCTGCTGCGCTCCCGGACGGTTCGACCGGATGACCCTCGTCCTGCCGCCGGACGCGCCGGCCCGCGAAGCGATCCTGCGCCACCACTTCTCGCGGCGTCCGATCGCCGGGATCGAACTCCCGCACGGTGGTGGAGGCGACGGACGACTTCTCCGAACAAGCCCTCGAACACCTCGTGACCTCGTCCGCCGAGCAGGCGATGTCCCTTTCGCTCGCGTCCGGGCAGATCGAGCCGATCACGATGGACGACGTCCGGACCGCCCTCAGGCAGGTGCGGCCGTCCACCGGGTCGTGGCTCGTCACCGCGAAGAACGTCGCGGCCTTCGCCAACGCCGACGGACGGTACGACAGCGGCTCGTCGCGCACCTGCGCCGCAAGCGTGTCCTCTGGGGGCGGCCCCGGCACGGCGTGCCGTCCGGCGGCGGTTGCCGGCATCCCGGCGGACGTCGTCGCGCGTGCCGGCGCGCTCCGGGCCATCGGGCGAAGCTCGACGCGGCCGAACGGGTCCTCGAGCAGGCACTCGCCGCCGCCCCGGAGGACGGGACCCTGCTCACCGAGTGGGCAGGACTCCAGCAGGCGCGCGGCGACCTCGCCGGTGCCGAGGCGACGGCGCGTGCGGCCGTCCAGAGCGTCCCCGGAACAGCTCGGGCCGTCCCGCATCACGGCTCACCAACGTCCTCATCGCGCAGGGGCGGAACGCCGACGCTCGCGAAAGTCACGACGGCGCTCATCCAGGTTGGCCCCGGACGTGGCGGCCGTCTGGACGCACCGCGCGCTCCGCGAGTCTCGAGGACCGGGCGCGGCACACGCCGCCGTCCCGTCGCACCGCCTGCGACCGCGCGCGCTCGAGCTCGAACCGGAGACACCCGAGTGAGTGGGCCATCGCCGCACTGTGCGAGCAGGTGTACGGCAACGTCACCCTCGCCCGGACGCCTCGTGACCGAGGGGCTCCGCACCGCGCCCCAGCACCGGGGCTGCTCGCGCTCCGTGCCGAGTACGCACCCGTCGCCGACCAGCCGGAGCTCCTCGTCGACCTGCTCGCCACCGACCAGGGCGACGTCGAGGTCACGTGAGCTGCTTCGGCGCCGCCGTGAGCTAGCAGCGCCGTCTCGCAGCCACGGCGGCGCTCCTGCCCGCCGCGGTCGCCCTCGTCGCCCTGACCGGCTCGCCCCTCGCCACGACGGTCTCCGCCATCACCTCGCGGCCGTGGTCCTTCTCGCCTCGCCCACCGCCGATCCGCCGGCCGCCGGCGACGGCAGCCGAGCGGGTACAGGGTCTCCGGCTCGGCGCTCAAGGGCCCGGTCATCGCGCGGTTCGCCACGGGATTCGGGGCCTGGGTCGCGGCCGCCGTCGGCACGGGGACGGCGTGGTGGTCGAGCGTGCCGGCACTCGCGCGGTGTTCGAAGCTGGCGGTCGTGCTCGGAGCCGTGTCGATCGGCACGAGGCCGCTGCTCGACGACGACCGTGTGCTCGCCGCCGCACGCCGCCCGGACCGGACGCGTGCCGTGGGGAACGGCGTGGCGGTTCCGGCGGCCGCCGACAAGAGAGGCCGCTTGCTCTGGACCGGACTGGCGCTCGGCGTCGCCGGGGTCGTCGCCGCCGCCACCGGGCTCAGGTCGACGCTGCCGGCGGGCGCGGTTGCCCCTCGTCGCGTGGCCGATGGCGCTCGTCACCACGGGGAGCGTCGTCGAGGCACTCCGCGCCGGACGCCACGCGCCGCAGCGGTACCTCCGGACCGTCGGCGTCCGGTACCGGCTGCTCGCGATCGGCGCCTGCACGATCGGACTGATCGCGCTCGGTGCCGCCGGACTGGCGAAACCCCGGGGCGCGGACGGCGCCGGAGGGCGGTCCCGAACCCGACCGGCCGGTGCCGACGTTCTCGGTGCCGTCGTACCCCGTGCCGTCGACCGGTCCGAGCGTGCCGGTGCCCCTGCCACGACCTTCGACGCCGCGACGATCCCGCCGATCGAGATCCCGACGGAGCGGCCGGCGGCTGAAGACACAGCCGGCGGCCGTGGGTCGCGGTAGCGTCGAGGCGAGCAGTTCTGACGGGGAGGAGTGCTCGTGGATTCTCGTGCCGTCCGGACCTTCCGGGTGTTCGTCGTCGTCACCGCCGTCGTGGCCATCGCCCTCGGCGTCGTCGCGATCGTCTGGCCGCGGCCGTCGCTGGTCGTCGCACTGCTGTTCGGCGTGTACCTCGTCGTCGCCGGGGCGCTCCGCGTGTTCGCCGCCGTCCGCGGCCACGGCACCCCGCCGGCGTGGCGCTGGACCTCCGGCGTGGTCGGCGCCCTGGTCGGCGTGGCCGGACTCGTGACGCTGCTCGACCCGGCCGTGCCGCTCGTGGTCTACGCCGTCCTGGCGGGCATCGGGTTCATCGTCGAGGGCATCGCCTCGCTCGTCGGGGGCTTCGTCGGGCACCCGGGTTCGTCGCGCATCCCGACGATCGTGAGCGGGGTGCTGTCGATCCTCGGCGGGGTGGTCGTCCTGGTCGCACCGGGGCTCGCGCTGACGGTGTTCATGGTGTTCTCGGGCATCGCCCTCATCGTCGTCGGGGTGCGCGCTCGCGCTCTGCCGCCCCGCGCAACGCGGCCTCCGCCGGTAGGAGCCGGGCGCTACGCGCTGCCGGTCGGCGCCGCGGAGCGTGCCGGTCGGCGCGGAATCGAGCGGGGCGCAGGCCGCTACGCGCTGCCGGTGCCGAAGAGCAGCCCGAGCGCGTACGTGACGGCCGCGGCACCGAAGCCGATGGCGAGCTGCCGGAGCGCTCGACGCAGCGGCGACGCCGCTCAGCACGCCGACGACGGCCCCGGTGCCGAGCAGCGCGATGCCGACCAGCCAGGACCGCGGCGACCGCGATCGCCGGCCACCTCGAGCCCGAACAGGTAGGGCAGCACCGGGATGATCGCCCCGGAGGCGAAGAAGCAGAAGCTCGAGACCGCCGCGCTCATCCCGTTGCCGATCGCCTCGTGGTCGTCGGTCGGCGCGGTGCTGGTCGTCGCCGTGCCGCGCAGGACCTCGGCGGCGTGCGCCTGCGCCTCGGTCTCGGTCATCCCCGCGCCCGGTAGACCGAGGCTGAGTTCGTTCGCGTCGACGTCGGGGTCGGCCCTGACACGGCCAGCCTCGGGGTGGGTGCCGAGGCCGTGAGGAGCTCGCGCTGCGGCCGCACCGACACGTACTCCCCGCACCCATCGAGAGGGCACACCCGCGAGCAGTCCCGCGATGCCGCTCAGCAGGACAAGTGCCGGTCGGCCCCGGACGCTGATGCCGATGATGAGCGCGAGGTTCGACACGAGCCCGTCGTTCGCGCCGAACACCGCCGCACGGAACGTGCCCGACAGCCGCATCCGGCCCCAGTTCGCCAGCCCGCGGACCACTTCGCCGTGGATGCGTTCGTCGGCAACCATGCGCGCGGTCGCGTCGTCGTCGTCGGCGTAGGGCAGGCGGTCCTCCTCGCGCATCAGCACCAGCACGAAGACCGACCCGAAGCGCTTCGCCAGCGAGGCGAACACGCGAGTGCGGAGGCTGCCCCGCTGCGGCCGCCCGACGTCGTCACCGAGGAGCTCGAGCCAGTGCTGCTCGTGCCGCCCTCGGCCTCGGCCAGGGCCGACAGGATCTCGCGTTCCTCGCCGTCGCGCCGCGCGGCGAGTTCCGATGCACGGCCGCCTCGGCACGTTCGTCGGCGAGGTAGCGCCAACGGCGCACGTCGGCGCGTTGCGCCGTGGATCCGGTCTGGGGCTCACACCACTCATCCTGCCGTGTCGCGACGGCCTGAGCGCACCACCAGGGCGCCCTGTGGGTTCCCGGCGTCGGCCGGCGGTTGTGGAGGGCGCGACGGGGCGCGGACCAGGAGGCGACGAGCGCGTGCTGCCGGTACGCAGGTGCTGCCCCCCGTCGAGCGTCCGGACGCGCTCGTCAGTCGCGCACGTAGGCCCGGCGCGGCCTTCCGCGTGGGCGTCCTGGCGCGGGTACCCCGGAGGTCGTTCGTCGAGCCCTCGATGCCGGGAGGCGACCCGGCCGTCACGATGACGCGGTCACCGAGCGGGGCGAGCCCGTTCTCAGCCAGGACGTCGTCCACCTGCGAGAAGAGCTCGTCGAGGTCGCGGGTCTTCCGCTCCACGAGGAACGAGCGGACGCCCCACTCAGCGCCATGCGCCGGCGGGTCGCCTCGTTCGGCGTGAAGGCGATGATCGGCAGGCCGTGACGCAGACGCGACATGCGACGAGCCGGAGTCGCCGGACTCGGTGAACACGCAGAGGTACGACGCCTCGGTGAACTCCGCGATCTCGACCGCGGCGAGCGTGATCGCCCCGCCGAGGGTGCGCGGCTTCGTGGCCGAGGGGCGCGATGCGCTCGAGACCGTGGTCCTCCGTCGACTCGACGATGCGGGCCATCGTGCGGACTGATCTGCACCGGGTACTCGCCGACGCTCGTCTCACCGGACAGCATGACCGCGTCGGCACCGTTGAGGATGGCGTTCGCGACGTCGGAGGTCTCGGCGCGGGTCGGGATCGGCGACGAGATCATCGACTCCGAGCATCTGGGTCGCGACGATGACCGGCTTCGCCATCCGGCGAGCGAGCTCGACGGCACGCTTCTGCACGATCGGGACCGCCTCGGAGCGGGAGCTTCGACGCCGAGGTCACCGCGGGCGACCATGATGCTGTCGAAGGCGTCGATGTTCCTCCTCGAGCGCGTCGACGGCCTGCGGCTTCTCGACCTTCGCGATGACCGGGAGGCGCTTGCCCTCCTCGTCCATGATCTCGTGGGCGCGGTCGACGTCGGCGGCGTTGCGCACGAACGACAGGGCGATGAGGTCCGCACCCATGCGGATGCCCCAGCGGAGGTGGCTGGTCACTTCCTCGCTCAGCGCGGGGACGTTCACGGCGACGCCGGGCAGGTTGATGCCCTTGTTGTTCGACACGGTGCGCCGAGACCAGCCTCGGTCAGCAGGACCCGGACGCCGTCGGTGTCGAGCACGCGGAGGAGGGCGCACACGACCGTCGTCGATGAGCAGCGGGTCGCAGAGCTTGACGTCCTGCGGCAGCCCCTTGAACGTGGTGCCGCAGATCTCCTTGGAGCCGGGGACGTCCTCGGTGGTGATCGTGAAGACGTCGCCGACCCGCGAGCTCGTGCGGGCCGTCGGCGAACTTGGCCAGGCGGATCTTCGGACCCTGCAGGTCGACCACGGAGGCGACTGGGCTTGCCGAGCTCCTCCGCGGCGCGACGCGGACGTTCACGTAGTTGGCCTCGTGGACGCTGTAGTCACCGTGGCTGAGGTTGAGGCAGGCGACGTCGACGCCCGCTTCGATGATCTCCTTGACGGTCTCGTACTCCGACGTTGCCGGTCCGAGCGTCGAAACGATCTCGGCGATCTCAATGGATTCCTTCGTGGTTTCGGATGGTGCTTAAGCCGCGCTGCGGGGCCGCGCGAACGAAAGGACACCAGCACCCTATCGAGTGCTGGTGGCCTTCACGCTCACGGGAGGGTGAGCAACTGGTGGTCGTGTCCGGACATCAGACCGAGACCGCCTCGTCGGTCGCCTTGACCGGCGCCGGCAGGATCGTCGGCTCGGTGTACTCGTCGACCTTCGCCGCCGCGCACGGTCTTCTGCGATCGCCCAGACGATCAGGGACTGCCCACGACCGGCGTCGCCGGCGACGAACACGCCCGCCTGGTCGTATGTCGGCTCCGGCGGGAGACGGCGCCCGAGACGGTCAGTCGGCAGCCCGAGCTGCGGCTCGAGCGTGTCGGTCTCCGGCCCGGTGAAGCCCATCGCGATGAGGACGAGGTCCGCGGGGATCTCGCGGCTCGGTGCCGGCCTTCGGGACCCGGCGTCCGTCGAGGTACTCGGTCTCGGCGACACGGGAGCGAGCGGACCTCGCCGGCCTCGTTCGACAGGAACTCGACGGTCGACGCCAGGTAGTGCCGCTCGCCGCCTTCCTCGTGGGCGCTCGTGACCTCGAACACGGTCGGGAACATCGGCCACGGCTGCTCGGAGGGACGCTCCAGCGGCGGCTGCTTGCCGATCGCCAGATTCGTCACGCTGAGCGCGCCCTGCCGGTGCGCGGTGCCGATGCAGTCCGCACCGGTGTCGCCACCGCCGATGACGATGACGTGCTTGCCCTCGGCCGTCAGCTGGTCGTCGACCTTCGTGCCGGCGTTCGCCCGGTTCTGCTGGACGAGGTAGTCCATGGCGAAGTGCACGCCCTCGAGGTCGCGCCCCGGGATGGGCAGGTCGCGGGCACCGGGCGCCGGTGGCGACGACGACCGCGTCGTAGCGGGACTTCAGGTCGTCCCAGGTGATGTCACGGCCGATCTCGACGCCCGCCCGGAAGCGGGTGCCCTCGGCCTGCATCTGGGCGAGACGCGCGTCGATCTGGCGCTTCTCCATCTTGAAGTCCGGGATGCCGTAGCGGAGGAGCCCGCCGATGCGGTCGTCACGCTCGTAGACGGCGACGGTGTGCCCGGCGCGGGTGAGCTGCTGCGCGGCGGCGAGTCCGGCGGGGCCGGAGCCGACGACGGCGACGGTCTTGCCGGTCAGGCGCTCCGGCGGGTGCGGGGTGACCCACCCGTTCTGGAACGCCTCGTCGATGATCGAGACCTCGACCTGCTTGATCGTCACCGGGGCTGGTTGATGCCGAGCACGCACGAGGACTCTGCACGGTGCCGGGCAGAGCCGACCGGTGAACTCCGGGAAGTTGTTCGTCGCGTGGAGCCGCTCGATCGCCTGGCGGCCCTCGCCGCGCCACGTCAGGTCGTTCCACTCCGGGATGAGGTTGCCGAGCGGCACCCCTGGTGGCAGAACGGGACGCCGCAGTCCATGCAGCGCCCGGCCTGGCGCTTGAGCGCGCCCGACTCCTGCTGCTCGTAGACCTCTTCCAGTCCATGAGCCGCACGGGACGGGGCGACGGGGCGGGAGCTCACGCTCCTGCACCTTGAGGAAGCCCTTGGGGTCAGCCACCAGTTACCTCCAGAATGCGGTTCCAGACGACGTCGCCGTCCGGGTCGAGGCCTTCGTCGACGGCCTGCTGTCGGGTCTCGAGCACGGCCGCGTAGTCGCGCGGCAGCACCTTGACGAAGTCGCTCAGGTCGCCGGAGTCGAGCAGTTCGGCCGCCAGCGCCGACCCGGTCTCCGCCTGGTGACGGGCGAGCAGGTCGGTGACGATCGCGACGTCGGCGCTGTCGAGCGCCTCGAGTCGGAGCTCGCCGGACGCGAGCGAGTCGGTGTTCACGTGCTCCTCGCGGAGGCCGCGGCGTACGCCGTGCCACCGACATGCCGGCGCCGAGGTTCCGTCCGGTCTCGCCGAGGATGAGCGCGAGGCCACCCGTCATGTACTCGAGCGCGTGGTCGCCCACGCCCTCGACCACCGCGGTGGCGCCCGAGTTGCGCACCAGGAAGCGCTCGCCCACGATGCCGCGGATGAACATGCTGCCCTGGGTCGCGCCGTAACCGATGACGTTGCCGGCGATGACGTTCTGCGCCGGGTCGAACCCGGAGCCGGCGTCGGGCCGCACGATGATCTCGCCGCCCGACAGCCCCTTGCCGACGTAGTCGTTGCTGTCGCCGATGAGCCGCAGCGTGATGCCGGCCGGCAGGAACGCGCCGAGCGACTGACCCGCCGAACCGCGGAGGGTCACGTCGATCGATCCCGCGGGCAGCCCGTTCTCGCCGTGGCGCAGGGTCACCTCGTGGCCGAGCATCGTGCCGACGGCACGCTCGGTGTTGCGGATCGGCAGGTCCAGCGCGATCGTGCCGCCGTGCTCGAGCACGTCCGACGTCTGCTGGATGAGCTGCACGTCGAAGTGCTGCTCGAGCTCGTGGTCCTGGTCGCGGTGGTGCCGACGTGGCTCGTCCGCCTCGAAGCGCGGACCGTTCAGGACGGGCTCGAGGTCGAGACCGGATGCCTTCCAGTGCTGGACGGCGCGGTCGACGTCGAGGGCGTCGGCCTGGCCGATCGCCTCTTCCAGGGTGCGGAAGCCGAGCTCGGCGAGGAGCTCGCGCACTTCCTGCGCGATGAACTCGAAGAAGTTCACGACGAACTCGGGCTTGCCGGTGAAGCGCTTCCGGAGCTCCGGGTTCTGCGTCGCGACGCCGACCGGGCAGGTGTCCAGGTGGCACACCCGCATCAGGATGCAGCCCTCGACGACGAGCGGCGCCGTCGCGAAGCCGTACTCCTCCGCACCGAGCAGCGCGGCCACGACGACGTCACGGCCGGTCTTCATCTGCCCGTCGACCTGCACGACGACGCGGTCGCGCATGCCGTTCAGCATCAGGGTCTGCTGGGTCTCGGCGAGGCCGATCTCCCACGGGGTCCCCGCGTGCTTGAGCGAGTTGAGCGGCGACGCACCCGTCCCGCCGTCGTGCCCGGAGACGAGCACGACGTCGGCGAGGGCCTTCGTCACACCGGCGGCCACGGCCCCGATGCCCGACTGGCTCACGAGCTTGACGTGCACGCGAGCGGACGGGTTGGCCCGCTTCACGTCGAAGATCAGCTGCTTGAGGTCCTCGATCGAGTAGATGTCGTGGTGCGGCGGCGGCGAGATGAGGCCGACGCCCGCGGTGGCGTGGCGGGTGCGGGCGACCCACGGGTACACCTTCGTCGGGGGCAGCTGTCCACCCTCGCCGGGCTTCGCACCCTGCGCCATCTTGAGCTGGATGTCCGTCGCGTGGGTCAGGTACATGCTCGTGACGCCGAAGCGCCCGGATGCCACCTGCTTGATCGCGCTGCGACGCTCGGGGTCGAGCAGTCGGTCGACGTCCTCGCCGCCCTCGCCGGTGTTCGAGCGGCCGCCGAGCCGGTTCATCGCGATGGCGAGCGCCTCGTGGGCTTTCTTCGAGATGGAGCCGTAGGACATCGCGCCGGTGTTGAACCGCTTGACGATCGACTCGATGGGCTCGACCTCGTCGAGCGGGATCGGCTTCCGGGCGTCCGCCTTGAACCGGAACAGCCCGCGGAGCGTCATCAGCTGCTCGGACTGGTCGTCGACGGCCTTGGAGTACTCGCGGAAGATGTCGTACCGGCGCGACCGGGTCGCCGTGCTGCAGCCGGAACACGGTGTCCGGGTTGAACAGGTGCGGCGGGCCCTCGCGGCGCCACTGGTACTCGCCGCCGGTCTGCAGCCGCTCGTGCGAGAGCACCGCGCCGTCCTGCGGGTAGGCCTGGGCGTGCCGCTCGGCGTTCTCTTTCGCGATGACCTCGATCCCGACGCCGCCGAGGATCGACGAGGTGCCGGTGAAGTAGCGGTCGACGAACTCCTGGCTCAGCCCGACGGCCTCGAACGCCTGGGCGCCCGCGTAGCTCGACACCGTGGAGATGCCCATCTTCGACATGATCTTCAGCACGCCCTTGCCGAGCGCCTTGATCACGTTCTTGACGGCCTGTTCCGGGGTGATCCCGGTGATCATGCCCTGGCGGACGAGGATCTCGCAGGTCTCCATGGCGAGGTACGGGTTGATCGCCGACGCGCCGTACTCGATCAGGGTCGCGACGTGGTGGACCTCGCGCACGTCGCCGGCCTCGACGATCAGGCCGACCTTCATGCGCTGCTCGGTGCGGATCAGGTGGTGGTGCACCGCCGCGAGCAGCAGGAGGACGTCGGCACGGGCGCCTGCTCGGCGTTGCCGTCACGGTCGGACAGCACGATGAACTGCTTGCCCGCCTCGATCGCGGCGTCGACCTCGTCGCAGACCGCCGCGATCCGCTTCTGCATCGCCTTCTTGCCGGCATCGACGCGGTAGAGGCCCTTGATCGTGACCGTCAGGTGCCGACCGGTCTCCGTCTCGAAGTGCTGGATCTTCGCGAGCTCGTCGTTGTCGATGACCGGGAAGTCGAGCGTGATCTGCTTCGCGTGCTCCGGGCCGGCGGTGAGGAGGTTGCGCTCCGGACCGAGGCCCATCCCCATCGACGTGATGACCTGTTCGCGGATCGAGTCGAGCGGCGGGTTCGTGACCTGGGCGAACTGCTGCGTGAAGTAGTCGAACAGCAGCCGCGGACGCTGGGACAGCACGGCGATCGGCGTGTCCGAGCCCATGGCGCCGAGGGGCTCCGCACCGGTCTGCGCCATCGGACGCAGCAGGATGCGGACCTCTTCCTCGGTGTAGCCGAACGCCCGCTGGCGTCGGGTCACGGAGGCCGGGGTGTGCACGATGTGCTCGCGGTCGGGCAGGTCGGCGAGGTTGATGCGACCCTGCTCGAGCCACTCGCCCCACGGACCCGACGTGGCGAGCTCGCGCTTGACCTCGTCGTCCTCGATGATGCGACCGGCCTCGGTGTCGACCAGGAACATCCGGCCGGGGCGCAGGCGGCCCTTGCGGACGACCTTGCCCCGCGGGCACGTCGATGACACCGGTCTCGGAGCCCATCACGATGAGGCCGTCGTCGGTGACGAGGAAGCGTCCCGGGCGCAGGCCGTTGCGGTCGAGGGTCGCGCCGACGACGGAGCCGTCGGTGAACGTGATCGCGGCGGGGCCGTCCCACGGCTCCATGAGCATCGAGTGGTACTCGTAGAACGCCCGGAGCTCGGGGTCCATCCCGACCTGGTTCTCCCAGGCCTCCGGCACCATCATCGACACCGCGTGCGGCAGCGAGCGACCGGTGAGCGTGAGGAGCTCGAGGACCTCGTCGAATGAGGCCGAGTCGCTCGCGCCCGGGCTGACGATCGGCAGGAGCGGTGCCAGGTCGCCGAGCAGTTCTGCTCTCGGCGCCGCGACTGACGCGCCTCGCATCCAGTTGCGGTTGCCCCGGACGGTGTTGATCTCGCCGTTGTGCGCCAGCGTCCGGACAGGGCTGCGCGAGCGGCCACGACGGGAAGGTGTTGGTGGAGTAGCGCGAGTGGACGATCGCGAGCTTCGACGCGAAGCGCTCGTCGCTGAGGTCCGGGTAGAACGGCTCGAGCTGGAGCGTCGTGACCATGCCCTTGTAGACCATGGTCCGGCTCGACAGCGACATGAAGTAGACCTCGGTGTCGTGCTCGGCACGCTTCCGCAGGCGGAAGGCCTGACGGTCGAGGGCGATGCCGCTCCACGACGCACCGTGCACGTCGTGCCGGATCGACGCGACGAACAGCTGCTCGAACGCCGGCATCGCGGCACGGGCCAGCGTTCCGAGGACCTCCGGGCGGACCGGGACCTGGCGCCAGCCGAGGACCCGCAGGCCCTCTTCACCGGGCGAGCCGCTCGACGGCGCCCTTCACCGCGTGCCGCTCGTCCTCGTCGACGGGCAGGTACGCCGTCCCCACACGGCGTACTCCCCCGCGTCCGGCAGGTCGAACCCGACCTCGTCGCGGAAGAACGTGTCCGGCACCTGGCAGAGGATGCCGGCGCCGTCGCCGGTGCCCGCGTCCGAACCGACGGCACCGCGGTGCTCGAGGTTGCGCAGGGCGCCGAGCGCGGCGTCGACGATGTCGTGCCCCGCCGTGCCACGGAGGGTCGCGACCATCGCGAGACCGCACGCGTCCTTCTCGTTCGCCGGGTCGTACATGCCGGCGGCGTCCGGGATCGCGGAGAACCGCCGGTGGCGGCGGCACGAGGGCTGCGGACTGGGGTGGCTGGAGCGCCATGGGGAACCGTCCTCACGAGGAAGTGGAACAGGGACAGCGGTGGCCCGGTGGTGCGTTCCGCCCGAGCGGGCGGGACTGGTAGCCCGTGCTCGCCGTCAGTGAGTTGCCCTGGCGGTGGGAGGGTGTCGGACTCGCGCTTGGTAAGGGTCCAGCTGGGTGCGGCTGAGGATCAGGACCGATCCGATCGGTCACGCAGCGAGGGCTTCCAGCGCGGCCAGTCGCGGGAGTGGCGACCGGATCGGACTCGGTGACCGCCGCCGGAGCGTCGTCGTCGTTCTCCGACCAGGTGTCGTCCGAGTCTACATCGGACTTCGAGCGCGGCTCGCGACCGGGCAGGTACGGACTCGGCTCCTTGCCGACGTGCCGCCTGGTCTGCACGAGGAAGATGACGATGCCGAGCAGGATCGCGGCGAAGGCCACCCAGACGTTGGTGCGGATGCCGAAGAACGTCTCGCTCGTGTCGACGCGGATCGACTCGAGCACGGAGCGGCCGGTGCCGTACCAGACGAGGTAGAGCGCCATGACGCGGCCCCACTGCAGCTGGAACTTGCGGTCGAGCAGCAGGATCACGACGACGCCGACGACGTTCCAGATGATCTCGTAGAGGAACGTCGGGTGGAACAGCGTGCCCTCGGGCAGGCCCTTCGGGTACGCAGCGTTCGACGACTCGATCTGCAGGCCCCACGGCAGGCTGGTGGGCATGCCGAACAGCTCGTGGTTGAAGTAGTTGCCGAGGCGTCCGAAGGCCTGGGCGAGCAGGACGCCCGGCGCGACGGCGTCGATGAACGCGCTGAAGCGCAGGCCCACCTGCCGGCAGCCGATCCAGGCGCCGACGGAACCCAGGATGAGCGCACCGAAGATCGGCGAGGCCACCTTCCCAGATGTAGAGGAAGGAGAGCGGGTCGCGACCCGGACCGAAGTAGTCGCTGACGTGCGTGAACACGTGGAAGAGCCGGCCGCCGATGATGCCGGCGGGCACCGCCCAGATCGCGATGTCGATGATGATCCAGCGCTCGACGCCGCGCGCGTTGAGGCGGCGGTTCGCGAGCACGACGGCGCGATGATCCCCAGGAGGATGCAGATCGCGTACGCGTGGATGCGGAAGTCGAGCGGCAGCGACCAGCCGAACACGTCACGCAGCCAGGCGGTGAGGTCGAAGTACTGCCAGGCGGTGCTCGGGCTCGGGATGCTCAGGAGGGGCATGGAGGTGCTGTCGCCTTTCGGTGCTGGCTGCCGCGGTGCTGGTTGGCTGTGCCGACGTGTCGCCGGACCCGCTCACTGTAGCGCGGGACGCGACCCGGTCCGGAAACCGAGGGCCCGGTCCTGTGGAAACTGTGACCGACGCCGGTGACGGACTGGAGGAGCGGTGCGGGTGACCGACGTCGGTCACGTACACCGCGCCTCCAGTCCGACCGTCGGTGACCGACGGACGACCGAACGGCCGGGCCACGTCGGCTGCGGCCGGACCGTCAGCTGGCGCTGCGCGCCCGTCGTGAGGTCGGCAGCCCGGTCGGCGACGCCCTGGACGCCCAGGTCGGCCAGCGCACGGACGAAGGCCGACCCGACGATGGCGCCGTCCGCGTACTCGAGGACCTCGCGCACCTGGTCGGCCGTCGAGATGCCGAGACCGACGCAGGTGCGCGCGACGCCGGCGTCCCGGAGGCGCGACACGACCGTCCGGGCCGCCACGTCGACGCCCACACGGGCACCGGTGACGCCCATCGTCGAGACGGCGTAGACGAACCCACGGCTCGACGCGACCGCCTGCTGCATCCGTGCGTCCGTCGAGGACGGCGCGGCGAGGAACACCCGGTCGAGGCCGGTGCGCTCGGACGCGCCGATCCACTCGGCGCCCTCGTCCGGCACCAGGTCCGGCGTGATGAGGCCGGCGGCACCGGCTGCGACGAGGTCGTCGGCGAACCGGTCGACCCCGTAGCGGAGCACCGGGTTCCAGTACGTCATCACGAGCACGGGGACGTTCGCCCGCTCGGTGATCTGGTGCACGGCATCGAAGACCTGCGCACCCGGAAGCCGTTGGCCAGGCTCTCCTCGGCCGCACGCTGGATGACCGGGCCGTCCATGACGGGGTCGGAGTAGGGCAGCCCGAGCTCGATGACGTCCACGCCGTTCTCGGCGAGGGCGACCGCGGCGTCGACGCTGGTCTGCACGTCCGGGTAGCCGGCGGGCAGGTAGCCGACGACGGCACCCGCGCGCTCGGCGTTGGCGGTGTCGATGGTGTCCGCGACCGTCCGGTGCGCGTTCATGTCCGGCCGGAGGTCTGGTCAGTGGTCACAGCTGCACCGCGTTCTCGTCGAGGATGCCGAAGTAGCGACTGGCGGATGCCACGTCCTTGTCACCACGCCGGACAGGGACACCAGGATGACGCCGTCGGGACCGAGCTCCTTGCCGAGCTTCATCGCGCCGGCGAGGGCGTGCGGGACTCGATCGCGGGCAGGATGCCCCTCGGTGCGGCTCAGCAGGCGGAATGCCTCCATCGCCTCGTCGTCGGTGATCGGCTGGTACTTCGCCCGACCGATCGACGCGAGGTACGCGTGCTCCGGACCGACACTCGGGTAGTCGAGTCCGGCGGAGATGCTGTGGCTCTCGATCGTCTGGCCGTCCTCGTCCTGCATGAGGTAGGACTTCGTGCCCTGCAGGACGCCTTCGCGGCCGAGGGTGATGCTCGCCGCGTGGCGACCGGTCTCGACGCCGTCGCCGCCGGCCTCGAAGCCGTGCAGCGCGACCGACTCGTCGTCGAGGAAGGCCTCGAAGATGCCCATCGCGTTCGACCCGCCGCCGACGCACGCGGCGACGGCGTCGGGCAGCCGGCCGACCTTGTCGAGGACCTGCTGGCGCGCCTCTTCGCTGATCACCTTGTGGAACTCGCGCACCATCTCGGGGAACGGGTGCGGACCGGCGACCGTGCCGAGCAGGTAGTGCGTCGAGTCGACGTTGGCGACCCAGTCGCGCAGGGCGTCGTTGATGGCGTCCTTCAGGGTGCGGGAGCCGGTCTCGACCGGGATCACCTCGGCGCCGAGCAGGCGCATCCGGGCGACGTTGAGCGCCTGGCGCTCGGTGTCGACCGCACCCATGTACACGACGCAGTCCATGCCGAACAGGGCCGCGGCGGTCGCGGTGGCGACGCCGTGCTGGCCGGCGCCGGTCTCGGCGATGAGGCGGGTCTTGCCGAGCCGCCGCGCCACGAGCGCCTGGCCCAGCACGTTGTTGATCTTGTGCGAGCCGGTGTGGTTGAGGTCCTCGCGCTTGAGGATGATCCGGCACCGCCGGCGTGCTTCGCGAACCGCGGCGCCTCGGTGATGATCGACGGCCGTCCGGTGTAGTCGCGCTGGAGCGTGTCGAGTTCCTCGCGGAAGGCCGGGTCGGCCCACGCTTCGCGGAAGGCCGCCTCGAGTTCGTCGAGGGCGAGCACCAGCGACTCGGGGACGAAGCGTCCGCCGAAGTCGCCGAAGTACGGCCCGTGCAGGTCACGGAGTGAAGTCACGATGGGTCTCCCGGGACGAGCCCGGCGAACCGGCCTGGGAGCGCCCGGCGAACCGGGCTGTGGGGACGCCCGGCGCACCGGGCGGTGGGACGCCCGGCGCACCGGCGTGGAGCGCCCGGCGGACCGGGCGGTGGAGCGCGTCGGTCCCAGCCGCGGTCGGCGGCTGCGATGAAGGACGCGAGCGTGGCGGCGGGGTCGTCGCCCGTCACGAGCGCCTCGCCCACCAGGACGACGTCGGCACCCGCGGCGCGGTAGTGCGCGACGTCGGCGGGACCGGCGACCGCGGACTCGGCGACACGGACGACCCCGTCGGGGATGCTGGTCGGCGAGGGACCCGAACAGGTCGCGGTCGAGCGAGAAGTCGGTGAGGTCACGGGCGTTGACGCCGAGGATCCGCGCCCCGGCGTCGAGGCCGCGGGCGACCTCGTCCCCGGAGTGCGCCTCGACCAGGACCCGCATGCCGAGCTCCTCCGCCAGGGTGTGGAGCTCGACCAGCTGCTGCTGCTCGAGCGCCGCGACGATGAGGAGCACCACGTCGGCACCCGACGCCCGCGCCTCGATGACCTGGTACGGGTCGGCGATGAAGTCCTTGCGGAGCACCGGGACGCCGACACGGGCCTTGACGGCTTCGAGGTCGGCGAGGCTGCCGAGGAACTTCCCGCCCTCGGTGAGCACGCTGACGTCGACGCCCCCGCCTCGTTCGTAGTCGGCGGCGAGGGACGCCGGGTCCTCGATCGTCGCCATCGACCCGCGTGACGGGCTGGCGCGCTTGACCTCGGCGAGGATCTTCACCCGGTCGCCCGGTGCGAGGAACTCGAGGGCGTCGAGCGGGACGCCACCCGGTCGAGGTCGCGTTCGACATCCAAGTACGGGCGGTCGACGCGACGGGCGGCGGCGTCCTCGAGCGCGCCCGCGACGAGGGTCTCGAGCACGTTCGGCATGGCCGGACCTACTCGAGTGGGGCTTGGGGACGAACTTCGGACCGTCGACGCCGTAGCCCGCCTTCTTCATGACGCCACCGACGATGAGGCCGATGAGCACCACGCCAGCGGAGGCCCAGACGCCCCACGGCTGGTCGAACCAGAAGAACAACGTGCCGGCCGCGAATCCGATCAACATGATCACGACGGCGGTCCAGGCTGCCGGCGAGTGGCCTTCGCCGAGTTCTGCGGGCTCAGTGTTGCTCACGGTGCTCCTCGTTCTGCTTCGGCGCCGTCGTTCGACCGGCGCCCCTCCGATCCCTACCGGTTCCTCCCCGGGTGCCGGGGCGGCCCCGCCGGTGTCGTCGGCCTGCTCGGTCGGGTCCACACCGGCGCTCAGGTCGTCCCAGTCGACGATCGCGTCGCGCTCGACCGGCGCGACCGCACGGGCCTCGGCGGCCGCGCCGGCGGTGGCCGCGCCGTACTTCCGGCTCGGCCCCGGCCACGACCGCTGCACGACGAGCGCGACGACGCCGAGGAGCACGGCGAGCACGCCCCCGACGATGCCGACCGCCGGCCACGCGGACACCTCGGACCGAGTCGACGACCCGTCGGACCGCGGTGAGGTCACTCACTCCCCGCCGACCGCGCCGACCGCGCCCTTCGCCGCCGCGACCGGGTCGGCGAGTGCCGAGATGCCGGACCAGGACGACGCCCAGGCCGAGCAGGACCTCGACCGAGGCCAGCACGATCCGGACCACGCGTCCGGCGATGGTCATCGCCAGGAACAGCGCCAGGCTCGCGATGGCCAGCGCGGTGTACTGCGGCACCACGGCTGCGCCGTCCGCGTCGACCCGGGAGGTCACGGCGGCACCGGCGTGCAGGTCCACGGTGAACCAGGTCTGCGTCCACGCGAGCATGATGATGCCCGCGACGGCCAGTCCGGCGACGACGACGAGCGGGCGGGGCGTCGGGCGTTCACGAGCGTACCTCGCGCATCCGGTTGGCGGTCGCCACGGCACGGAGCGGGGCCGCCGCCTTGTTCACGGCTTCTCGTGCTCGGTCTGCGGGTCGGAGTCGGCGACGAGCCCGGCATCGGCCCCTACACCCGCGCGACGCCGTCCTTGATCAGGGCCGTCCGGATCGCGATCGCCAAATCGGCGTCCCCGGCGAAGTCGAAGTAGCCGACGACCCCGGCGTACGCCCCGCGCTTGGCGGGTTCGAGCTCGTCGATGATCGGGCGCGCGCGGCTTCGGCGCGCCCGACAGGGTCCCCGCGGGGAAGGTCGCCCGGAACACGTCGATCGCCGAGGCCTCCGGACGGACCGCACCCTCGACGCTGGACACCAGGTGCATGATGTGGCTGAACCGCTCCACCGTCATGAACTCGGTGACGGCGACGGTGCCCGGTTCGCAGACCTTCTGCAGGTCGTTGCGTGCGAGGTCGACGAGCATGAGGTGCTCGGCGCGCTCCTTCGGGTCCTCGAGGAGCCCTCGCCGAGGCGGACGTCCTCTTCCGGGGTCGCCCCACGCGGGCGGGAGCCGGCGATCGGGTGCGTGATGGCACGGCCGGACTGCACCTTCACCAGCGCCTCCGGTGAGGCGCCGACGATCCAGAAGCGCTCGTCGGCGGTGTCGGCCAGTGACAGGAAGTACATGTACGGGCTCGGGTTGAGCGTCCGCAGCACGCGGTAGACGTCGAGCGGGTCGGCCGTCACCTCGTGGTCGAACCGCTGCGAGATCACGACCTGGAACACGTCGCCGTCGCGGATGAAGTCCTTCGAGCGCTCGACGGCGGCCATGTACTCCGCCGGGGCCGAGCGGTGCGTTGGGGTCGGGTCGGCGATATCGAACGCCTCGGCCACGGTCGCGACGCTCGGCACCACCAGGTCGCCCTGCATCCGGTCGAGCCGGGCCTGCGCGTCGGCCCAGAGGACGTCGGGCTCCGGTCGGTTGCCGTCGTTCAGCACGCTCGCGACGAGCAGCACGAGCCCGGTGCGGTGGTCGAGGGCGGCGAGCTCGGACACGAAGGCGAGCGACTGCCCGGGGACGTCGAAGTCGGCGGCGGGGACGTTCGGCAGGTGTTCGAGCTGCCGGACCGCTTCCCAGCCGATGAAGCCGACGGTGCCGCCGACGAGCGGCGGGCTGCCCGGGATGCGCGGGGTCGCCCAGCGCTCGTGCAGCCGCGCGAGGACCTCGAGCGGCTCGCCGTCGAGCGAGTCGACGGCGCGCGACGCCGGGATCCCGGTGTCGATCCACGCCGCGCGGTCGCCGTCCCGGGTGAGCACGCCGAAGCTGCGCACGCCGACGAAGGACCAGCGCGACCAGAGGCCGCCCTGCCCCGCCGACTCGAGCAGGAACGATCCGGGGCGGCCGTCGGCGAGCTTGCGGTAGACGCCGACCGGCGTCTCGCTGTCCGCGTAGAGGGCGCGAACCACCGGCACGACGCGGTGGTCGGCGAGCAGACCGTCGAACTCCGGCCGGGAGGTCGTGCGGCTGGTCGGAGAGCGTCGCGCCGGTCGTCATCGGGTCGCCTCCACTGCCGGGGCGGCCGGGGCAGACCTGGTCGCGTCCGTCGCCGCGGTGGTCGGCGCGGTCGTCGGAGCGGATCGGTCACCGGGTCGAGGGGGTCGACGTCGAAGCACCGGTGCGCGCCGGTGTGGCACGCCGCGCCGACCTGGTGCACCGTGACGAGCAGCGTGTCGGCGTCGCAGTCGAGCGCCGCGCCGCGCACGTACTTGCGCGCGTCCCGGAGGTGTCACCCTTGCGCCAGTACTGTTCCGTGAGCGGACCAGAAGGTCACCCGCCCCTCGGTGAGGGTGCGGCGGAGGGCTTCCCGGTCCATGTAGCCGAGCATGAGGACGTCCTTCGACGACTCCTCTTGCACGATGGCGGGGAGCAGCCCGTCCGCACCGAACCGTGCGCGTCGAGGACCGCGTCCGTGCTGGTGCTGGTGCTGTCGGTCATGAGGTCCTGGCGTACGGCGTGGCCGGCCGCGCGCAGCGCATCCTTGACGTCGCCGATCGTCATCTCGCCCCGGTGGAAGACGCTGGCGGCGAGGACCGCGTCCGCACCCGCCTCGACAGCGGGGGCGAAGTGCTCGGAGCCGACCCGCGCCTCCAGACGCCGATGACCGGCACCGAGGAGACCGCACGGACGGCGGCCACGAGCCCGAGGTCGAACCCGTTCTTCGTGCCGTCCGCGTCGATGGAGTTGACCAGCAGCTCTGCACCGCGCTCGACGGCCTCGTGCGCCCAGGCGACCGCGTCGAGGTCGGACTCGGTCCGCCCGCCGTGGGTCGTCACCACGAAGCCGGAGGGCATGCGGTCCGAGCGCTTGACGTCCAGGGAGAGCACGACGGCCTGCGCACCGAACCGGTCCGCGATCTCGCCCACGAGCCGGGGCGGGCGATCGCCGCGCTGTTCACGCCGATCTTGTCCGCACCGCACTGCTGCAGCCGCGAGACGTCGTCGACGCTCCGCACGCCGCCGCCCACGGTGAGCGGGATGAAGACCTGCTCGGCCGTCCGGGTCACGGTGTCGTACATCGTCGAGCGGTTCTCGACCGTGGCACCGACGTCGAGGAAGGTCAGCTCGTCGGCGCCCTGCTCGTAGTACCGCGCGGCGAGCTCGACCCGGATCACCGGCGTCCTGCAGGTCGAGGAAGTTCACGCCCTTGACGACGCGACCCCCCCCCTGCACGTCGAGGCACGGGACGACCCGGACGGCGACGCCACCGGCGGTCACGGCGTCGGTCACAGCCGTGCGGCGTGGATCGGCTGACGAGGATGGCGCGCGCACCGAGGTCGTAGAGCGCGTCCATGATGAGGTTGACGTCCTCGCGCGGGATCATCACCCGGACCGCCGACCAGTCGCGGCCGTGCAGCGGGGACACCGTCGGGAACTCGATGCCCGACGCCACCGCCGTGGCCTGCTCGAGGAGCGCCGTCGGGATGTCGTAGTCGAGCATCACGTAGCCGCGGGCGACCAGGACGCCCTGCAGCCGGCGCCGGAGGACGTCGATGCCGGGGATCGACTCGTCGGTCGAGATGAGGAGCGCGGTCGACTCGAGGATCACCGGGCCGAAGATCTCGAGCCCGGCGGCACGGAGGGTGCCCGTCGACACGACGTCGGCCACGGCGTCGGCGACCCCGAGCCGGACGGCGCTCTCGACGGCGCCGTCGAGCTTGACGAGCGTCGCGGTCACGCCGTGTTTCGCGAGGAAGTCCCCCGACGAGGCCGGGGTAGCTCGTCGCGACCCGCACGCCGTCGAGGTCCTTCAGCGAGGCGTACCGCCCCGGGGTCCCAGCGAAGCGGAACGTCGAGTCGGCGAAGCCGAGCGCGTCCACCTCGTGCGCGGCGGACCCGGAGTCGAGCAGTGAGGTCGCGGCCGGTGATGCCGACGTCGAGCGCGCCCGAGCCGACGTACGTGGCGATGTCGCGCGGACGGAGGAAGAAGAACTCGACACCGTTGCGCTCGTCGAGCAGGTGGAGCGCCTTCGGGTCGCGGCGACCGGCGTACCCGGCCTCCTTGAGCATCTCGGAGGCGGTCTCGGAGAGGGAGCCCTTGTTGGGCACGGCGATGCGGAGCATCAGTGGGTCTGCTTTCTGTGGGGTCGTCGGCGGTCGTCGGTGCGCCGGGCGGCGCTCCCTACAGATGTCGCCAGACGTCCGCCGGGGTGAGCCCTGGGCGACCATGAGGACCTGGAGGTGGTAGATCAGCTGCGGATCTCCTCCGAGGTGCGCTCGTCGCCCTCGTACTCGGCCGCCATCCAGACCTCGGCTGCCTCTTCCACGATCTTCTTGCCGATCTGGTGCACGCCGGCGTCCAGTTCGGCGACGGTACCGGAGCCCTCGGGGCGCGTGCGCGCCTTCTCGGTGAGCTCCTGGAACAGGTCGTCGAACGTCTTCACGCAGACCAGGCTACCGTCCTGCGCGGACTCCCCCTCGACGTACCGTCCGGACGGGAGGCGCGGCTCGGCTCGGCGACGCCGGGCCCGTCGGTCAGGTCGGTCACCCCGGCAGCCTCGGCCGTCACGAGCCGACGACGGCTGCGGCTGCCGCCTCGCGCAGGTCCGTGATGCGCGACGCCGGCTCGCCGCCGTACACGGCCGACCCCGCCACGAGCGTGCCGCGCCGCTCCGCACGGCCTCGGGCACGGTGTCGACCGCGATCCCGCCGTCGACCTCGAGCCACACGTCGAGTCCGGAGGCGTCCACGGCCGCTCGGGCGTCGGCGAGCTTCGGCATGACGGAGGACATAAACGCCTGGCCGCCGAACCCGGGCTCGACGGTCATCAGACCGGTCATGTCGTACGAGTCGAGGCGGTGCAGGACCTGCGTGATCGGGGTGCCGGGCTTGACCGCCACGGCCGCCCGCGCGCCGTTCGACCGGATCGCCGCGGCCGTCGCCACCGGGTCGTCCGCCGCCTCGAAGTGGAAGGTGACGCTCGACGCGCCGGTCTCGGCGTACTTCGGGGCCTCGGTGTCCGCGTTCGTGATCATCAGGTGCACATCGAGCGGCACGGGCGACACCTGCTGCAGGCGCTGCACGATCGGCAGGCCCAGCGTCAGGTTCGGCACGAAGTGGTTGTCCATCACGTCGACGTGCACCAGGTCGGCGGTCTCGATGCGGTGCAGCTCGCGTTCGAGGTTCGCGAAGTCGGCGGACGGTGATGCTCGGCGAGATACGGATCGTCACCGCGCAAGCCTACACGGCGCCCGCAAACGCAACGTGGACGGTGCCGCGCAGCGGAGTACCGCTGCGAGAAACCGGCTCCCGTTGCGTTTTGCGGAAGAGGAGCGCCGCCGCGATCGTCAGGCGACGCGACGGAACAGGGCGATGAACATCGCGTCCGTGCCGATGCGGTGCGGCCAGAGCTGCGCCGTGTCGCCGTCCGCCACCTGCGGGTCCCGCGCGGCGATCGACCGCACGACCCCGCGCGAGGTCGACCTGCTCGAGCACGCCGCTGCCGAGCCATGAGCGCGTCCACCTGCCCGCGCGTCTCGGCCAGGTGCGGGGAGCACGTCACGTACGCCAGCGTCCCGCCCACCGCGAGCACCCGCACCGCCGCGTCGAGCAGCTCGGTCTGCAGCGCGGCGAGCTCCGGGACGTCCTCCGGCTGCCTTCCGCCAACGGGCCTCCGGACGACGCCGGAGCGCTCCGAGCCCGCGCACGGGGCGTCGAGGAGCACCCGGTCGAACGTCACGCCCGCACCGTCTCGGCCGTACCGTCGCCCGTCGCCCTGCACGACGGTGACGGCGTCATCGAACCCGGCGAGAGCCTTGCGGACGAGCCCGGCACGCGCCGGGACGAGTTCGTTGGCGACGAGGGTCGCCCCGGTCCGGACCGCCTCGGCGGCGAGCAGCGCCGCCTTGCCGCCGGGTCCGGCGCACAGGTCGAGCCACCGCTCCCCGGCCGCACCCGGACGACCGGCTGAGCGCGAGCGCCGCCAGCTGCGAGCCCTCGTCCTGCACGCGCAGCCGTCCGGCCGCGACGCCCGGCACGCGGGCCGGGTCGCCGGAGATGCCACGGATCCCGACGGGCGACACGGGCAGGTCCGGCACGCGGTCGTCGTCCCGGACGGGAGGCGCGACCTCGGTGTCGACGTCGACCTCCGCTCCGGGGTCGGCCGGTGCCGACTCGGTGGGCACGACGTCCGCCGCGCCGGTCACGTCCGCCTCCTCGGGCAGCACGTCCTCCTCGGGGAGCACGTCGTCGACGTCCCCGGCGCCGGCGCGGGCGGTGGCGTCCGTGACGTCCTCGTCGGTGGCGATGCCCGGGAGCGCGGCGAGCTGCACCCGCGGTGCGACGTTGTCGGCGGCCAGGAGCGCCGCGAGCTCGTCGCGGGACCGCTCGGCGGCGAGGGCGTCGCGGAGCGCGGACACCACCCACACCGGGTGCGACCACCGTGCTGCGAGCAGGGCGTCTCCACCACGGCCCTCGGTGATGAGCGCGTCCCACTCGTCGTCGGTCCGGGCGCCGACCTTGCGCAGCACGGCGTTCACGAAGCCGGTGGCACGGTGCGCGCCGACCTCGCGGGCGAGCTCGACCGTGGCCGAGACCGCGGCGTGGATCGGCGTGCGCATCCCGAGGAGCTGGTGCGCGCCGAGGCGCATCACGTCGAGCACGTCGGACTCGATGTTGTCGATGCGGCGACCGGACGCGAGGGCCACGATCGCGTCGTAGCGGCCGAGCATGCGAATGGTGCCGTACGTCAGCTCGGTGGCGAACGCGGCGTCGCGCGCGGTGAGCCCGGCGCGGCGATGCGTGTCGGCAGCAGGAGGTTCGCGTAGGCGTCGTCGACCTGCACGGCGCGGAGCACGTCGAAGGCGACCCGGCGTGCGCCTCGTCTGCCGGGGGCCGTGGTTGCGGCGCTGCGGGGGGAGGTCGAGCGGCTCATGCGAGGACCTTCCCGTCCAGCGTGCCGAGGCCGCGCTCCCAAGCGGCGGCGTCCATCGCCTTCTTGCCCGCGGGCTGCACCTCGGTGAGCACGAGCGGGTCGTCGGCGGTCCCGACGAGCAGCCGACCGCCCTGGACGGCCAGTGCACCGGGGGCGAGCGGCGGGGCGGGGTCTGCCGCGCCTCCAGGCAGTCGCGCGCTGCGGAGCAGCTTCACCGCGGGTGTCGCCGAGGTGCGCGTACGCGCCGGGCTCGGGCGTGACCCCGCGGAGGCGGGCGTGCACGGTGGCGGCGGGCTCGGCGAATTCGATCCGGCCGTCCTCGATCGTGAGCTTCGGGGCGGCGGTCGGCTCGCCGGACTGCTCGGTGGCGACGGCGGTGCCGGCGGCGATGCCGTCGACGACCCGCGCGACGACCTCGGCACCGGTGTCGGCCATGGCGGCGAGGACCTCGCCGGAGGTCGCTTCGGGGTCGATGTCGAACGGCTCGCTGGCGTACACCGGGCCGGCGTCGAGCGCCTCGACGAGCTGGAACACCGTCGCGGCGGTGCAGGTGTCGCCGGCCATCACGGCGCGCTGCACGGGAGCGGCGCCGCGGTACGCCGGCAGGTCGGAGAAGTGCAGGTTCACCCAGCCGTGGCGGAGCGCGTCGAGCGCGGCTCGGCGGAGCAACGCGCCGTACGCGACGATCACGCCGAGGTCGACGTCGAGCGCGGCGATGCGGGCGGTGACCTCGTCGTCGACACGAGCGGCCTCGATCACGGGCAGTCCGAGCTCCGCGGCAACCTGCGCGACCGGGGTCGGGGTGAGGACGCGCTTCCGGCCCTGCGGGGTCGCGGGACGGGTGAGCACCGCGACGATCTCGTGGTCGGACGCCGCCAGCCGGCGGAGGGTGGGGACGGCCGCAGCGGGGCTGCCGGCGACGACGAGACGCATGGGTTCGATCCTCCCACGTCCCGGCGCAGCCGATCGCGCCGCGTGGTGTCCCGAGCGCGCGGACGCCGCCCGTCCCTGTGTGACGCCGGAGTGCCGGGCTGCGTAGCGTCCGTGGACGAGCAGTCCGCCCCTGCAACCGCACCGCTGAACCGACAGGAGTCACCACTGCAGCGACGTCACCACCTCCACCAACCGCTACGCCGGGTCCTCGATCCAGAAGATCGCGCTCGTCGTCGGCATCGTGTTCCTGCTCGTCGGGATCGCCGGGTTCATCCCCGGGCTCACCACGGGCGACCTGGCCGGCGCGGGCCACGAATCGATGGCGATGCTGCTCGGCATCTTCCAGGTGTCCGTGCTGCACAACATCGTGCACCTGCTCTTCGAGGTCGTCGGCCCCTCGCCGCCGCGCGGGCCACCGGGTCGCGGATGTACCTCGTGATCGGCGGGATCGTCTACTTCGTCCTCTGGATCTACGGCCTGTTCACCGCCGGCCACAGCTCCGGCGCGAACTTCGTCCCGCTCAACAACGCCGACAACTGGCTGCACCTGGTGCTCGCCGTGGGCATGGTGGCGCTCGGTGTCGTCTTCCCGCGCGAGCGTCGTCGGCCGGTGAACGCCTGACACGAGTCGCCGATCGCCGGTCGCCGGTCGCCTGATCGCTGATCGCTGATCGCTGATCGCGAAACGCAACGAGGGCGGTTGTCCGCAGCGGTATAACGCTGCGAGCAACCGCCCTCGTTGCGTTTTGCGGGCGGGACACCGGTGCGGTCAGCCTGCGCTGGCCGCAGCCTCCCGAGCCTCCCGGAACGCCTCGACGCACCGCACGACCTGCTCCTCGGTGTGCGCGGCGGAGAGCTGCACCCGGATCCGCGCACGCCCTTCGGCACCACCGGGTAGCTGAACGCCGTGACGTAGATCCCCCGGGCTTGCATCTCGTCGGCGATCCGCGCGGTCAGCGCGGCGTCGTGGAACATCACGGGCACGATCGGGTGCTCCCCCGGCAGCAACTCGAACCCGGCCTCGGTCATCAGCGTGCGGAACCGCTCCGCGTTCGCACGCAGGCGAGCACGGGCATCGTCGGACCGTTCGATCAGGTCGAGCGCGGCGACGGTTCCGGCGGCGATCACCGGCGCGAGCGAGTTCGAGAACAGGTACGGCCGTGACCGCTGCCGCAGCAGGTCCACGATCTCGCGGCGCGAGGCCACGTACCCGCCCGACGCCCCGCCGAGGGCCTTGCCGAACGTGCCGGTGTAGACGTCGACGCGGTCGGCCACCCCGCACAGCTCCGGCGTCCCGCGGCCGTGGTCGCCGACGAAGCCGACGGCGTGCGAGTCGTCCACGATGACCAGCGCGTCGTACCGGTCGGCCAGGTCGCAGATCTCGGCGAGCGGTGCGATCGAGCCGTCCATCGAGAAGACCCCGTCGGTGACCACCGCGCGGAACCGGGCGTCCTTCGCCGCGATGAGCTGCGCCTCGAGGTCGGCGACGTCGCGGTTCCGGTAGCGGAACCGCTGCGCCTTCGAGAGCCGCACACCGTCGATGATCGAGGCGTGGTTGAGCTCGTCGGAGATGATCGCGTCCTCCGCGCCGAGGAGCACCTCGAACAGGCCGCCGTTCGCGTCGAAGCACGAGGAGTACAGGATCGTCGCCTCGGTGCCGAGGAACGCCGACACCCGACGCTCGTGGTCGAGGTGCAGGTCCTGCGTGCCGCAGATGAACCGCACGCTCGCCATGCCGTAGCCCCAGCGGTCGAGGGCGTCCTTCGCAGCGTCCACGAGGTCCGTCGAGTCGGCGAGCCCGAGGTAGTTGTTCGCGCAGAAGTTGAGCAGGTCGAGGCCGTCCGCCTCGATCGCCGCGCGCTGCGGACCGGCGATGCCGCGCTCCCGCTTCGTCAGACCGGCTGCCTCGATGCCGGCGAGCTCCGCCGACAGGTGGTCCTTGATCGCGCCGTACATCAGATCTCCGTCCAGTCGATGACGACCTTGCCGCCGTCCGCGGTCGCCGCCGCGGCGAACGCTGCTTCCCAGTCGCGCGCCGCGAAGCGCTCGGAGACGATCGAGCCGATGCGTTCCCGCAGCACCGCGCTGGTCTGCAGCATCGAGCTCATCGTCTGCCAGGTCTCGAACATCTCGCGGCCGTAGATGCCCTTCACGGTGAGCATGTGCGTCACGACCTTGCCCCAGTCGACCGCGATCGACCCCGTCGGCAGCCCGAGCATCGCGATGTTCCTCGCCGTGGTTCATGGTCTCGACCATCGAGGGCAGGGCGCTCGGGGCTCCGGACATCTCGAACCCGACGTCGAAGCCCTCGCGCATGCCGAGCCGCTCCTGCGCCGCACGGAGCAGCGCCGTCGCGTCACCTCCGCCGACGTCGACGCCGAGGTCTGCGCCCATCGCGGTCGCCATCGCGAGCCGGTTGGCGCTGACGTCCGTCCCGACGACGAAGCGTGCGCCGGCGTGCCGGGCGACGGCGATCGCCATCAGCCCGATCGGGCCGCACCCGGTGACGAGGACGTCCTCGCCGACGAGCGGGAACGCCAGCGCCGTGTGCACCGCGTTGCCGAGCGGGTCGAACAGCGCGCCGACGTCGGGGTCGACGTCGGTGTGGTGCACCCAGACGTTGGCACCGGGCAGTGTGAGGTACTCGGCGAAGGCACCGTCGCGCTGGACGCCGAGCCCCTTCGTCCGGATGCACATCTGGCGCCGCCCGGCCCGGCAGTTCCGGCAGGTGCCGCACACGATGTGCCCCTCGCCGGAGACCCGGTCCCCCACGGCGACGTCACGGACGGCAGCGCCGACCTCGACCACCTCGCCGAAGAACTCGTGCCCGGGGACGAGCGGCGTCGTCACCGCCGAGGCCGCCCAGTCGTCCCACCGTCGGATGTGCAGGTCCGTCCCGCAGATCCCGGTGCGGAGCACCCGGATGAGGACCTCGTCCTCGGTGGGGACCGGCACCGGCCGTTCCGTCATGGTCAGTCCCGAGCAGCGTCCGGCTTGTACAGCGCCCTCATCGGCGTCATCCGCGCCACCTCGTCGTGCGTGATGTCTGTTCGTGACGGCTCGTGACCGCCGCCGACCAGCCTGGCAACACGTCGCCCCCACCGCCCGAACATGTCAGGTGCACGGCGTGCACGTCGCAGTTCGCGCGGGGCGATCGCTTCGAGTCGCGTGCGCATGTTCCGACGATCCACGCGTCGATCGACGGGTGCGACGTCGCACGATGCACACACGTCCGCTGCGTGCGCATGTTCCGACCATCCACGCCGTCGATCGACAGGTGGAACGTCGCACGATGCACACGCATCCGACGGTGGGCCACGCCAGCGCATGTCCGGCACGGCGCGCGCCCGGCGACGGCCTGGAGGCACGGTGCGCGCCCGTCACGACGGCCGACGGCCCGCAGCGCGGAGCCGACCGGGTGAGCCGGCCGAGGTCAGGACCTCGCTGAAGGGTTCCGCGTCGTCGAGGCGCACCCGGAGCGCTGGCGCCGCGCGACGACGCGTTGCCCTCCGGCAGCACCCGACGCGTGGACGACCGTCGGATCACCTCGGCCTTGAGCGTCGCAGCGACCTCGGCCCCGTGCGCGTACGGGAACCGCACGATCGCCCGCACCGTCCCCGGGAGCGCGTCGTCCTCGACCGGTACCGGTCCGAGCACCGGGCCCGCCGTGGCACCCTCGAGCGCCTCGACCGCGGCGGTGACGGCCTCGTCCGTGCCGGTCAGCGTCGCGACCCGGACCGCCGGTGGGAAGTGGAGTTCACGCCGGTCGGCGAGTTCGTCGTGCGCGGGCCCGTCGAGCCGCCACAGGGCCATCGCCGTCGCGGAGCTTCCCGCCGATGCCGACCAGGTAGGTCTCGGCACCCGGAGCACCCTTGGCCGCGGCGTTCGTCCAGAAGCGCAGGACGTCCTCCTGCACGCGGAGGCCCTCGCGGGCGAGCATCCGCTCCCCGTCGAGCAGCAGCACGCACGCGTACCCGCCCGGGACCGACGGCTCGGCACCGCGGGTCGCGACCACGACGGACGGGCGGGCGGGCACCTCGTCGAGCGGTCGGGAGCCGTCGGCCACCACGATCCGGGTACCGGGGAACGCTCGCCCGAGTTCGTCCGCGGTGCGCTGCGCCCCCTGACCGACCGGCTTCACGGTGCCGTTGCCACAGGTCGGGCAGCGGAACCCGACAGCGAGCGCACCGCAGAACCGGCACTGCGGGGTCGCGCCGCGGTGCGGACTGCCGAGCGGCCCGCCGCAGATCGGGCAGTGCGCGCTTCGCCGCACTCCGCGCAGACCAGGCCGGTCCCGAAGCCCGGGCTCGCGACCTGCACGAGGACGGCGCCGTGCTGGCTGGCCCCCGCGCGCTGCACGCCACGCCGAGCTCGGGATGCAGGCCTGCGCCGCGTAGCCCTCGGCGCCGGTCTGCTGGATCGTCGGGATGACCTTCGGGGTCTTCGCCCGGTACGGCGTGACCTCCTGGCAGCCAGTGGAGCTCGACGAGCCGCTGCACGTCGGTGCTGCGGGCGTGCGAGACGAACAGCAGCGCGGCGCCGGACTGGGCGGCGCGGACCAGGGCGACGTCACGGGTGTGCACGTACGGCGCGCGGGGTTCGGTGAACGAGGCGTCCCCGTCGTCCCACATCGCGATGAGCCCGAGCTCGGTGGCCGGCGCGTACACCGCCGTGCGGTTCCCGATCGCGACGACGGCGTGCGTGCGGGCCTGCAGCAGCGCCTTCGCACGCTGCCCGTTCGTCTGCTTGGCGTCGAACCGGACGACCCGCTCCGCCGGCAGCAGTGCGAGGAGCGCCCGCTCGAGGTCGGTCACGTCCCGGAAGTCGGGCACGGCGACGGCCGCGGACTGCTCGGCCGCGACGGCGTGCGCGGCCGCCTGGGCGATCGTGGCGGCCCACCCGGGGACCCAGAGGACGTCGTCCCCCTCGCCGAGTGCGACGGGGTGGGGGACGGCGGCGACCGCAGCCCGACCGTGGTCGGTGACCAGTGCCTCCAGGACGCCCTCGGCGTAGCCGGTGACGGGCGGCGGGCTGACCGCCGGGGGCGACCACGAGGTGTCCCGGGCGAGCCAGGCCTTCTCGGCGCGGACCTGCCGCGTCGGCACGGCGAGCCGGAGCACGTCGGACGCGACGCCGGCGGCTCGGTCGGCGACGGCGCGGGCGAGCGTCCAGATCTCCGGCGCGAGCACCGGCACCGGGGACACCAGGGTCTCGATCGCGCTGAGCTCGCCCGGGTAGGACCCCTCGGTGACCAGCTCGACGACGTACGCGTCGGACATCCGTGCCCCGGTCCGGAGCGGGACCTTCACGCGGACCCCCGGCACGCAGTCGTCCTCGAGCTCGGCTGGCACCCGGTAGTCGAACAGACGGTCCAACTGCGGGAGCGGCGAGTCGAGGACGACTCGCGCGACGGTGGGCACGCAGTGCCTCAGACGGCGGCGGCGACGAGTCCTGCGGCGGCGCGGAGTTCCTCGACGCGGTCGAGCTGCTCCCAGGTGAACCCGGGGAGCTCACGGCCGAAGTGCCCGTACGTCGCGGTCTGCGCGTAGATCGGGCGGAGCAGGTCGAGGTCGCGGATGATCGCGGCCGGACGCAGGTCGAACACCTGACGGATCGCTGCCTCGATCGTGGCGTCGTCGACGTGACCGGTGCCGAAGGACTCGACGTACAGCCCGACGGGGGCGGCACGGCCGATCGCGTAGGCGACCTGGACCTCGAGCCGGTCGGCGAGGCCCGCGGCGACGGCGTTCTTCGCGACCCAGCGGAGCGCGTAGGCCGCGGAACGGTCCACCTTCGACGGGTCCTTGCCGCTGAACGCACCGCCGCCGTGGCGGGAGGCCCCGCCGTAGGTGTCGACGATGACCTTGCGCCCGGTGAGGCCGGCGTCGCCCTGCGGGCCACCGATCTCGAAGCGGCCGGTCGGGTTCACGATGACGTCGACGTGCGACGAGTCGAGGTCGACCAGGTCGAGCACCGGACGGATCACGTGCTCGGTGACGGCCGCGGTGAGCTCGTCGAGCGTGACGGCGGGCGAGTGCTGCGTGGAGAGCACGACGGTCTCGACGGTCTTCGGGACGACACCGTCGTAGCCGACGGTGACCTGGGTCTTGCCGTCGGGGCGGAGGAACGTCAGCAGCCCGGACTTGCGGACCTCGGCCAGGCGCTCGGCCAGGCGGTGCGCCAGCCAGATCGCGACCGGCATGTACTCGGGGGTCTCGTTCGTCGCGAAGCCGAACATGATGCCCTGGTCGCCCGCGCCCTGGCGGTCGAGCGGGTCGACGCCGGCGCCGGAGCGGGCGTCGAGCGACTCGTCCACGCCCTGGGCGATGTCGGGCGACTGCGCGCCGATGGAGACCTCGACACCGCAGGTGTGGCCGTCGAAGGAGACCTCGGACGAGTTGTAGCCGATGCCCGTGATGACGTCACGGACGAGCTTCGGGATCTCGACGTAGCCGGAGGTGGTGACCTCGCCCGCGACGTGCACGAGCCCGGTGGTCACCATCGTCTCGACGGCGACGCGCGCGTGCGGGTCGACCGTCAGCAATGCGTCGAGGATGGTGTCCGAGGATCTGGTCGCAGATCTTGTCGGGGTGCCCCTCCGTCACCGACTCGGACGTGAAGAGGCGCAGAGCAGCTCCAGTCACCGCGGTCAGTCGGTGGGCTGCTGCTGCTTGGTGACGGTGAGCTTGTCCTCGTTGATCTCGTGCAGCGCGACGGACAGCGGCTTGTCGTCGATCGTCGAGTCGACGAGCGGCCCGACGTTGTCGAAGAGCGAGCCCTCGTGCAGGTCGGCGTAGTAGTCGTTGATCTGGCGCGCGCGCTTCGAGGCGAAGATGACGAGCGCGTACTTCGACTCCACCTTGGCGAGCAGGTCGTCGATGGGCGGGTCGATGATGCCCTGGGGGTTGGCCATGGTGTCTCCTGTCGACAGGGGAAAAGCGGGACGCCCGTCAGGGCGCAGAGAACAAGTCTACGACCTCGCGTGCCGCGGTGCCGACATCGGAGTTCACGATGCGCACGTCGAACTCGTCCTGGGCGGCCAGTTCGACCTTCGCGGTGTCGAGTCGACGGGCCTGTTCCTCGGCGGATTCGGTGCCGCGGCCGATGAGCCGACGCACGAGTTCCTCCCACGAGGGCGGCAGCAGGAACACCAGGACCGCCTCGGGCATGGCGTCCCGCACCTGGCGGGCACCCTGCAGGTCGATCTCGAGCATCACCTTGTCGCCGGCGTCGAGCGCGCGGTCGATCGGTGGACGCGGGGTGCCGTACCGGTACGAGTTGTGCACGGTCGCCCACTCGAGGAGCTCGCGGTCGCGGATCATCCGGTCGAACTCGGCGTCGTCGACGAAGTAGTAGTGCACGCCGTCGACCTCGCCGGGGCGGGGCTTCCGGGTCGTCGCCGACACGCTGAGGTTGACGTCCGGGTACTGCTCGCGGATGAAGGCGCTGACCGTGCCCTTGCCGACCGCGGTCGGTCCGGCGAGGACGACGAGCTTCGAGGTCCCGCGCTTCCGGCCGCGCGCGGCGAGCCAGTCCGCCAGTTCCGCGCGCTGCCGGGTGCCGAGACCGCCCAGGCGCTTCGACGGCGCGATGCGCAGTCCGCCCATGATCGTCTCGGCGCGGGCCGGTCCGATGCCGGGCAGGCTCGTCAGCAGGTCACGGACGCGCAGGGACTTCTCGGCGGGCACCTCGGCGTCGGACCACGCCAGGCGGGCGACCTCGAGCGCGGACCGCTCCCCCGACGCGATCGCGGCCTTGACCGCCGCGCGGGCACGTCGAGCGGCCACCGCGGCCTGGGCCGCGGCGACCCGGTCGACCTCGAGGCGGGTTGCGGTGTGCGGGCAGACCCTCGCGGTCCGACGTCATGCGGCGGCCCCCCAGTGCGGCGCGGATCCGCTCGGCGCGGTCCGCGACGAGTGCCGCGACGCCGTCGGGCCCGTCGGTGAGGAGCCCCCGGGACTCGCTGACGAGCACCTGCTCGGCACGGGCGCCGTACAGCGCGCGGAGGTCCTCGATGCGGGCGCCCTGGGCACCGAAGCCCGGGGCGAGGACCGGCGCCGTGCCGATCGCGTCCGCGTCGATGCCGAAGTCGTCGAGGTCGAGGGTCGCGCCGAGCACGAGCCCGACGTCGCCGAGGGGCTGGTCGCCGCCGGCCCGGTTGTCGTCTGCCACGCTCAAGACGATACCGGCAGCCACGCTGTGTCCCGCCCACGGCCCCTCGGCGAGGACCGCGGTCTGCAGCACCCGGGCCTCCGGGTTGCTCGTCGCCGCCAGCACGAACACGCCCGCCCCGTTCCGACGCGCGACCGACACCGTGCCGGCGAGCGACCCGTAGCCGAGGTACGGCGAGACCGTCATCGCGTCGGCCGCGAACGGCCCGTCACGGTCCAGCCACGCGAGCGCGTAGTCGTCCCCCGTCGTCCCGATGTCGCCCCGCTTCACGTCGGCGACGACCAGGAGGCCCGCATCGCGTGCCCGACGGATCGTCGCGTCGAGCGCACGGTAGCCGGCGACCCCCGCCGCCTCGAAGAAGGCGACCTGCGGCTTCACGATCGCCGCGCGGCCGGCGGCCGCGTCGACGAGGGTCGCGCCGAAGGCCGTCAGGCCGGCCTCGTCGCGGCCGAGCCCCCACGCCGCCAGGGTGGCGGCGTGGGGGTCGATGCCGACGCAGAGGGCGGAACGCGACCCGATGGCGGCCGCGAGCCGGACGCCGAAGGAGGCCGTGCCTCCAGTCGGGGTGGTGCCCACGCTGGCAGCCGTCACCAGGTCGCGCGCTCGAGCGCGTAGTCCTGCAGGCTCCGCACGCTGTGCGGCGAACCGATCGTCTCGATCGCCGCGACGGCGGCCCCGAGCTGCGCGATCGTCGTGAACAGCGGCTTGTCCGCCGCGACCGTGGCCGCACGGATCTCGTACCCGTCCGCCCGACCGGCGGCACCCGACGGCGTGTTGATCACGATGTCCACCTCGTTGCGGGCCAGCAGGTCGACGACGCTCTCGCCGCCCTCGCTGTACTTGCCGACCAGCGTGACCTCGATGCCGTTGCGCTGGAGCACCTCGGCGGTGCCCTCGGTCGCGGTGATCGTGAACCCGAGCTGCTGCAGGCGGTGCACCGGCAGCACGACCTGGCGCTTGTCGGTGTCGGCGACGCTCACGAACACGGTCCCGCTCGTCGGCAGGCCGCCGTACGCGGCTTCCTGCGACTTGAGGAACGCGCGCGGGAAGTCGCGGTCGATGCCCATGACCTCGCCGGTGGAGCGCATCTCGGGGCTGAGCACCGAGTCGACGACCTGGCCCTCCCGGGTGCGGAAGCGACGGAAGGGCAGGACGGCTTCCTTGACGGCGATCGGCGACTGCATCGGGACGAAGGCGCCGTCGCGGGCGGGCAGGAGCCCCTCGTCGACGAGCGCGGCGATGGTCGTGCCGGTCATGATGCGGGACGCGGCCTTCGCCAGCGGGATGCCGAGCGCCTTCGAGACGAACGGCACGGTGCGGCTGGCGCGAGGGTTCGCCTCGAGGACGTAGAGCACGCCGGCGCCGATGGCGAACTGCACGTTGAGCAGCCCCTGCACGCCGATGCCGCGGGCGATCTTCTCGGTCGCGTCGACGACGCCCTGGATCTCGGCGCGGCCGAGGCCGACCGGGGGCAGGGTGCACGCGGAGTCGCCGGAGTGGATGCCGGCCTCTTCGAGGTGCTCCATGATGCCGCCGATGTAGAGCCGCTCGCCGTCGAAGAGCGCGTCGACGTCGATCTCCACCGCGTCGTCGAGGAAGCGGTCGACCAGCAGCGGGAGCTCCGGACCGATGATCGCCTGGTCGGCCATCCGGTCGAAGTAGTCCGCGAGGGTCTCGGAGTCGTAGACGATCTCCATGCCGCGGCCGCCGAGCACGAACGAGGGGCGGACGAGGACCGGGTAGCCGATCTCCTCGGCGACGGCGGTCGCGCTGGCGAGGTCGTGCGCGGTGCCGTTCCGGGGCGCGAGCAGGCCGGCCTGGTCGAGGATGGCGGAGAACTGCCCGCGCTCCTCGGCGGAGTCGATCGCGGCGGGCGAGGTGCCGAGGATCGGGATGCCGGCGGCCTCGAGCGGCTTCGCGAGCCCGAGCGCGGTCTGGCCGCCGAGCTGCACGACGACGCCGACGAGTTCGCCGGACGCCGCCTCGGCCTCGATGACCTCGAGGACGTCCTCGGTGGTGAGGGGCTCGAAGTACAGGCGGTCCGACGTGTCGTAGTCGGTGGAGACGGTCTCCGGGTTGCAGTTGATCATGATCGTCTCGAACCCGGCGGCGCTCAGCGCGAAGGACGCGTGCACGCCGAGGAGTAGTCGAACTCGACGCCCTGCCCGATGCGGTTCGGGCCGGACCCGAGGATGACGACCTTCTTGCGGTCGCTCGGGGCGACCTCGGTCTCGGCGTCGTACGACGAGTAGTGGTACGGCGTCAGGGCCGGGAACTCGCCGGCGCAGGTGTCGACGGTCTTGAACACCGGGCGGATGCCCTCGGCGTGCCGGGCGTCACGGGCCTCCTGCTCGGTGATGCCCCGGAGCGACGCGATCTGGATGTCGCTGAAGCCGTGTTCCTTCGCCCAGCGCAGGGTGTCCGCGTCGAGGGTCTCCGCTGCCTTCACCTCGTCGGCGACCTCGTTGATGAGGACGATCTGGTCGATGAACCACGGGTCGATCTTCGTCGCCTCGAAGACCTCGGCCGCGGTGGCGCCGGCGACGAGTGCCTGCTGCACCGTCACGATGCGGCCGTCGGTCGGGACGGACGACTTCGACAGCAGGGCGTCCTTGTCGAGCTCGGCCGCCGGGATGTCCCAGTGGAACGACGAGCCGCGCTTCTCGAGCGACCGGAGCGACTTCTGCAGCGCCGTGGCGTAGTTGCGGCCGATCGCCATGGCCTCGCCGACGCTCTTCATCGTGGTGGTCAGGGTGGCGTCCGCGGCGAGGAACTTCTCGAACGCGAACCGCGGGGTCTTCACGACCACGTAGTCGAGGGTCGGCTCGAAGCTCGCGGGCGTGACGCGGGTGATGTCGTTCTCGATCTCGTCGAGGCGGTACCCGATGGCGAGCTTCGCGGCGATCTTGGCGATCGGGAAGCCCGTGGCCTTCGAGGCGAGCGCCGACGAGCGGGACACGCGCGGGTTCATCTCGATGACGATGACGCGGCCGTTCGACGGGTCGACGGCGAACTGGATGTTGCAGCCACCGGTGTCGACGCCGACGCGACGGATGATGTCGATGCCGATGTTCCGCATGTTCTGGTACTCGCGGTCGGTCAGCGCCAGCGCAGGGGCGACGGTGATCGAGTCGCCCGTGTGGACGCCGACCGGGTCGACGTTCTCGATGGAGCAGATCACGACGGTGTTGTCGTAGTTGTCCCGCATCAGCTCGAGCTCGTACTCCTTCCACCCGAGGATCGACTCCTCGAGCAGGACCTCCGTCGTCGGGCTGGACTGCAGTCCGTCCCCGACGAACCGGATGAGCTCTTCCTCGTTGTACGCGAAGCCGGAACCGAGACCGCCCATGGTGAAGGACGGGCGGACGACGAGCGGGTAGCCGAGGTCCTTCGCGAACTCGGTGGCCTCTTCCAGCGTGTGGGCGATGTGGCTCCGTGCGACGTCCGCACCGGACTCGAGGACGAGCTCCTTGAAGAGCTGGCGGTCCTCACCGCGCTGGATCGCGTCGACCTTGGCGCCGATGAGCTCCACGCCGTACTTGTCGAGGATGCCCTCGGCGTCGAGCTTGATCGCGGCGTTCAGGGCGGTCTGCCCACCGAGCGTCGGCAACACGGCGTCCGGCTGCTCGATCTTGATGATCTCCTCGAGCGACGGGCTCGTGATCGGCTCGATGTACGTCGCGTCGGCGAAGTCCGGGTCGGTCATGATCGTCGCCGGGTTCGGGTTGACGAGGATCACACGGACGCCCTCGGCGCGGAGGACGCGGCACGCCTGGGTGCCCGAGTAGTCGAACTCGGCGGCCTGCCCGATGACGATCGGGCCGGACCCGATGACGAGGACGGAGTTGATGTCTGCGCGCTTCGGCATCAGTTGGCTTCCTTGGTGATGTCGGCGGCCGGGGTGGTCGCGGTGGCGGTCGCGGGGTCGAGCGGTTCACCGGCGCGGCGCTCGCGCACCAGGTCGGCGAAGCGGTCGAACAGGTACATGCTGTCGTGCGGTCCGGCGGCGGCCTCGGGGTGGTACTGCACGCTGAACGCGGGCACGTCGAGGGCGCGGAGCCCCTCGACCACGTTGTCGTTGAGCGAGTAGTGCGAGACCTCGACGCGACCGAAGCCCGCCGGGGACTCGAGGACCTCGCCGAGCGGGGCGTCGACCGCGAACCCGTGGTTCTGGCTCGTGATCTCGACCTTGCCCGTGACGGTGTCGAGCACCGGCTGGTTGATGCCGCGGTGCCCGAACGGCAGCTTGTAGGTGCCGAAGCCGAGCGCGCGGCCGAGCAGCTGGTTGCCGAAGCAGATGCCGAAGAACGGGCGGCCGGTGCGCAGGCTGTCCTGCAGCAGTTCCACCTGCGCGTCGGACGCGGCGGGGTCGCCGGGGCCGTTCGAGTAGAAGAGCGCGTCCGGGGCGAGGGCTTCCAGCTCCGGGGCGGAGATGTCCTGCGGCACGACGTGCACCTCGAACCCGCGCTGCGCGAGGTAGCGCGTGGTGGACGCCTTCACGCCGAGGTCGAGCACGGCGAGCCGGCCGATCTGCTCGCCGACGGCGGGGACGACGTAGGTCTCCGGGGTGGACACGACCGCCGAGAAGCTCGCGCCGGCCATCGTCGCCTGCGACACGACCGCGTCCAGCTGCGACTCGGCGGACAGCGCCGCGTCCTCGCCGCTGAACACGCCGCCCTTCATGGCGCCCGCGTCGCGGATCCGGCGGGTGAGCGCGCGGGTGTCGATGCCGGAGATCCCGACGATGCCGTCGCGCACCAGGTGCTCGTCGAGCGACGCGTTCGCGCGGTGGTTCGACACCACGCGGCTGGGGTCGCGCACGACGTACCCGGCGACCCAGATGCGACGGGACTCGGGGTCTTCGTCGTTCACCCCGGTGTTGCCGATGTGCGGCGCGGTCTGCACCACGATCTGCCCGGCGTAGGACGGGTCGGTCAGCGTCTCCTGGTACCCGGTCATGCCGGTCGCGAAGACCACCTCGCCGAGCGTGCGCCCGCGGGCGCCGTACGCCCAGCCGTCGTACCGGGTGCCGTCCTCGAGGACCAGTACGGCCCGTTCGCGTGTCATCAGTTCGTCCCTTCGCCCGCGGTGTGCGGGTGTTCGTGCTTCGTCGACAGTCCCTGCAGGGCAACGAGGCGCTGCTGCGTCGCCCTCCGGGAACCGGAAGTAGGTGTCGAGGTCCGTCGCACCTGCGGCGCCGGTCGCCGTCCATCGCAGACGGACCAGTCCCCCGGGCTCGACCACGCGGTCGATCGCCCACGTGGCGCGGTCGGCGCCGCGGAGGGCGTCGGCTGCGATCCACCGGTCGGGGGTGCCGGCGTGGTGCAGGACCACGCCGGTGTCGTGGACGGTCACGCCGCCGCGGCCCCGGAAGCCGAGACCGCCCGCCGTGATCCGCTCGAGGGGCTGGTCGGCGCGGGTCGTCGCGACGGTGAACCCGTCCCACGACCCGGCCGCCGGACCGAGGGTGGTCGGCACGGGGCCGGGAGGCACAGCTTCCGCCTGCTTCCTGGCCCGCGTCCGCCAGGTGCGCACCATGGCGACGAAGAGCAGGGCGACGAGGGCGAGGATCATCCCGCCTTCGAGCCAGCGCAGGCCGTCACCGCTCATGCCGTCGCCGCCGTCCGGACCGCGCGAGCGTGCGCGGCGACCGTCTCGGCGTCGACGACCTGACCGTCGAGCACCGTGGCGGAGCCGGTGGTGGGACGTCGCCACGACGCGGCCGGGGAGCCGCATGCCGAGGTACGGGGAGTTCTGCGACTGCCCCGCCAGGTCGGTGACCGCGAACTCGCGGACGGCCGACGGGTCGTAGAGCGTGATCTCGGCCGGCGCGCCCTCGGCGATCCGCTGGCCGTGTCCGTCGACCTGCCCGATCCGGGCCGGCGCCTCGGACAGCACCCGGGCGATGTCCGCCCAGTCGAGTCGGCCGTCCTCGACCACGGCGGCCTGCACGACGCTGAGCGCCGACTCGAGGCCGACCATGCCGTTCGCCGCGGCCGGCCACTCGCAGCACTTCGCCTCGGCGGTGTGCGGGGCGTGGTCGGTCGCGACGATGTCGATCGTGCCGTCGGCCAGGGCACCCCGGAGTGCGTCGACGTCCTCGCGGGAACGCAGCGGCGGGTTCACCTTGTACCGCGCGTCGTAGCCCGCGGCGCCGTCGTGGCCGGCGATGAGGTCCTCGGTGAGGATCAGGTGGTGCGGGGTGACCTCGGCCGTGACGTCGATGCCGCGGGACTTCGCCCAGCGGATCACCTCGACGCTGCCGGCCGTCGAGACGTGGCAGACGTGCAGCCGTGCGCCGACGTGGTCGGCGAGCAGGACGTCGCGGGCGATGATCGCCTCTTCCGCGACGGCCGGCCAGCCGGCGAGCCCGAGCTCCGACGACAGCCGGCCCTCGTTCATCTGGGCGCCGATCGTCAGGCGCGGCTCCTGCGCGTGCTGCGCGAGCACCCCGCCGAAGCCCTTGATGTACTCGAGCGCCCGGCGCATCAGGAGCGGGTCCGCCACGCACGACCCGTCGTCCGAGAAGACCCGGACCTTCGCGCGGGACGTCGCCATCGCCCCGATCTCGGACAGGTGCGTGCCCTGCAACCCCTGCGACACCGCGCCGATCGGGCGGACCGTCACGTAGCCGGCGTCGTCACCGAGCGCCTGCACCTGCTCGACCACACCGGCGGTGTCCGCGACCGGGCTCGAGTTCGCCATCGCGTTGACCGCGGTGAAGCCGCCGGCGGCCGCGGCACGCGAGCCGGTGAGCACCGTCTCGGATTCCTCGTGACCGGGCTCGCGCAGGTGGGTGTGGAGGTCCACGAGGCCGGGGAGGGCGATGAGCCCGTCCGCGTCGACGACCGTGGCGCCGGCCGTGTCGAGACCGGACCCGACCGCGGAGACGCGTCGTCCCTCCAGGCGGATGTCGGCACGCGAGCCGTCGACCAGCTGCGCGCCGCGGATGAGGTGGGCGGTCATGCGACGGTCTCCTTCGGTGGTGCTGCGGTGGTGCTCGTCTCGCTGCCGGTCAGTGCCAGGTAGAGGACCGCCATCCGGACCGAGACGCCGTTCTCGACCTGCTCGACGACCGTCGAGCGGGGGTCGTCGGCGGCGACGCCGGCGATCTCGAGCCCGCGGTTCATCGGGCCCGGGTGCATGATCAGGGTCCGTTCCGACAGTCGGGCGAATCGGCTCGCGGTGAGGCCCCAGTGACGGGTGTACTCGCGCGGGTTCGGGAAGAACGCGTCGTTCATCCGCTCCTGCTGGATGCGCAGGGTCATCACGACGTCCGGGTCCTCGGCCAGCGCGACGTCGAGGTCGTGGTGCACGGCGGCACCGAACGGCGTGGTCGTCGCGGGCAGCAGCGTGGGCGGTGCCGCGAACGTGACGCTCGCGCCGAGCGTGCGGAGGAGCCAGGCGTTGCTGCGGGCGACCCGGCTGTGCAGCACGTCGCCGACGATCAGCACGCGGACGCCGTCGAGCGCCCGCCCACGGCTGGCGGAGCCGTGCAGGCGGCGGCGCATCGTGAACGCGTCGAGCAGCGCCTGGGTGGGGTGCTCGTGCGTGCCGTCGCCGGCGTTCACCACGGGCACGTCGATCCAGTCGGCGTCTGCGAGGACCCGCGGGGCTCCGGACGCGCCGTGCCGCAGCACGATGCCGTCGATGCCCATCGCGCCGAGGGTCTGCACGGTGTCCTTGAGCGATTCGCCCTTCGAGACGCTGGAGCCCTTGGCGGCGAAGTTGAGGACGTCGGCCGACAGGCGCTTCGCGGCGGCCTCGAACGAGATGCGAGTCCGGGTGGAGTCCTCGAAGAAGAGGTTCACGACGGTCTTGCCGCGGAGGGCCGGGAGCTTCCGGACCTCACGCGTGTTGACCTCGGCCATCTCCTCGGCGACGTCGAGGATGTGGATCGCCTCGGCGCGGGAGAGGTCGGCGGTGGAGAGCAGGTGCTTCATTCGCTTGCCCCGTCCCCGGCCCGCTCCGGCACCTCGGGCTGCTCGATCAGCACGACGTCGGCACCGTCGGTCTCGGTCAGGCGCAGCGTGACCCGCTCGTCGGAGGCCGTGGGCAGGTTCTTGCCGACGTGGTCGGCGCGGATCGGGAGCTCGCGGTGGCCGCGGTCGACGAGGACGGCGAGCCGGACCGCACGCGGCCGACCGATGCCCTGCAGCGCGTCGAGCGCTGCACGGACCGTCCGGCCGGAGTACAGCACGTCGTCGACGAGCACGACGACCTTGCCGTCGATGCCGCTCGCCGGGATCGTCGTGCGCTGCGGCGCCCGGCCGATGCCGTGGCCGAGGTCGTCGCGGTGCATCGTGACGTCGAGCGTGCCGACGCGGGAGCTGCCGGCGGTCCACTCGGGTTCGATGTCCGCCAGGATGCGGTCGAGCCGCTCGGCCAGGACGGCACCCCGTGTCGGGATGCCCAGGAGCACCAGGTCCGAGGCGCCGTGGTTGGCCTCGAGGATCTCGTGCGCGATGCGTGTCAGAGCACGCGTGATGTCGGAGTGCTGCAGGACCGTTCTGGTACCCACGCCGACCTCCTTCCCCGCCTCACCGGACGGACTTAAAGGATGCTGACGTGGTCAACCCTACCGGGACTCCTGGTCCCCTGCGACCGTCCGACCGGACGGTGCGTGGTCGCCGTGGTCGTCCTTCTCGCCCGGGCCGCGGCCACCGGCGACCGCGCCGAGCACGCCGTTGACGAACCCGGCGGACTCCTCCGTCGACAGGGACTGGGCGAGCTCGACGGCCTCGGCGATCGCGACGGCGTCGGGGACCTCCGGGTTGAACCGGAGCTCCCGGCAGACACCCATGCGGAGGATGCACCGGTCGAGCACGAGGCATACGGGCGATGGACCAGCCCTGCGCGTGCTCCACGATGACCTTGTCGATCTCGTGACGGTCGTCGTCCACGCCCGTGACGATCTGCCGCGCGTAGTCCCAGCTGGAGGCGCGCTCCGGCTGGTCCAGGTGGCGGACCGTCTCGGTGGCGAGGACGTCCGAGATCGGGAAGCTCCCGCACCTCGGCGACGTACAGCATGTCGAGGGCGCGCTTGCGGGCCTTCGAACGAGCACTCATACGGTCAGCGCCTAGGAGTTGACGCGGCCGAGGAAGTTGCCGTCGCGCGTGTCGATCTTCACCAGCGGTGTCGGTCTCGAGGTACAGCGGCACCTGGATCTGGTAGCCGGTCGCCTTGATCGTGGCCGGCTTCGTGCCACCCGACGAGCGGTCGCCCTGCAGGCCCGGCTCGGTCTCGATCTCGGTGGTGATCGAGGTCGGGAGCTCGATGTAGAGCGGGGTGCCCTCGTTGATCGCGATGGTCACCATCGCGGACTCGAGGAGGAAGTTCTTCGCGTCGCCGACGACCGTCGCGGGGACCGGGATCTGGTCGTAGGTGTCGGTGTCCATGAACACGTACGAGTCGCCGTCCTCGTAGAGGTACTGGTAGTCGCGGCGGTCCACGGTCGCGGTCTCGATCTTCGCACCCGCGTTGAAGGTGCGGTCGACGACCTTGCCCGACACGACGTTCTTGAGCTTGGTGCGCACGAACGCGCCGCCCTTGCCCGGCTTGACGTGCTGGAACTCGACGACCGACCAGAGCTGCCCGTCGATGATGAGAACGGCGCCGTTCTTGATGTCAGTGGTACTGGCCATGAGTCTTCGGTGTCCCGTTCGGTCGTGTGTTGTGAAGGTCTTGGGGCCGCTCGGGCCCGCGGACGAGTGTAGCGGACAGGGCCGGGGTCACTCCCGCTTCCGGGCGACCGCGGCGTCGATCGCCGCCCAGGCGAGCAGCACCACCGCCGCGCCACCGAGCAGCCCCCCGGCGACGCCGGTCGAGAGCACCGCGGTCGGACGCGCCGGCAGCGCCAGGTACACGATCGACAGCACGCCGGCGCCGGCGCCGAGCAGCACCAGCAGCACGCGGCGGATGACGCCGTTCAGGGTCCGGCGGTCACGCCGGTCGGAGAACAGCCGGATGTTCACGGACAGCTTGCCGGTCTCGATCGCCTCCCCGATCCGGTCCACCCGGCGTGGCAGGCGGCGCGCGGCCGACACCGCGCCGAACAGCTCGCGGACGGCGACGTCGCGGATCCGCCCCGGTCGCAGCTGGTCGCGGATCTGCTCGCCGGCGAGCGAGCGGGACTCCTCGAGCAGGTCGAACGACGGCGTGAGGGTGCGGAGGGTCCCCTCGAAGATCGCGAGGGCACGGGCAGCCGCCACGAAGTCCGGCGGTGGCTTCAGGCGGTAGCGGCCGAACACCTCGACGGCGTCGTCCACGGTCTCCACCCCGATGCGGGCACCGGGACCGAGCTCGTCGGCGACGAACCGGGCGATGGCGCGTCGGAAGTCCGGTTCGTCCTCGGCGTCGCGCACCGGCGCCATCCGGAGCACGGCGTCGGCGATGGCCTCGGTGTCGTCCTGGATGTACGCGGCCAGGAGCTGCTGCACCGTGTCCCGCAGGCCGGGGTCGAGCCGCCCGACGGAGCCGAAGTCGATGAGCGCCGGCCGGCCGTCGGGCAGCAGCAGGACGTTCCCGGGGTGCATGTCCGCGTGGTAGACCCCGTCGAAGACGACCTGCCGCAGGAACACGCGGAGGATCGCCCGCATCGGGGCGTCGAGGTCACGGTCGGACCGCTCGGCCCGGATCGCGCTGAGCGTGTCCCCCTCGAGGAACTCCATCACGAGCACGCGCCGCCCGGAGAGCTCCGGGTACGGGTCCGGGAAGCGCACCTCGTCCGGCCGTGCGCTCCGGGCCTGCGCCGCACGGAGCGCGGTGAGGTTCCGCAGCTCGGAGGTGAAGTCCACCTGGCGGATCAGGTCGTCGGCGTACTGCGCCGCGACGTCCTGCACGCCGACCTGCCGAGCCTCGGTCGAGAGCCGCGCCATGAAGCGGACCACCCGGAGCGCGATGTCGACGTCCCGCCGCACGGCCGTGTCGATGCCCGGCCGCTGGACCTTCACGGCGACGCTCGTGCCGTCGGTCAGCCGGGCGCGGTGCACCTGGGCGATGGACGCGGCCGCGACGGGCACGGGGTCGAACGCCGAGAAGACCTGCTCGACCGGCGCACCGAGTTCCCGTTCGAGGAGCGCCGCCACTTCGTCCGGGTCGGCCGGCGTCACGCTCCGCTGCAGGTGCGCGAGTCCCTCGGTCCACTCCTCCGGCAGCAGGTCGTCGCGGGTCGAGAGCAGCTGGCCCATCTTCACGAAGCCGCCGCCGGCCTCCTCGAGCGCGCGGCGCAGGTGGTCGGCCTGCCGGGTGCGGAGCGCGGACTTGTCGGGGTCGTGCGAGAAGTCGAGGCGACGGAACGGCAGGAGCTCGTGACGGCGGGCGATCGCGAGGAGCTCGGCGAACCGTCGTCCGCGGGACCGGAGGGTTCCGGTCTCGACGTCGGGGGCGCTGCCGAGGTCGCTCAGGCGGGGCGGGGTGGGCACGGGTTCAGTCTGCTCCCCCGGCCTGCGTGGTCCGCTCCTCCACAGCCTGGAGGCACGGCTCGGTCTCCACAGGTCGGCCCGCGTCCCCCTCCACGTCGAGCCCAGTGCCGCAGGCTGCCGTCATGGAGACAGCACTCATTGGGGCGGTCATCGCCGCCGGCGCGGCGATCGCGGCCGCCGTCGTCAGCCTGATCGGTGCACACCGGGTACGACGAGCCGCCGACCGCGACCATGCGTGGGAGCGCTTCACCTGGGCCGTCTCCCAACCGGACCACGATCCGGTACACGACATTTCGATCGCTGTGCTGCGCGGCCTCCGCCGACGTAGCGTGGTGGTCGAAGACGGACCGGCGGCTCGCTGACCGCGCACTCCGGCGGCGTACCGCGCGGCCGTCCCCCAGACCGACGACGAAGGACTGCGACTGATGCCGATCTTCAAGCCACTGCCCGACGCGTTCGATCCGGAGTGCGACTCCGACGAGTACTGGGCATGGGAGAACGGCGCGACGCTCGCCGAGTTCCACGAGTGGAAGCGCACCGACGTGCTGACCGTCTCGATGCGGGTGAAGTGGTGGTGGCGGCGCACCCGACGGGTGCTGCGCTGACGACCCGCTAGACGCCGACCTCCTGGTAGGCGGTGAAGAGCAGGTGGTCCTCGGGGCCCTCGAGCGTGACCGGCTTGCCGACCCCGTCGAGGATGATGAACCGCAGTATGCCGGCACGCGCCTTCTTGTCACGGCGCATGGTCGCCAGGAGCCCCTCCCACCGGCCGACCCCGTACGTCGTCGGGAGCTCGAGCGACTCGAGGATCGAGCGGTGCCGGTCCACCGTGGCGTCGTCCAGGTGCCCGGTCAGGCGCGCGAGCTCGGCGGCGAACACCATGCCGACCGACACCGCCGCACCGTGCCGCCACTGGTAGCGCTCCGCGTGCTCGATCGCGTGCCCGAGGGTGTGCCCGTAGTTCAGGACCTCGCGCCGGCCCTGCTCGGTGAAGTCGTCCGAGACGACCTCGGCCTTGAGCTGGATCGCGAGCTCGACGACCCGGCGGAACTCCGGCGTGGTGGGGTCGGTGACCCGTGCGACATCGGCCTCGACGATGTCGAGGATCTCGGGCACGGCGATGAACCCGGCCTTCACGATCTCGGCGAAGCCGGTCAGGATCTCGTTCCGCGGCAGGGTGCGCACGAGGTCGAGGTCCGCCACGACGGCGCGGGGCGGGTAGAAGGCACCGACGAGGTTCTTCCCCTCGTTCGTGTTGATCCCGGTCTTGCCGCCGACGCTCGCGTCCACCATGCCGAGCACGCTCGTCGGGATCGCCACGTACGGCACACCCCGCAGCCACGTCGCGGCGACGAAGCCGGCGAGGTCGGTCACGGCACCGCCACCCAGGCCGATGACGGCGTCGGTGCGGGTGAAGTCCGACTGGCCCATGATCTGCCAGCAGAACGCGGCGACCTCGACACGCTTGGCGCCCTCGGCGTCGGGGACCTCGGCGATGAGCGCGTCGAGCCCCGCGTCGACGAGCAGGTCGCGCAGACCGTTCGCCCGCGCACCGAGCGTCGGCGCGTGCACGATGAGGACCTTGGCGACGCGGGGTCCGAGCAGCGCCGGCACGGAACCGAGCAGGTCGTTGCCGACCGCCACCACGTAGCCGTCGTCACCGCCGACCCGGATCTCGGTGGTGCCCTCCGGCAGGATCGACTCGGCGGACTCGCTCACGGGGTTCCTTCGTTCGTGGTGGCGTCGGCGCGCAGCCACGCGACGACGTCGTCGACGACGTGGGACATCGGCCGACGAGAGGTGTCGAAGACGGCGTGCGCGAGTTCGGCGTAGGTCGCCGCGCGCTCGTCGAGGATGGTCTGCCAGGCGTCGATGCCGCCGTTCGCGAGCAGCGGTCGGTCGCTGCCGGCGATCCGGTCGGCGACGGCCTCGGGCGAGACCGTGAGCAGGACGACCCGGGCACCGGCCATGGCGTCCCGCGTGGCGGCGTGCGTGACCGCACCGCCGCCGACGGCGATCACCCCGCCGGTCGCCAGGGCCGCGCGGACGGCCTCGGCCTCGAGCGCACGGAACGCCGGTTCGCCCCGGTCGGCGAAGATCCCCGGGATCGGCCCGTGCTCGCGGGCGATCACCCGGTCGGTGTCCGTGAACGGCACGCCGAGCGCCTTGGCGACGCGCTTGCCGACGCTCGACTTGCCGGCCCCCATCGGCCCGATGACGACGACGGGAGCCGCGGACGCGGTGGTGCTCACCGGGCGGTGGAGTGCTCGGCGGCCTCGGTGCGACGGCTGCGGAGCGTCTCCGGGATCGACGCCAGGTAGGCGTCGAGGTTCCGCTTCGTCTCGACGACGTTGTCCCCGCCGAACTTCTCGAGCACGGCGTCGGCGAGCACGAGCGCGACCATGGCCTCGGCCACGACACCCGCGGCGGGCACGGCGCAGACGTCGGAGCGCTGGTGGTGCGCCGACGCGTCCTCGCCGGTGGTGACGTCGATGGTGTGCAGCGCGTGCGGGACGGTGGCGATCGGCTTCATGCCGGCGCGGACGCGCAGCACGGTACCGGTCGACATGCCGCCCTCGGTGCCGCCGGCACGGTCGGTCGTCCGGACGATCTCGCCGTCCTCGCGGTAGAGCTCGTCGTGCGCCTCGGACCCGCGGCGGGCAGCGGTCGCGGAAGCCGTCGCCGACCTCGACGCCCTTGATCGCCTGGATGCCCATGATCGCGGCCGCGAGTCGGGCGTCGAGTCGACGGTCCCACTGCACGTGCGAGCCGAGGCCCGGCGGGACGCCGTAGAACAGCACCTCGACGACACCGCCCAGGGTGTCGCCGTCCTTCTTCGCGGCCTCGACCTCGGTCACCATGCGGGCGGAGGTCTCGGCGTCGAAGCAGCGCAGCTGGTCCTCGTCGAGGCGGTCGACGTCGTCCGGCAGCGGCAGCGCGGTGCCGTCGGGCACGCGGACGGTGCCGACCTGCAGGGTGTGCGCCACGGAGCGGATGCCGAGCTCCGCCAGGAACGACTTCGCGACGGCGCCGAGCGCGACCCGGGCAGCGGTCTCGCGAGCGGAGGCGCGCTCGAGGATCGGACGGGCCTCGTCGAAGCCGTACTTCTGCATGCCGACCAGGTCGGCGTGACCCGGACGGGGCCGGGTCAGTGGGGCGCTGCGACCGCGGGAGAGCTCGGTCTGCTCGACGGGCTCGGGGTTCATGACCTCGACCCACTTCGGCCACTCGGTGTTGCCGATGCGGATCGCGATCGGGCTGCCGAGGAGTACCCGTGCCGGACACCGCCGGACACGTGCAGCTCGTCCTGCTCGAACTTCATGCGGGACCCACGGCCGTAGCCGAGCTTGCGACGCGCGAGGTCGGTACGGATGGACTCGAACGACACCGGGACGCCCGCGGGCAGTCCCTCGAGCATCGCGATCAGTTCGGGTCCGTGGGACTCACCAGCGGTCAACCAACGAAGCATGGTCCCCATCCTCCCACAGCGCACACCCGTGCGACGCGGCCCGCGACTACTGGTAGTCGGGGTGCGCGCGGAGCCAGGCCTGGAACTGCTTCACCGCCACGAGGTGCTGGGCGTAGGTGTCCGAGAACACCGTCTCCCCGGTCTCGAGGTTCACCGTCACGAAGTACTCCCAGTTGCCCGTGGCCATCTTCGTCACCGCGTTGATGGCGAGGTCGCCCGGGTTCGAGATCGGCGCCGGCGGCAGCCCGTCGTGCACGTAGGTGTTGTACCGGTTGCCCGCGTCGGCACGCTCGGCGTCGGTGGTGGTCACCGTGTGCGTGTTCCCGGTGCCGTAGGCCACCGTGGCGTCGGACTGGCAGCTTCATGCCCTTGTCGAGCCGGTTCTGGAACACCCGGGCGACCTTCGGGTAGTCGGCGGCGAGGCCGGCTTCCTTCTGCACGAGGGACGCGAAGACGATCACGTGCTCCTGGTCGGCCTCGGCGACGCCCGCCGCGGCGAGGTGCTCCTTCATGGTGTCGACCATCGACTTGAAGTACTGCGTGGCCGTCCACCCCGGGTTGATCGGGTACGTGGCCGGGAAGAGCCAGCCCTCGAGCGTGGTGACGTTCGCCGGCAGGCCGTAGGCGGCGAGGTCCTTCGCGGCCGCGGCGACGTCGGCTTCCGACAGGCCCGCCTTCGAGACCATGCCGGCCTCGACGTCCTGCAGCGCGGTGCCCTCGGGGATGACGATCGACGCCTGCACGCGGTTCTTCGTGTCCTGCAGCGCGGCGAGGGCCGTCTTCGAGCTCATCTTCTTCTTGAGCGCGTACGAACCCGGCTGGAACTGGACGTCCGGCGCCGCGAGCAGCAGCTTGTAGAACACCTTCGAGGACTTCACGACGCCACTGCGCTGCAGCGTCTTCGCGACGTCCTCGCCGATGTCGCCCTGCTTGATCGTGATCGTCACCTTGCTGGTGCCGCTGCCCGAGTAGTCGTCGGGTTCCTTGCTCCCGCTGACCGCGGCGATGACCTGCTGGATCTTGGGCGCCGCGAACGCGTACGCCGACACCCCTCCGGCGAGCACGACCGCCACGATGACGATGCCCGCGATGAGGGCCGCGACGTCGCTTCCGACGCGGACCACGCGGCTCGCGTGGCGCCCTGGAGGCTCCCCGCGTCCACCGCGACCGCCGCGTCCGTCGTCTCCCGTGCCTCCAGGCCCGTCGTCGCCCTGGGCCGGACCGCCCGCGCCCGCCGATGCGGATGCGCGGTCGGTGTCGTCGAGGTGTACCTCGCCGGTCAGGAGCGCGTGGACCTCGGGGTGCAGTTCCGCCGCGCTCCGCGCGACGGGTGCGTCGGCCGGCGAGGCCGGGCGGTCGGCCGTGCCGGCCGCCTCGGCTGCACGCGCCGTCTCGGAGGCGCGAGCCGCTGCGTCGGCGCGCTCGGCCTCCGCCGACCGGCGCTCCGCGTCGGCCGCTCGAGCGGCCTCGGCAGCGCGGGCTTCACGCCGGGACAGGTGCCGCGTGGGCTCCGCACTCGCGCTGGTGGGGGTCGACCGCGTCGCCGCGCTCATCGGGGGTGGCCGCACGGCCGGAAGGGGTCTTCCGCCGCTCGGCGTCGTTGCCGGGCGCGATGATCGCGTTCCAGTCCAGGTCGTCTGCCAACGGTCCTCGGTCTCTCGGTCGGGAACTCCGCCTGGGCATCGTCGTCTCGGTCGACGGCAGGGAGCCCGGTTCAGGGGAGCGTGGCCCCCGGTGGGGCACTGGACGCCACGCTCGTGGTCGAGCGCTTGTTGCAGAATGATAACAGCGGCCGCTTGGTCGATCACGGCGCGGGACTTCTTCGTGTTCCGGCCGGCCTGGTGCAGCCCCCGCTGGGCGGTCACCGTCGACAGGCGTTCGTCCACCAGGCGCACGGGTCGGTGCTCGGCGAGCCGGGCTGCGAACTCCCGGGCATCGGCGGTGGACGGGGTGTCCCCGCCCGACATCGACAGCGGGAGCCCGACGACGATCTCGAGGACGTCGTACTCGTCCGCGAGCTCGGCGATCCGGCGCACGTCGGTCGCGTCGTCGCGCGCGACGGTCTCCACCGGCGTCGCGAGGAGTCCGTCGCGGTCGCACACCGCGACCCCGATCCGGGCGCGACCGACGTCGACGCCGAGTCGCCGCCCGGAACGGATCGCCACGGTCAGGCCGCGAGCCGGTCGGTCACCGCACGCAGCGCAGCCGGCAGCGCGGACGCGTCCGTGCCACCGCCCTGCGCGAGGTCCGGCTTGCCGCCGCCACCACCACCGAGCACGCCGGCGGCCTCCTTCGCGAGCGGGCCCGCCTGGACCCCGGCCGCGCGGGCGGCGTCGTTGGTGGCGACGATGACGACGGGCTTGTCGTTGATGACGGCGCCCAGCACGACGACGGCGGCACCGTCACCGAGCTGGCTGCGGACGCCCGTCGCGAGCGCGCGGAGGTCGTCGCCGGACTGCAGGCCCTGCACCGACTCCGCCACCACGGTCGTGGCGCCGACGGTCGTCGCCTGGCGTGCGAGCGACGGCACGCGCTGCTGCAGGTTCGCGGACTCGAACTCGGCGATCCGCTTCTGCGCGCCCGCAGGTCCTCCATCAGGGACTGCACGCGCGTCGGAAGGTCCTCGCGCGGGGCCTTGAGCGCGCTCGAGAGCTGCGACACGATGGTCCGCTCGACGGCGAGGTCGCGGAAGCCCTCGAGTCCGACGAGGGCCTCGACGCGGCGGTTCGTCGAACCGACGCTCGACTCCCCCCACCAGGTTGACGAGCCCGACCTGGGCGCTCGAGGCGACGTGCGTGCCACCGCAGAGCTCGCGGGACCACGGGCCACCGATGTCGACCATGCGGACCTCGGAGCCGTACTTCTCACCGAAGAGCGCCTGCGCACCGAGGGACTTGGCCTCGTCGAGCGGGAGGACCCGGGTCGAGACCTCGAGGTCGGAGCGGATCGCGTTGTTCACCACTTCCTCGATCTCGGAGCGCGTCGCGAGCGAGACCGGCTGCGACCACGAGAAGTCGAGGCGCATGTAGCCGGACTTGTTGTACGAGCCGGCCTGCAGCGCCTCCGGCCCGAGGATGTCGCGGAGCGCGGCGTTCACCAGGTGCGTCGCGGAGTGGGCCTGGGTCGCGCACGCGGCGGTACTCGGAGTCGACCACGGTCGTCGCCGGCGCACCGACCCCGACCTCGCCCGACCGGACCTGCACGGTGTGGCTCCAGAGCCCGGCGACCGGGCGCTGCACGTCGAGCACCTCGAGGTCGAAGCCGTTGCCCACGATGGAGCCCTGGTCGGCGTCCTGCCCACCGGACTCGGCGTACAGGGAGGTCTCACCGAGGATGACCTCGGCGATGTCACCCGCGACCGCACGGTCGACGCTGACGCCGCCGACGATGATGCCGAGGACGTTCGTCTCCGCCTCGAGCGCGTCGTAGCCGAGGAAGACCGTCTCGCCCTTCGCCCGGAAGGCGCTGTAGACGCTGAGGTCGGCGAGGGCGGTCTTCTTGCTCTTCGCGTCCGCCTTCGCCCGCGCGCGCTGCTCGGACATCAGGGTCTCGAAGGCGGAGCGGTCGACGTGGACGCCGGCTTCTTCCGCCATCTCCATCGTCAGGTCGATCGGGAACCCGAACGTGTCGTGGAGCAGGAACGCCGTGTCGCCGCCGATCGAGGGCGCACCGTCCTGCTTGGCACGCTCGACCGCGACGTCGAGGATCGTGGTGCCCTGCGCCAGCGTGCGGAGGAAGGTCTCCTCTTCCGCGTAGGCGATGCGCGAGATCCGGTCGTAGTCGGAGCCGACCTCGGGGTAGGCGTCCCGCATGGCGTCGCGCGACGCGGGGAAGAGCTCCGGGAAGGTCGCCCCCTCGACGCCGAGCAGGCGCATCGCGCGGACCGTGCGACGGAGCAGCCGGCGGAGGATGTAGCCGCGGCCCTCGTTCGACGGGCTGACCCCGTCGGCGATGAGCATGAGCGCGGACCGGACGTGGTCGGCGATGACGCGCATGCGGACGTCGTCCTCGTGCACCGCGCCGTAGCGACGACCGGAGATCTCCGCCGCGCGGTCGAGGACCGGACGGACCTGGTCGATCTCGTACATGTTGTCGACGCCCTGCTTGATGAACGCGACGCGCTCGAGGCCCATGCCGGTGTCGATGTTCTTGTTCGGCAGCTCGCCGGTGATCTCGAAGTCGTACTTCGACCGCACGTCGGCGATCTGGTACTGCATGAAGACGAGGTTCCAGATCTCGACGTAGCGGTCGTCGTCGGTGGCCGGGCCGCCGTCGATGCCGTACTCGGGGCCACGGTCGAAGAAGATCTCCGAGCAGGGGCCCGCCGGACCGGGCTGCCCGGTCGACCAGTAGTTGGTGTCCTTGCCGAGCCGCTGGATGCGCTCCTCGGGCAGGGACGAGTGCTGCTTCCAGAACGCGATCGCCTCGTCGTCCTCTTCGTAGACCGTCACCCAGAGGTCGTCCGGCGAGAAGCCGAGACCGCCGTCGGACTCGGGCTGCGTCAGGAACTCCCAGGCGTACTGGATCGCCTGCTCCTTGAAGTAGTCGCCGAACGAGAAGTTGCCGTTCATCTGGAAGAACGTGCCGTGCCGCGGAGTCTTGCCGACCTCTTCGATGTCGTTCGTGCGGATGCACTTCTGCACGCTGGTGGCACGCGGGTACGGCGACGGGACGAGCCCGGTCAGGTACGGGATGAACGGCACCATGCCGGCCACCGTGAACAGGAGCGACGGGTCGTCCGACACGAGCGAGGCGGACGGGACGACGGTGTGGCCGCGGTCACCGAAGAACTGGAGCCAACGGCGGCGGATCTCTGCGGTCTGCATGGTGCTTCCTGATTCAGGTTCGGCGGGGAGTGCCAGGACGGCGGCGGGGTGCGCGACGTCAGGCGTCGGTGCGGAGTTCGGCCTCGCGGGAGCGGTAGCCGTCGGCGACGGCACCCGTGAAGGCCTTCGTGCGGGCGTCGACGTCGGCGAAGAAGCGTGCGCCGCCGGGGGTGTTCGCGACCCGGTGCGCGACGGCGAACCCGATGACGACGCCGACGACGACGAAGAACAGCTGCTTCACGGTGCCTCTCCCTCTGCACGCGCGAGCGGTGCGTGCCCAGACGATCTTACTGATGGAGCCGGCCGGGAACGCCGAACGGCGGGCCGTCCTGTGGAGAGGACGACCCGCCGTTCGGGTGTGATCAGGAGATCAGCGAGCTGCGTAGTACTCGACGACGAGCTGCACTTCACAGGTCACGGGGACCTCGGCGCGCTTCGGACGACGGGCCAGGCGAGCCTGGAGCTTGTCGATCTCGACCTCGAGGTAGCCCGGGACCTTCGGGAGGACTTCCTGGTGGCCACCGGCAGCGGCGACCTGGAAGGGCTCGAGCGACTCGGAGCGCTGCTTCACGTGGATGAGCTGGCCCTCCTTGACGCGGAAGGAGGGGCGGTCGACGAGCTTGCCGTCGACGAGGATGTGGCGGTGCACGATCAGCTGACGGGCCTGCGCGGTCGTGCGGGCGAAGCCGGCACGGAGCACGAGGGCGTCGAGGCGCTGCTCGAGGAGCTCGACCAGGTTCTCACCGGTCAGGCCCTTCGTCTTGCGGGCCTCTTCGAAGACGATGCGGAGCTGCTTCTCGCGAATGCCGTACTGGGCGCGCAGACGCTGCTTCTCACGGAGACGGACGGCGTAGTCGCTGTCCGCGCGACGGCGGGTGCGGCCGTGCTCACCGGGGCCGTAGGGGCGCTTCTCGAGGTAACGGGCCGCCTTCGGCGTCAGCGGGATGCCGAGCGCGCGGGACAGGCGGGTCTTGCTGCGGGTGCGTGACTTGGTAGACACAGGGTCCTTTTCTCTGTACTGAACTGAACTGATCGTCGGTCACCGCACGCGCACGAGCGGTCGAACCCGACGAAGGGATCCAGAGGGATGAGCCTGTGGGATCGGACGGCTACAGTCCGAACCTCTGTCCCCGTGCCACTGCTGTGGCACTGTGTCCTCGACGCAGCCGCACGCGAGGACCAGGACGTAGGCCCGTCAACGATAGCAGCATCCGGACGCCGGGAGAACCCGCCTGCGCTACTCGCCGCGGGTGATCTTCCGGAGCCGTTCGAGGCGCGGGCCCACCTCGCGCTCGTAGCCGTTGGCGGTCGGCGTGTAGTACTCGGTGCCCTCGAGTGCGTCCGGCAGGTACTGCTGTTCGGCGACCCCGTGCTCGGCGTCGTGCGAGTACACGTACCCCTTGCCGTGGCCGAGCCGCTTCGCACCGGGGTAGTGGGCGTCGCGGAGGTGCATCGGGACGACCCCGAGTCGGCCGGCCTTCACGTCGGCGACCGCGGCGTTCACCCCGTTGTACGCGGCGTTCGACTTCGGCGCGGTCGCCAGGTAGACCACTGCCTCGGCCAGCGGGATCCGACCCTCGGGCATGCCGATGAGCTGCACCGCCTGCGCCGCGGCGACCGCGATCGGCAGCGCCTGCGGATCGGCCATGCCGATGTCCTCTGACGCGGAGATGATGATGCGGCGCGCGATGAACCGGGGGTCCTCGCCCGCTTCGATCATGCGTGCCAGGTAGTGGAGCGCCGCGTCGACGTCGCTCCCCCGCACGGACTTGATGAACGCACTGATGACGTCGTAGTGCTCGTCGCCCTGCCGGTCGTAGCGGAGCAGCGCACGGTCGACGGCAGCCGCGACGGTGTCGGCGTCGATCACCGGGACCGTCTCGACGCCGTCGAGCGCGTCGCCCTCGTCGTCGGGGTCCTGCGCGGCGACCGCGGAGGACGCAGCCGCCTCGAGCGCGGTGAGGGCGCGGCGGGCGTCACCGGAGGACAGCCGGATGATCGCACTGCGGGCTTCGTCCCCGAGGACGACCGACCCGCCGAGGCCACGAGGGTCCTCCACCGCGCGGTCGACGAGCATGCCGAGGTCCTCGTCGGTGAGGGGCTTCAGCGTGAGGAGCAGGGAGCGGGACAGCAGGGGGGGGAGATGACCGAGAACGAGGGGTTCTCGGTGGTGGCCGCGATGAGGATGACCCACCCGTTCTCGACCCCGGGCAGCAGGGCGTCCTGCTGCGCCTTGCTGAACCGGTGGATCTCGTCGAGGAACAGCACGGTCGTGGCGCCGTAGAGGTCGCGGTGCGTCAGGGCCTTCTCCATCACCTCGCGCACGTCCTTGACGCCGGCGGTGACCGCCGAGAGCTCGACGAACTCGCGCCCGGACTGGCGGGCGATCGCCTGCGCGAGCGTGGTCTTGCCGGTGCCGGGCGGACCCCAGAGGATCACGGAGACGCCGCCGGGGTTCTCGCGCGTGCCGGTCGCGAGCTGCACGAGCGGACTGCCGCGGCCCAGCAGGTGCTGCTGCCCGGCGACCTCGTCGAGGCTGGTGGGGCGCATCCGGACCGCGAGCGGGACGGAACCCTGCGCGAGTCCGGCGTGACCGCCCGTCGTGGGCGCACGCATGCCCGAACGGTCCGCTGCCATGCACCCAATCGTAGGCGGCCCCACCGACAGGGGCGCGCCTCCAGGCAGGTGGAAGGGTCGGTTCCGCTACGCTCGTCGCACACTCGACGAGAGGTCAGAAGAGCACCGTGGCACCGAAGAACCAGGCGCGTGACAGCAAGGAGCGCGTGAGCGCCTCCGCCTCTACGAGGCGCGACAGGGCCTCCACGACCGTCAGCGGCGCCGGCGCCTGCGGGACAACCTCGTCGCACCGGCGGTCCTCGTGCTCGTCGCCGCCCTGGCGACCGGATCCCAGATCGCGTTCGCCGGTTCGCAGGACGGCGGGAAGGCCGACGCCAGCGCGACCGCCACGCCCACGCCGACCCCGTCGGCCAGTGCCACCGCCGCGAACACCGGCGATGTCCCGAGCAAGTCGATCGCGAAGGACTCCACCTGGACCGGGTCGCTGACCCTGAACAAGGACGTGCGGCTCGGCATCGAGCTCGACGGGAAGAAGGCCCCGCAGGCCACGAGCGTCGAGGTCAAGCTCATCCAGGACCAGTTCTACAACGGCACCACGTGCCACCGGCTCGCCGACAGCAAGGGCTTCGCCTTCCTGCAGTGCGGTTCGGCGAACGGCGACGGCACCGGGGACGCCGGCTTCGAGTACGGCCCGCTCGAGAACGTCCCGAGCGACGGGGTCTACGAGAAGGGCACCCTCGCGATCGCCCGCGGCGCCACGGCGTACTCGCAGAGCACGCAGTTCTTCATCGTCTTCGGCGACACGACGCTGGACGGGTCGACCGGCGGCTACACCGTGGTGGGCAAGGTCACGAGCGGCCTCGACGACCTCGTCTCGGAGATCACCTCGAAGGGCGTCTCGTCGGCCGGCGACGACGGCAGCGGGACGCCGAAGGTCGCGACGAAGATCACCGGCGCGACGATCGAACGCGAGAAGTAGTCCACAGGCGCGCCGTCCCGGCCAGTCGCAGACGCCGTCCGTGCAATAGGCTGACGATCTGACCGTGCCGACGGCGACGTCGGTGATGCACGACCACGATCGAGGCGAGACCTGTGGGACCTGACGAAGCAACGACCTGGGGCCGGGTCGACGAGAACGGGACGGTGTACGTCCGGTACGAGGACACCGAGAAAGCCGTCGGTGAGTACCCGGACGCGACGCCCGAAGAAGCGCTCGCCTACTTCTCGCGGAAGTACGCCGACCTCGAGGGGCAGGTGAAGATCGCCGAGCAGCGCGTCCAGCGCGGTGCCTCGGCGAACGACGTCGCCCGGACGGTCGAGCACTTGCAGGCCCTGGTGGCCGAAGCCCGCGTCGTCGGCGACCTCAAGGCGCTCGAGACCCGCGTCGGCGCGCTGACGGAGCAGCTCGGCTCGCTCACCAAGGAGCAGGCGGAGCAGGCCCAGCAGGCCCTCGCCGACGCCCTCGCGCACCGCACCGCCCTGGTCGAGGAAGCCGAGGCGCTGGCCGCCGTCGACCCCGCTCGGGCGCAGTGGAAGCAGATCACCGCGCAGCTCGACGACGTCTTCGCGCGGTGGCAGCAGCACCAGCACGACGGCCCGCGCATCCCCAAGAACGAGGCCAACGAGCTCTGGAAGCGCTTCCGCGCCGCCCGCTCGACGGTCGACCAGCACCGTCGTGCGTTCTACTCCGAGCTCGACGCCCAGCACCGCGACGCCCGGAACCGCAAGCAGGAGCTCGTGCAGCAGGCCGAGGCCCTCGCGCCGCGCGGCGCGGACGCGATCGGTGCGTACCGCGACCTGCTGGACGACTGGAAGGCTGCGGGTCGTGCCGGCAAGCGGCACGACGACGCGCTCTGGGCCCGCTTCAAGGCGGCCGGTGACGTGCTGTTCGAGCAGCGACACGCCGAGGTCGCCGCCGAGAACGAGGAGTACTCCGAGAACCTCGTCGCGAAGCAGGCGCTCCTGACCGAGGCCGAACCGCTCCTGAAGGCGACCGACCGGGTGGCGGCACGCCGGACCCTCACGGGCATCCAGCGCCGCTGGGACGAGATCGGCAAGGTCCCCCGCGCGGACGTCCGTCGCGTCGAGGACCGGCTCCGTGCCGTCGAGGACCACGTGCGCAGCCTCGAGGACCAGCACTGGAAGGCATCCGACCCGGAGCGCAAGGCCCGGCAGAACGGCCTCGCGAGCCAGCTGGAGGACGCCATCGGCAAGCTCGAGGCCGAGCTCGCGCAGGCCCAGGCGTCCGGCGACGCGCGCAAGATCAAGGACGCCCAGGAAGCGCTGGACGCACGCAAGATCTGGCTCGACGCGCTCGGCGGCTGACACACTCGGCACACCACGACGGAGCCCCCGCGACCTTCTGGTCACGGGGGCTCCGTGGTGTGCGGCGTCGCCGCGCAGCGAGATCGCGCGGCGTCAGACCGGCGCCGCGCGCGAGCGCGGCGTCAGACCGGCGCAGGCAGCCCCAGCAGCAGCCGGATGTCGAGGTCGTCCTGCCGCATCTGCTCGGCGAGTTCGTCCATCGACGAGAACTTCACCATGCCGCGCACGTACGAGACGAAGAGCACGGAGATCGTCTCCCCGTAGAGGTCGATGTCGACGTCGAGCAGGTGCGCTTCGATCTGCTTCGCGGGCACGCCCTCGAACGTCGGGTTGTTGCCGACCGACACCGCCGCCGGGTACACCGTGCCGTCGTGCAGGACCCGCGCCGCGTACACGCCGTCGGCGGGCACGAAGCCCTCGCACGCCGGGTCGAGGTTCGCGGTCGGGTACCCCATCGCACGGCCGCGCTGGTTGCCGTGCACCACGACGCTCCGCACCGCGTGCTCGCGGCCGAGCAGTCGTGCGGCCTCGGCCACGCGGCCGTCGCCGAGGAGCTCACGGATCCACGTCGAGGAGACCCGACGTTCACCGTCCGGCCGAACGTCGTCCACCAGGTCGACGTCGTCGATGAGCTCGACCGTGAAGCCCAGCTGCTCGCCGAGCTCGCGGAGGAGCGCGACGTCGCCTGCGCCCTTCGCGCCGAAGCGGAAGTCACTGCCGACGAACACGAGCCGGGCGTGCAGGGTGTCCACCAGGATCTCGGACACGAAGGCCTCTGGCGCCTTCGACTGCAGGTCCTGGTCGAACCGGAGCAGCAGCGTCGCGTCGACCCCGACCTCGTCGAGGAGCTCCCGTCGCTGCGCGGCGCTGGTCAGCGCCGGGGGGACCTTGACGGGGTCGATGACGTTCAGCGGGTGCCGGTCGAAGGTGACGACGGTGGAGACCAGTCCGTTCTCCTGCGCCGCACGCTCGAGGTGCGCGATGACCGCACGGTGCCCGACGTGGACCCCGTCGAACTTGCCGATCGTGACCGCGCTCGGCCCGAAGCCCCCCCCCCCCCCCCCCCCCCCCCCCCCCCCCCCCCCTGGGCCACGTCCTCGATGTCGTCGTAGTACTGCACGTCGCTCCCCTACTCGCCGGCCGACACGGCGGTCGCGGGCGAGGCCTCGGTGTCGTCGGCGGCGCGGTGGTGCTTGCGGAGCCACCAGAGCCCGGCGGCCGGCAGCACGAGCGGCGCCGAACGCGTAGCCCAGCCCGTAGTACGACCAGATGGTGTCATCGGGGAACAGGGCCCGGTCGAAGAGCGAGAGCGTCCCGATGACGAGCACGCCGGTCATCTCGAAGACGATGGTGACGCAGGCGACCCGGTACCAGAAGCGACCCGGCACGATGAGCGCGATCATGGCGACGATGTAGACGACCGCGGCGACGGCGCTCAGCGTGTAGGCGAAGGGCGCGAAGTCGAACTTCTCGATGATCTGGACGACGCTCCGACCGGTCGCCGCCAATGCCAGGACGCCGTACACGGCGATGAGGACTCGGCCGATGCCGGTCGCGAGTGAGGATCTGGTCGCCATTGCACCGATTCTACCGACGCCGTGGGTGCACGAGGACGCAGCGCGTCAGTTCAGCGCGAACCAGATCTGGTACATCCGGTAGACCATCACGGCGACGGTGAACGCGCCGGCGCCGAGGACGACCGTGCTCCACTTCGTCCGGTCGATGAGCGCCCAGACGATGGTCGCCGGCGGCACGAGCAGCACCGACACCGCGTACACGCCGAACTCGAGCGCGTTCCCCTTCGGCGGGCTGCCGACGGCGGGGAGCACGAGCGAGATGACGCCCTGTGCGAGGAGCAGGAGTTCGACCAGGACGAGTGACCCGACGGTGTAGTCGTTCGGCTTCCACCCGATGAACCCGACGACCACGGCGAAGAGGCCCGCGACCACCGCGATCACGAGCTGCACCCACATGAACCACTCGATCACGCGTTCGCTCCTGGTCCGGTCGACGTCGTCCGGGAAGTTGGTGATGACGCGGAGCAGTCCGCGCCGGACGGAGACGAGACCGACGAGCCGGTCGCCGTCCGTGGCGACGGCGGCCACGGGTCCGTCGGTGTCGGGGTGCTCGGCGGCGACGCGCTTGCCGTCGGAGAGGTCCTTGGCGGCCGCGGCGTCGAGCGGGACCGCCGGGAACAGCCGCCGGGCGACGTCGGCCGGCCGCTGGAGCGCGGCGCGGACGTCGACGTCGTCGTCCTCGAGGTCGACGGCGTCCTCGACCGCGAACGGCCCGACGTGGGTCCGACGGAGCGCGGTGAGGTGGGCGCCGGTGCCGAGTGCGGCGCCGACGTCACGGGCGAGGGCACGGACGTACGTGCCCGACGAGCAGGTGACCACCACGTCGAGGTCGACCACGGCGACGTCCGCACCGTCCACGGTGACGACCCGGTCGCCCCGGCCGGTCACGTCGAACTGCGACACCGTGACGGTGCGCGACTTGAGGACGACGTCCTCGCCCTTCCGCGCGAGGTCGTACGCCCGTCGGCCGTCCACCTTGATCGCGCTCACCGTCGACGGGACCTGGGCGATCTCACCGCGCTGCGCGGCGACCGCGGTCTCGACCGCGGCGTCCGACACGTCGGCCGAGGCCGTCCCGAGGGCTGCCGTCGGGGATCCGTCGGCATCGTCGGAGTCGGTGGCGACGCCCAGTCGGATCGTCGCCGTGTAGGTCTTGCCGAGGCCCACGAGGTGCGTCAGGAGCCGGGTCGACGGGCCGATGCCGAGGAGCAGCAGACCGGTCGCCATGGGGTCGAGCGTGCCGGCGTGACCGACCTTCTTCAGGCCCAGGCGACGACGGGCGATCGAGACCACCCGGTGGCTGGAGATCCCCTGCGGTTTGTCGACGAGGAGGATGCCGTCGGGAGCGGTTTCGAGCACCGTAGGAGATTACCAGCGGCGCCGGACCTCAGCAGGCGTCGTTCCACTCGCGACGGGGGTGCTCCGGGTCGGTGACGTCGAGCACCGCGGACGCCGCGATCTTGACGTCGGCACGGCGTTCGAGCCGCCCCTGCTCCTGCTCGACCCACAGGGACCAGCGCCAGAGCGCTCGGGCACCGTGCCCGAGGACCCCGTGCCCGTGGACGACGAGGACGCCGTCGCCGGCGCCGGTCGACCGGAAGGGTGCGACGAGGTCGGCGCGGAGTGCGTCGACGTCGCTCGACGGAGCGGCGGCGGCCATCGCCGACACGCCGTGCTGTTCGAAGCCGGCGACGAGCCCGGCGGCGACCCGCTCGAGGTCGGTGCCGTCCTGTCCGTCGACGCCGATGACGGTGCGGTTCGTGCCGACCTGTGCGATCACCTCGGCCGCGATCGCGGCCATCGTGTCGGTCTCCTGGGGTGCCCAACGTGCCATGCACCCACCGTAGGCTGTCGTGGTGAACGCGCGCCGGGCCTCCAGGAAGAACGTGGACGACCCGCCCACGCGACCCGCTGTGGAGGAAGCGCCCCGCCCGGACATCGCGACCCCGCTGATCGCCTGGTTCCGCGACGAGGCGCGCGACCTGCCCTGGCGACGCCCCGGCTTCCCCGCCTGGGGAACGCTGGTCAGCGAGATCATGCTGCAGCAGACACAGGTGGCCCGCGTCGTCCCCCGACTGGAGGCGTGGCTCACCCGGTGGCCGACCCCTGCGGACCTCGCCGCCTCACCCCCGGCGGACGCGGTGCGGGCCTGGGACCGGCTCGGCTACCCGAGACGGGCGCTCGCGTTGCACGCGGCCGCGACGGCGATCGCCGACGCCCACGGCAACGTGGTGCCCCGCGACGTCGACGCGCTGCTCGCGCTGCCGGGGATCGGCGACTACACCGCGCGGGCCGTCGCGGTGTTCGCGTACGGCGACCGACACCCGGTCGTGGACGTGAACGTCCGTCGGGTCCTCGCCCGCGCGCTGCTCGGACAGGGCGAACCGGGGCCGGCCAAGGCGAAGCAGGACCTCCCGCTGATGGAGTCCGTGCTGCCGGCGGACCGCGACGACGCCGCGGCGACCAACGCGGCGGTGATGGAGCTCGGCGCGCTCGTCTGCGTGGCCCGCTCCCCCGCGTGCGACGCCTGCCCGATCGCGGACCGCTGCGCGTGGCGTGCCGCCGACTACCCGGCGCACGACGGCCCGCGCGCACCGCGGCAGGCGAAGTTCGCCGGCAGCGACCGGCAGGTGCGCGGCCTGATCATGGCCGAGCTGCGCGCCAGCGACGTCCCGGTGACCCGCGACGAGATCGAGCCGGTCTGGCCCGACGCCGAACAGCGGGACCGGGCGCTCGCGTCGCTCCTGCGCGACGGACTGGCCGTCGGGGACGACGCGAGCGGCTACCGGCTGCCGGAGGGCTGAGCCGGGTCAGGCGCGGACGTCGTCCGCGTCGTCGTCGTCGTCCTCGTCGCGCTTGTACGGGTCGGCGTCGCCGGCGTACGTCGCACCGACGGCGGCCGCGCGGACCTGCTCGTCGCGGACCTGGGCCTGCACGAGCAGGTCCTCCATGTGCGCCGAGGTCTCCGGCAGGGCGTCGGCGATGAACTCGATCGACGGGGTGAGCCGAGCGGTGATGTTCTTGCCGACCTCGGTCCGGAGCATGCCGGTCGCGGCCTTGAGCGCTGCCGCGGAGTCGGCACGCTCCTCGTCGGTGCCGTACACCGTGTAGAAGATCGACGCGTGCTGCAGGTCACCGGTCACACGGACGTCGGTGATCGTGACGAACCCGAGTCGCGGGTCCCGCAGGCCCTTGTCGAGTCGTCGTGCGACGACTTCCTTGATGCGGTCCGCCATCTTGCGTGCGCGCTGCGGATCGGCCATGGGGTGCCTCCTGGGGGCAGAGGAAAGCAGTGGAACGGGGACGGGCCCCGGCCTCCCACACGGGGAGACCGGGGCCCAGGGTACTCACGTGACTAGTCGCGCGGCTTCTCGACGAGTTCGGTCGTCTCGACCTCGTCGCCGATCTGGATGTCGTTGAACTTGCCCAGACCGATACCGGCTTCGAAGTCCGTGCGGACCTCGGTGACGTCGTCCTTGAAGCGACGCAGCGACTCGATGGCGAGACCATCGGCGACCACCACGCCTTCGCGGATGACGCGCGCCTTGGCGTTGCGCGTGATCGTGCCGGACCGGACGATGACACCGGCGATGTTGCCGAACTTCGAGGAACGGAACACCTCGCGGATCTCGGCGACGCCCGACTGGACCTCTTCGTACTCGGGCTTGAGCATGCCCTTGAGGGACTGCTCGATGTCGTCGAGTGCGTTGTAGATGACCGAGTAGAAGCGCACGTCGATGCCTTCGCGCGCCGCACGCTCACGGGCCTTGACGTCCGGACGGACGTTGAAGCCGATGACGATGGCGTTGTCGATCGTGGCGAGGTCGATGTCCGACTCCGTGATCGCACCGACACCGCGGTGGAGGATGCGGAGCTGGACGCTGTCGTCGACCTCGATGTCCAGGAGCGACTGCTCGAGTGCCTCGACGGCACCGGAGACGTCACCCTTGATGATGAGGTTGAGCGACTCGACCTTGCCCTCTTCGAGTGCACGGGTGAAGTCCTCGAGCGAGATGCGCTTGCGCGACTTCGCCAGCAGGGCGTTGCGCTCGGCCGCTTCACGCTTCTCAGCGATCTGACGAGCCGTGCGGTCTTCTTCCGTGACGAGGAAGGTGTCACCGGCGCGGGGCACCGAGGACAGACCCTGCACCTGGACCGGGCGGCTCGGCGTCGCGGCCTTGACCGCGACACCGTTCTCGTCCGTCATCGCACGGACACGGCCGTACGCCGTCCCCGCCACGATCGCGTCACCGACGTGGAGCGTGCCGGACTGGATGAGGACCGTGGCGACTGCACCGCGACCCTTGTCGAGTCGGGCTTCGATCGCCACACCACGGGCGTCCTTGTCGGGGTTCGCACGCAGGTCGAGACCGGCGTCCGCGGTGAGCAGCACGGCGTCCAGGAGCTCCTGGATGCCGATGTTCTGCCGTGCCGACACGTCGACGAACATGACGTCGCCGCCGTACTCCTCGGCCACCAGGTTGTACTCGGTGAGCTGCTGGCGGACCTTGGCCGGGTTCGCGCCTTCCTTGTCGATCTTGTTGACCGCGACGACGATCGGCACACCGGCCGACTGCGCGTGGTTCAACGCCTCGATGGTCTGCGGCATGATGCCGTCGTCCGCCGCGACCACGAGGATCGCGATGTCCGTCACCTGGGCACCACGGGCACGCATGGCCGTGAAGGCCTCGTGACCAGGGGTGTCGATGAAGGTGATCGGGCGGTCGATGCCCTCGTGCTGCGCGACGATCTGGTAGGCACCGATGTGCTGGGTGATGCCACCGGCCTCGCCCTCGACGACCTTCGAGTTGCGGATCGCGTCGAGGAGGCGGGTCTTGCCGTGGTCGACGTGACCCATGACGGTGACCACCGGCGGCCGCTGCTGCAGCACGTCGTCGTCCTCGTCCTCGAGTTCTGCTTCGAGGTCGATGTCGAAGCCCTCGAGGAGCTCCTTGTCCTCGTCCTCGGGCGAGACGATCTGGATCTTGTAGCCCAGTTCCTCGCCGAGGACCTCGAACGTCGCCTCGTCCAGCGACTCGGTCGCGGTCGCCATCTCACCGAGGTGGAACAGCACCGTCACGAGGTTGCCGGGCATGGCGTCGATCTTGTCCGCGAAGTCCGAGATGCTCGCACCACGACGGAGTCGAGACGATCGTGTTGCCGTCACCGCGAGGGACCTGCACACCACCGAGCGACGGCGCCTGCCGCATCTCGTACTCGGCGCGCTTCGTCCGCTTCGACTTGCGGGCACGGCTCTTGCCGCCACCGCGACCGAACGCACCAGCCGTACCGCCACCGGGGCCACGACCGCGGCCACCGCCACCGGCGGGACGCGGGCCGCTGAAGGCCGGACGCGGGAAGCCGCCACCGGCACCACCGGCACCGCCCGGACGACCACCGGGGCCGCCACGACCGCCGCCACCCTGGCCCGGGCGCTGCCCGAAGCCGTTCGGACGGTTGCCCTGACCGGGACCACCGGGACGCGGAGCACCCGGACGGGGAACGCCCGGACGCGGCGGGGCGGGACGCGGGATGCCGTTGCCGCCACCGGCGCCGCCGGCGGGGCGCTGGCCCATGCCCTGGTTCGAGGAGTACGGGTTGTTGCCCGGGCGCGGCGGGCGCGAGCCCATGCCCTGGCTCGACGCGTACGGGTTGTTGCCGGGACGTGCGCCCGGCTTCGGGCCACCCGGCTTGGGGCCGGCTGCAGCGCCCGGCTTCGGGGCACCGCCGGGCTTGACGGCGTCGCCCTTCGGCTCGGTCGGCTTGCCGTCACCCTTGTCGGTCGCGGCCTGCTCGGCTGCGGCCTTCTCGGCTGCGGCGGCCTTCTGCGCCGCCTCGGCCTCGGCCTGTCGCTGCGCGACGGACTTCGGTGCGGGCTGCACGGGTGCCTCGGCGGAGGTGTCCTCGGCCGGAGCTGCCTCGGGCGCCGCCGGAGCGGGCGCGGGACGAGCCGGGCCGGGCTTCACGCCGCCGGGCTTCGGGCCCGACTTGGCCGGAGCGGCGCTGCTGGGAGCGGCACCGCCCGGCTTCGGCGATGCCGAGCCGGCTGCGGGGGCGGGTGCTGCGGCGGGCTTCGACGCCGGGGCGCCGTCGGCCTGCAGCGCAGCGCGGAGCTTGCGTGCGACGGGGGGTTCGACGCTCGAGCTCGGGCCCTTGACGAATTCGCCGAGTTCCTTGAGCTTCTCCATTGCGGTCTTGCTGTCGACACCGAGTTCGGATGCGATCTCGTGTACGCGTGGTTTAGCCACTGTTCTCCTTCACGGGTCCCACCCCGTGAAGGGGCAGGACTCAATGGATGACGGGTCTCATTTCGAGCCGCTCATCAGTTGTCCATAAGCCGTTCAGCCTGTTCTGTCGTGTCCTGGTGACGTGCCTGCTCTGCAGCGCACAGCGCTTCGAGGTAGTCACGCACCGCGGACGTGTCCGGTTCATGATCCAGCCGGAGCGCCCGGCGGAAAGCCCGTCGCTTGGCGGCCTGATCATGTGCTTCGACGGTCGGTGTGAGCCATGCCCCCCGACCCGGCATGACTGCCTTCGGGTCCGCCACGACGCGACCGTCGCTCAGGGCGACGACACGGAGGAGGGAGGACCGGGGTGCACGACGGCGACTGCCGATGCATGTTCTGACGGGAACCACCTTACTCCTCCCCTCCGACGACCGCGATCCGGCACGCCCGGACCGGACATGCCACCAGCGAAACCGGCGGCGCCGGCACGCTCGGTGTCACCGGCTGCTCAGTCCTCGCCGTCCAGGATCGAGTCCGGCTGGATGTCGATCCGGGCGCCCGTGAGCTTCGCGGCGAGCCGGGCGTTCTGCCCTTCCTTCCCGATCGCGAGGGACAGCTGGTAGTCCGGCACGAGGGCGCGGACGGCCTTCGTCGAGGCGTCGAGCACGAACGCGCTCGTGACCTTCGCCGGCGAGAGCGCGCTCGCGACGAACGAGGCCAGGTCGGACGAGTAGTCGACGATGTCGATCTTCTCGGCGCCGAGCTCCGTCGTCACCGCGCGCACGCGGGCACCGAGCTCGCCGATGCAGGCGCCCTTGGCGTTCACGCCGGGCTCGTTCGCCTTGACCGCGATCTTCGTGCGGTGCCCGGCCTCGCGAGCGAGGGAGGTGATCTCCACGACGCCGGACGCGATCTCGGGGACCTCGAGCGCGAAGAGCTTCCGGACCAGGCCCGGGTGCGTGCGCGAGACCGTGATCTGCGGACCCTTGGCGCCGCGGCCGACGCTCGTCACGTAGACGCGCAGGCGGGAACCGTGCTTGTAGTCCTCGCCCGGCACCTGCTCCTCCGGCGGCAGGATCGCCTCGACCGTGCCGAGGTCGACGTGCACCATCTTCGGGTTCGGGCCCTGCTGCACGATGCCGGCGACGATGTCGCCTTCCTTGCCGCGGAACTCGCCGAGGATCTTGTCGTCGCCGATGTCGCGCAGACGCTGGTTGATGACCTGCTTGGCGGCGAACGCGGCGATGCGGCCGAAGTCGCTCGGCTGGTCGACGGCTTCGCCGATGACGGTGCCCTCGTCGTCGCGCTCCGGCACGTAGACGGAGACCTCGCCCGACTTGCGGTCGAGCTCGACGCGGACGTCCGCGTCGACGGGCTCCTCGTTCTCGGTGCGGTGCTTCTGGTACGCCGTCAGGATGGCCTGTTCGATGATCTGGACGAGTTCGTCGAACGGGATCTCCCGCTCACGCTCCATGAGTCGCAGGACTGCGAGATCGATCTTCACCGAGGGCCTCCGTATTCAGATGAGTCGCTCCCGCGGACTGGAACCGCGCGGAAGTCGGCGACCAGACTACCGCACTGCGGCTCGCGGAACCGGCGGGACGACGGACGGGAGGCGCGGTGCCAGCCGGCACCGCGCCTCCCGTCCGCAGCGCCACCCGCCCAGCCGCGGCGCCACCCGACCGGCCGCGGCGCCGCCCCGCCCGGCCGCAGCGCCACCCGCAAGACGCAACGAAGGCGGTTGCTCGCAGCGGTACAGCGCTGCGAGCAACCGCCGGGGTTGCGTTTTGCGGAAGGGGGGGTCTAGATCGCGCGGACGGCCTCGAGCAGCTCGGCGACCGGGACGTCGCGCCGCTCGCCGCTCGCGCGGTCCCACAGCTCGACGACGCCCTCGGCCGCGCCGCGGCCGGCGACGACGACGATCGGCATGCCGAGCAGCTCGGCATCGCGGAGCTTCACGCCGGGCGACACCTTCGGGCGGTCGTCGTACAGCACGTCGAACCGCTCGCCCTCGAGCTCGGCGACGACGGAGGCCGCGAGCTCGTAGGCGACCTGGTCACGGCCGGTGGCGACGATGTGCACGTCGAACGGCGCGACGTTCTTCGGCCAGACCAGGCCCTTCTCGTCGTTGTGGGACTCGGCCAGGATCGCGAGGATGCGGGTCACGCCGATGCCGTACGAGCCCATCGTGACCGTGGCGAGCTTGCCGTTCTCGTCCTGCACCTTGAGACCGAGCGCCTCGGCGTACTTCCGACCGAGCTGGAACACGTGCCCGATCTCCATGCCGCGCGCGGTCTCGAGCGGGCCGGAGCCGTCCGGGGACGGGTCGCCGGCGCGGACGTCGGAGACCTCGGCGACGCCGTCCGCCACGAAGTCACGACCGGCGACGAGGCCGGACACGTGCACGCCGCGCTCGTTGGCCCCGGTGATCCAGCTCGTGCCGTCGACCACGCGGGGGTCGACGAAGTAGCGGATGCCGGTGGCGCTGTCGGCGCCGAGGACCTGCGGGCCGATGTAGCCCTTCACCAGGCCCTTGTGCTTGCGGAAGTCGTCGTCGCCGGCGGCCTCGACCTCGGCCGGTCCGAAGGCCACCTCGGCGCGCTTCAGGTCGACGTCACGGTCGCCGGGGAGCCCGACGACGACGACCTCGCGCGTGCCGTCCAGGTGGGTCAGCGCGAGCACGACGTTCTTCAGCGTGTCGGCCGCGGTCCACGGCGCGCCGTCGCGCGGTGCCACCTGGTTCGCGTGGGCGACGAGCGTGTCGATCGTGGGGGTGTCCGACGCCGGCAGGAGCACGGATTCGGGCTGGCCCTCGATCGGCAGCGATTCGGGGACCGGCGTGACGTACGCCTCGACGTTGGCCGCGTACCCGCCGGCGCTCCGGACGAAGGTGTCCTCGCCGACGCCGATCGGGTGCAGGAACTCCTCGGACTTCGAGCCGCCCATCGCGCCGGCGTCGGCCTTGACGATGACGTACTCGAGGCCGAGGCGCGCGAAGACCTTCTCGTAGGCATCGCGCATGACCTGGTAGCTGCGGTCGAGGCCCTCGTCGGTGAGGTCGAACGAGTACGCGTCCTTCATGGTGAACTCGCGGCCGCGCAGCAAGCCGGCGCGGGGCCGTGCCTCGTCGCGGTACTTGTCCTGGATCTGGAACAGCGTGACCGGCAGGTCCTTGTACGACGAGTACAGGTCCTTCACCAGGAGCGCGAACATCTCCTCGTGCGTGGGCGCGAGCAGGTAGTCGGCGCCCTTGCGGTCCTGCAGGCGGAACATGCCCTCGCCGTACTCGGTCCAGCGGTTGGTCGCCTCGTACGGCTCGCGCGGCAGCAGTGCCGGCAGCAGGACCTCCTGCGCACCGGCGGCGACCATCTCGTCGCGGATGATCCCCTCGATGCGGGCGCGGACGCGCAGGCCGAGCGGCAGCCAGGCGAAGACGCCCGGGGCCTGGCGACGGACGTACCCGGCGCGGACGAGCAGCTTCGCGCTCGTCACCTCGGCGTCGGAGGGGTCGTCGCGGAGCGTACGGAGGAACAGATGCGAAAGCCGTGTGACCACGGGGTCAGCCTAGCGGCGGTGCCGGGCCGACCGCGTCGCCGCTAGACGGTGGTGACGACCTCGGGCTTGCCGGTCGCCGCCGCCGGGCCCATCTCGTCTGCGATGCGGTTCGCCTCGGCGATGAGCGTCTGGACGATCTCGGCCTCGGGCACGGTCTTCACGACGGTGCCCTTCACGAAGATCTGGCCCTTGCCGTTGCCGGAGGCCACACCGAGGTCGGCTTCGCGTGCTTCGCCCGGACCGTTCACGACGCAGCCCATCACGGCGACGCGGAGCGGGACGGTCATGCCCTCGAGCCCCTTCGTGACGTCGTTGGCCAGCTGGTAGACGTCGACCTGGGCGCGGCCGCAGCTCGGGCAGGACACGATCTCGAGCTTGCGCTCGCGCAGGTTGAGGGACTGCAGGATCTGCAGGCCGACCTTCACCTCTTGCGCGGGCGGCGCGGAGAGGGAGACGCGGATGGTGTCGCCGATCCCCTCGGCGAGCAGGATGCCGAACGCGGTGGCGCTCTTGATCGTGCCCTGGAACTCCGGGCCGGCCTCGGTCACGCCGAGGTGCAGCGGCCAGTCACCGGCCGCGGCGAGCTGGCGGTACGCCTTCACCATCACGATCGGGTCGTTGTGCTTGACCGAGATCTTGAAGTCGTGGAAGTCGTGCTCCTCGAAGAGGCTCGCTTCCCAGACGGCGGACTCGACCAGGGCCTCCGGCGTGGCCTTGCCGTACTTCTGCAGCAGGCTGGGCTCGAGCGACCCGGCGTTCACGCCGATCCGGAGCGAGACGCCGGCGTCCTTCGCGGCCTTGGCGATGGCGCCGACCTGGTCGTCGAACTTGCGGATGTTGCCCGGGTTCACGCGGACCGCGGCACACCCGGCGTCGATCGCCTGGAAGACGTACTTCGGCTGGAAGTGGATGTCGGCGATCACGGGGATCTGCGACTTCTTCGCGATGATCGCCAGCGCGTCGGCGTCGTCCTGCGTCGGCACGGCCACACGCACGATGTCGCAGCCCGAGGCGGTGAGCTCGGCGATCTGCTGCAGCGTGGCATTGATGTTCGTCGTCTGCGTCGTGGTCATCGACTGGACGGACACCGGCGCGTCGCCGCCCACGAGCACCTTGCCGACCCGGATCTGCCGGGACTTGCGGCGCGGGGCGAGGGTTTCGGGGACTTTCGGCAGACCGAGGTTCACTGCTGGCACGTGGTGCACTCTACGCGCTCGGGATGTCCGTCTCGGTGCGCGCTGACAGGTCCGCCGCCGTGTCGACGACGGTGATGAGCGGGGCGTACAGGCGCATCGCCGCCAGGGCGCGCTCGTGGTCGTCGTCACTCGCACCGGCGCAGGCCTCGGCGACCACCGTCACGGTGGCACCGGCATCCGCCGCCGCCAGTGCCGTCGACAGGACGCAGCAGTCCGTCGAGACCCCGGTGAGGACCAGGTGCGGGTGGGCGCCGACGACTGCCTGGAGGCCCGTCCCCCACTTGCCGAAGGTCGCTTCGGTGACGACGGGGTCGCGTCGGTCCGCGGCGGCCGACGCGAAGGGCTCGGTCAGGTCCCAGAGGGGGTCGCCCTCGGGTCGGAGGGCGAAGGGCCAGTCGCGGTAGTAGCAGCACCCACGCGCCCTGCGGTCGCTCGGGTGCGACGAAGCGCGTGAAGACGGTGCGGCCGGTGAAGCGCGGCAGCAGCCGTTCGACGCCGGCGGTGGCGTGGTCGTAGCGCGGCGTGGCCCACGGGCTGTCCCCCGTGAAGACCTGCTGCATGTCGATGACGACGAGCCAGGCGTCGTCCGGGGTCGCCCCGGTCACCGGCGTGCCTCCTGCCGGCGGACCGTGCCGCGGGCGGTCAGGAGCGTGCCGACGAACCCGACGACGAGCGCCACGAGGACCCCGAGGTTCGCGTACGCCCACGCGCCGTCACGGCCACCGAGGCCGAGCGGTCCGAGCAGGTAGCCCTGCCAGGACAGCCAGGCGGGGGACGCCAGCGTGACCAGTCCCCAGCCGAGGGCGGTCCCGATCGCCACGAGTGCGATGGCACCCCAGCGGACGTCACCGTAGCGGCCGCGACGATCGTCGAGCTCGCCCTCGGCGTACGCCGAGCGTCGGAGCACCACGTCGGCGACGAAGATGCCGGCCCAGGCGGCGATCGGCACGCCGAGGGTGATCAGGAACGCCTGGAACGGCCCGATGAAGTCCTTCGCGAAGAAGGCGATGTAGACCGCGCCGGCGACCATGAACACCCCGTCGACCCCGGCGGCGACCGGGCGCGGGATCTTCACGCCGACGCTGAGGAGCGCCAGCCCCGACGAGTAGATGTCGAGCACCGCACCGCCGACCAGGCCGAGGATCGCGACGAGGGCGAACGGGATGAGGAACCAGACCGGCAGGATGGTCGTCAGGGCACCGATCGGGTCCGCGCCGATCGCGGCGCTGAGCTTCGGTGAGGAGCCGGCGAGCAGGACGCCGAAGACGACCAGCACCGCCGGTGCCAGCGCTCCGCCGAACGTGGTCCACCAGACCACACCGCCCGTCGAGGCCGACCGCGGCAGGTACCGCGAGTAGTCGGCTGCGGCGTTGACCCAGCCGAGCCCGAAGCCGGTCATCACGAGCACGAGCGCCCCGATGACCTGCTGGCCGCTGCCGGAGGGCATCGCGGCGATCGCACCGAAGTCGATGGACGGCGCGGCGAGCACCACGTAGACGACCGTCAACACGCCCGTGATCACCGTGATCCACGTCTGCAGGCGCATGATCACGTCGAAGCCCGCGACGCCAGCACCGACCACGAGGGCGGCGACGACCACGAGTGCGACGACCTTGGTCAGCACGCCGCCGTCCCAGCCGAGCTCCTCGAACACCGTCGACGTCGCCAGGACCGCCAGCGCGGCGAGGGCCGTCTCCCACCCGACGGTGAGGATCCAGCTCAGGAACGAGGGCACCCGGTTCCCGCGCACGCCGAACGCCGCGCGGCTCAGCACCATGGTCGGGGCCGACCCGCGCTTGCCCGCGATCGCGACGACGCCGCAGAGCAGGAACGAGAACGCGACGCCGATCACCGAGACGACCGTGGCCTGCCAGAACGAGATGCCGAAGCCGACCACGAACGACCCGTACGCGATGCCGAGGACGGAGATGTTCGCCGCGAACCACGGCCAGAACAAGCCGCGGGGCGTGCCCTTCCGGTCGGACTCGGCGATGACGTCGAGGCCCTGACGCTCGACGGTGCGAACCTCGGAGGGGTTCGTGGGCGCTGTGCTCATCCGCTGAGCGTAGCGCCGGGGCGACTACCCGAACAGGTTGACCGGGCGCACGATGTCGGCGTAGATGAGCAGCGCGCTCATGCCGGCGAGCAGGACGACCACGACCATCGTCAGCGGCATCGTCTTCGCCAGGTCGATCGGCCCCGGGTCGGCCTTGCCGACGAGCCGGAAGGCCCGGCGCTTCACGGCTTCCCACAGCGCGCCGGCGATGTGCCCGCCGTCGAGCGGCAGCAGCGGCACCATGTTGAGGACGAACAGGCCGATGTTGAGCGAGGCCAGCAGTCCGAGGATCGTGTACGCCTTGTCGACCACGGGCACGCCGCTCATCGACGAGACCTCGCCGATCGCCCGCCCGACGCCGACGACCGAGACCGGGCTGTCCTGCGACCGCTCCTGGGCGCCGAAGGCCGCGTTCCAGACCGCGACGAGTCGTTGCGGCAGGTCGATGATGAGGTGCGCCGACGCCGAGATCTGCGCCCCGGTCGCGGGCAGGACCGCGGCGGGCGACTGCCGGACGAGCGACTGGCCGATGCTCACGCCGACGACGCCGACCTGCTGGGTCTTCGTCGTGCCGTCGTCGTCCTTCGCGACCGTGCCGTCCGCCGTGTAGACGTCGCGGGTGGCCGTGGTCGGCGTGATGTGCAGCGTCTTCTCGGCCCCGTCGCGCTCGACGACGACCGTGACGTCCTGACCGGCGGACCGCTGGAAGACCTCGGACACCTCGGCGATCGTCGGGTCCTGCTTGCCCGCGACCGACAGCACGACGTCGCCGGAGCGGATGCCGGCCTGCTTCGCCGGGGACACGGCGTCGCCCGAGGTGCACGTCGTCGCCTGGCTGGTCGGCAGGACGCAGTCGACGCTCGAGGTGAAGGTGGTCGTGGGCGCGCCGAAGCCGACGAGGAGCACCCCGAACAGGAAGACGCCGATCACGAGGTTCATGGCGGGTCCGGCGACCATCACGATGATCCGCTTCCACGGCGTCAGCCGGTAGAACGCCCGCGAGTCGTCGCCGCCCGAGTCGGCGATCTGCTCGGCGCTCGCCTGCCGGGCGTCCTGCACGAACGCGCCGTACATGCCGGTGTTCGTGATCGCGTTCGCCCGACCCGACGCACGCGGCTTCAGCATGCCGACCATCGAGATGTAGCCGCCGAGCAGGATCGGGCGGATGCCGTACTCGGTCTCACCCCGGCGGAACGACCACATCGCCTTCCCGAAGCCCAGCGAGTACTGCGTCACCTTGACGTTGAACAGCTTCGCGAAGGACAGGTGCCCCAGCTCGTGGAGTCCGATCGAGACCAGCAGGCCGATGATGAAGACGACCACGCCGAGGACGAAGAGCAGGACGGATTCGACGGTCACCGGGAAAGGGTACGGGACGGTTGCCATGACGGAGCCGAGCGCCGTCTGGGAGGTGATCCGCGCCTCCAGGCAGACGCCTTCTCGGGTCCGCAGCCTCCGTACCGGACTGGAGGCGCGACGGGCGTCAGCGGGAGAGCGTGCGGTCCGCCGCGGTGCGCGCCCAGCGCTCCGCTGCCAGCACGCCCTCGAGGAGGGGCTCCCCCGCGGTGTGCTCGTCGACGACGCGCTCCACCGTCTCGACGATGTCCAGGAAGCCGATCGCCCCCGCGTGGAACGCGGCGACGGCCTGCTCGTTCGCGGCGTTGAAGACGGCCGGGAACGTCCCGCCGAGCTGCCCGACCCGCTTCGCCAGGCCGACCGCGCCGAACGCGGCGTCGTCGAGCGGCTCGAACGTCCACGTGCTCGCGGTCGTCCAGTCGAGCGGCACCCCGACACCCGGCACACGGTCCGGCCACGCCAGGCCGAGCGCGATCGGCAGCCGCATGTCGGGCGGCGACGCCTGCGCGATCGTCGACCCGTCGGTGAACTCGACCATCGAGTGCACGATCGACTGCGCGTGCACCGTGACGTCGATGCGGTCGTAGGGGACGTCGAAGAGCAGGTGGGCCTCGATGACCTCGAGGCCCTTGTTGACCAGCGTCGCGGAGTTCGTCGTCACCACGAGGCCCATGTCCCACGTCGGGTGGGCGAGGGCCTCGGCCGGCGTCACGTCGCGGAGTTCGGCGCGGGAGCGGCGCGGAACGGGCCACCGCTGGCGGTGAGGACCAGCCGACGGACCTCGTCGGCGGTGCCGGAGCGCAACGCCTGCGCGATCGCCGAGTGCTCGCTGTCGACGGGCACGATCTGCCCCGGGGGCCGCGGCGGCCTGTCACCAGCGGGCCGCCGACGATCAGGCTCTCCTTGTTCGCCAGGGCCAGCGTCGCGCCGGACTCGAGGACCGCCAGGGTCGGGCCGAGGCCGACCGAACCGGTGATGCCGTTGGGGACCACGTCGGCCTCGACGCTCCGGACGAGGCGCTCGGAGTCCTCGGCGCCGAACGCGGTGTCACGGACGCCGAACCGCGCAGCCTGCTCGGCGACGAGCTCGCGGTTCCGGCCGGCGGTGAGGCCGACCACCTCGAAGCGGTCCGGGTTGCGGTCGACGACGTCGAGCGCCTGCGTGCCGATCGAGCCGGTGCTGCCGAGGATGACGACGCGGCGCTTGGCCACGGTCAGCCCTTGGCGAGGATGTCGACGACGAAGACCAGGGTGGCGTTCTTCGGGATGCCCGAGCCTTCCTGCGGATTCGCGCCGTAGCCGTCCTCCGGCGTGACGACGATGAGGACCTGCGAGCCGACCTTCTGCCCGACGAGACCGGTCACGAAGCCCTTGATGAGCGAGCCCTCGGAGATGGTGAACGTCGTCGGGGCGCCCTTCGACCACGGAGTCGAACTCCTTGCCCGTGTCGTAGACGACGCCCTTGTACTGCACGAGCGCGGTGTCGCCGTCGGCGATCGTGTCGCCGGTGCCCTGCTTGATGACCTCGGGCGTGGTCTTCGTCGGGGCGGCGACGCCCTTCGGCACGGTGATCTCGGGCTCGCCGTCGGCCTTCTCCTTGACGGTGGGGAGCTTCGGGTCCTGCGTCTGCGGCTTGCCGGTCGCCTTCGTCGAGGGTCTGGGCCACGACGTCGGCGACGACGACGATCTCGCCGCCGGTGTTGAACCCGAGCGCCGAGGACTGGCCGATGGCGGCGACGCGGTCCCCCACGTTCGAGCAGGCCAGGAGCGCTTCGAACCCGGTGCCGCCGACCGACAGCACCTGCGGGTTGCCTTGGTCGAAGCCGACCGTGCCGAGCTTCTTCGCGTCCGACGCCTGGTAGACGCTGTACGAGACCTGCGCGTACTCGCCGTCCTTGAGCGCAGCGCCCTTGCCCTGCGTGACGGTGCTGGCCTGGGGCTTCTTCGCCGAGAGGCCACCGTCGAACTCCACCGTCGGCGCGGTCTTCCCGCCGAATGCGCCACTGACCGTGATCGCCTTCGACGAGGCGCCCGGCTTCGGGCAGGACGTGATCGCCGAGGCGGTCGCGCTGGCGGACGGCGTCGGGCTGGCGGACCCGCCGCCCGATCCGGAGCCGGAGCATGCGGCGAGGCCCAGCACGACGGCGGGGACGAGGGCGATCGGGAGGAGACGCAGACGCTTCACGAGGACCTAGTGTGCCGCACGGACCTTGGTGTGCGGGGCGTGGTGCACAGGAAAGGCCACCGAACGGGCGATGAAGCAGAGGCTCGACGCCGTGGCGTGCGCGGCCTCGGCGTCGGCCACCCGGTCGCCTCGAGGATCGTGACGACGGGGTGCAGCGTCGCCTCGGTGAGCTCGCCCGAGCCGTCGCGGTTCAGGTTGAGGCTCGCGGTCGCCTGGTCCTCGTAGTCCACGACGGTGAAGCCCTGCGTCACGGCGACGTGGAGGTAGCTCAGCATGTGGCACTGCGCGAGCGACGCCAGGACCATCTCCTCGGGGGTTCCACCCGGTCGCGGTCGCCGCGGAACGTCGGGTCGGCGGACCCCGCGATGTCGTGCTTGCCGGTGGCCGAGACGTCGTGCTCGCGACCGTAGTCGCGGTAGCCGCTCGTGCCGGAGCCGCGGTCGCCCGTCCAGCGGACGGAGACCTCGTAGGAGTGGTCGGTCACGAGCGGGTCCTTCGTTCGGTGAGGCGGTGCGGCCGTCCGGCGTGTGCGAGGTGCGGGCGGCCGCGTCGGTAGGGTGGCGGCATGACGGTGGGCTCCGATGTCCGCACTGATCGCCATCCTCTCACCGCCGACGGGTCGGTCGAGCTGGCGGTCCTCGACCGCAACGGCTTCGACGAGAGCCGGCACGTCGGCGCCGGCGTGCTCGTCGCCCCGGACGGCACCGTCGTCGACGCCGTCGGTGACGTGCAGGCGAGCATCTACGCTCGACGATGAAGCCGTTCCAGGCGTTGGCGATCCGCCGGGCCGGAGCGGTGTTCTCCGACGAGGAACTCGTCCTCACCACCGCGAGCCACGCCGGCACCGCCGCCCACCAGGCCATCGCCCTGCACATGCTCGAGTCCTTCGACCACGTCGAGGCCGACCTCGGGTGCCCTCCGACCTGCCCTTCGACCGAGCCACCGCCCGCACGATGGACGGCCCCCGACGCCTCGCGATGAACTGCTCGGGCAAGCACGCCGGCATGCTCGCCGCCTGCCGGGTGAACGGTTGGGACGAGGCCACCTACCTCGACATCACGCACCCACTGCAGCAGCGCGTCCGGTCCACCGTCGAGGAGTTCACCCACGAGACCGTCGACATCGTCGGGACCGACGGGTGCGGCGCCCCGGTGTTCCCGCTGACCCTTACCGGCCTCGCGCGCGGCTTCGCGGGCGTCGTCGCCGGGCGGAGTCCGACACCGCGGCCCTGACGGACGCGGTGCTCGACCACTCCGTGGCCCTCGACGGCATCGGTCGGGCGAACACGGTCACGATCGAACGGCTCCGCGTGCTCGCGAAGCTCGGCGCCGAGGGCGTCATGGTGATGGGCCTGCCGGGTGGTGCGGCCGTCGCCGTGAAGACGCTCGACCGGCGCCTGCAGCGCGCGGGGACCCTCGCGGCGCTGACGCTGCTCGAGCGGAACGGACTGGTCGACGCAGCCGGTGTGGCGGACGTCATGGCGGCGACGGGCGAGCAGGTGCTCGGCGGAGGCGTCCCGGTCGGCGCGGTCCGGGTCGGCGCCGGACTGCGCTGAGCGCCGACTGGTCGGCGGTCCGGGTCGGCGCCGGTCGGCCGGACCCGGCCCGGCCCGGTTCGATCTGCGGGAGGGCCGGGAGCGATCGAGCACGCCGCGCGGGTCGTCACGGCGGCGGATGGTGCAGCCGTAGCGGGTGACCTCGACCACGACGTCGAACCGACGCGGGAGCAGGCTGAGACCGGGGACCAGGCACCAGGGTCGTCGGGGTGGAGGTGATGCGGGTCCGCCGCGAGGACGGCCGTGCCTGGTAGGAGGCGTGGGCTGCTCGGGGCCGCCGGGGGGTTCCGGGGCCCAGACACTCGTCGGCCGTGCCGGAGCCGGTGCCGAGGCCGGTGCGCGTGCTCCTTCGCTCGGCTCGACGTGTTCTTGAGGTGGGTCGGCACGGGTGACGAAGCCGCCGAGGCCGGTGAGGTCCAGGCCGAGCTTCGATCCACGACGGCCGCGTCCTGATGACCGATCCGCGAGCACCTGCACCGCCAGCGCCCGGTAAACCGCATGGGCGAGGGCACCGGTCCCGACGACCACCACGTGGGCGCGCACGGAAGTCGACCGGCAGCTCGACCGGCATCGACCGTCGGGACCGAGTCCCGAGCGTCACCGTGAGTGGGGCCGGTGCCGAGGCGGCTCGGCTCACGATCCCGCTGGGCTCGTCGTCCGGGTATGCGGTGACGCAGGGGTCGGCGGCGGCCCGGAGGACGACCGCCGCCGACGAGCCGTCACCGGCGCGAGCCGTACGGACGAGCAGGACGTCGAGCACGGCGCTTAGCACGCGGCCGCCCCCAACAGGATCGTCCGCGCGAGCCCGGTCAGCGGCGCGACGACCCCGACGGCGACGAGCACGAGCGACGTCCCGATGAGGAGACATCGGGCGACGATCGGCTGCGCATGCCGAACAGCACACCAGCGGGCGTCCGGTCCGACGAGTCGCGTCGGTCGATCTGGTGGACGTACGACGATGCGCCGGCCCCTGTGGAGGAGCCGACGCACGTGGTGCCTACCTGCACGAGGAAGAACTGCTCCCCGATGTCGACCCGGGCACCGCGCTCGACCCGGTAGCGACGACCCGCCTCGCAACGACGGATCGACCCCGTCGATGTGCCGGACGACCGTGCCGTTGCCGGAGAAGCGGTCCGAGACCCAGAAGGTCGTCTCCGTCACGACCGAGCTCGAGGTGCACGTCTTCGACACCGACTTGCACCGGGTCGTGCACGGTGAGCAGGTCGTCGAAGCGTTCGCCGGGCTAGCGCGGCGCAGCAGGCGTCCGACGAGCCCGGTGCCGTGCACGCCGAACCGTTCACCCGTGCTGAAGTGCAGGCACGAACGGCGCGTGGGTCAGGGGTCTTCGAGACGATGCGCGTTTCTTCGTCGCCGTCCTCGAGGTCGCCGTCGGCGCTGGTCGGCGAACCGTCCGTCGTCGGGGAGGGCAGCACGGGACCGGTGACGCCGGGCAGCGGCGGGAGCGGCGGGCCGTGGGGATCGGGAACGCGGCCGTGTCCTCGGCGACCGGCGCCGACGACGGCAGCGTCGCGGATGCCGGGGCGGCGGGTGCACTCTGCGGCGCCGTGGAGTGCGACTCGTCGGCCACCGGTGCGGCGTGGACGCCACGAGGGAGCGCAGCGGCGCGGACGGGGTGTCGTCGCTTACGGCGGCGGAGTCGTCCTCCACCGCGGAGTCGTCGTCCGCCGCCGAGTCGTCCGTGCCCTCGGCAGCGCGCTCGGAGCAGCTCGTCCGCGGCGTCGTCTTCGACCTCTGCCTCGACGTCGACGACCTCGTCGACCACGGCCTGCACCGAGTCGTCGGCCGCCCAGTCGGGCAGGTCCATCGGCAGGGGCACGATCTGCCCCGTGAACGCGGCGGTCACCGCGGGTCGCACTGCGCCGCACTCGCCGCAGAAGATGTCGTCCGGCTCGAGGAGGTGGCCGCACACGTGGCACGTCGTCGCCTGCGACCCCGGCGTCACGAGCGGCGCTGGGCGCGGGGCGGACGACGGTCGACGAGCGGCTCGACGACGGCGGTGTCACCCGGCTGCGGCGGCGAGACCACTGGCAGAGAGCACCTCCGGCGAGACGGCGGCGGGTTCGTCGCGGTCCGGTGCGTCGTCGTCCTCGGGTGCCGCCGCGTCGGTGGCGGTCGTCGGCGGAGGCGCGGCGTTCGAGCGCCCGACCCACCAGGGACGGTCCGGCCGGAGGGTGCGACCCGAGCCTGGTCCTGGGCGAGACCCACACCGGCGCGACCGGCTCGGCGGCGAAGGGCTCGGCGGCGAAGGGCTCGGGCGCGCCACGCTGGATCGTGTCGTGCTGGCCGTCGTCGGTACCGGCCGCACGGTCGGCGAAGCCGGGTGACCTCGGGGTCCTGGCCTCGGACGGCATGCGCGTTCTGGCGGTCGAGCGGCGGCCTCGGTCGGCGCGTCGTCGACGCCGGTGTCCGGCTTCTGTAGTGTCGGCGGCTCGGTGGCCTGCTGGCCGGTCCAGTCACCCAGGCCGGAACCGGCACCGTACGATGCGTCGGCGCGGATCGGGGAGCGTGGTCGTCGGGACGTTGCACGGGCACGGGTGCCGGGGGCTGCTCGTCGCGCAGCGGTCCGCGCCGGTCGGGCCAGGCGCGGGGTCGCGGGGTCGAGGGTCGCCTTCGGGCAACCAGGCGTCGGCGGCGAAGTCGATCCGGCGGCCGTTGGAGGTCGGGCTAGCAGCAGGGCGGCGGGGGTGCTTGTTCGGACGGGCGTCGGTGCGACCGGTCGACGGTTCGCCGCAGCGGTCACCGCACGCCCGCACTCACCGCAGAAGATCGCTCCGGCCCGGGAGCATCGATCCGCAGTGTTCGCATCTGATCACGGGTGTCCTCTGTCCTCACTCGGCCGTCCACGACGCTCGCCGGCCTGCAGGCCATCGTAGTCACGCGCTCCGGCCGCACCCTGGCCGCGCGAGGGACGACGCCCACGCCCACCGACGACCGCGGCGACTGCGGTGCTGGCAGACCGCGGCCCGTCGGCGATCCGCATCGACCGGAGCGAGACCGCGGCCCTGAGATGCGCTCCTTGCGGGTCCTGCCCGTCCTGGAGGCTCGAGATCGCGTCGTCCGCCGCGGACCACATCCGGTCGGCGGTGGTGACGTCGGCGTCGTTCGGGCCGAAGACGGACCGGTCCGCCAACGCGGCGAGGGCCACTACCCCCGTCGCCCGAAGTCCTCGACGACGGTCTCCCGCCGGGTGGCCGAGGCGGTCCACGTCGTGCCCGCGGTCGACGAGCGCGTCGCGGTACTCGTCCCAGGCGCCCACGATGCGGCCACGGGGGTCGGCGCCCGGCGTCGGCGACGACGACGGATGCGCTTGAGGAGCACGATGACGCCGAACGGCAGGAGCACGAGGGCGACGAAGCCGAGCGTGGCGAGCACCCACGGCAGCGCGGCCAGCAGGATCTGCAGCCACAGGGGCTGCACGGGCGGGGTGTTGCGGTCGCTCTGCGGCGGTGCCTGCTGGGACTGGTCCTGCTGCTCGGCCGGGGGCGGCGGCACGACGGTCTCCGGGCGGGTGACCGGCTGCGGGGTCTGCTGCTGCTCGTCGGGGATGTCGCGCACGGTCGGGTCTCGGGTCGATCATCACCTAGCTCCACTGCGCCGTGTCGACCTCGACGCGGGCGGTGACGTCCGAGCCGCGGAACGTCGTGGTGCCGCCCGTGGTCGAACCCGCACGGGCGTCTCCCCCGGCGTCGCCGCCGGCCGTGAAGCCCATCACCACGCGTGCCGGGTACCCGAGCTGGTTCGCCATCAGCGCTGCCGCCGCCGCGTACTGCTCCTGGTCGCCGATCATGATCGGGGACGTCAGGAGTTCCTGGATGCGGTCGGCACCGTGCCCGGAGCGGCTCGCCCGGTCGTCGCCCACGCCGTGGCTGACGTAGCCGTTCCGCTTGAGTTCCTGGATCATCGCGACGAGCTTGGCGCCGTCGGTGTCGGCGTTCCCGGTGGACGCGTCGACGGTGTCCCGCACGGCGTCGGGGACCGACCGCGGCGTCGGGACCGAGGCGTCACCCGGTCGCGCGGAGGCCAGCTCGTCGTCGGCCGGCTGTTCCGGGAGCACGGCCGTCAGGTCGTAGCGGGTGCCGTCCGCGATCCCGCCCACGACGGCGCCGGTTCCGGTCGACCCGTTGTAGAAGAACGCACCGCGCTCTGCGCCGCGTCCGTGCCGGTGAACTCGACGCGCTCGAGGTCGCCGACGGTCGGCAGCCAGACGCCGCTGTACCCCTCGACGCGCACGCCGACGCGCACCGTGGTGCCGCGGACACCCCGCACGTCGACGGACGGCGGGACCCGCTCGAAGGTGCCGGACGCCGTCGCGCCGTCCGCCCCGCCCACGCGGTAGACGACGCCGTCGTACGTGTCGAGGGTCGCGATCCGCACGAAGCCGTTCGCCGGCAGGCCGGTGACGCGCAGTTGCGTGGTGTCGGCCTCGGTCTGCTCCTCGTAGGCGCGGAAGCCGCTCAGCGGGCTGACGTAGTCGCGCGGGTCGAACGGCTTCACGACGTCGGTGCGTGCCACGGTGCGCCCCACCGACGGCGGCGCGACGAGACCGAGTCCGGTCGCGACGACCGCGGCCGCCACGATCGTCGCGCTCCCCACGAGCGCCGGACGCAGCACGGACCGGACGATCGGGACGCGAGCGCCGATGGTGGTCGCCACCGCGACGGCGCGGCGCGCATGGCGCACCGTGAGCGCCCAGACGAGCGCGATCCCGGTGAGCGCGACCCGCGGTCGCGATCGACGTGTCCAGCCGGCTCGGCCCGATCACGACACCGGCCGCGAAGAGGACGAGCGCCGGGATGCTCGCGAGTTCCTGCCTGGAGGCGCGGGTCGCCACGCTCACGGCCGTCACCGTCGCGATCAGGAGCGTCACGAAGTACGGGACGAGCAACGACTCGTAGGATCCGACCGGCAGGCTGATGGTCACCAGCCGCTTCCAGCCGAGGGCGACGCCGGCGAACAGGTCGATGAGCCCCTGCCCCGTCGGCAGCAGGCCGTTCGCCTGACCCGGCACCGCCGCGGGCACGCCGGTCAGCGCGAACGCGGCCACCGTGGCGATCGCGACGACCGCGGTGGGCAGGCGGAAGACCGTCCCGATCAGGGCGACGAGCGTGCCGAAGACCACGGCGGTCACGGCCGCGACGATCATCGCGTCGTCGCGGTACACCGGCCACCACGCCGTGCTCGCGACGGCCAGCAGGAGCCAGACCGCGAGCGTGCCACCGACGAGCCGCGTCGGGGTCAGTCGGCGTGCCTCGCGACGGGCGTCCTTCCGGACGGTCTTCCGCGCGCGGGTGCCCGGGTCCCCTGCGGCGCTCACGCTGCCGTCGCCGATCGGTGCAGGGCGTGCCGGAGGTCGTCGAGGTAGCCGATGGTCATCACCGTCAGGCCGGCGACGCGGAGGAAGCGCGGCTGCGCCTCGGGCTCGCAGATGACCGCCACGACCTCGACCCCGACGGGGAAGCGCGTCGCCGCGAGCCGGAGTGCGGGCAGCTCGACGGTGGACCCGACCACGAGGAAGGCGACCGAGATGCCGGCGGTGTCGTTGCCGACGATGCGGGAGACCTCGGCGATCGGCAGGCAGGCGTCCGCCAGGCCGACCGACGCGAAGTCGTCGAGCAGCCGTGTCGGGGTGACGGTCGGCAGGGGGTGCACGGCGTAGACGGCGCGCTTGGCGAACTCCGGGGTGCGCTCGGACACGACGACCGTGACCTCCCGCCCGTCGCGGATAGCCCGGGTCCCGAGGAGGCCGCGGCGCTGACGGCGAGCTCGAACTCCTCGTCGTCGGCGAACTCGGCGCGGGAGATCCCGAGCGCGATCACGAGGTGCGACCGACGCGGTGCCCTCGAACTGCCGCACCATCAGCGCGCCGACTTCGCCGTCGACTTCCAGTGGATCGTGCGGGGGTCGTCGCCCGGCATGTACTCACGGATGGCGTGGAACGCGATGTCCGACGGCGACAGGTCGGTCGTGGCCTGCCCCTCGAGGTCGCGCACGAGCCCGGTGCTGGTCGACGGGATCGCGATCGTCCGGGGGTGCACGATGACCTGCTCGCGGGCGGTCCAGACGACCTCGCGCCGGACCAGACCGACCGGGTCGGCGCGGACGCCCGTCACCGGACCCACGTCGAGCACACCGCGTCGCACCGCGGCACCGACCTCGCGCTCGAACGTGCCGCGTGGGCCGATCGACGGGATCGCGACGTCGACCAGGCCGGACCCGACCGGGACCTCCACGGTCGTCGGCACCGACGGCAGCCGCGCCGGCCTCTCCGCGGTGACCACCACGCCGGCATCGTCACCGACGGCGACGCGGTGCTGCGGCAGCCGCATCCGGACGAGCAGTCGCGAGCGGCCGATGAGGGCGATCGCGGCGACGACCACGAGGACCGCCCCCGCGAAGCCGACGACGACGACCTCCCGCAGCCCGAAGCGGTACCCGAGCACGAACGCGACGAGCGTGAGCGCGGCGACCGCCCATCCCAGGCCGGTGACCACGGACGAGACCTCGCCCACCCGCGCTTGACGAGCCTCCAGGCCGCCGCCCAGGCACGGGCGAGACCGACGACGGCCTCTGCTGCCACGCCCTCACGGTCACCGACCAGGCGTGTCCGGACGTTGGTCAGGCCGGCGACCGTCCCCGTGCGCTCGTACGCCGTCGTCCCGCGACGCGACCGCGTCGAGGACGGGCGGCGCGACCGCGCGGAGACGGGCCGGCGGTCCGTCACGACGCGGACCGGTCCGCGGGCGGCGGGGTCTCGACGAGCAGCTGGGCGATCACGCTCGGGGCGCTGACGCCGTCGAACTCGCGCCTCGGCGTCGAGCACCAGGCGGTGCGACAGGACCGGGACCGCGAGGGCCTTCACGCCGTCGGGCGTGACGTAGTGACGGTTGTTCAGGGCGGCGAACACCCGCGAGGCGCGCATGAGGCCCATGGCGCCGCGCACACCAACGCCGAGACGGACCTCGCTCGCCGAACGGGTGCCGTCGACCAGCCGGCGCGACGGAGTCGGCGATCACGGTCGACGCGCACCGTCCGCGCGATGGCGGCCATCTCGGTGATCGTCGCGGCGGGGACGACGCTCGCCAGCGGCACCGAGCTCGACGGCGCCGACGCGGTCTCGAGGATCTTGACCGTGGCGGCGGTCCGGGTAGCCGATCGAGGCCTTCATGAGGAAGCGGTCGAGCTGCGCCTCCGGCAGACGGTAGGTGCCGGCCTGCTCGATCGGGTTCTGCGTGGCGATGACCATGAACGGCTGGGCGAGCTTGTGGTTCACGCCGTCGACCGTGACGGCGGACTCCTCCACCGCCTCGAGCAGGGCCGACTGGGTCTTCGGGCTCGCGCGGTTGATCTCGTCGGCGAGGACGATGTTCGAGAAGACCGGGCCGCGGTGGAAGTCGAACTCCTGCGTCTTCTGGTCGTAGACGCTGATGCCGGTGATGTCGCCCGGGAGCAGGTCGGGGGTGAACTGGATGCGGTTCGTCGAGCCCTGCACGCTCTGCGCCATCGCCCTGGCCAGGCTCGTCTTGCCGGTACCGGGGACGTCCTCGAGCAGGAGGTGTTCCTCGCTGAGCACCGCCGTGACCGCCAGGCGGATCACGAACGTCTTCCCGAGGAGCACCTGCTCGACGTTGGTCACGATGCGGCCTACGACGGCGGCGAACCAGGTGGCCTGCTCCGGGGTCATGCTCATGCGGTGTCGTTCCTCGTTCTCGGGGATGGCGGTAGGGGCAGCGTACGGTCAGCGGGCGACGGAGCCGCGCTACTCGCTCGGCGAGGGGTCGGACGGCTGGGAGGGCGACGGGTCCGGCTCCGGGTCCGGTGGGGGCTTGACCGACTGGACGACGGGGTTGCTGCCGGTTCTCCGCCGACCGTCGCCACGACGGTGATGGTCTGCGCATCGACCGGGATGGCGGACCCTTCCGCGAACGGCCCATTCAAATCGCCAGTCGGGCAGCCAAGGAACTCGAGAGCGAGAGCCGTTGCAGATGTAAATCGTGTAGCGGACAGAAGGACTCTTGGTGTTCGGAGGGGGTTGAGCACGATCGCGCCCCCAGCTTGCGGACTCTTCGCGGTAGCACGTGTCGCCAGCGGAGTAGCCGAACCCACGCTGACCGCATCAGCGCAGTACTGACCGTTGTTGTCAGGGAGGCGACACGCTTCGATCGTGACACCGAGGGTGTCACCGTAGGCACTCGGGTACAGTGACGTCTCCGCCTGACGTCGTCGTGCTCGACCCTCCTTCCAAGCTGACTTTGTAGAAGGTCGCGGTACCCCCCGTAGCCCGAATGCCGGACACCACGATTGGGTAGTTTCCGTCGCGATCAGACGACGTCGGCAACGAAACGCGCGCGGCTACCCCTGCAGGCGATTCGTAGGACCGCACCGGCCCCGTCACGCTCGCACTCCGCAGAATCCCTGCCCGTTGACCGCGACTACCGCGTAGTAGAGGCCCGTTCGCCGCCAGGCGAGTCGGCGAAGGAGGTCGCACCGCCCCCGGCCACCTTCGTCGCGTCACCCGCCGTCACAGCTGTGCAGTCGAACGAACCGCTCTTGCCAGGCGGAAGAGCCAGTACGCCTGGATCCCACTCCGTTGCCGCTGGCCTGCGAGAAGTTGATCGAGACCGCGGTGCCGTCGCCGCCTGCTGGCCCGTCGCTGTCAAACTACCTGGGGCCGAAGCGCCTACCGACGGCCACGCCTCGTGGCCGACGCCGAGTTCCACCGCACCACCGTGCCGTTGCGGTCGGCGGTGTTCCGCGGCGAGACGGTGACCTTGTACTGCGCCGCACTCTGCGCACCGGTGAACGACGTGCTCGCCGCCGTACCCGTGCTGCGCGTCGACGAGAGACCGGGACCCTCGATCGTCACGACGTAGTCGTCGACCGGGGTGCCGTTGTTCGGGGCGTCGACCTTGTTCCACGAGACGTCGAGCTGGTTCGGCGTACTCGTGCCGGGGCTGACCGTGATGCCCTTCGGCGGCGCCGGCACGAAGTCGGCGCTGACAGGAGAGGACTCCCCGACGGCTTCGAGTCGCCGACGGCGTTGGTCGCGATGACGCTGAACCGGTACGACGACCTCGGGTCGAGCCCGGTGATCGTGCACACTGTCGCGGTGCCGCAGTCCTTCGAGACACCGTTCGTGCCCTGGATGCGGTAGCCGGTGATCGGCGAGTTGTTCGCCTGCGGGGTCGCCCACGTCAGCGTCGCCTGACCGCCCTGGTAGGCGCCGGTCCGGCTCGGCGCACCGGGAGCGTCCGGGACGTCCTGCACGGAGATCGTGACGTCGCCCCCACACGTACCGGTCCGGATCGTCGGTGGCGGCGGCGACCTGGTACTGCAGGTGGGTGTCGACGGCTTCGCACTGTCGGAGACGCTCACCTGCAGCCGGGAGCGGTCCGCGCTCGGCGGCACCGTGACGCCGCCCGGCAGCCCGCCGGAGAGCCCGCGGATGTTCACGACCTGGAGTCGCTGCTCGGGGAACGGGTTCGTCGGCTGGTCGTTCTGGAGCACGTCGATCATCGCTCGTCGCACCCGCTTCGTGACCGACCGGGTCGGCGCCGGGCTGGACGAGCGGCCGCGTGGAGCCGACGACGTCGACGGTGATCGAACCGGAGCGTCCGGCGTTCGCGTCGTCGGCGACACCGATGCCGATGGTGGCCGTGGTGTTCTTCTTCGCCGTGTCGGCGACCGTGACCGTCAGCTTCTGTCCGGAGATCGTCGCCGTTGCGCCGGCGGTCGGCTTGCTGACGACCGAGTAGCGCAGCTCCGGCAGGTCCTTCGGGTAGGGGTAGTCGGTCAGCTTCGTGAGGTCGACGGTGCGCGACTCCCCCGGTTGCAGGTCGACCGCCGACCCGGTGAACGCCGGGGGCTGGTTCGAGCGCGGGGTGACCTTGATCGGCAGCACGAGCGTGGCGACCCGCCCCTTGCCGCCGTTCGCGTTCGATCCGTCGGTCACCTCGAACGAGATCGATGCGTTGCCGTAGTAGAGCTTCGACGAGGTGAACTGGCAGCGTGGACGGGTCGACCACCAGGTCCTGCCCGCTCGCGTGGGTCGCCTTCACGGTGCCGTCGTCCGTGATCTTCGCGGTCTGGCCGTTCGCCGTCACGACGTACTTGGACAGCGGGATGCGGACGGTGGCCTCGCTCTTCACGCTGATCGCGCCGGCGGTCCGGTTCACCTGCGGCAGGGCGTCGTCGAAGCCGGGGACGCGGATGAAGCCGTACGACACGATGTCCGGGTGGTCGACGCGGGCGACCGAGAACGGGATCACCTGCGACTCGTCGGTCAGCCGGACGGCGATGCGCTGGTCCTCGGTGGCGCGGGCGGGGTCGCCGTAGCCGTCCACCACGCCGACGCGCAGGTAGGCCGCGGTGCCCTCGGCGAAGAAGACGTTGTCGAGCACGTCGACGGTGACGCTCTGCCGGTGCAGGATGTCCTGCAGGTCGAGCGTGGTGTCGTCGACCTCGGGTCGGAGGGGTCTGGCGTCCTCGTCGACCGTGACGGTGAGGAACGCGGTGCTCACGCCGCCGTTCTCGTTCGCGACCGTGTAGAGCACGGCGTAGCCGCCGCTCGTCGCCGTCTTCGGCGGGGTCACCCGGATCTGCTGCTTCCGCAGGACCTTCGCGGTGACGTCCTGCGCCGTCGGCTCCGCCTTCGTGACGCTGAGCTGGCCGCCCTCGGGGTCGGAGTCGCTCTGCAGCACGCGCACCGGGGTCACCGAGCCGCCGGGGCGGATCGTCACGTGGTCGGCCTCGGCCACCGGGTTCGATGCCTGCTCCGCCCGCGGGCGATGCCGACGCGCACGGTGCCGGTCGCGCGGGCGCCGAGTGCGTCGACGACCGTGTAGGTGAACTCGTCGGTGCCGGCCGAGTAGTCACCGGCCTCGTACGTCAGCGAGTCGGACGCGACATCGTTCACCGAGCCCTTGTCCGGGTTCGACGCGACGCCGACGAGCTGGACCGAGCCGCCGTCGGGGTCGATGCCGTTCAGCGGGATCGCGACGCGGACCGACTGCCCGGCGACGACCCGGGCGGTGACGGTCTGCGGGACGGGTGGGTTGTTCGTGGCGGCGCTCCTGCTCGCGCACCGAGATCGACACCGCGGCGTCGGCGTACTGGCCGTCCGGCCCGGCGACGCGGTAGACGGCCGTGCAGTTGCCCGGCGTGGTGGGCGCGAGGTACCGGAGGTGGTCGCCGGAGACGAACAGCAGACCGCCGTCGCCCGGGACGTTCTGGACCAGGTCCGGCAGCAGCGTGAGGGGCTCGCCCTCGGGCTGGGTGTCGTTGTCGAGGACGTCGATGTTCGCGACGTCGCCGACCCGGACGGTGGCGGTGTCCGGCTGCGCGACCGGCGGTTGATCCGGTCGGGTCGCGGGATCTCGACGACGGTCACCGTTCCGGTGGCCGACGCCAGGCCGTTCGTCTCGGTGTAGCCGGAACGAGACCGGACCGTCGAGCGGTGCGGTCAGCGTGACCCGCACGGTGTGCTGGTCGAGGATGCTCGCCTGAACGCCCGACCCGCGGTCCGGTCCGTCGAGCGCGGTGACGAGCAGCACACCGCCCGCGGGGTCGATGTCGGTCGCCGTGACGTCCGTGTCCTTCGTCGACAGCGTGTTCACGAACACCGTCTTGGGCGTGGTGATCGGCGCACTGGAGGCGTCCGGCGGCGCGAGGACCGTGATGCGGACGATCCCGCTCGACGTCTTCGTGCCGTCCGTGACGGTGTACTCGAGCTGGTGGTCCCCCGCCCGCGCTCCCTGTACTCGGAAGGTGCCCGAGTCGTGCTCGGCGTGACGGTCAGCCCCGCCGCGGAGGACACGCTGGTCAGCGTCACGGTGCCGTTCCCGCCGCGCACGTGCTCGAGCGGGTCGACCGTGAAGGCCTTGCCCGCGTACCCCTGCACGGGGAACGGATCCGCGTACAGCGGGACGCTGCCCTGCTTCGCGACGTGCACGGTGACGGAGCCGCGTCCGTCGGCGCGGCCGTCGCTGACGACGAGCTGCACCGGGCGGTCGCCGGTCTTGCCGCTCGCGTTCCGGAAGTCGAGCAGCTCGTCCGGCGTCGTCGACTCGCGGTCGCCGTCGGCTGCGCTGGCGGACTTCAGGTAGACCGGGTCGCCGTCCGGGTCCACCCAGTCGCCGAGCACGTTGGTGACGATGCGCCCGTTCTGCACGACGTCGGCCGAGGTGTCACGCACCTGCCGGGGCGGGTCGTTCGCCGAGTCGGGCCGGACGCTCACCCTGACGGTCGCGGTGTCCGATCCGCCGTTGCCGTCGGTGATCGTGTACGGGGAACGAGACCGTCCCGGCGCCCGCGCGGCGAGCGTGATCTGCAGACGCTGGCCGTCGCCGACGATCGCGACGTCGCCGACGGCGTCGTCGACCCGCCCGACCTCGCTGATGACGATCGGGTCGCCGTTGGGGTCGTAGTCATTGAGCAGGACCGGGAGGCTCGTGGTGCGTCCCGGACGAGCGCCCAGGCCGCCGCCGACCGCGACCGGCGGCTTCTGGTCCTTGTCGACCTCCGGGTCGTCGTCGGACACCTGTTCCTGCTGCTGGTCGTCGTCCTTCTTGATCAGGTCGGCCCAGTTGTCGATGACCTGGCCGCTGCGGTCGATCGCCCAGAGCGTCCGCTCCGGGGTCGTTCGCGACCACGGTCTGCCCGTTGTGCAGGATCTGCAGCTCACCCGCACCCGCGGTGTCGGCGAGGCGTTGCAGTCCGCTGCCCTGGCAGCTGTCCATCGCCTGCCCGCCGGCCCAGGCCGTGCAGGTGCAGGAGCCGACGACGGTGGGTCGGGCGGCACGGCCGGAGACCCGCAGCGCGGTGGTGTCCACGTCGCCGGAGGCCGAGACCCCGACGAGGCCGGCGGTCCCGGCGACGGTCACCCGCGAGGCGTCGTCGGCCGAGCGCTGGAGGGACGGCGAGGTGCCCACGCGGTCACCGAGGTCGACGGTGTCGCCGTCGACCGAGAGCTCGCCGGAGGTCCGGTCGAGCACGGCCAGGTGGTCGCCGAACGAGGCGACCTGGAAGTCGTCGGCGCGGTCCATCCTGACGGTCCAGCGCTGCTCGACGGAGAGCGTGGTGCCGACCTCGACGAGAGACGCCGTGCCGGTCCGCGGCGAGTACACCGCCACGTGGTCGTCCGAGGCGTCGAACACGGCGTCGGCACCGAGGGTCAGGTCCGCCTTCGTCGACGCGTCGAACTCGCCGAGGTCCTTCGCGGGCGTTGCCCACAGCTCACCGGTGTCGGCGTTGCCGATGACCGCCGTCGACCCGGCGAAGAAGACCTGGGGCGACCCGGCGGCAGGGTCACGGGTCCGCGACGGTGGCGTCCGCGACGTCGACCTTCGCGACCGTGCCCTTCGTTTCGTCGACGCTGTAGACCATCGACCCGCGCTTGCAGCACGGACAGGTCGTCGCTCGCGGTCTCGACGGCGGTGTTGAGTTGCAGGACACCCGTGTTCGCCCGGCCGACCGCCCCGTACTCGGCCGACGGCACCCAGACCGTGCCGTCCCCGAGGTCGACGCGCTGCGTGTGGTACCCGGTCGATGCGACCGCGGCGGTGGCCACGACGGCGCCGACGAGCACCGAGGCGCCCACGGTGACGGCGGCCGAACGGTGCTTCGCGAGGAACGCCCCGATCACCCGCTGCTCCCGATCGTCGCGCACTTCTGCGCGCTGGCGACCCCGGTCTTGCCGTCGCGGTTCACGGCGACGGCGATGCACTCCTCGTCGCCCTTCTTGCCCGAGACGACGAAGCTGGACCCCGTCTGCTGGCTGGCCGCGCCGTTCGACGAGATGACGTAGGTGTCGCCGTTCCGGAGGCCCGGGTCGGCCCAGCTGAAGGTCACCGACGCCGGCGTGGTCTCGGCGCGGACGTCCGAGACGACCGGGATCGCGCCGGCGCCGAGGCGTCCGACGACGACGACCGCCGCGATCGCGAGCGCAGCGACGACCACGACCGTCAACGAGGTGGCCCACACGAGCGTGGAGCGCGAGCGTCGTCGGGCACGGGTCACCGACCCGGTGCGGTGGACGGTCCCGACGCTCTGCACGCGGCGGCGGAGGAACCACCGACGACGGCCTTGCGCGTGCGCCGACGGGCACCGACGCGGGACGGCGGCTGGAGCTCACGGATCATGGTGCGGTCGCCGTGGGCGTCGGCGTCGCCACGGCCCAGGCCTCGACCGCGACGTCGGCCGCGGTCTGCGGGATGCCGAGCTCGGCCTCGACCTGCTGGAACCCGCGGACGAGTTCCATCACGGTGGACGGCCGGCCCGCGACCTTGCGGACATCGCGGCTGCGAGCAGGCGCTCGAGCGACGGCGGGACGTCGGTCCGGCCGGTCGGCTTCACCCCGCCCTTGTCGATGCGGCCCATCAGGTCGGCGGCGCCGTTCTTGCCCCCGCGGATCTCGAACGGGCTGCGACCGGCGAGCAACGAGAAGACGGTGGCCGCGAGGGAGTAGACCTCGGACTGGATGGTGCCGCGGGACTCGTCGATGAGGACCTCTGGCGCGGACCACGGGATCGACATGCCGACGGCTCGTCCGGGCCGGCCTCGCCGATGGTCGCCGCGATGCCGAAGTCGGAGAGCACCGGGTTGCCGTAGGCCGTGAGCAGGATGTTCGACGGCTTGATGTCGCGGTGGAGGACGCCTTCACGGTGCGCCGTCTCGAGCGCGGACCCGATCCGGATGCCGATCGACAGCACCTCGGACACGGGGATGGGCTCGCGGCGGTACCGCTCGCTCAGCGACGACGAGCAGAGCTCCATCACGAGGTACGGGCGGCCGTCGGAGGCCACGCTCGCCTGGAAGACCGTGAGGATCGACGGGTGCGTGCTGAGGCGGGCCATCAGGTTGGCCTCGGCCTGGAACATCTGCCGGACCCGGTCGTCCACGACCTCGTCGAGGAGCACCTTGACGGCGACCTGCCGACGCGGCATGTCCTGCTCGTAGAGGAAGACGTCGGCGAACCCGCCGGACCCGAGGACGTGCACGGGGCTGAAGCCGCCGATCACGGGCGGGCTGGACGGCAGACGTCGCGCCATCGTGCCCTCCTCCCCCGGCCGAGCGGCCAGCTCTCTCGTCACGGCCATGCCATTGTACGAACCGCGGGTGACCGACATTCCGCACACCGCTCACAGCGGAACGTCGGTCGGACCCCAGTTCGGGGGTCACTCAGTGACGCGGGAGCGTGTCCTCGACGTCGCCGTCGTCGGGTGCGCCGTCGACCTGCAGGACGACCACCGTCACGTTGTCGCGGCCGCCCGCGACGACCGCGCCGCCGACCAGCCGCTCGGCGAGGTCCTGCGCGCCCGGCACCCGCGCCGCGATGCGGGCGATGCCGGCGTCGCCGAGCTCCTTCGTGAGACCGTCGGAGCAGACGATGTAGCGGTCGCCGGCACGGAGCGGCAGGGTCCACCAGTCGGGCTCCGGCGGCTCGCCGAACCCGACGGCACGGGTGATCACGCTGCTGTCCGGGTGGCGCTCGGCGTCCTCCGCACGGAGCAGCCCGGCGTCGACCATCTCCTGCACGACCGAGTGGTCGACCGTCACGCGACGGAGGACCCCGCCGTCGATCCGGTAGGTGCGCGAGTCACCGACGTTGAAGACCAGCGCCGCCGGCTGCCCCTGCGACGCGGACGAGCGCGATGCCGGTCACCGTGGTGCCGGCACCGATCGCGTTGCCACCGGCGGCCCGCTCGATGTCCGCGGTCGCGAGCAGCAGCGCCCGCTGGATCGACTGCCGGGTGGTGAAGGCGCTCTCGGTCGCCTGTTCGAGACGACGCACGACCGCGTCGCTCGCCCGGTCACCCGCGAGGTGCCCGCCCATGCCGTCGGCGACCACGAAGAACGGTGCCGCGACGATGTAGCTGCCCTCGTTGTGGTCACGACGCCGACCGACGTCGGTCGCTGCTCCCCACGAGAGCGTCAGGGTGGCGCCGTCGGCACCGGGGACGTCGATGGCGTGCGCAGTCGCTGCTCGGCCGAGTTCGGTCACGTTTCAGGATCGCTCTCTGGGGTTCGGGGCGGGCCGGCTGGTGGATCGGTGGGCCACGGGGGCAGTGGCGGGAGGTCCCTCGTCGACGATGCGACACGCAGGTGCGGCGAGAGGACCTCGATGACGTTGCCGCCTCCGATCTCGACAACCGTACCCGTCAGGACGACGTTCGACGCACCCGCCGGCATCCGGAACGGTGCTGCGCCCGCCGGACGCACCACGGTGCCGTTGGTCGATCGGAGGTCGTCCACGACGGCGGCTTCGCCCTCGGCGTGCACGAGGACGTGCGAGGACGACACCCGGCCGGTGGCCGACGGGACCGTCACGAGTTCGGGGCCGGGCTGCGCGTGATCCGCGGCAGCGCGGGACGCCGCCCGACGATGACGGGACGATCGAGCGGGAGGACACGGTCGCCATCCGGATGGACGGCACCCGCCGGCACCGGCGCAGGTGCCGGAGGCTCGATCGGTGCGGGCGGCCCGGTCGGTGCGGCCGGGAGGCGCGGTGCGGCCCCGTCCTGCGTCTCGCCACCGGCGCCGGGTCGCGCTGGCACCCGGACGATGGTGTCCTCGGTCGCTGATCCGTCCGGACGCCTGCCGCGCACCGGTCTGGATGACCGTGTCGCCGAGGGCGTCGTCCACGGCGTCGCCCCCCACGTCGCCCCTCGCATCGTCGGAGCGCGGGACGGCGGGTCGACGGATGACGGTGTCATCGATGTCGTCGTCGCGCACTCGAGGCCTCCTGGGGGTGGTCCACACCACCGTAGACGATCCGGTCCGCCTGGCCTCATCGACGCTCCCACGCCGGACCGCTGCGGCACGGACCGATCGCAGCACGAGGGCCGCGAGCGGGTCGTCCGGCCGGGTCTCGAGCGCGTACTGCGCTCTGGGTCTGCGCGCGTGCGACCGAACCCAGTGCCCACGCGCACCACGACGCCATCGCCAGCGCACCGGCCGCTCCGGTCGCCGTGTCCGCGGAGAGGTCGTCCGCCCGCCACCGCTGCCACGCCTCCGCGCACCGGTCCCCCGCGATCCGCACCCGGTCACGGTCCGGCTCCGGTCCGGACCCGCGCAACGCCGGCGGGGTCGGGTCGTGGAACGGGTCGAACGCCGTCACGGTCCGGGGTCCGGAGCGTCGCGCGCCGCGACGAACCCGAGCAGCGCGAAGCGCGGCGCGAGGGCACCGCAGGCCGTGATGACGGCGATGGCGGCCGGCCATGGGAGCGCGCTCGAGCCGAGTCGGACGAGGGCGGCGCAGGCCGCGCGGAGGGTGACCAGAGCCGCGATCTCGCGCGGGTACCGGACTGCGGCTTCGGGTGGACTCGTGTCGTCGTGGGGATCATGCAGGTCATCGAAACGCACCACGCGCTCCAGGCCGGCGGTCACCGGCCATCTGTGGAACGACGACCCCACCCGCCCCTGTGGAGGACGAGTGGGGTCAGCGGTGTGCTAGAACCCGAGCCGCGGATCAGACGGTGACGGGCTCGAGACTCTCGGCGACCAGGTCCCAGCCGCCGTCGCGTTCCTCGAGGACCACGCCGTGCGTCGACGCCCACCGGACGAGGTCCGTCATCGACGACGCCTGCGCGCCGGTCCGGGCGAGCAGCGCCACCAGGCGGCCCTTCGCGGTCTTGTTCCAGTGGTTGAGCGCCTTCCGACGACCGGAGCCGTCGACACTCACGACCCCGGGCGCGACCGCCCCGTGCACCGGACCGAGCTGGCGGTACCCCTCGAGCGGAGGTCGAGCACGAGACCACCGGCCGTCCGGACGTCGAGCACGCGCGACGACGGCGCAGGCCAGTGCGCGGCCAGTCGCAGCGTCCCCAACCGGGAGTCGTGCGACAGGCGGTAAGCGGGGACGGGGTCGCCGCCACCGATCGGGCTGAACATCGCCGACTGCACGATCACGTGGTCGAACCACCACGCCCGAGTCGCGGGATCGGCATCGAAAGCGCCCCGAGCGGGTCGTAGGGAGCACCCCGTGTACCGATCGACTCGCCGGCATGGTCCCGGAGGGCCTCGAGCACGAGGTTGCGGAACCAGTCTCGATCGACTTCGGCCGAGCTCAGGGCCGTCCGGGCCGAGGACTCCTCGAACCGATCGGAGCGGGCCGCGGTGATCACCGCGGCCCGCTCTGCAGCCAGTTCCGGGAACGACAGCGCACGCAGATCGAGCGTGCCCGAGTCTCGGGCTCCCCCCCCGCTTCGGTCTCTCGAAGGCGGGAGGAGGACGGTCGTCCGGTCAGGGACGCCAGCGCGGCCTGCCGCGCGACGATCGTCACCGTGTCGTGCTCCACCGACAGGAAGCCGTCCTCGGCGTCGACCGCGACGGCCGAGCCGTCGGCCCGCGTGATGCGGACCTGACCCTGCGCCAGGATCGCGAGCATCGGCTCGTGCCCGGCGAGGATGCCGATCTGGCCCTCCGTCGTGCGTGCGACGACCATGGTAGGCGTCGCCCAGACCAGACCTCACGGTCGGCCGAGACGACGCTCACGCTGAGACCCGCCATGTCAGCGGTTCTCCTTCTGGATCTGTGCCCACTTCTCTTCCACGTCGTTGATGCCACCGACGTTGAAGAACGCCTGCGTCGCGACGTGGTCGAACTCGCCGTCGGCGATGGCGCAGAAGCGACTCGATGGTGTCCTTGAGCGGCACCGTGGAGCCCTCTGACACCCGTGAACTTCTTCGCCATGTAGGTGTTCTGCGAGAGGAACTGGCTGGAGACGACGAGCACGCTCGACCGTGATCTTGTCCTCTTCGGAGAGCTCGTCGACACCGAGGATGGCGATGACTCCTGCAGCTCCTTGTTCTTCTGGAGGATCTGGCTGGACGCTGCGTGGCCGTCTCTGTAGTGGTCGGCGCCCAGGTACCGGGGGTCCATGATACGCTACGCCGAGGTCAGGCAGGTCGATCGCCGGGTAGAGACCCTGCGACGCGATCTCGCGGGAGAGCCTCGTGGCGGCGTCGAGGTGCGCGGAACGCCGGTCGCCGGCGCCGGGTCGGTGTAGTCGTCAGCCGGCACGTAGATCGCCTCAGCGAGGTGATCGAGTACCACGCGTCGAGGTGATGCGCTTCCTGGAGCAGCACCCATCTCGTCGGCGAGGTTCGGCTGGTAGCCCACCGCGGACGGCATGCGACCGAGCAGCGTCGAGACCTCGGAGCTCGGCCTGCGCGGAAGCGGAAGATGTTGTCGATGAAGAGGAGCACGTCCTGCTTCTGGACATCGCGGAAGCTTACCTCGGCTACCGTCAGCGCCGACAGGGCCACGCGGAGGCGCGTTCCCGGCGGCTCGTCCATCTGGCTGACCACGAGGAAGTACACCTCGTCGAAGACCCCCCCTCTTCCATCTCGCCGATGAGGTCGTTGCCCACACGGATGCGCTCGCCGACACCGGAACACCGACACACCGCCGTAGTCCTGCGCGACGCGCTGGATCATCTCCTGGATGAGGACGGCCTTGCCGACGCCCGCACCACCGAAGAGACCGATCTTGCCACCCTGCACGTACGGGGTGAGGAGGTCGATCGACTTGATGCCGGTCTCGAACACGAGGTCTTGGACTCACGCTGGTCGAAGGCCGGGGCCTTGCGGTGGATCGGCCAGCGCTCGGTGATCTCGAGCTTCTCGTCGGTGTTGAGCAGGTCGTCGCCCAGCACGCCGAAGACCTTGCCCTTGCATGATGTCGCCGACGTGGACCGACGATCGGAGCGCCTTCGATGTCACGGACCTCCTGGCCAGCTTGGACTGCCAGGCCGTCGGTCGGCTTCAGGGAGATGGCACGGACGAGGTCGTCGCCGAGGTGCTGCGCGACCTCGAGGCCGATCTCCTGCGACGAGTCACCGATGGTGATGGTCGTGAACAGGAGGTTGTACATCTTCCGGGACGGCGGCTGGGGAACTCGATGTCGACGACGGGACCCGCATACGGCGATCCGGCCACACCGGGGCCGACGGACGTCTCGACCGCGGTGGTTGCGGTGTCGGTCATGGCTGGTGCCTTCCCGGGAGGTGTAGTAACCGTCCGCGAACGACGCGGACTACTTCTTCTTCGACGAGGTAGAGGGCGCCGGCGCCGCCGACGATCTCGGAGATCTGCTGCGTGATCTCGGCCTGGACGCGCGTTGTTCATGCGAGTCGGGCGAAGTCACGGATCAGCGAGTCCGCGTTGTCGCTGGCCGCCTTCATCGCCTTCTGCCGGGCGGCGTGCTCGGAGGCAGCCGACTGGAGCATGGCGTTGAAGATGCGGCTCTCGATGTAGTAGACCGGGAGCAGGCGAGCGTCGAGCACCGCATCGGCGTCCGGCTCGAACTCGTAGAGCGTGGAGCGGCTCGTTGTCCGACGGCTCCTCGACACCCTCGACGACTCTCGAGCGGGAGCAGGCGCACCACCCGCGGCTCCTGGGCCGCCAGGCTGAGGAAGCGGTTGAAGACGATGTGAATCTGGTCCACGCCGCCCTCCGCCGTGTCCTGGAGGAACTTCGCCACGACGGCGTCGCCGATCTCCTTGGCCGTCGAGAACTCCGGCTGGTCGGTGTTGCCGACCCACCGCTGCTCCGGGACGCACGCTCACGGAACGCGAAGCACCCGACGGACTTGCGTACCGACCAGGTAGAACACGACGTCCTTGCCCTCGCTGCGGGAGCAGGACGGCGAGCTCCTCGCCCTGCTTGAGGATCGTTGGCGCTGAACGCGCCGTTCAGGCCCCGGTCCGGACGTGAACAGCACGACGGCTGCCCGCGTCGACGACTCCGGCTCGGTGGTCAGCACGTGGTCGACGTTCGAGAACGTCGCCACGGCCGACACCGCACGCGTCACGGCTCGCGAGTACGGGCCGGACGCAGCCATGCGGGCCTGCGCCTTCTGGATCCGCGACGCCGAGATCAGGTTCCATCGCGCGAGTGACCTTCTTCGTGGTCTTCGCGGACTTGATTCGCTGTCGGTAGACCCGTACCTGCGCTGCCATCTAGCCGACGACCTCGACGATCTGCTCCTGGTCGACGTCCTCGGCGTCGGCAGCGTCGAACTGCTCGGAGCCGAGGGCCTTGCCGTCGCTCGTCTGGAAGCTCTTCGTGAACTCGTCGATCTGCTTCGACAGCTCCGAGACCGTGTCGTCGCTGAGCTGGCTGGTCCCGCGCAGCGTCGTGAGGGACGTCGGAGTTGCGACGCAGGTGGTCGAGCAGCTTCGGACTTGATAGCGGAGCACGTCCGGCACCGGGACGGTGTCGAGCTTGCCGTTCGTGCCGGCCCAGATGGATCGACACCTGCTCCTCGACCGGGTACGGCGAGTACTGCGGCTGCTTGAGGAGCTCGGTCAGGCGGGCACCACGGTCCAGCTGACGACGCGACGCCTGGTCGAGGTCGGACGAAGAACATCGGCGAACGCCTCGAGCGAGCGGGTACTGCGCCAGGCTCGAGCTTCAGCGTGCCGGAGACCTTTCTTGATCGACTTCACCTTGCGCGTCACCACCGACGCGGGACACCGAGATGCCCACGTCGACGGCCGACGCTGGTTCGCGTTGAAGAAGTCCGACTGGCAGGAAGATCTAGCTGCCGGTGATGGAGATGACGTTGGTCGGGATTACGCCGAGACGTCGTTCGCCTTGGTCTCGATGATCGGGAGACCCGTCACCGAGCCGGCGCCGAGCTCGTCGGACAGCTTCGCGCAACGCTCCAGCAGACGGGAGTGCAGGTAGAAGACGTCACCCTCGGCAGGCCTCGCGGCCCGGCGGACGACTGGAGGAGGAGCGACACGGCGCGGTAGGCCTCGGCCTGCTTCGACAGGTCATCGAAGATGATCGGACGTGCTTGCCCTGGTACATCCAGTGCTGGCCGATGGCCGAACCGGTGTACGGGGCGAGGTACTTGAAGCCGGCCGGGTCGGAGGCCGGGGCGGCGACGATGGTGGTGTACTCCATCGCGCCGGCGTCCTCGAGCGCACCCTTGACGGAGGCGATCGTGGAGCCCTTTTGACCGATGGCGACGTAGATGCAGCGAACTCTCGCCGGTCCTCGTCGCCCGACTCCCAGTTGGCCTTCTGGTTGATGATCGTGTCGATCGCGATGGCTGGTCTTGGCGGTTCTGGCGGTCTGCCGACGATCAGCTGACGCTGACCACGGCCGACGGAGATCACCGCGTCGATGGCCTTGATGCCGGTCTGCAGCGGCTCGTGGACCGACTTGCGCGACACGACGCGGGGGGCCTGGAGCTCGAGGGCACGACGACCCTCGGCCGGGATCTCGCCGAGACCGTCGATCGGGGCGCCGAGCGGGTCGACGACGCGACCGAGGAAGCCGTCGCCGACGGGGCCGAGAGGACCTCGCCGGTACGCGTGACTTCCTGGCCCTCTTCGACGCCGGCGAACTCGCCGAGCACGATGGCGCCGATGGAGTCCTCGTCGAGGTTCTGCGCGAGGCCGAGCGTGCCGTCCTCGAAGCGGACGAGCTCGTTCGCCATGACGCCGGGGAGGCCCTCGACGTGCGCGATGCCGTCGCCGGCGTCGATGACGTGCCCGACCTCGGCCGTGGAGGCCTTCGTCGGCTCGTAGTTCGAGACGAAGTCCTTCAGGGCATCACGGATCCCATCGGGGCTGATGGTGATGTCTGCCATGGGATTTTCCTTGTTGGTTTCCGGGGCCGTCAGGCTCCGAGAGGGTGATGCTGCCTGACTCGGCAGTTCCCGTTGTGGACTTGGGAGGGGCGGCTTCGACCGTACGCTCAGCCGGCGAGCTGGAGCCGGAGCTCCGAGAGACGCGTGGCGACGGTGCCGTCGATGACGTCGCCGCCGATCTGCACCCGGACCCCGCCGACGACCGAGGGGTCGACCACGTGGTTGATGCTGATGTCCTTGCCGTACTTCGCCGAGGCCTGCGGGCGACACGAGCCGCCTGGCCTGCGGAGAGGGGGGTCGCGGTGATGACCGTCGCGACGAGCTTGTCCGCCTGCTCGGCCACGATGAGGCGCGAGGCATCGCGGACTGAGTTCCACCGATGCGTCGACCACGCTGCCGCTGCACGAGGTGCGACAGGATCGCGGATCGTCTGCGCCGAGGCCTTGCCGCCGAGCAGACGCTCGACGAGCGCGCTCTTCTCAGCCGGGCTGCCGAGCTTGGCGCCAAGCGCCAGCTCGAGGTCGGCGTCCGAACGGACGGCGGACTCGAAGGAGAACAGCTCGGACTCGAGGGAGACGTCCGGACGGGGCGGTAGCAGCACGGCGCGGATGCCCGCGTCCTCGATGCCGACGAGCACGTCCTCGGTGCGAGGACCAGCGCGAGCCGGCCACCGCGGTCAGGACCGCACGCGTCGCGACCGACTGACCGGCGAAGTGACGCGGTCGACGACCACCTTCTTGACAGCCGGGTCGGCCTGCTCGGGTCGGACAGCAGACCGAGCAGCATTGCGGCGCACCGGCGATCGCACGCCCTGCGGCGAGGATCTCGGCACCGGCGGCGAGGTCGGCCGACCCGCCGAGGTCGGCGAGCACCGCCCCGTGGACCGCCAGTGCCTCCCTGGTGGCGCTGCGCATGCTCAGTGCTCCCCCGTCTTTCGTGGCCTGCGAGGCCTGGAGGTCGGCGAGGAACCGGTCCACGACCGCAGTCGACTTGGCGTCGTCCTCCTTGAGTGGACTCCTCGATCACACCGGAGGCGAGGTCGAGGGCGAGGGTGCCCACCTCGCTCCGCAGCTCGACCGGACAGCGCTTCCGACGCTCGGCCCCTCGATCTGCGCCTGGGCGTTGGCGGTGATGCGTGCCGCATCGGCCTGCAGGTACTCGCTCGCGCAGCTCGCCGCCGATCGCGTTCGCGTCGGCGCGGGCCTTGCTCACGGATCCGCGACGCCTTCGGCACGTGCCTCGGCGAGCTGGTTGTTGTACTCGTCGAGCGCAGCCGCGGCCTGCTCCTGAGCAGCCTCGGCCTTCTTGATGCCACCTTCGATGGCCTCGGTGCGCTCGTCGAGCATCTTCGTGATCCGCGGGATACACCCGCCAGAAGACCAGCAGGATGACGATGAACGCGACCAGCGACCAGACGATGTTGTCGTACAGCGGCGGGACGAGGGGACCATGCGTCTCCTCCGCCGCGATGATGAGTGCGTTCTGCATCGAGTAGCCGTAGTTGGTGCCGGTGAAGATGAAGTACGTGGCGATGCCGATGAAGGCGAGGGCCTCGGTGAAGGCGATACCGATGTACATGAGGGTCGTCAGGCGGCCCCAGAGCTCCGGCTGGCGAGCGACGGACTCGGATCGGTCTCGCCGACGACGATGCCCACGCCGATGGCCGGACCGATCGCCGCGAGGCCGTAGCCCATGGTCAGCGAGGTCGCTGTTGATCTCCGCGAGAACCATTGTTGCGTCCACGTGTTTTCCTTTTCGAGATGGCGGCCCGGCGGATGCCGTGCCGTATTGGGGGTCAGTACAGGTCGTTGGTCAGTGCTCGTCAGCCAGCGCGAGCTGGATGTACACAGCGGTCAGCAGCATGAAGACGTAGGCCTGCAGCAGCGCGACCAGGATCTCGAAGAAGCTGAACGCGATGCCGAACGCGAGCGTCCCGACGCCGAAGAGCTTGAACAGGCCTTCGCTGTCGAAGAAATAGAAGAACGGCGTCGCAGCGAAGAACAGGACGAGCAGCAGGTGGCTGACGACCATGTTCATCAGGAGTCGCAGCGTCAGCGTCACCGGACGGAGCACGAAGGTCGAGACGAGCTCGATCGGCGTCACGATGATGTAGAGCGGCCACGGCACGCCGGGCGGGAAGAGGGCGTCCCTGGAGGAACGCGCCGGGGTGCTTCCGCAGGCCCGCGTAGATGAACGCGATGTACGCGACGGCCGCGAGGATCATCGGGTACGCGATACGGGCTGGTGCCTTGCAGGTTGAACCCGCGGATCAGACCCGTGAGGTTCAGGAACAGCACGGAGAAGAAGATCGTGGCGAGGATCGGCAGGAACCGCTTGCCGTCCTTCTCCCCCAGGTTGTCGAAGGTGTTCCGGCGGACGACGTCGAACGCGTACTCGATGAGCGCCTGGCCGCGGCCGGGCACGAGCTTGAGCGAACGGGTCCCGATGACGCCGATCAGCAGCAGGACCGCGACGGCGACGAAGCGGATGATGACGAGCCGATCGATCTCGAAGGGCGTCCCCGCGAAGAAGATCGCATCCGGGAAGAACTCGTTGATCGACGGACCATGGAACTCGGCGGCCTTGCTGGCCCCCGCCGCCACGGTGTTAGCCGCAGCGGTGAGGGACAGGGGAAGAGCGTGGGATAGCAGCGCTGTCTCCCAGGGGCCGGCGCGCGCACGCATGGCACGCGATGGTGGACGTTGTGAGGCTCGTCCGCCTGGAGCATTGCTCCGACGCGGACTCCGAGAAGCCTATCAGGTGCGAGAGCCTTCCCGGTCTTCAGTTGCGGGGTGCGTCCTTCTCAGGAGAAGCGGAGCTCTCGGGCAGGGACACCCCCGACGGGATGCGGGCCTTGGCCACGGCGACGACGTCGATGACGAGCGAGCCGACGACCCCGGCGATGATCACGATCGCGAGCACCGGGAAGTCCACCCAGCCACGATCCCGAGCAGGACGAGCACCACGATGAAGACGATGAACTTCAGGAGCCAGGTGCCCATCACGATGCCATCTGCCCCTTCGAGACCCGCAGGGCGACGCCGACGCCTGTTCGGGCCGTCAGAGAACACCACGCGCTGAGGACGGCCCCGGAGCAGGCCCCCGACGAGCCCTGGGACCGCCGGCCACGAGCAGGCCGATCACTCCCCCGACGACGGCGAGTCCGACCGCGAGGACGGCGCCCCAGGTGATGATGCGGCGGAACACCGGCCGGACGTGGTCGAGCGCGTTCGGTGCGGTCACGTGATGGCTCTGGATCGTTGGCGGCCCGGTCGAGCGGGTCGAGGCTGGCGGTGTCCACCACGGTGGTGGAGCGGGTGGCGACCTGCGCGGCGAACTCGGCGCGCGCCGCAGGCCGAGCGGCGCGAAGGTGGCGACGGCGCGCCAGAACCCGGACGGCGACGAAGACGACCACCCAGTACCAGGTCCACGAAGAGGAACAGCAGGCAGCCGACGGCGACCGTCGCGGTCCACGCGTAGAAGATGAGCACCGCGTGGAAGTGCGAGTGGCCCATGTCGAGCAGGCGGTGGTGCAGGTGCTTCCGGTCGGCCGAGAACGGCGACTTCCCCGCGCTCAGGCGCCGGGTGACGGCGAGCCCGAAGTCGAGGATCGGCACGATCACCGCGAACGGCAGCAGGATCGGGATGAAGGCCGGCAGGAGCGCCTGGCGAGTCTGCACCGCGGCGGGGTCGATGTTCCCCGTCACGGAGACCGCGCTCGTCGCCATCAGGAACCCGACCAGCAGCGCCCCCGCATCACCCATGAAGAGCTTCGCGGTACAGTTCAGGATGAGGAAGCCGAAGCAGGCGCCGACGAGCACCGCCGTGAGCAGGGACGGCAGGTTGAAGAAGAACTCAATCTGCACGACCACGCGGTTGATGAAGAACGTGTAAAGGAAGAACACCCCGCCGGCGATGATCGCCACGACCCCCGCGACCAGGCCGTCCAGGCCGTCGTTGAAGCCCACCGCGTTCATCACGAGCACCACCGCCAGCACGGTGAAGATCAGGCTCATGGACGAGCCGACGCCGAGCGTGTTGCCGATCGGCAGGGAGACGATCGCCACGCCCTGCCACGCGAGGATGCCCGCGGCGATGATCTGCCCCGCGAGCTGGGTCATCCAGTCGAGGTCCCAGATGTCGTCGGCGACACCGAGCACCACGATGATCGTCGCCCCGCCGAGCACGGCCAGGACCCGGTTCGGCTCGGCGAAGACGAGCCGGAAGTAGTCGGTCCCCGCGATGGAGGGGAAGAGGAACCAGGCGGCGAGCAGGGACACGATGACGCCGAGGTACATCGCGATGCCGCCGAGCCGTGGCGTCGGCGCGCGGCACGTCGCGCTCGCGGACCTTTCTCTTCGGGTACCACTTGTACTTCAGCCCCAGCTTCCACACGATCCAGCTGACGCAGAAGCTCACGACGGCGGCGATGGCCCCCGCGAGCAGGTAGTACTTCATCCGACGAGGTCGGCCCCGACGACCCGGGTGATGTCGTCGTCGGAGACGACGCCGTGCCGGACGATGCGGAGCTTGCCGCCGCGGGACAGTCCGGTCGCGTCGACGATCGACCCCGTCGATGCCGCGAAGCCCTCGTGCACCTCGATCGGACCGCCGTCGAGGTAGACGGCGACGCTGTCGCCCAGCATCGCCTCGGCCTGGTCGACGTCCATCGCCGCGGGGTCGCCGGTGGAGTTCGCGGAGGAGACCGCGAGCGGCCCCACCCTTGCAGGCAGGAGTTCGAGCGCGCAATCCGGGAGTCCGGCATCCGGAGGATGACGGTGCCCCGCGTCTCGCCGAGGTCCCAGTCGAGCGACGGCTGGGCGCGGAGGATGACGGTGAGGCCGCCGGCCAGAACTCGTCCACCAGGTCACGCACCTGCTTGCGGATGTCGCTCGCGAGCGCTCGAGCGTGGGCGGACCGGGAGCGAGGACCGGCGGCGGCGCGACTGGCGCCGGGTACGGCCCTTCGCGTCGAGGAGCCGCTGGACGGCGGCCGCGCTGAAGGCGTCCGCGGCCACGCCGTAGACGGTGTCGGTGGGGACGACGACGAAGCCTCCAGGCCGAGCGCGGCCGCGCGAGCCGCATCCCGGTTCGGTGATGCCCGTCGAAGCCGGTGGTCGTATCGGGATGCCATGACCTGACGATGAGTACAACAATGGAGGGCACCGTGGAACGAGACCCGCGCCTCGCCCTGTTCCTCTTCGACATGGACGACGTCCCGGTCCGCGCCGACTGGAAGGTGCGGATGGCCGCGCTCTCCGAGTTCACCGGACACGAGTTCCAGGAGCTCCGGCGACGCTGGTGGGACTGCGGCAACGAGCAGCGCGCCGAGGCCGGCGGGTTCGCGGACGGCGACGAGTACCTCGGCCGCTCGAGCGGGCGATGGGCTGCGACGTGCCCGAGGCCGAGTGGGCGCGGATCCGCGGCTCGGCCATGACCGAGCTGCCCGAGCGAGTCGAGGCGGTCCTCGATCGCGAGCGAGCACGGCCGTCGGGCCTTCACCAACAACGGTCCGTCGGCCGCTGGATCCATCGCTGGGCACCGTCGCCCCGCCCCTGTTCGGCGAGCACCTCGACACGTCGAGCAACTTCGGCGCCCGGAAGCCCGAACCCAGGTCTTCCGTCGTGCCCTCGCGCACCACGGCGTCCCTGCCGAGCGCACGTTCTTCGCCGACGACATGCCCGAGAACATCGCGGGCGCGCGGCGGAGCGTCGGCATCCACGCCGTTGTCGAGCGCGACACCGACCTCCGCGACGAGGTGCGCGCGTTCGTCATGGCGCAGGAACGCGCTGCGGCCCCCATCGCGTAGCCTTCACCGCAAAACGCAACCTCGCCTCGCGCAGCGGTACACCGCTGCGAGAAGTCGGCAACGTTGCGTTTTGCGGGGCGCGGGGTGCGGGGGGCGCGGGCGGCCGGGAGGCGCGGCTCGGCTCCGCCTAGCGGGTCGCGGTGGTCGTGCGGTCGCGCCCGGTCAGGTCGACGTGCGTCTCCGGGGTGCGGAACCCCGGCGCGCGAGCACGTCACGGACGCCGGCGCCCTGCTGCTCGGCGTGCTCGATGACGAGGACTCCCCCGGGCACGAGCAACCGCCACGCGGTCTCGGCCAGGGCACGGACGGCGTCGAGGCCGTCCGGCCCGCCGTAGAGCGCCATCGCCGGGTCGTGGTCACGGACCTCGGGGTCGATCGGTACCGCGTCGTCGGGCACGTACGGCGGGTTCGAGACCACGACGGACACGCTGCCGTCGAGCTCGGGCAGCGCGTCGCCGAGGTCGCCCTCGACGAGGCGGACCGTCCCACCGTGCGCGTCGACGTTCCGTCGGGTCCAGGGCAGGCCTCGGGCGACCGCTCCACGGCGTACACCACGGCGTTCGGCACCTCGGTGTCCATCGCGACCGCGATGGCACCACTGCCGGAGCCCAGGTCGACGGCGACCGTTCGGCCACCGCGACCGAGCGGAGCGCGCCGATGCCGAACTGCACGACGCCCTCGGTCTCGGGCCGCGGGACGACCCCGGGACCGACCGCGAGGGTCAGCATCCGGAAGTGGGCCTCGCCGGTGATGTGCTGCAACGGCTCACGTGTGGCGCGTCGGGCGACGGCGTGCCGGAAGCGCTCGACGTGCTCCGCGGCGATCGCGCCGCCGGTGAGCGCCCGGGCCTGCACGGCGCCGCGCGACGTGTCCGTCGCCCAGGGCGAGCAGGAGCTCGGCGTCCACCTGTGGCGTCGGCACGTCGTAGATGCACCGAGCGCGGTCGCCTCCCCGAGGAGGCGATCCGCGGCGAACGTGGGATCACTGTCGGACAGGAGCCGTGCCTCCAGGCCTAGGCGTCCTGGTCGCCGATGGCGGCCAGACGTGCCTCTTCGTCCGCCTGGATGGCGGACTGACGATGGCCTCGAGCGCACCGTTCATGACGCGGTCGAGGTCGTACGCCTTGTACCCGGTGCGGTGGTCCGCGATGCGGTTCTCCGGGTGAAATTCTGCACGAAAACGCGAAAGCGTTTCACGATAAATGCGAAAACGGTTAAACACCTGCTCTGAAACTGAACGAAGCAT